>NZ_CP152003.1:3067573-3681088 GCF_038595065.1 Sutcliffiella sp. FSL R7-0096
AACCGTAATGTGAAAATTCGAGAGTATTATGACAAAAAAAGAAGTGAGGGCAAGCCTCACAAAGTAGCCATCATAGCTTGCGCCAACAAGCTATTGCATTGGATTTATGCCATATTAAAGCATAAACAAAAATATACCGCATAAAACCATACAAATAATTACAAATCTTACAAAAACTTCAATAGTGGTTATTGAAGCTTCTTTGTGATGCTCATTTTCATTATAGCATCTTTAATCTAGTATGATTACTTAAAAAGTATTGACTTATATTAGCTGGTATTATGGAAAAACACGATATTGTAACTTTTGTTTTAATTTAGCAATAACTCTTCTAAATCTTCGAATTTATTTGTTCTAAGAACTATCCCTTTATTGTCAAAAACAAAAATTTCAGGGAACTCATTTAAAGATAAGACTTCTTTATAATCAAAATCATGGGATGAATTCTCATCTACAATTATGTACGATAAGGAAGGAACTTTATCCCATAATTTATTTGCATCCATTAAATCATTATTTATTCTTTGTTGAAACTCTCCAGAAGTCGATTTATCATCAAAAATCACAATACTATACTTACCTTCAACTTCAGATTTCAATTTACTAACTACTCTTTCCTCTTCAGAAGAACAACCTATTAATATGAAAATTAAACTTAATATTATCGCTATATTCTTTTTCAAATTTCGCCCTCCTCAACAAATACTTAGACACAAATTCCAAAATACTTATTGAAGTAATCTGCCCTTTTCTTAAGTATAGAGCTCTCCCGCTATGCTGTATTCACTCCTAAATAATTGAGTTAAAATGTTAATATCTTTGAAATATAAAACTCATCATAAAAGCTTCCATCTATTGTTTGTAGCAAGAACATTGTAACGTTTGTAAATCATTCTTACAAAAACTTTAAATGGATGATTTCTTGTTTTTCCTAATAACTATTAACTAAAGAGAAAATGAGTCGATTTCCTAAAAGTTTACGAGAAATCAATTTTTTATTTTTTTGTTCAACCTAACGCTCCGCTGGGCAATTACAATTTGGACGGAATCCAAATGAACAGTCTATAAGAATTTCATTTTGCCTCATTGAACAATCTTTTCTTCGTGTTCCTGTATTTCCCCAAAGGTCTTTTCTTCTTTGAATAGAGTTATGGAATATACATTCTACTTAATGGAAAAGGACAATGCATTTAAGCCTATTTACTAAGTCCTCTATCCCAAAATAAGCGTTAATCCTTTATAGATTTAAATGGGTACAGGTCCCGCGGGACACGGGACCCGTACCTACGTTTAAATCACACCCACCACATTCAAAAACACAACCACAATCACAACCGGAACAACATACCTCATCAACAGGTACCACAACGAAAATAAGCCATTTAACCCTTTGGACCCTTGGATAACCTCACTTCTAAGGATGTCCTTCTTTAACTTATATGAAACGAAAATCGATATGAGTAAGGCACCTACAGGCATCAGGATGTTGCTGACCAGAAAATCGGCGCTGTCGAATACCGTTTTCCCGAAGATGGTGACGTCTCCCAACACACTATAGGATAGGGCGGATGGAATGCCGATAAGGAAGATTCCAAATCCCGTCAACCAGGCCGCTTTACTTCTTCTGCCGCCTTTGTTCTTAGTCAGTGCTGCCACGACAATTTCCAGCATCGAAAAGGCCGAAGTAAGGGTGGCAAATAGAAATAGAGCCAGAAATAGAAACAGAAATACATTCCCGAACATTATCTGGTCAAATACAGACGGTAGTACGATAAACAACAAGCCAGGTCCTTCCGCCGGCTCAGATCCCAAGGAGAAAACCGCTGGAAAAATGGCAAGGCCTGCAAGGATGGAGATGAACAGATTCACCCCGACAACTGAAACAGCCGGTTGCACAAGGCTCTCTTCTTTCGATAGATAGGAGCTATAGGTCACCATCACCGATACCCCGACACTTAAGGAGAAAAATGACTGCCCCATCGCAAACAGCACGCTTTCTGCAGTAATATTTGAAAAGTCAGGGTATAAAAAGAACGAGACACCCTCCATTGCATTGTCTAGCGATAGTGAGCGAACTATTAACACGATGAATAAAATAAATAAAGCAGGCATCATGATTTTATTCATCTTCTCGATACCATTCTGTACACCTTTAGCCACCACGAGAATAGTCAAAAGCAAGAATGCACCTTGTGCAGCAACCGCCGCGATCGGATTGGACACCGCTTCCGTAAATAGTCCTTCATAACCGCCGGCAAAACTACCCATCATTCCTGTTACCCCATAGAATAAGTACTGGACAATCCAGCCTCCGATCACACTATAAAATGACAACAGTATAAAGCAGGTAAACACGCCAAGATACCCAATCCAATGCCATTTCGTTCCTGGTGCAATCTCCTTGTAGGCAGACACCGCTTCCTTCCCTGTGCTCCTTCCGATGATAAACTCACCAAGCAAAAGGGGAAAACCAATCAACACGGAAAATAGTAAAAATAAAAGGATAAATGCCCCACCGCCGCTCACACCAGTTACATACGGTAGCTTCCAAATCGCCCCAAGACCAATTGCAGACCCTGCAGACGCCAAAACAAATCCCAACTTCGATGACCATTGCTCTTGCTGCATCATGAATTCCTCCCAAAATAAAAGACTATAACACAAAAAAGCCGCACGTTTTCCGAAGGGACGTGACTAATTCACGCGGTACCACCCTTCTTGAAAGCATGCGACTTTCCACTCTAATTGTAACGGCTGAACACCGCTTTGCCGATTTGCGTACGCAGGCAAAGAAAAGCTCCAAGATTGAAATTCCTCTTACCTTTGTACCGGACTTTCACCAACCGCCGGCTCTCTACAACAGGGAGATAAGACTTAATAGATTCTCTTCATAGCTTCATTTCAATATGCTTTTAAAAGTATTAAGTGTGATTATAGTATGCAAGGTATTAGATAGTCAATTAGAATTTTTCAGCCATTCATGATTATTTCATAGAAAATGCAATTATTATTCGATATTCCGTGCAAGCTTTGCTCGATATAATGTAATTACATATTTATAACATATTTTGTGAATGGAGGTGATTGGCATGTCGGAACAGCTGTTTATCGGAGGCGTATTTGTTACAGGACTGCTCTGCTTTTTCCATCCATGTATTCTTCCACTTCTGCCTGTGTATACCGCGTACTTGTCCGGGTCCAACGTTTTGGATCATGCAACTAGACCAACTATCCGTTTGGGACCAATCCGGCTACAGCTGGTTCTATTGCTAAGGACACTATTGTTTGTGCTGGGCTTATCGACCGTGTTCATAATGCTCGGATTCGGTTCAGGTGTATTTGGCAGGCTGGCTACAAATCCGCAGTTCATTGCTATCTGTGGCGCAATTGTGATTGTATTTAGCATCCATCGGCTTTTCTTTCCTCTTTTCAGTTTATATTAGCTTAAGTGAAAATACTCACAATTTCTTTGCATTTTCTGCCCTGTAGCTTTATCTACAAAATTAAGAACAGTTGTGCAAGATCAAAGTTTGGACTCCGGCCTTTAGTTTGTTTCATTTAGATTAACGAGACAAGATTAATCTAATGATTTATAGTGGTGTAAAACAATGTCTTCCAGTCCTTCAACGTGTTTTCTAGGAGCATTTATCATCCCTTCCATTCCATAAATAATATTCCTTAAATACTCGCCAAACACTAGGGACTTATTCCTCTCATTTAGCATCCAGTTATCTCTCTTTATAGTCGTTTGGCCATCAAAACTTGTATCAAAAGGATACGATATAAATCTAATATTCGGCGGGAGATATTTTAATAAAGTACGGTACTGCCTACCCGTAGCGATACTTTTACAAACAAATAACAAGCTATTTATTGATGTAAAATCAAATATTTTCTTGGCTTCTGTTACATTTGCAATTGAGTGCATAGATGAAGTTTCATAGCAAATAACTTCTTTAGGAACACCATTTTCAAGTAAGTTCTTAACAATGACCTCAGCTTCTGAGAAACCTATATTATCCCATTCAGGATGTCGCATATTTGATAAACTACTTCCTCCAGTTGCAATAATACAGTCACCTAAACCTTTTTGATAAGCTTCTAAAGGTTTCTTCCAATTACCAGGGTGTGAACCTCCAAACACAAATATTGCATCGCATTTTATAGGCTCAACCTCTTTCCAAAACACTATTTCCGTTATCTCGTCAATTTGTTTATCTGTTAGCTTAGGAACTTCAGGATATTTAGGTATTCCCACAACGTACCCCCTTTTACATAATGAACTCAAAACAATCTTTACTACATCATCTCAAATTTCCATTATTTCCACAATAAGTTAGTTTAGGTAAACTAGCCTCAAAAAAAAAAGAGCGCTGATCCTTAAAAGGTTCGCGCCCGATTATGGAATAAAGATAACACTGGAAAATCCGCTGTACGATCCTAACTTCTACTTTCTTTATTTAAAGTGTTATAGTTTATGCTCTTCGATTAAGTCAATATTTCTCTTATTTAATGCATAACCCTGAATTTGCTTTCCAATATCTGCGTATAGTTGAATATCTTCTAGTTGTGATAATGGTAACCATTTTATAGCAGTTTGATTAGGGTCTGGATTTTCTGGCATTCTTGCAACTGATCCACTTTTTAATGTACACTCAAACATCATAACTAAAGTATGGATAGGCCCAAATTTTTCAGAATTCAAGTGTGGTGCATACTCATAAACAAAGGCTAATGGTCCCACTTCAACATCAACACTCGCTTCTTCCATGGCTTCTCTTTTTACAGTATCTATAATGTACTCATTAGGTTCAACCCCTCCAGCTGGTAAATCATAAACCACACCTCTGACTGGATCGTTATATTCCGTTAATAAAATTCTACCATTTTCAATTATAATTGCTCCTGCTCTAACCCTTATGTGGTACGCCATTTTTTATTTCCTTTCTTTTTACTCTTTTAACTCATCTACTCAATTCTCAAGTACGTAAAGATATTCTGCAATCGCTCCTAAATTGTAGAATTTTACAATTTTGTTAAGCTGAGAAATCATTAATTATTTCTACCACTTCAATTTCACCGTTAATTAAAAGTTCAGGAAGGTCATTGTTTATTTTACCACTCCAATATTCTCTCGCTTGTTCAATCTTTTTTGCGAAAGGGACCCCATCCTCTCTAGGTAATAGGTTTCCATCACCCTCAAAAGAGTTTCCTAAAACTTTGAGTTTAACAACTTGCAATACTTGTCGATTGTAAGATTCAAAAATGTCTTTCCATTTTAGAGCTTCTTCATAACTTCTTGTTGCATATAAACAGGATAATCTTGAAGGATATTCAGGAAATTCTTGTAACCTGACCATTTCCACTACTACTTCTCTGATAGCTCTGATTGTTTGACCTATATACTTGATGGCGACTTCACCATTTTCACTATTCAAGTTTAAGCCCTCACTAGTATAATGTCCGTTAATAATTTTTATAAAGTCCTCACCAGTTGAATTCAATTGTTCCTTTTCAAAAAAGAAGCTATATAAGGTGTTTTTTTGGTTCTTATCAAAGTTAATTTTCTGACCAAGGCTCATTTTCTTCCTCGTAACAATGTGGTAAACATAAAATTCTTTATCTTTCATTTTCCTGTCCCCTATTTGTACACATTATTTAGATTTGTAATACACTCTTTAATTTATTTAACCCGTTTGTTTAATTCCAATTATTTCATAACCTGATAATCCCTACAATATGAAATTCTCTTTGGCCAAGATAAAAAGAGCGCTAATCCTTGTTTCAGGAAAGCGCCCGATAATTGAAGATTCGACTTAATATTGAGTAGTTATTGAAATTGAATTATTCGCCTTTATCAAAGCCGAGATGAACAGAGTCTGCAATCCTTTCATAGCCAATTTCCCTATAAATCTTATTTGATGTCGGATTCCTCAAATCTGTGTACAGGACGCAAAAGTTGAAGTCTTTAAGTAGTTCTTTTGATACTGCCGTAACAAGCGTCCGAGCATATCCTTTTTTGCGTTCTTCCTTTGGAGTAAAAACCAAACTAACGGTTACCCCGTTCTTTGTAGGACGTGACTTCTTCATCATAGACACTATCTTTCCTTTGTCCTCCCAAATAAAGATCTCTTGTTCCTTTAGAAACATTGCAACACGTTTTTTTACTTGTTCGATTGGCGAAGTAGACAGTCCGGCATCATTTTCGAATGAGTTGAACCACTTCTCGATTAGTGCAGAATCACTTTCTTCCGCATAACGCCAAGAACCTGGACTATGTACAAGCATTTCATTGACCGTTTTTAAACGATACAATCCCTGGTCCATAAGCAGTTGATGAGCCTTACCTGTTTTATCTTCCCACTTCTCCGCAACTTTGTATGCCCACTCTTTCAAACTGATGATTGAACGAAATTCAATTTTAAGTTCGACCATATTTTTTATGAAGAAATCAATTATTTCATCTAGACGGTTTTCATCGACAAAGATAATATTTAACGGATGCGGTGGTGTCATTTGGAAAAAGGCTAACACATTTCCGTCTTCCTCAATTGTTGCCATAAATGGATTCTCATAATTACCAGCTTTAATCGCTTGCAGTACACCATAAAAAAGACTGAATACATCTTCCTTTTCCAATAAAAACGACTCTATCTTTTTCTCAAAATCATGAGCATTCTCATAAACTTTAAATTTCATTTTCAACACCCTTTTAATTGTTTCTAAATCTTCAGGATACATATGTATCAAATTATCTAATTCTAATAAAGTCTTCCAAGCAGCTTCAATTATTGTTTTATCAGGGTCATTTATCCCTACGCTCTCTCCTATTTTCTCTACTCTAAAGTAATGAGTGTTCACATTTATCCCCTTTATTACACTCTCTTTTACAAACAACCTTTCTATAACTCTAACCTCATATCCTGTTTCTTCTTTTACTTCTCTTATGCAACATTCTTCAGGTGTCTCGCCTATTTCGATTCCTCCAGATGGGACACTCCACCCAATAGAATCATTACTTCTTACCATAAGAACTTCATTATTTTCATTAAAACAAATCGCTGCAGATCCATGCCATTCTTTTATATAAATCGCTCCCCAATTTTTTTTACATCCCTCAACATGTCAATTTCCCAAAATACTTAACTTTGTTTAATTCCAATTATTTCATAATCTAAAAATTCCTTCAATAAGATATTTACTTAGGCCAATATGAAAAACGAGCGCTGAACCTTGTTACAGGATAGCGCCCGATTGCCGAAGACTCGATTTCAAGATAACTACTATACATTTCTTCAATTAAAGCTCCTATTTAGTTGAATAAGATGGGTTATACAAACTAATCCGAATAAGATCCTCCTGGTAAAGTGAATAAATAAAACCCGTTGTCTCCTCTTAATTGCCATCCCTCAAAATAATTACTGTCGTGAAACAACTCAAGAAGAATGTTTCCTTCAAATTCCACAACTAAATCGGATATTTCTTCAAAATGTATAATATTCAATATACTCTTCCCCAATAGAAGCTTTTCAACATTTTTATGTGAGTATTTGTCTGGTGCTTGGATACAGTCTGTATAACCAATTACAACTTCATTAGAAACTTGTAACCTCCAAGGGCATTCAATGATTATACTTCCTGTTTCAAAGTCTATTCCTAAAGGTAAGTTCTTTTCTGTATTTACTTCAATAACCTTCTGACCAGTAAAATTGGTAAAATCTATATTACTTATTTTTCTATACACACTCATCCCTCCTCTCCCGAAATACACTTATTGAAAAGTGTATTGTAACAATCCATTTTTAAGCATTCACTCTATTTAATATTCAATAATTGCTCCAATTTAACGGAAGATGAACAACCTAATATAAATACATTTTATTGAAGAAATTTAATCAGTAGGGTTGGTAATTGCATTATATATATCGTGTAATAGCACGTTATCTATATCATTAAGTAATGTTCTTTTGCCGTCTTTTTCAAAGTAGAGTTTTAAAGTTCCTTTATTTGTTATATTTTCAACAGGTCTTACCCCATCCAAAACTGTAAATAATCCAAACAAACTTGTATCAACCGCTTCATAAAGTGCCTTTTTAATCATTTTTTTATTGCTTGCCGACTGCTCGTTATACCATTCTGCAAGTTCTAAATCTTTCTGTCTTGGCTTTCTTCCTGGAGGGTCTTCCATATTGCATACAGTATCTTCTATTGCTGAATCTCTAACATATTTAACTATTGCCTCAATGAAGAGCCCACTATTCAATTGATAAACCTCCTATACTTACCTCTATTACTCCGCTAAACTGCCCAATTCTTAAAATAAGAAGCGACCCACTATGCAGCAATCGCTCCCCTTTAATGGAATAACTAATTAAAGCATTATTGTTTTTGAATTAGCCCAACAGTTTAGTTTTACTACTTTATCTTATAATCCCATTTATCGATTCACTATTTATTAATAACAATCGATAATTTATAGTTTGCATGTTTATTTAGTTCTTCTAAAAACTGATTCATTAACTCGGTGGAAGGAAATCTACCTTCAAGAATATAACAACCATCTCCACTGATTTTATAATTATTTATTAAATATTCCTCTTGCGTTTTAATGAATGACAGATAAGGTTGATGAAAAATACTTTCTGTAATTATGGTAATAAAAGCATGTATATAACAACCTAATTTAACTCGGTTTACTTTAATCGTATACCCCTCAATAACTCCACTATCTTCTAATTTTGCCACTCTGGCCGAAGTGGCTGGTCCGGTCAGATGGACTTTCTCTCCCAATCCTTTCATTGTAATTCGACTGTTTCTTGATAATTCATCTAAGATCTTCATGTCCGTATGATCCAACATTTATTTAATTCCTTTCATTAATAAAGTAAAACGGTCAAAAGACTTTATTTAATCTGTGTATCCGTTAATGGGTCATAGTATAGACTATACATTGTTCAAAGAAATTTTCAAAAAAAAAGGAGTTAATATCTATGAATATACATCAAATTCGTAATGCAACAATCGTTATTGAATACGCAGGGAAAAAATTTTTAGTTGATCCAATGTTTGCAGAAAAAGGAACTCTTCCAGCCTTTGGTTCAGATGTAGGTTTACCTCCTGCACCAAGACAAAATCAAAAAAATCCTTTAGTAGGCTTACCAACGTCCATTGATAATATTATCGCTAACGTTAATGCTGTTATTGTTACCCACCTGCATTTAGACCACTGGGATGAAGCTGCAATAGAAGCATTGCCAAAAGATATTAAAGTTTTTGCTCAAAATGATGAAGATGCAACAGAAATTAAAAACGTCGGTTTCCAAAATGTAGAAGTTTTACAAAAGGATACTGTTTTTGAAGGAATCCACTTGATTAAAACAAAAGGGGAACACGGCAGAGGTGAAATCTTACAGCATGCTGGTCATACATGTGGTGTTGTCTTTAAACATGCTGATGAGAAAGCATTATATGTTGCTGGAGATACAGTTTGGTATGATGCTGTGCAAGAAGTAATCGATACGCATAATCCAGAAATCATTGTAATCAATGCTGGGGACAACCAATTCCTTGTGGGTGGTTCTCTGATTATGGGTAAAGATGACGTCTATGAGGTAGTGAAGGCTGCTCCAAACGCAAAAATTGTTACTGTTCATATGGAAGCTGTAAACCATTGGGGATTATCAAGAGAAGAATTGAAAAGCTTTATTAATGAAAAAGGAATTTCTAATGTGTTAGTACCAGAGGATGGAGAATCTTATTCATTTTAAATTAATTGCAGAACGACAATTAGTAAATTTTAATTGAAAGTTGGTTTGGAAGTATGTCTGTAGAAGCTAATAAAGAATTAGTTCGCAGTTTTTTTGAGACGATAGAACAAGAAAACTATGAAGCCCTTAAAGATTTTTGTCATAAAGATTATGTATTTTATCCACAAATTGACGCACCGTATTCGGGTGTTCAAGGCCTTATTGAATCAGAAAAGAAAAACTTTGATGCTTTCCCTGGCTTTAAAATGCCAATTGTAGAAATGGTAGCTGAAGGAGATCTTGTTGCTGCGTATTTTATCTTTGAAGGAAGACATACTGGTATCCCATTTGCTGGTATCCCCGCAACCGGAAAAAAAGCTAAATTTTCTCTTATGATTCTGTTACGTATTTCTGAAAGAAAAATTATTGAACAAAGATCTTTTGTAGATGTTCATGACATCATACGACAAATAAAGGCTTAAATTCAAACTTATTTTTTTGTATTGCAAGAGACCCTCTTTTTGGGGTCTCTTCTTTAATTCTAAACAATACCTATCTTCCATTAAAGCATTACCCCACAATCTGGCCCTAAAAATGAAAAATGAGTGCTGATCCTTGTTCCAGGATCGCGCCCTTTAGCTGAATATAGTTTTTCTTTCATAAACATGAAAATAGTAGTTATAAGGGTTTTTGTCATTCATAATTCCTTTTTCAACAGATACTTCTTTCCACTCATCGAAATTAACTTCAGGAAAAAATGTATCTCCTTCGAATTCATGATGAATTTTTGTAATGTGCATTTTCTCAACATAAGGCAAGAACATATTATAAATCTGTTCTCCCCCGAAAATGAAAATCTCTTCTTCATTTTTACATAACTCAAAAACATCTTCGATTGAATGGACAATTTCACAACCATCAAAGTTAAAATCCTTATCTCTGGTCAGAATAATATTCCTTCTGTCAGGTAAAGCCCTTCCGATTGACTCAAGGTTCTTTCTACCTAATATGATTGGATGTCCCTTTGTAGTATCTTTAACATACTCCCAATCTTTCGGAATTCTCCAGGGGATGTCATTCTCTTTTCCAATTACTCTATTAATATCCATCGCAACAATTAAAGAAACTTTCATATATAACACAGCCTTTTTGAACTAGTTTAAAATGTGATTTTTTATATCTATTGAAGTTCCTTTTAGTTCCTTTTTAAACTAAACTCCACGTTAGAACAAAAAGCGACTGCCCTTGTTGTGCAATCGCGCCCGATCGTTGGGAAGTTTTTATTTCTCTAATTTAACTGCTTTTTTCGTAATAAATCCCTTAACCAATAGAAGAAGTCCCATTTTTCGTGACTGAACGAATAAATGACTTGACCCTCTCTCCCATCTCTTTTGGGTACTGCATCCATACATAAGCATGCATACCTTTAGTGGCCACAACCTCACTAGAGCTCTTAACTAAACTCTGAAAATATAATAAGGAGTGGGTAATTTTAGGATCTTCCTTCTCTTCTTTACTCACTAAAAAAAGTACAGGGCACTGAATCTCCTTGTAGTAGTCTTCAAACGCAAGATTCCAATATGTTTGAATATATGCTGTACGTACCCTATTTAGATAATGGCTGGTGTACCTTCCATCTTCCGTCTGAGCCACTGTACTATCTAGGTAGTTTGAGAAGTAGGGATTCCAAAGTTTGTGTTCGACTAATTGAGAACGTGCTTCCGCTAAATAATCAGCCCTCGAACCATGAACCGGGACCTTTCTTTGCATCAGTTCTTCGGTCAACTTTTCTTTTTTATCTTGAACATGTCCACGTAAATCCGGTACGACCACTTTATAGTTTTTTTCAAACAGAGGAAGTACCCCGTTCCACATATGAAGTGTTCCTCCGCTAAAATGAAGAAAACAAACGGCTGGTTTATCCGATTCATTGACCTGGGTATTAATAGTCAAATCGTTTTCTAGTGTAGCTTTTATTTCGATCATAGCTATCCTCCTTCTTTTTAAAAATGTTACTTCTAAAAAAGAGCATATCTTCTTTGAACAAATGCACCCGTTAAATGAATAAGTCTCTTATTTTACCGAATTACGCTTGATCAAGCACTAGGTCTAGCCAAGATTTCGCCTCATTGTACAAAATTGGATTGTTTTGCGGCGTGTAATAAGCAAGGATTCCAACTGCCTGTGAAACAACCCATCCGCGGGCCCTAGCCAATGTAGCATCGTCCGTACGGATAGCATCAAGGAACACATCGCGTGCCTCTGGCGAATGCAACTTCCACGCGACCATTACATCACAAGCAGGGTCACCTATACCCATTGTCTCCCAATCAATCACACCTCTGATACGCTTATCACGTACGAGCCAGTTACGTACATCTAAATCGCCATGATGCCAAACAGGAGGACCGTTCCATGGAGGTGCAGAAAGGGCCGACTCCCATACAGCAGTCACCGCGGGATCGCCATTAAATCTTGCTAGCCAATATCGGAAGTCCTTGTCCCGTTGTGCCAAAGGAATGCCGCGTCCTAAAGGCCCTCCTGTTGGATCAACTTGTTGAAGTGCTAGGACAAACCCTGCGAGATCGCGTGCTGCCTGAATCGCGTCAATCGTGTCTATCGACACCGTTTCACCCTTCAGCCATGAATGTATCTCCCAAAACCAAGGATAATCGTTATTAGGGCGCCCCTGAGCGATAGGTACAGGGATTTCAAGTGGAACTGCTGGCGCAAGTTTTGGTAGCCATATGAACTCTCGCCCTCCTGGTGTTGTCGGTCCCTCCCTTCTCGCTAGCCTAATAGAGTATTCGCTGCCAAGTCGGAAAACGGCATTTACCGTTCCAGCCGGTTCAACCTTACGGAGGGGTAACTCTGCCCAGTGGGGGAACTGTTCCACAAGTAAACGACGTATAAGGCACTCTTCAATTTCCAATTCATCAACATGCATCTTCTCTGGCATATAATCCCTCCCCTAAGTTTCTTATTAAACATTTATATTTTAGCCCTTTATTACAATACTGGTTTTATAGTATGAAATTCAATTTCTAGACTAACTTATAAAACTCCTTCCTTATTCAACAATCTGGCCCTTATATGTAGTATACCAGGGCGTAGTAATTAACGTTAATAACGTTAATTACTACGCCCTTTTTGTTTCTTTATTTACAACATATATATAGTAGATAAATATAGTAAACATAGTTTTCATAGAAAGAGAAACAAAAATACATCACTATTGTTTTTGGAGGTGATGTTAATGAAAGTGCAAGAGGTTTTAATTAATGACAGAAAAAGATATTTGCTTATTGATGGAGATAACAAACCTGTCGGTCCAGTTTTAAGGTTTCTTAAATATCTAGATAACATTGGAAAGGCCGAAAATACCTTAAAGTCATACTGTCATTATTTAAAGTTTTACTTTCAATTTTTAAACGAAAAAGAAAAAGAGTACAAGGAAGTGGATCTTAACCTTCTGGCGGAGTATGTATCTTGGCTAAGAAGTCCTAATCAATCTACTAAAGTAATTCAATTTCAACAAACAAAAGCAAGGAGATCTGAGCGAACAGTTAATACTATGGTGACTTGCGTTCAGAGTTTCTACGATTATTTAATGCGAATTGAAGATTATGAAAAAGATCTATCAGAAAAAACAAAGAAGCAAGTGATTGGGAATTACCGATCGTTCAAACCCTTTCTACATCATATATCAAAGGGGAAGCCACTTGATAAAAACATTTTAAAAATTAAAGAACCTCGGAGAGAGGTTTTAACACTTACAAAAGATCAGGTTCAATCTATTCATGATGCGTGTAGCAATATTCGAGATGCTTTATTGGTTCGAATTTTGTATGAAGGCGGTCTTAGAATTGGAGAGGCATTATCTTTATGGATCGAGGACTTTGATATTGGCTCTACCTCCATTCAAGTACGAGAATCTAAAACTGTAAACGGCAAAGGAAGAAGAGTATATGTATCTGGCGATACAATGAATGTTTTTCAAGATTACCTAATTGATTATCATGACGCGGATACCAATCATGTATTTATAAATCTAACTGGTCCTAATAAGGGAGAACCATTAAATTATCAAGCAGCTTTCGATGTAATTAAACGTATAAGAAAGAAAACCCAGATTGATATTACCCCCCATATGTTAAGGCATACTTATGCCACTGAGCTTCATGAACAAGGGGTAGAAATATCGATAATCCAAAAGTTGTTGGGTCATTCGAACGTTCAAACAACAATTAAGACTTATGTTCATCCCACCGATGTCACTATACGAAAAGAGTGGCAGAAAGCACATGACAAGATGAAAGGTGACAAGAATGATTTTATTAAATAAAGCAACTGAACAACAAGCTAGAGCTGTAAGATATGAGCAAATTTTACAAGAGTTAAGTGGGTATTGGGAAAACGAAGAATGGGATGCATTAGATTGTCCCCTTTACAAAAAAGAAATAATAATAAAAAGCCCAATAATTAAATTTGAGGAAACATTGAATCCAAGAATTAGAAATGAATTTAAATATTATTTCTTCAGTCGGTTGACTAATTTAGAAATAAATATGGCAACAGTATGGAGTAATTCTACTGCATTTAATAAATTGCAAGATTTTATTTTCAGATTCTATTCTGATATTGGTTCTATTCTAGACATCCCTTACGGGAAATTTTCAATTCACTATAAAACCTATCTTTTTGAACATGGGAAAAGCGACTTAACAGTAAAAGGCTACCTCCAGTTATACAACCGAATTTATTCATTTTTCTTTGACTGGTATGATCAACGGAAGGAAACAGAGAAAGATATTTGGGATGTTCGAAAACTAGGTATTGACTATAATAACAGTAATTGCGGGTACACTTTAAATTTCACTTCTGTACCAAGACCTTTTCAAAACTTGGCAAAAAGATATATCGAAAAACGTGTTCTAATACAAGAAAGTTTAAGCTGGGGTTCTGGCATACAAACCATGGCAAAGCTGCAAGAATTCTTTAAATATATTTATAAAAAGTATCCAAACTGGCAAGACTTAACCTCATTAAGTAGGAGAGATATCGAGGAATTTATGCATTATTTGCGAACCTCTCCAATGGGTGGAGATAGCGTTCACAAAGGTCAACCCCCTACTGAGAATCACATCCATCGCTCATTATCTGTACTAGAAACGTTTATTGTATATATTCAAAGATATGAATGGGATGAAGCTCCCAAAAAGCCTGTAGGAATCCTAATTGTACCTGAAGATAAACCTAGACTACCTCCAAAGGCATCTAACGAAATTAAATACATATCTGATTTTGTTTGGAATCAGATCATTGATCACATGGGAAAACTGCCGCAGGAGATTATTCCGGTTGTAATATTGTTAGAGACATCAGGCTTTAGAATTTCAGATGTGTGTTCTTTGAAAGTAGATTGCTTGATTCAAAGAGAAGATGGTTGGTGGATTACCGGAGATCAGCGTAAAGTAAAGGGGAAAAATCATCGGGTCCCAATTTCGGAAGAAATAGCTAAGGTTGTGCTTTCCCAACAAAAATTAACAAGGGAAAAATCGACTTCAGAAACAAATCCATTAAATTATTTATTTCCAACCTATCATGGTACAAGAAAAGGACAGCCCATTTCGCGTGACAATGTAGTAAATAATTTAAATAAACTAGCTATTGAAAATAATATAATGGATGAAAACGGAGATATCTATCGATGTAAAGCACATGCATTTAGACATCGTTATGGAGTAAACCTTATTAATAACGGTATGAACATTTTACATGTACAAAAGCTGATGGCTCATGTGAGCCCTGAAATGACACTGGTATACGCCCAGATTCATGATACAACCCTTCGAAAAGAATGGGAAAAAGCCACAAGTAATGGGGCTGTAAGATTAAATCCAGGTGGCAAAATTATCGCTACTAGTATAGAAAAACAAGCAGACGAAAATGGATTAGAGTTAGAATGGCTCCGCCACAATTTGGATTCCATTCGATTAGATCACGGTTTGTGTATTAAAAGCCCCAAAAATAATTGTGACTTTTTGGAACAAACTTTAGAACCACCATGTATAAAAAACAATTGCCGCAGTTTCCATGTAGATCTGACGTTTCTAGATTTCTATAACGACCAAATTCTTAAAATGGAATCTGATATTGAGATATATCAAAAATCAGGTAGAAATAGATCAATTGAAATTATTCAGCCAAAATTGAAAAAGTATAAAGAAATTAGAGATGGAATAATAAAAAATGGTGGGATTTATGGACTTCCTAAAACAAGAAGAGAATTGAGAAACTGAATATAGAAAGAGATGAAATACAATGGCAAATATAAACCCAAATACTCAACCACTTCTTCGAAGTATCGAAGAAAAACAGCAAAAAGCAAAGCAAAAGGTTGAAAGTACCATTAAAGAAATGATTAAACATAAAGAAAAGATAAATTTTAATTCTGTATCAGCAAAATCAGGGGTATCAAAACCATTTTTATATAAACACAGCGATATCAGGTCGAGAATTGAAACATTAAGAAAACAAGAAGAAAAATTAGATTCACCGAATCAAGTAAAACGAAACATGACAGACCATTCTAAAGATGTGATAATTGCATCACTTCGAAAGAAAATGATGCATCTCGAAGAAGAAAATAAGAAATTGAAGGAACAATTAAAGGTCGATTGGGCCGCAATTTATAAGGAAATCAATTAAAATAAACCATATCTTTATTAACATGTAAACATAGAATGAGGTTCGATCGAACCTCATTTTTTACCATGATACTATATATAATGGCCCTTTAATGGAATACTCTGTTTCAAAGAAGCTGACACAAAGTCCATAGTGGTTACTATAAAATACACTAAAATACACCACTTCTATATTAGGTCTTTTGTGTCGCTCAGTAGGTCAATCAAATCCATAAAAAAATATCAATATTTTTTTATAAAGCTTCTTTCGTTAACCGCCCTAACTCTTCTTCTATTCTCTTCACATCGATTCTTTCAAAAAGTGGTTTTATTTCATGCAAATTGACGGATAGCTCCTCAACAGCTTCCCATCTTAGCTCTTTCAACCCCAACATCACTTTGACTTTTTCACTTGAGAAAGGCAGAAAAGGATTTAACAATTGTGTGAGGTTTGCAATGATGTAAACACAATTAGCCATCGTCTTATCACAGGAAGCTTTGTCTTCTTTAATTTGAATCCAAGGCTTTTGCTCATCAAAATATTTATTTGCATACCGAACAAATTCAAAGATTTGCTCTAGTGGCTTTTTAAATTGTCCCTCTCTTATTAAGCAGCCAACTTCTTTATAGAGTACCTCAACCTTAACCTTGATTTTTGAATCAATCTTTCCAATTGGTGATGTTCCTTCGTAAGATTTCTCAATAAACTTCAATGTTCGATTAACAAAGTTCCCATATGCTCCTAGCAATTCACTGTTGTGACTATAGATAAATTCGCGCCAGGAAAAATCAGTATCTCGATTTTCAGGTGCATTGACAGTTAGAAAGTATCGGATGGAGTCTGCATCATATCTTTCTAACATATCTGGAGCCCACACAGCCCAGTTTTGACTTGTTGACAGCTTCCGTTTTTCAAGTGTTAAGTACTCATTGGAAATGATATGGGTTGGTAACGCTGGATTATTGATACCCATTAAGATAGAAGGCCAAATGATTGTGTGAAAAGGAATGTTGTCCTTTCCATGAATGTAATAAGAATAGGATTCTTTATTCCAGTAGTCTTCGACCCTATCGTTATGGTTCTTCGCCCACTCCTTACTAGCTGTCAAATAGCCTGCCACTGCCTCAATCCACACATATATTCTCTTCCCTTCAAAACCTGATATAGGAACATCAACCCCGTTAGGCAGGTCGCGAGTCGCTGCCTTGTCAGGAAGACCTTCTTTTAAATATCTAGATGTTAAAGCAATCGCGTTTTCGCGCCATTTATTATCCTGCACAGCATTCTCCAGAAAAGCTTCCAAACGTCCTTGGAATTGACTAAGCGAAAAATAAAAATGCTCTGTTTTTTTGATAGCAGGCTGAGTCCCACAAATCTTACATCTCTTATCCAATAAATCAACTGGATCTAGAATGGATGAGCAATTGTCACATTGATCCCCTCTTGCTTTTGCCCCACAATTAGGACATATCCCCTCGACAAAACGATCCGGTAAAAATTGTTGATCTGTTTCACAATAGGCCTGCTCAATCGTTTTTTTATACATGTATCCATTTTCAAGAAGTTTTAAAAATATTTCCTTTACAGAATTATGATGGTGTTCAGTGTCAGTCCGGGTATACAAATCATAGGTAAAGCCAAGCTTCCTAAAACTCTCCGTAAATTCTTGATGATAACGATTTGCTATCGCTTCTGTTGTTGTATTTTCTTGATTTGCTCTTATGGAAATGGGTGTGCAGTTGCAGTCACTTCCTGAAACATATAAGACCTTTTCTCCTTTCTGCCGGTAATACCTTGCTAAAATATCTCCAGGTAATAATGCGGCTATATGCCCTAAGTGCAAGGAACCATTGGCGTACGGCCATGCCCCTCCGATAAAAATAGCCATCTTTTCTCATTCCTCCTTCAAATCAAATAAAAATACCTCGCCCATAGACAAAATGATTGCCTAAGGACGAGGTATATCTCGTGTTACCACCTTAATTTACTAATAATTCACATTATCAGCCTCAATAAGTACGGAGTGAAAAACAACTCTTATACTCTGACATTTATAACGAGTGCCAAATCTCGTCAAAGTCTAATTCTTATCCAGAAAGTTGACTTTGCTGCTCAAAGGCCATTTTCAATCAACTATTTCCTGCTTCTTTTCAGCTACCGAAGCTCTCTGTAAGAAAATGAAGGTTGATTTACTTTCCTTATCATCGCGTTTATGTAATATTTTTACTTATTATTACATAATTGATGGGAAAATAATAGAATTTTTTTCAAGCCTTTTATGTGGCAGGATTGGAAGAAGCTGCTGCATGATCTGCTTTCACACAATCGATGGCAACCACGATGGCAATAACAATGGTTTCCATCTCTTCATCTTGTATTTGTACATGGTAGCTATCACCCCAAGTAAACCACTTTTTGGACACTTCTCCCACGATTTTCCCATTTTGAAGTACTTGAAAGTCCATATCCCACCAATTGCCACGCACCTCAATACCTGCCGCATCAATAGTATATCGTGCCTTCAAAAAAGAAAATTCTTTGTTTATTGTAAGTATTTCTTGACCATTAACTTGCACCATAAACTTTGGCAAAAAGGTGAACATTTTTTTCGCGATGAGTGCCACTTCTTCTCGTTTAGGGCTCAAGATGGAGAAAGTTTTAGGTAACCGCATAAAGCTTCCCTCTACAAAATAGATGTCTTTCTCCTGTTGATCCTTTACCGTGAATTTCTCACTAATGCTAAATACCTTTTGTTTAATAAATAGCTGTCTCATCTTACTTCCCCCCTGTTCGGCTTTTATTAATTTACGTTTGAGTAGAAGATATGGTTTCAACATGTTAATATCCTTTTTCTTTGTCAATACTTCTAACACTTTTCCAATAATTTTTGCTCCTCGTTTCCACATCATTTACCGATGTAAACACTTTATTTCCCTTCTAAAATATGTATACTTTTATACATTGGGCTTTCATGTTCATTTTCAAAGCTTTCTAAATATGGGGAATATGTTCCTTTCTCATTGACTATAGCCCAGGGTTAGTATTTACCTTGAAAAATAAATCATAAGGAGATTACACATGATTATTCGAGAAATGAAAAAAGAAGACAATGCAATAGTTAAAAAGATCATCCAAAATTCTTTAGAATCCCTTAGCCTAGCTATACCAGGGACTGCTTATTATGATCCTCAACTTAACGAACTGCATCAATATTATACTAATTTAGATTATGCTAAATATTGGGTAGTCGAAGTGAGGGAAGAAGTTGTTGGCGGAATTGGTATTGCGCCCTTTAACAAGGATGATAAAATTTGCGAATTACAAAAGCTTTATGTACGTACAAATGTGCAAGGTTTGGGAATTGGAAAACTGCTGATGGAAACCGCTCTGTCCTTTGCCTCAGAACATTATAATAAGTGCTACTTAGAAACAACAAAAGAGTTGAAAACCGCCTGTTTATTATATGAAAAATTCGGATTCACATTATTACAGGAGCCACTACCAGGATCTGAACATTCCGCAATGGATGCTTGGTACCTAAAGCAGCTGACACCTAGAGGGGCTTAAAACTTTCCCAATAGTGGATTTCAGACCATTTACTTTCCACAAGCAAACACTAAAACTATGATATACGCTGCCTTCTGAAAAATTCTTCTTCACTACTAAAATGTTCGCGCTACGGTGACCTTTCACGTAAATCATGTACGGTAAAACCTGCTTGTCTAAGTGCGGTGAAACCTCTACCTATGCCCATCTTTCCTCGCCTGAATATATCCGTAATAGGCACAAGTCCCATTTTTGGTTACATCTTTGACTTCAAAACCGCACTTCTGATAGAAACTGAAATTATTAGCAGATGTGTGTGCAAACCAATCACCGTGAGGAAGTTTTTGAACACAAAGCTCTACGATTTTCTTCCCGATACCTTTCCCGCGGTATTCGGTTAAAACAACCAAATCTACTATATTAGCAACCATTATTTGGTCCGAGATCACCCTAACCATGCCAATCATCTTGTTTTGATCCCAAACGGTAAATGCCCAAGTTGAATTTTTGAATATAAGCGAAAACTTCTCTTTTTGCCAAGATGGTGTATTCCTAGCCCAGCCTGCATCTTCAAAAAGAGCTTCCACACACTCAGCTGGAACCCCTTCCGTACCTTCCCTTATTACTATGCCATTAAAATATTGGTACATATATATCCTCCCTCCACAAAAATCTAGAAATTAATTATCCTTCAACGAGTGCAAGGTATTCTAAAATTTATCCATTATTTTCCACTAGTAATATATCCTCTCTTTCCTTGGCAGGGAAAATCTTTGATCCAACCGGTAAGTTATTTGACGTGCGGTCTTTAAAGTCTGTATCTTCTTTATTAATCTTTGCTATTTTACCAATTAGCTCGCCTTTTGTTAAGGTTAATTTCTCAACCCAATCTCTTTTCAGATAAGCTTCCACATGTATTATTGATTTTTCATCTTGAGGACGAGAGTTTGTTAACTTCGTGGAACCACCCAGTTTGTTGACATGTTACCATATCAACCTCTTCGGGTACTTCTGTTTTTAGGATACAATTATAACCTATCTCTATAACTGGAAATCCCGTTGCAGTATCACCAAGAAATCTTGGATCCGTGCAGTGGCTCCGAGGCTTTTTTCATAAATATCATTATTGCTTCTTCTCACCTACAGCAGCTCTCTGGAAACAATGAATCTTAACTACTCTTCTCTTCACAGCCATACTATCCGTATGTTTTTTAGTATTAGCACAAATATATGGCTTAGGCAATAACATTTATGATATCACTTATGATACGGAACATATCCCGACTTTTCGACAAGTGATTGGCCTTCTTCGGATTGGATCCAGTCTAAGAATGATTCAAGATTAGGGTTTGTTGCATTGGATAAGTGAACGGCGTAAAAGGGACTGACAAACGGGTATGTATCCTTTTGAATAGATTCTATGGTAGGTGCAACTCCTTCCACCTTTACGTGCTTAATCTTATTGTTTTGCGCCATCGTTTCCGAGAAAAAGCGGAACGAGAAGCCAATTGCATTTTTCCTATTTTCATAGTCTAAGGTTTCTTCAATGATTCCCCCCATACCTGAAACTCGCTGGTCACTTGGCGGGTCCATTAATCGTTTGGTTCCCATTACTTTTCGAAGCATCTGCTGACTTCCACTGTCTTCAGGTCGCTGAAACGCTAGGATAGGCTCGTCGTTTCCACCAAGCTCTTTCCAATTCGTGACCTCACCAGAGTAGATGTTTTGAATATCCTCCCCGGTAAGATTAGTAACCGGATTATCCTTATGGACAAAGAAAACAAAGGCTTCTTTTCCAACTGGAGTTAACATCAACTCCACGCCTTTTGCCTTTGCTTGAGACTGGATAGAACTTGGAGGTTCTGGTACAAAAATGAGTTCTCTTTCTTCTTTGAGGAGACCGGCCCACGCTCCTGAGGTCTGTGTGGATTGGACTTCACTCATAGACGAATCATATGTGCCTTCTGGGTAAACTGCCTGCGCGAAAGAGGCAAATACAGGATATAATGCCGTTGAACCATCTAGCTTTAATAGTGGTTTCTCTAGCTTCATGGATGCTTCTTTTCCCAAATCCGCAACCCGTTTATTATTTTGGAATGGTTCATATAGAGTTAGGTCAACATCTTGGGTACTCATAATTTTCAAAGAGTGATGATACCAAGCTTTCCCGCTCTCAACTCCTATAAAAAGAGCAAATATACTAATCAAGCCAATAAACGTGTACTTTACTGTTTCTTTTGCAAACTGTCCCCACACCCATAAATTTGCAGAAATGAGCAGTGTGATCACAAACGCAGCTGAAACAACACCGTAAAGATCTTTCCCCGTGGAAATGGTTAAAATAATCGTTCCGTAGAACCCCAAATATAAAATAGCAATTGAAATGATAATGGATCCAAGAATTTTCATATTTTCCCCTTTGTATAATTGTTTTAGTAAAACTTACCTTTAGGGTAATTTTACACCAAAACAGTAAAAGTATCCATATTTATTATTATTTAAAAATTATTAGCCGATTCAATGAAAACTAGTAAGTACTGTAACCCTATCCGGAAAAAGCGGTCTTATATATAGAACCCCTACATAGAATGTACAAGTTGTATCTATTAATAATTGGGGTGGAAATATTGAGTATCAGTATTTTAGTCAGCTACATATTCTTAGGGTTAACTTTAGCTGCACCAATTGGTCCAGTTAATTCTGCAAGACTTGATAAAGGAATCAAGAACGGCTTTTGGCATGCGTGGATGGTAGGAGCAGGATCCATGATAGCTGATGCTATATTTATGCTACTCGTTTATTTAGGGATGGTTCAATTTTTAGGCATTCCTATCGTCCAAATCTTCCTTTGGTTATTTGGCGGTTTTATCCTTATTTATTCAGGCGTGGAAAGTATAGTAGGTGTAAATTCCATAAATTTGACTGTTATCAGAAAAAAAGAATCATTATTTAAGTGTTTTCTCACAGGTTTTATCATGTCTATTACCAGCCCATTATCTATTCTTTTCTGGCTGGGTATTTATGGTTCCATATTAGCAAAAACAGCACAAATGAACGGGACCGGTGATTTGTTAATCTATAGTTGTATGATATTCATCGGTTTGACATTGTGGGATATTTTTGTTGCTGCATTGACAACCGGTTTCCGTAGATTCTTGAGTTATACAAGCATTAAGGCAATATCAATCATCTCTGGTGTTTCATTAATTGGATTCGGCGTTTATTTTGGCTACCAAGGTATAAAAGCTCTCTGGGGCTAACTGAAAAACAGCACCTATGAGGTACTGTTCCTTTCTAACTTGATTAAGTTAAACCTCGATAATTATTGGTAAGATCATTGGCTTTCTTTTAATTTGAGTAAATAAATATTGGCCAACCGATTTTTTTATGCTTTGTTTAATAATGTTCCATTGGTGTTTATCCTCTTTTTTCAAATCGTTAACCGTTTTTATTATAAGGCTATTAACGTCTCTAAGAAGTTTTTCGGAATCTCTGTGATACACGAAACCTCGAGAAATGATGTCTGGATCATGAACTAGCTTTGCTTCCCTTTTACTCATCGTTAGGACAATCACCAGCATACCGTCTTCAGAAAGTTGTTTGCGGTCCCGCAATACAATATCTCCAACATCCCCGACCCCCAGGCCGTCTATAAAGGTATTTCCTGTCGGGACTTTCCGAGTTTGGCGGGCAAGGGAATTGGTGATATCTACAACATCACCATTATTCATTATGAAGGTGTTTCCTTGCTCTATTCCAACTGATTCTGCTAATAAACTGTGATGGTATAGCATTCTATACTCGCCGTGAATAGGAATAAGATATTTTGGTTTCATCAACGTAAGCATTAGTTTTAAATCTTCTTGGTAGCCATGGCCAGAAACATGCATTCCAGAAGAACTTCCGGTTCCGTAAATCACTTTTGCTCCGAGTGAAAGTAAATTGTCTACGACTCGTGTGACATTCCGTTCATTTCCAGGTATTGGCCCTGCCGCTATTATAACCGTATCCCCTGGAAGGATTTCAACCCCCCGAAAATTTCCTGTGGATAGTCTGGAAAGGGCTGCTAATGGTTCCCCTTGACTACCTGTACATAAAATAGCCACCTTTTCAGGAGCCATTTCATCGATTTCATGTTGTGCTATTAACATTCCATCAGGAACTGTTAAATAACCTCTTTCCATGGCCACATCCACTACATTCACCATGCTTCTTCCAAGTAACGCAACTTTTCGATAGGTTTTTTGAGCGGCGTCGATCACTTGCTGAATCCTATTTATATTAGATGCGAATGTAGAAAGAATAACTTTCCGTTCTGCTTTCCTGAAGGCATCCTCTACATGTTTACCCACCATTTGTTCCGAGGGGGTAGAACCAGGACGCTCTGCATTGGTACTTTCTGACATAAGGAGAAGAACTCCTTCTTTGCCGATTTCAGCCATTTTATGAATATCAGAATGCTCATTATTCGCCGGGGTCAAATCAAACTTGAAATCCCCCGTATGTACAATTTTCCCCTCCGGTGTATGAAAAACAACCCCCAGGCAATCGGGAATACTATGATTCACTTTAAAAAAACTTACACTAATTTCATCAAATTTTAAGTTGGAATTCGAATCTATTTCAATTAGTTCCGTTTCCCTTAAAAGTTTATGCTCTCCTAATTTCAATTCAATTAATCCTAAAGTGAAACGTGTGGAATAGACGGGTACATTAAGTTTTTTTAAAAACCAAGGAATTCCTCCGATATGATCTTCATGGCCATGTGTAACAATCAATGCCTTTATTTTATCTTTATGTTCAAGCAAGTAGGTGATATCTGGAATGATTAAATCTATTCCTAATAAACTTTCATCCGGGAACTTATTCCCACAGTCGATAATCACGATATTGTTTGAATACTCTATTGCATACATATTTTTTCCGATTTCATTCAGTCCACCCAAGGCGAAGATAGATAATACATTCTCGTTTGTCCTCAAGAATTTTCCCTCCAGTTCGATATTTATTTTTACTATCTCCATGGAGGAATCTATTTATTAATCGAGAAAAATATGGAGGTTTCCGATTTAACTCTCTATGGTCTCTAATGCAACTGTTTACCGCTTTAATAAAAATAAAAAAGCGCTAATCCTTGCTCCAAGATAGTGCCATAATGGAATAACTTTGAATATATATTGAGTTCATTTTGTATTATTTACCCCTAAAAAGTATAAGGCATCTTTTACAGTTGAAAAAGTATTTATGTTTTTTACAGAAAAGTCATGTTTAACTGCCTTGAGAGCTAAATCAGGCCTTATCCCTGTTAATATGCACTTCACCCCAAGTAAATTCAGTACGTTTTTAATATCAAATAGATAGTTTATAACTAAATTATCAATATTATAAATCCCTGAGCAATCTAAAATCAAACGGTTAACCTCGTGCTCTTGAACATTAAATGGTACTAATTTCAAGAGTTGTTCTGCCCTCTCCTGATCTATTGCTCCAAACAAAGGAAGAATAGCAATACCATCTAAAAAGGGTACAATTTTGGATGCTAACTCATTGATTTGTCTATTCATTTCATACTGGACTTTCTCTTGTTGTTTTCTCCCGGTGATGTCTTTTACATAAGTTTGGATGGCTATTGCTTCCCCTATCTTAATAGGGTGACAATACAACTCAACATCAACTGGAGTGCCATCCATCCGATATATAGTTTCCTCGATTACCTCTGCTGGTTGGCTATATGCCCCCAATATTCTTTTTGTAATAGCGGGTTTTGAGGTATCTTTGAAGATATCCAAAGGACTTGCTCCAATAACCTCGTCCCTTGATCCACGAAAAAACTTTTCTGCGGCTTCATTTATATATATTATCTTCAGTTGCGAATGGACAATTAGTGGTTCAAGGGAATATTCAATTACTTCTTTATAATTAATACCTTCAATATTATCACTCATTATTTTCACTCCTTAAATCAAGGTTAATTCATTTTAGAGATGTATCCAAGTGAAAAACCTTAAAATTCCTGTTTTATAATAAAGTTTTCTGTTAAAACAATTTTGCTATCTCATAATATAATGGAATTCCGATGATTAAATTTAATGGAAATGTAACACCTAGCGATAATCCCAAATAAATGGACGGATTCGCTTCTGGTACAGATGTTTTTAAAGCAGCCGGTGCAGCTATATATGAAGCACTGCCTGCCAGGACACCCATCAATGTAGCACCTCCTAGTGACAAACCAATCATGCTTCCGATTAAAACTCCTAATGTACCCAAAAACAAAGGGGTAATTAATGCAAAAATCACCAACTTTACTCCATGCCTTCTTACTTCTGGTAATCTTTGTCCCGCTATGAGTCCCATATTCAATAGGAAAAGAATGAGAACACTATTGTATAAATCTACAAATAGAGGTTTAACCATTGGGATAACCTCTTCTCCAAGAGCCAAGCCGATAAATAAACTCCCCAGTAAAAGCAAAATACTTTTCCCAAAGAGGCTTTCTCTCATCACCTCTTTGTCGAATAACACAAGTGATGCCGGGATAAACCCAACGCTATGAGATGGTATATTTAATGTTATTTTGTTTTTCTCGATGATTTTCATTAAAAGAATAGAAACCAAAATTGCTGGACTTTCCATCAACACAACCATCGCATTCATAAAACCTTCATATCCTGTACCATTGCTATCGAGAAAAGAAATGGCGGCACCATACGTAACAATACTTATTGACCCATAGGTAGCTGCAAGACCAATGGAGTTTTTAAAATCTATTTTCATAAAACGTAGTATAAAGAGTATGATAAAAGGAATCGCCCCGCCTATTAGCAGGGTTGCCATAACTGGTCTTATAACAGTGTTAAGGGAGTACTGGGATAGTTCGATTCCCCCCTTTAGCCCTATTGCTATTAGAAGATAAATACTTAATCCTTCACTTAAACCATTTGGAAACTTTAAATCTGATTTAAAAATGGCTGCCAAGAGTCCCAATATAAAAAATAGGACTACAGGTGATAATAAATTTTGCATGATAATTTCTGCCATGGACGTCTATCCTCCTAATTGTTTCAAAAAAAATACCGACAAACTCAGAAAAACTCGCCTGTAACAGCCAATTTTCCATCCATTTGTCGGTTTACCTCCAATTGTATACACCTTTGGAAAGTCTCCCTACTTCTTTATTTTTTCACAAACATCTCTTCGTAATTAGTACATAGCTTGAACACCATGACTCTTTCACATGTTACAGTACTAATATCTGTATAAAAGCTTTTCGTTTCTTCTCCAGTAATATTTCTAATAATCTCTTTGAGGCCTTCAACTCCAGACTCTACCAAATCAGAACGGGTTCTTTTTATTGATATCATTCCTTCTTTCGTTCCACATATAGTCAGCTCTGCGGGTGATAAAATCCCTTTTAGATTCACGATGATCATATCACGCAATATATCTGTTTTGACTGACACAGAACCACGACCCAAATAGTCTTTTTCCCATTGTGTCAACGCTTTACTAATTTCAGATTCAATTAATCCTTTTGATTTCACACTTATTCCTCCCCCGTCCTAACCAATAAAAAAATCGGCATACTTCTTAACATCATCCCCTCGTTAAGAAATATACCGATTTATCGTAATCTCTTCCTAAAGTTGTGCCAGAAAAAACTTTTTCACCCTGCCAATCAGTATTAACAGTGTGCTAAAGCATTCTTAGTACTCAGAAAGAATCTTGATCTGTCGGTTATTAATTTAAATTATACTTTACCTATAAAAATAAAGGTTGTCAATCCCTATTCCCAAAGGATGTGGAATCAGTAATCTGCATTCTTTCTTTTTTCGAAGACTGAACGTCACAGATGAGGTTCTGGTTTATAAGCATGGGAAGTGACAAAATCCACCATAGGACATGATAGCACTTGCAGAATAGTTGACTTTCCCCTATCTCTTTAAGGTATAGACAGAGGGTAGCTGAGATGTTTGCAACCGAACTTTGTCCACCAACCATGATTTTTTCTGCAGACTGGTAACTGTAAATAACCCCAAATTTTAGTTTCCAATTAAGGAAGGTGATTTATTCAAGCTTTACGTCTACAACCAATTTTATCATTGTTTTATTCACAATAAGGACGTTTATCTATTTAATAGATAAACGTCCAATAATTGGATACCCCTCTGGATTGTATCTAGTCAGCAAAAATAGAAACCTTTCCTTTACATTTTTAAAACAGGAATCCATATTTCACTATTGACGGAAGGGGACGTTAAATCTTTACTTTTTATCGATAAAAGCTCAGGCCCTTCTGCTACTTGATAATTCGAAGATGGGAACCATTCAGCATAAATTCTTCCCCAAGTTTCCTGTAGTGTTTGGGGGAATGGTCCTGTACTTTCAAATATAGCCCATGTCAGAGATGGAACTTCAAGTTTGGTAAAGATATCGGGATTCTCGTTAGTTGTCAACACCCCTACATATTGATCCAACTCTCCTTTTTCTTCCATGCGTCCCTCTGAGAAGTTAGCAGATGCTTGAATCAGACCTTTGGGTTCTACATTAGAGAGCTTTTGTAAAAGAGATAATCTTTCTACATCCAAGGATTTCCACATAGCTGCTATTTCTTGATTTTCTCCTTTAAAAATAATGGGAACCCGTTTCATGATACCTACAATTTTAAATGCTTCTTTATGTTCGATTCGGTAGTTCAATTCCGTTCCTCCTATAATCGATAATTGGAAGGTCATATGTGGATATGCTTTTAGTTGTTGACCGCTGTTCCTTGATTCTGATGGTGTGACACCGTGGACATTATAAAAAGCCCTAGCAAATGAGTCCGGTGAATTATATCCATACTTAATGGCTATATCGATTACTCTATGGTTGCTATCATGAAGTTCCAATGCTGCCAAACTAAGGCGTCTTCTTCGAATATATTCGGATAGGGTTATTCCAGCTAGGAAAGAAAACATTCTTTTAAAATGATATTCAGAACATTGAGCTATCCTTGCCACCACCTTAAAATCTATCACACCCGTAAGATTTCCCTCGATATACTTCATTGCATCATTCATATGTTTAAGCATATCCATTCCTATGCCCCCTTTCATTTATAGGTTAGCAGGAGTTTAACTTCGAAACCCGACTTATTGTGCACCATTTTGTAGGTTCGTTTCCTTATGAGATATTACGCTCGGTTTCCACCTCGTTATTATAAGTATATCTAAGAAATTTAGTGAAATATTATTACTAATAACCGAAAAAGGAGGTGGCTACAATGGATGCACACCGAGCACAAGAAATTGCTTCTTCTGAAATTATGGCTAATGTAACCTATAACGGGGAAGGAATTTACATTGAGCATGTAGATGAACAATATGGTACAGCTACGATCCATTACCTTGATAAACCCAATAGTAAATATAGTGTTTCTGTTTCAAGCTTAAATGAACAATAGAAAATATATCCCCTGCCTCCACCTTAATAGGTGGTGGTTTCTCATTTTAATTTACTGTATTAACCTAATACCATTACTGTTCAGCTTCCTTTTCCGAAGGTGTTCTTTTATGTTTTTCCACTATAATTTTTTTGTTAAATATCCTGACTTTATCAACCATGAGTAATCTCATATCCTTGACGATATATTTGGCTAGTTCTTGATCTGTAATGTCATCGCCATCAATATCAAGCCGGAATTCCTGCCCTTGAATACCACCGCCATTAGTAAACTCTATTTCGAAGTCAAACTGAGCTCTTTTTTCCATTTATATCACACCCCTGTACTTGATTGGCTCTTGGATAAATTACATTGGATTCTACACGAATAGAAGTATTCTTTTTCTTTAACCTTTTTAATAGAATATAACCACCCAAATACTCCACCAACACCTATCCCGAAAATACATGATGAAGCTATATTGTCGAATGCTAGCAGACCAACCACTGTCATCATGACCATAAACAAAAAGACGCCATACCAACTTTTTACGAGTTTATTCTCCCCTCAACAAAGCTTTAAAGTGAAATCGTTAGCATGTCCTGAATACCATTCTAAAATTCCACTATATGTACCGTAAATATATTACATAAAAGTGCCAGTATATGACCTAACTTTCAGTTACCTTTAAAAATAAATAATTCTTAGATAAATTCAATTGAATATCTCCTCCAATTAAATCTTTTCCCAAGTCCCTTTGTACATAAGTTATTTCTATGTCTTAATTATAGTGTCAGCATTTTTTAAAGGATTGAAGGTATTAATGTAATATTCTTCAGCCTTCCAATATCTCTTTTAAATTTTTCAAGTTCATGTTTGGCAGCTACTGATTCGCGCGCAAATCTTTTATTTCGAGAACATTCCAAGAATATGATGTTGTGATAAAAGTCTTTCCACTCTTTACGTTGGAGGAACACTCCTTCTATTACAATTAATCCAACTTTAGGTAACTTAATTATTCTAGTATCATGTGCATCGGTTTTATCATCGTAAAATGGTAATTCAACATGATTACTGTCTATAAGTTTTTCAAAGAAATTTTTTCTCAAGCCTTCCACATCCCACTGCAAATAAAAATACTCATACCACTCTTCCAATCCCGTATTATAACGTTGACTGCGTTTAACTATGTGATCATCAATATGAAAGATAGTGTACTCAATATTTTCTTTTTCAAGTAAATTACTCAGTTGTCCTACTAAAGTTGTTTTGCCAGAACGACTAAGTCCATCTATTGCTAAAATGTATCTTTGACGAGTTTTAGCTAATGTAATTAGGTTTGTAAAATTATAATCATTAATTATCATGTCTATCCTTTCTATGAAACTATTGGTTCAGAAATCACTCAAATTCATGAAGGATTTCCTTTTGCTCAAATAACTCCTTTGGATTATCATTCAATGTCGCAGGGAATTAGATAATTAATCTTTAAATGCTAAACCAGCCTCTTCTAATGACTTTTTCATTGTTGGTAAAGAAGCTGGTCCAATACCGTGGAGCTTAAGTATTTCTTTTTCGGTGTACTTAGAGAGTTTTTGCAAAGTGTCAATCCCTTCGTGAATTAAGGCACTTCTAGCAGGTGAACTTAATTTCGATAGGAAACCACTATCAGGTTTATTCTGTTTATTGCAAGTAGGGCAACTTGGACAGTCACTACTTTTGAAATATTTATGCCCTTTTTCACAAACTCTTAAGGTTTTTTCTGCTTTCAAAATAATCCCCCCTATTTTTGTATGAAACTTTGTTTTCATTAATAATTGATTTTATTGGTCAGGTTCAAGTGTACAAATTGTATGTGCTTTAAGGAACTTAATAAGAATATCATCTGTCTCGTTTGATGATTTACCTAGCCAAATTAGATGTCCCCATGTGTCAAGGAGACATAATTCAGAAGTAGGTATTTTTTCATGAGCATGATAAGGGTGTTCTAAGGGTACAGAACCATCATGTTTACTGTGCATAATAAGAGTTGGACAACTTATAGCCTGTAAATTATCAGTAGATACCTCATTTATCTGTACTAAGTCGATAAAAAAACCATCCCCTGATCGTTGTCGATTATTCATTTTTCTTATTGCTTCAACATCCTCCTTACTTAACATCTCCTCTGCTTCATCATGTGTTAGTTTACTAAACGAAGGAAACATTTGATTAAAGATAAATCGTGGAAAGAGATTATTCATAATAGATATTAACTTCCATGTGTATTTTTCAGTTTTGGGACGAAATAATACCCTCGCAGCTTTTAATTCTTTATCCTTTGGAGTAAGCCATTCTTTTGTAACAGCAGATTGTAAAGTAAGTGAGCAAATCATTTCAGGATATTTAGAAGCAAAATAGATACCACTAGGACCACCTGCGGATATTGCGACTAGGTGGACTTTTTTTATATTCAAATGATTTAGTAGCTTCATATAATACTCACTCGCAGTAGATATGCTTTCTCCAATTTCTTTCGAGGTACCTCCATACCCTGCTCTTGAAGGAGTAATTATAGAAAAACCATTCTCTACTAATGCTTTATAACCAAACTCTTCCTTACAATTTGAATGTCCTCCGTGCATGACAAATATAGGTTCACCTTCACCAATAATAGAATATTCTAGAGTTAACCCATTTGTAGAAAATTGATCTATTCTTCTCTCCATAAAACAGCCTCCTATTTTACCTCAAAGATTGCTGCTACTCACTAGTAAAAAGTCGGTAATTGGACTTTTTATTGCTTACTTACTCTAGATTTGCGTGTAGCATATTCCTTATTGCAGGGAAAAGCGTACGACAGTAGGAATTTAACGGTCGTTTTAAAATACGCAAAAGCAACAAAGTTTACGAAAATAGCTTTACAAAAAGCCTTTAGGTCATTTTTCAGGTTTCAAAATGGTTCTTTGGACAGGAATGCCTCCCATTGCAACATTTCGTTCTATGAAAATATAGGCACGACCATCAATGATGAATTTTCGATTCCCTTGATAACTGACCTTTCTCCCTTGTTTGACTAGTTCATCCTCTATAGCTTTAACATACTCTCTAAAATCCTTATACCTTTTATCAAAATCAATGGTAATATGGTCTTTTCTGTATCCCATAACCCAATTAAAACCAAACAAGCATAGTCCAAAAATAATTAATAACAAAATTATCTCCATATCGGTTTTCCTCTTTGATAAATTTCAATTTATGTTTCTCTCTAAAATTTATACGATTTAAAATATGTTTCGTTTCAAAAAAAAGCAAAAACATTATAAATACTCAAAAAAAAGCACTACCTCTGCAATAGAAGTAATGCTCTTTTAAATGTCTTATTTTACAATAGCTGCTTTTCCGGTTTCTTTACTTTTTAAAATGACCTGATCAAGAGCAAATGCCTTTGAGCCATTCATCACAATAAATAATGCCATTGCTAAAAATGCTAAATCAAGTTCATATCCAGCCATTTGGCCATTTCCTAAAAAGCCAACAGCAAATTTTACTTTCAGGATAGCTCCAACCATTAGTAGGGCTATCAAACCTGAAACAACTCTACTAAACAAACCAAGAACTAGCGCGATCCCACCAATGATTTCTAACAATGCAACACCATAAGCAAAAAACCCTGGTAATCCAATGCTGTCAAACCAACCTACTGTATTTTCTATTCCACCTTGAAATTTCGCTAATCCATGAACGAAGAATGTCAAACCTAGTACAACTCTTAAAATTAATGTGCCAATTTCATATTTATTTATCATTTCAGTTCCTCCAATATATTTTTCTGTTCGTTATATGATGTTCGTTATCTTAAAGTTTTAAGAGCACCACTCCATGCTACAACTTCTTCAAGCATGGTATTAAGATTATTTAGATGTAGATCTTGTGGTTTAAACTCCACTCCATTTACAAAGTCTGTAAATAAACTTAAGGTTGGATGTGTGCGAACATCCGCCACTTTTTGTTCTGCAAGAATTCCTCTAAGGTGTTCAGCTGCTCGGGCTCCACCAGTTGATCCATAACTCACGATACCAGCCGCTTTGTTATACCAGGCTTCGCGAGCAAAATCAATAGCGTTTTTCAATGCCCCCGTTATGCTATGGTTGTATTCCTGAACGATAAAAACAAATCCATCTAAACTTGCCAATTTATCATTCCAAGCTGCAATACCTGGTTCTGCCCCATCGGTTGTTCCTAAAAACGGTAAATCATAATTTGCAATATCTACGATTTCATAGTTTGCATCTCCACGTCTATCAGCAATTTCTTTCACCCATTCTCCTACTTGAGGACTTACTCTCCCTTGGCGTGTGCTTCCTAAAATAATCCCTATCTTTAACTTTTCATTTTCCATTGCCTCTTCCTCCTTATTTTTATTTGAAAATATTTTATTTAAAAAACCCATTATTCTCACCACCTAGATGTAAATTTACCAATTCTTTTTTGTTACCTACTTTTCATGCAATTTATTGTGTTTTTCTTTTTTCAATTAGTTGTTTTTCAAAGCTATTAATTGGTTATTAAGCGAATACGATTACCTGAAGGGTCTATAGTAAAGAATGCACCATTTTCTTCAGATACAGTTGCCTGAATATCCTTTAACTGAGATATTATATTATTTTTCTTTTCCTCACTTGAAACCATTAAGGTGAATGATTCAAGTCCAACACTATTAGGAGAAGGTGTAGGGGCGCCGACTCCATTCCAAGTATTTAAACCAATATGGTGATGGTATTTTCCATCCGCAATAAAAAGTGCCTGGGTACCGAATCGGTTTACAACTTCAAATCCAAGTCCCTTCATATAAAATTCCTCTGTCTTTTTCAATTCCTTCACATGCAAATGGATATGCCCCATGGCCGTTTCTGCTGGTAAACCTCTCCATGACTTGAGTTTCTGTGCAGATAAAAGGTCAGGAAAATTAAGTGGATCCACTGTCATTTCAACTTCACCATTAGTCCAATTCCATTCAGAAGGCTCCCGATCAACATAGATCTCAATACCGTTTCCATCTGGATCAGTCAGATAGAGCGCTTCACTTACAAGATGGTCAGAGGAACCAAACTTTAAGCCTACTTTCACAAGATGCTGTACCATTTTAGCTAAATCCGTTCGTTCAGGCAGCAGGAGTGCAAAGTGATATAATCCCGTCGTTCTGCCTTGTTTTGGAACGACATTCTCTGGTTGTTCTATTGATAATAATGCTGTTTTTCCATCCGCACTAAAAGTAGCGGACCTCGGAGTTTGTTCCAACACCTTAAAACCAATGATTTCTTTATAAAAAGCGATGGATTGTTCTAAATTCTGTATCTTTAGGTTTACTTGACCTACAAATGTAATTGGCTCACGATGAAAGTTCATTTTTGTACCTCCTAATTGATAAGATATTGAAACGCAATTTATTAGTTAGTTACTTTATGTAAGTTAGTATATTATTATAATTAAGTGTAGTCAAGTAACTTTTTTATGAAAAATAATTCAATTATCTCTTTTTGCAGTTTATAATATATGAGTAAGGAGTTGATTTAATTGGATAAGTCGATTTGCCCTAGATTTGAGAAAGCAATGGGTTATTTGAGCCAAAGGTGGACAGGGCTAATAATTTACCAGCTTCTATCTGGTCCACAGCGTTTTTGCACGATTGAATCTTCCATCGGTGTCAGTGGCAGGGTCCTATCAGAAAGGTTGAAGGATTTAGAAAACGAAGGTATTGTAAAACGAGAAGTTTTCCCAGAAACTCCAGTTCGGATCGAGTATTCATTGACTGAAAAAGGGATTGCACTCGAACCTCTCATGAAAGAGATGGAAAAATGGTCACAAAACTGGTTAGAAGCATAAAAGTAATAATTATAGTTGATATATTTCATAGGATACATTTGAGGAATTTACTTCCCTTTTGTATCCTTGTTATTTTTGTCTTTTTTAAGAGATAGTATCTGATAGTAATTTTAAATAAATCCTTGCACAAAAATAACCGCCTAAAAGGGCGGTTATTTTTGTGTACATTCTTTCGCATATAAGTTATTTGCTGCGCAGTAAAAGAAAAGTTCCCTAAAATTCTCACAATCCATCCTTTTTGTTAAAAATGTTCATTCCATATTTTCAGCAATATTTTTTAGTTCCACTGCACGAGAAACAATGAATGCTCTCATATACTTTTCTAAGAACAACTTGTCGGCTATAACGCCAATTAGGCCTAATGGCGATTTGTACTGGAATTTATCGATTATAATTGTTCCACCTGCTTCTTCGATAAATTGATGGATATGAGTAAATGAATGGAAAGCTCCTTTCACCATGATATCTACAAATTGATAAGGGGGTTCCATAAATACAACTTTAGCTGTCAACCTTTGCTTGATTCCAAAGTGAATTGCTTCCCAGGTAACAGTATCTCCTTCTTCTAATAACCCTTCTGTCACTCCACCAACAGCTCTTTCCTTTGTTTTAGTGGTCGTTTGAGTATGGATATCTACATTCCTTGCTAAGTTAAAACATATTTCAACAGGAGCTTTAATAAATTGTTGGTGTTCAATCACAGGCATTTTAGATTCTCCTTTTACAACCACTTCTAACATAATGATGTCTTTTGTTGGATTTAATTCTTAATGTTCAATTACAATCTCACCTTCATCTGTAGGTACCTCAAATCCATTAAGGAAGAAAGTTAACATTTCTTCTGTAATGGGGAAGGCAGCATTTGCATCAAAACGTTGGCTTCGTGTCTTGAGTCGTTTTCGCAAATCATTAGGATGAACTTTCAAATATATAAGTTTCCATTTCCCTCCTCCCTTTTCTATGAGGTTTTTATATTTCGTTCTTTTTGAACGTTGCCAAAAACTAAAGTCCACTACCACATGTTGTTTTTCTTGAATCAACTTTACTAGTTGTTTCCGCAACTTACTTTCTGCATCTTTTTTGTAATCCTCATACTTTTCTGTTGGATAGTCTATTCCATAACGACCATTGATAGCCCAAATTTCTTCATCAATCGAAAGACGTATAAAACCTGCTTCTTCTAATTGTTGAGCGAATGTCGTTTTTCCAGAACCTGCTACACCGCACATCATTACAACTAATGAATGGAAATTGTCTCGATCACTAATAATCAGGTTATCTATGATGGACTTTTCAAACAACAGTATTCCCCCTTTTTATTTGCAGGGTAAATCTTCAATGGAGTGTATGGAGACAAAACTTATACTAAAATCGAACTTTTGATTGGTTAGTCCTAAATCCTCCATATGAAGACACATACATTCTATGTTAATCCTCCTGATTTAACCGTTTGCCGTTCGATCCTATTTTTGGAGTTTGCTATACAATACTTTGAACAATCACCACAAACCAAAAATGCTTTAAAAATATCAACCTTGTTTCATATTCATTGGCTGTCTTTCTTTGTTTCCTCAAGGAACCTCACAGCTTCTTCTAGGTGCAATTTCAATATTCATTCCTATATTAACTCCCTATTTGTACAGTGAATTCCTTACCCAATACCTACTACCAATTATTTCATGATTTAAAAATTTCTACAATAAGTTATTCTTATCCTGACCTAATAAAAACGAGCGCTGATCCTTGTCACAGGATTGCGCCCGGTCTCTGAAAAAGAAAATCATATCTCTTTGTCCGCTAAATCATGTAAAATATAGACATGAAAAAAGCTCTTTGATGGAAGATCCTTTCAAGCTGAATATTTAACTATCGTCACCCTTAACGACATAGATATTACTTTCCCTTAGGGTTTGAATGGAATATATCCTCTTGCCACTTGTAGTAACCATAAATAACTATGGAAAAAAAGACAAATAGGATAAAACGGCCCCATGGAGTAATGTTTACTAGCTCATAAATGCCTAATACTTCTTGAAACATATAATGTATAGGGAAAACTGCAAACAAGAAATCTATGATGATATTAGTAACAAGATACTTTCGAAAATTTCCGTAAGTATAATAAAAAACCCAAAAAGTTATTACTGGGAAAGCACCAAATACACCAGATACAAATAAGGGTTTTAACCACGGAATAAACGTTTCATTAATTACCCAATGTTTTTGATTACTAGCGACCACGTTATAAATGATCATTAAAAAGGAGGCAAATATAGCTGCAGGCATAAAACGTTTTATATATTTCTTCTCAACAAAAAATAAGGTGAACCATGGAGCAATTAATATTATCCATAATATTATTTTAATTAACAAAGTAATCAACCCTCTTATACTGCTAATTATTTTTATTATTTCATTCCCATCAATTATTATTCTTCAGTCAAAAAGACGCATTCCATATATCAGGAAATGCGTCCAATAGCGTAATAGGAAGTCTATTCAATATTCAAAGAGAAACATAACTTGGAGTACCTTGTTTCCTGTATGCTAACACTTTTTGACATGTCCACCAAGGCATTTTCACCAATAGTAATATGACCAACACTTTGTTGTAAAACCAAGGATACAGTTCTAGTCTTTCTTTTTATTATCTTACCAGTTTGGATTCCAGACAACTTCCCATAAATGTCCATCTGGATCTTGGAAGTATCCAGAGTATCCCCCCCAAAAAGTGTCGTGTGATGGGACTGTTATAATGGCACCAGCCTGTTTTGCCTGTTCCATTACCTTATCAACTTCCTCTTTACTTCCTACATTGTGTCCTATAGTAAATTCGGTTGGACTTGATACGCTCTTATTAATTTTCGCATCATGTGCTATGTCTTCACGATTCCAAATGGCAAGCTTCAAGCCTGCTTGTAAGTCAAAAAATGCAACGGCTCCATGCTCAAACTCTTTGCCTATTATACCTTCCGTATGAAATCCCAGCCCGTCCCGATAGAACTCTAATGATTTTTCCAAATCGTCTACACCCAATGTAATTAAAGTAATTCTTGGTTTCATAAATTGATGACTCCTCCTCATGAAAAAGGCTATTTTCGTAAACTTCGTTGCTTTTACGTATTTATAAACGGACCGTTATATTCCTTACTTTCGTGCTCTTTTCTCTGTAATACTGAATATGCTACGTGCATGTCTAGAGTAAGAAAGCAGTAAAAAGTCCAATTGCCGACTTTTTACCGTGAATAGCAACAATCTTTGAGAAAAGAGCCTAAAAAAACTTCCCAGGTCTTAAGTATGAATAGATTGCTTTGCTTTTTCAAGGTAGTCTACCGGATAGACCAGTCAATAATTATCGCAGAAAACACCCAATAATAGCAGTGTGATAATGGATTATACACTGAATAAATAGCCCTAAGTATGCTAAAACAACCTAATAGAAAAAGATTTAAAGGACAACCTTTCCACTTATTTATCCAATGTAGTAGATATCAACTAGAAGATAATGGTAATTGCCCTTCTAAATTAAGTACATATATTCATTGGTGCAATCGGTTGTAAAGAGGGGCTTTCATATAGAATTTGATTAAATGAAGAAAAGCGTTAACTCATAAACTGAATTAACGCTCCCCTTCAAATTCGATAATTATTTTATTAACCGTAAAAATCGCTTCTTGCCAATTTGCAGTACTTCATCGTTCATAAGTACGCGATCTAGTTCATCGATGCTTAATTTTTCTTTGTTAAGTTGGACACCGTTTTGTTTGATTAACCGCAGGAATTCGCTTTTGCTTTTCACAAGTCCTTTTTCCACTAATTGTGGAATGATGGCTAGGACTGTTTCGGTTCCAATTTCTAATAATAATTCTGGGATGTCATCTGGTATTTCTTTTTTGCTAAAGGCCGTTTCATAAAATACGATGGCTCGTTTTGTTTCTTCTTCTCCACAGTAGAGGTTTGTAATGATTTTAGCTAATTGAAGTTTAATATCCCTGGGGTTTGCTCCTAGTTGTAGCTGTTGGATCCACTTCTGGATCTCTTTCGGATGTTCATCCGTTGCTAGTTCAAAGTATTTGATAATGAGTTCGTCTGGTACTTCCATCACTTTTTTAAACATTACTTCGGCTGGTTCGTTGACACCGATGTAATTTCCAAGGCTTTTACTCATTTTCTCTACTCCGTCCAAGCCTTCAAGCAGTGGCATGAAAATGGCAACTTGCTTTTCTAATCCCCACTGTTTTTGAAGGGTGCGTCCCATCAGAATATTAAATGTTTGGTCTGTACCACCTAGTTCAATATCTGCTTCAATTTCTACGGAATCGTATGCTTGCATTAATGGGTAGAAAAATTCGTGAATGCCGATTGGCACTTGGTTGTTGTATCTTTTTTGGAAATCATCACGCTCTAATATTCTTGCCACGGATGTGGTGGCTGCTAGTTTGATTACTTCCTCAAATGTTAGTTTATATAGCCACTCACTATTGAATCGGACAGTCGTTTTTTCTGCATCCAACACTTTAAAGATTTGCTCACAGTATGTTTGTGCATTCAGTTTTACCTGTTCATCACTTAAGGCTTTCCGACCTTTGGCTTTTCCAGTCGGGTCCCCGATACGCCCTGTAAAATCCCCAATGATAATGACAATTTTATGGCCCAGATCTTGCATTTGCTTCATTTTTCTAAGCACCACTGCGTGACCCAAATGTATATCAGGTGCTGAAGGATCAAGTCCCAATTTAACAGTCAGGGGCGTCTGCGATTTATAGGACTTCTCCAATTTCGCCAATAACTCTTCCTTATTTACTATTTCTTGAGCACCCTTCATGATGATGGTCAATTGTTCTTCTGGTTTTACCAACATACTAACATCTCCTTGGAATATTATTTCTAATATTGCAAGCTCTATAAGAACCAAAGGAATAAAAAAACGCCCTTTTGGATTAACCAAAAGGACGATTCATCTCGCGTTACCACCTTTAATTCATAAGCAATTCACATTGCCTACCTTTGAAAGTACAGTCATATGACGATACTCTAGCACATGATTACGGGTGCTTCACCGGTGTAGCCTACTAAGTCATGACTTTTCGGTACACAGCTCCAAGATGTATTCACAATCGTTCAACATGCACCTCTCATCAGCCGGTAACTTTCTGTCTGTTTACATGATTGCTACTCTTTCTTATCATAGCCTTTGTTCTTATACTCCGAAATGTTTAAAACAAATCTTCGTTATGCAGATATTATTAGTTATTTTATCGGTTTATTTTAAAATGTCAATAGATTTATTTTTGCTTATAATACGTAATACCCAAAGCAAAGGCCAGTACAAGACCTTTGACGATATCCATTGCATAGTAAGGAACGGACATCATGACGAGGCCATTCTGCAGGATCCCGATCAATACCGCACCAATAAATGTTCCGAATGCATTTGGTTTGCCTGCCCCAAGGACGGCAAAACCTATGAACGCGGCTGCAACAGAATCCATAAGGTAGGGTGTCCCGGCATTTATTTCAGCAGTCATGATCCTCGAAGCAAGTACCATCCCTCCAATTGCTGCTAACAAGGCGGAGAATAAATAGGCAGCGATTTTGTATTTGTTCACTGCAATGCCTGAAAGCTTGGCCGCTTCTGCATTTCCCCCAATTATATACATGAATCTTCCGTGCTTGGTGTAGGTGAGAAAAATATGGACCACCACCACAATCGTTAACATAATGACAATGATCCATGGAACCTGTCCAAATTTTTGAAATAGTGGGCTGATTGTTCCCGTTGCAAAAGAGCCATCAGGCATGACCATATTTTGCGAAATCGTGGACCCTTTCGTATAGGTCAAAGCGATGCCTTGGATGATGAACATGGTCGCAAGTGTCATCAGCATATCAGGAATTTTCAGCTTTACTATCATGAAAGAGTTGAAAGCCCCTACTATCAGTGCTGCTGCTATTGCCGAAAAAATTGCCACTGCTGTATTTTGTGAAAACCAGACAAACATGGAGATAACGATGGCATTGGAAAGGGAAGCAACAGACCCAACAGATAAGTCAAAGCCATTCACTGTCAGGGATATGGTGATGCCAATCGCGATAATCGTAACGATCGATATGGACCTTAAGATATTGATGACATTATTTGATTGGATGAATGCTGGATTTACAAAGGCAAACACGGCAATTAATACAAAAATGGTGATGATGGTCCCGTATTTGTATAGAAAATCGAACAATTCAAAACGGAAGACCGGTTTCGCATTGTCTTGTACTGGTATGTCAGTTTTCATTACTTAGTCCCCCTGTTGAGAAATATAAAAGCTCTTGCTCGTCTGTTTCTGCGGTGGAAAGCTCTTTAGTAACCTCGCCGTCGTAAAGGACATACACCCTATTGGTCAATCCAACTATCTCAGAAAGTTCAGATGAAGCGTAAATGATGGCCTTACCGCTTTTCGCTAGGGCGGCGATCAGTTCAAAAATGTCCCGTTTTGCGCCAACATCGACCCCTTTTGTCGGCTCATCAAAAATATAGATTTCCGCATCAGAGACCAGCCATTTACCGATGGCGATCTTTTGCTGATTCCCTCCTGAAAGGGTGTGGACACTTGTTTCGGCTGATGGTGTTTTAATTCCCAATGCTTGGATGATTTCCTTAGATTTGCTTTTCTGTGCTTTTTTATCAAGGAAATGCAGAGCCTTCGTGAATGCGTGAAGATTGGCGGAAATCAAATTAGCTTGTACGGATTCATGGAGGATGAGACCTTCTTTTCTCCTTTCTTCTGGAACAAATGCCAGTCCGTTTTGTACCGCAATGTGAGGGCTTTTTACTTTAATCGTATTTCCTTTGATTCTTATGGTCCCTGTCGTTTTAGATGATCCAAACAATGCCTTGCACAGCTCCGTTTTTCCCGCTCCAACAAGTCCAGCTATCCCAACAACTTCCCCTGCTTTTACATGGAGGCTTACATCTTTTACTATAGTTTGGTCGCTGAATCCTTCTACTTCTAGCAGAGTCTCACCTATGGTTGGATTGTATTCCGGAAACTGCTGCTCCAGTTTCTGACCGAGCATCCACTCGACTATCTTTTCCGGTGTCAGGTTTGCCACCATATCCCGGTTTACCACTTGTCCATTTCTCATAATGGTTATTTCATCACAGATTTTCACAATTTCAGGAATCCGGTGGGAGATGAAGATGATCCCCACCCCTTCCTCTTTCAATCTCTTGATGACGGAAAACAGTTTTTCTGTCTCCCTGTTGCTAAGAGGTGCTGTTGGTTCATCTAAAATCAAAAACTTACAATCTGTTGAAATGGCTCTTGCTAAGAGGACAGTTTGCTTCTCCGCTAATGTCAGCGAGCTTACCAGCCGTTTGGTAGAGATATTACTATTCAACTTCTCCAATTGTGCGGCTGCTTTCTTATGTACATTTTTCCAATGGATCCACTGCTTGCTACCAGCGTGCTGCACCGTCTCTTGCAACATGATATTTTCTGCAACTGTGAGAGTTGGTATTAACGCCGCATCCACTTCCTGATAAACGATTTGCATTCCTGCTTGTTGGGAGTCAGTTGGATTAGAAATTGAAAGTTGCTTTCCTCCGAGTTTGATTTCCCCGCTAAAATGATCGTACGCTCCAGACAGCACTTTCATCAACGTCGATTTCCCAGCACCATTGGCGCCGATTAAGGCATGCACACGCCCAGGTTTTGCGGTAAATGTCACCTGGTCCAGTGCTTTCACCCCAGGAAATTCTATGGATATATCTATCATTTCAAGTATTGTGTTTGTCATTCTGCTCCCCCTTTCTTTAAACATACAAACACTCCCTCCTGATGAAGAGAGTGTAGTCTATTATTTTTTGTAATGCTCTTTCAATGTGTTCATCCACTCTTCTAGAAAAGCGTCCGACTCTCCCCAACCCTCCACAACAGATGAGAGGTTGCCCATGTTTACGGCTTCGCTTGATTTTTGTAGCTCTTCTTGAGAGATTAAGGAAGCTTCCAAGTCATAAGTTTGCGGAGTTTCTTCGTCGGCAAGTTTTTTTGCTAGCAATCTAAGGTTTACCGCACCAATCAATTTCGGGTCCACAGCGGCAGTGTATTTCCACGGACTTCCTTCCGTACCGATTTCCTGTAGGTCCGCATTGGAAACATCAATGCCGTAAATCTTGATTTCTTCTCTGCCAGCCTCTTTCAACGCACGCGCTGCTCCAACTGCGAATGCATCCCATGTGGCAAAGATTGCATCAATGCTTCCTTTAGGGTGCTTGTTCAACATTGCCGCAACCGCGTTCTGTGTTTGAACGGAAGTATCTGCCGCAGCAACTCCAAAGCGTTCCACTTCGTTCAGACCTGGATTATTGTCTAACGTTTCTTTGTACACATTGTTACGTCGAACCATTGGCGGGAATCCGTCTACCCACAGATACACCACATTTGCTTCCCCGTTGAAATCGTTAACGAGTTGGTCAAGTGCTAATTTTGCCAGCTCCTCATCATCTTGAGAAGTTAATGTAACTCCTTCAATGTTTGCAAGATCTCCATTGGAATCGAATGTCACCACTTCTTTGCCACTGTCGACAAGCTGCTGGACACCTTCCACTGTTGCCGCATCATCACCGTGTGAAATAATCACCCCGTCATAATCTTGGTTAACAGTCTGATTAATTGCATCATGGAATTTGGCACTGTCACCATTTGCAGTGAATACATCCACTGTAAACCCAAGGGACTCCCCTTCCTCTTTCGCTCCAGCTAAAAATTGAGCCGTATGATCATCCCCGCCAATTTTTCGGATTACCTTAATTTTTGCACCTTCTCCATTTGCAAACTGTTCTGGTACATTTTCAATCGGCCCCTTTGGCTTACTGCTTGCAGCAGTGTCACCTCCACCACTGCACCCTGTCAATAATAAAGTCGCTGTTGTTAATGCCACTATTCCTTTTTTTATAAAGTTTCTGCTCATAATTTCCGCTCTCCTTTTTTTGCTTTATTGCTTTAATAAAATAAAAAAACCTCTCCAAGAAAGAGAGGTTTGAGCGCTAAATGAAATCAAATAGACTTGTCCCTCTCTTATCTTTCAAAACATCACTGTTTTGCAGGATTTAGCACCAATTCCAAATGGAACGGTTGCTGGGCGTCATAGGGCCAGTCCCTCTGCCACTCTTGATAAGAGATCGAAATATTTAGTTTATTAAAAGAATTAAGTATTACTTTACTGCCTTAAAGGAGAAGTGTCAATGGTTTTTTTTATATTTTTTAATGGATATTAAAAGTAGCAGGTATTTTGTAAATTAATGTCCACCATCTTCCCCTCCGTCTTCACTGTCTTCTCCACTATCACTATCTGCTTCCTCAGTATTCTCAAAAAAATCATTAATCTTATCAACTATGCCTTGCTTATGAGGATTGTCTGTATTCATATGGTGAGCATGGATAAAACTCTCTATAGTGAAAATTTGTACCGCCTCTTGTTTACGCCTACCAATAAAGAAAAAATAAATACTAATGATCATTAATATTAACAATACAAATATGATTGACAGCCATACAATTGTACTCAATATTCTGCCCCCTTATTTTCCAAATAGGGAAAAAGATAAAGACTAGTTATTTCATTAAGAGAAATGGATTACCAAAGAGGTAATTACGATAATATATGTGCCAGGCTGTCTTAATAGTAAACAAAATGGTAATTTAATGTGGAACAAGCCCGATTGGTTTTCACTTCTCGTTCCAATCTTCATGACATAGACGTGCTCATAAGGCTGATGAGGACCTCTTTCTTACCACCTTCACGAAACTGACGTCCTCATAAGGTCGATGAAGACCTCTCTCTTCACATTTCTACCAAACCGACGTCCTCATAAGGTTGATGAAGACCTCTTTCTTCACATTTCTACCAAACCGACGTCCTCATAAGGTTGATGAAGACCTCTTTCTTCTCCTCATCACCAAACTGACGTCTTCATAAGGCCAATGAGGACCTCCCTCTTTCCTTCCTTACCAAACTGACGTTCTCATAGGGTTGATGAAGACCTCTCACATTAGATTTTATCGAATCAGAGGTCTTCATCATCATCGCCGCCTAGAAAATTCGTTACCTTCCTCCTACCTAAAACTCTTCTCCTACCAAAAAAGAAAAGCCCCACCCAAATTGGTGAGGCTTTCCCAGCATATATTATTTCGCTACCACATAAACACGAGTTTCATAAGGCTTCAATGTCAGCTCAGACACATCTTCATGTGCAGCAACTTCATAGTTTTGAAGACGAAGGTCTGCAGAATCCACCTCAAGGCCATCAAGCTCTACATTTACTTCTTCTTCACTCAAGTTACATAATACAACCGCCACTTTGTTATCAAGTGTTCTTGTATAACCGTAAACTTGTGTATCATCTTCAAGAATCAGATTATATTCACCATAGACAAATACCTCTTCTTCTTTACGGATTTTGATCATGTCGCGATAAAAGCTTAATACGGAATCCGGGTCATTCCATTGCTTCTCCACATTGATGGTTTTGTAGTTTTCATTCACGCCCATCCATGGAGTGCCCGTTGTGAACCCTCCGTTTGACTCGTCGTTCCATTGCATTGGAGTACGGGAGTTGTCACGGCCTTTAGCCCAGATGATTTCCATCACTTTTTGAGCTTGCTCCTCTCCTTTAGCACTCTCAATGTCATAAAGATTTTTCATTCCAACATCATCATAATCGTTAATGCTGTCAAACTTCACATTCGTCATCCCAAGTTCTTGACCTTGGTAGATGAAAGGAGTTCCTTGCATTAAGAAATACAATGCACCAAGGGATTTTGCACTTTCTACTAGGTATTCTGTATCGTTACCCCATGTAGAAACAGAACGAGCTTGGTCATGGTTTTCAAGGAATAAAGCATTCCATCCATTTCCTTCCAAACCTTTTTGCCATTTCGTCAATGTCTTTTTCAGTTGAAGAAGGTCTACTCCGCCTTCTGTTCCTTTTTCCCAAAGACCAAGATGTTCAAATTGGAAGATCATATTAAACTTCCCGTTCTCTTCGCCAACCCACTCATCTGCTTGGTTCAGCTTCACACCATTTGCTTCCCCGACAGTCATGATGTCGTAGCGCGCAAACGTTTGCTCTTTCAATTCCTCAAGATGCTTTTGAATACCTTCTACATTCATCATGTAATCAAAAGATGGAACATAATCTAATCCTTTTGGATTAGGCAGATCTGGGAATCCAGGCTCTTTTTTGATATGAGAAATAGCATCCACACGGAATCCGTCAATCCCTTTATCCAACCACCAGTTGATCATATCGTACAAGGCAAAGCGAACGTCTTTATTTTCCCAGTTTAAGTCTGGCTGTTCTGTAGCAAAGATATGCATGTAATACTGGCCAGTCTTCTCATCCAGCTTCCAAGCTGGACCATTGAAAATACTTTCCCAGTTGTTTGGCTCCTTGCCGTCTTTCCCATCTTTCCAAATGTACCAATCGCGTTTTGGATTGTCCTTAGAAGATGCTGATTCAATGAACCATTCATGCTGATCAGAAGTATGATTGATTACCAAATCAATGATAAGCTTCATGTCGCGGTTATGCACTTCTTCTAGTAACTCATCGAAATCCGCCATGTTCCCGAAGTCTTCCATGATATCTTGATAATCACTGATATCGTAGCCATTATCCACATTCGGAGACTTATACATCGGACAGATCCAAATAACATCTATACCCATATCTTTTAAATAATCTAGTTTAGAAATAACTCCTCGTAAATCACCAATACCGTCCCCATTGGAATCCATGAAACTTCTAGGATATACCTGATAGGCAACTGCTTCTTTCCACCATATCTTTTTCAATCATGATACACTCCCTTATTAACTACACTCTACTATGATAACGGTTGCATTTTATTGCGTAACCGTTTGCACAAATCTTTAAAAAAATATAACCTGGAATAATTCCACTACTTTACTATACCATCTTTTTCACTAATTTCAACTTAAATTCTGATTTTGTTTTATTCATGAAATGAACGTAGATGGTAACACTAACTGTTAGGAATATTTTAGGAGGTTTCGAACCATGAAATATTTATGGATTTGTTTGCTAGTCATCATGATTATATTCACCCCTAACGCTACTTTTGCCGCAGCAAATGACCAACCAACAGCAGCTTTTACAAGATACCACTCGTTATGGCTCTTTGATGGCAAAGAGGAGAGAGCCATACATGAAAACATTAATGTAGGGAATTTCAGCTGGTCTTTTGATGGGAAATGGCTCGTTTATGAAGCAAGACAGATAGATAAAGAATCAGAAGAACCAGAGATATGGTTATATAACACAGAAACCAACAGTTCCACTAAGCTCAAAATCGCTGGTCATGATCCCCTATGGAACCCGGTTGACCATACGTTTGCATTCTTGACTGGATCCATCCTGTGTGTAGTGGAGCTCTCTTCCGGTACGCCGATTATTCATCAACTTACTGGAGGTGTATCTAATTTTACTTGGGACGGGAATGGAGTCAATTTAATTGCTTCAGCAAGTGCGGCATTATTTCCTGACGGATGGAGCCACCCTAGACTTTACGAAGTTCATTGGGGTATAGAAAAAGAAGAGCATGAAATGGATGTAAAAGTCACCCCTCTCCACACCATTGGATCTCCCCTGAAGTATGATGACATCTCTATACTATCGGTGGATGTAGAAAACTTTTCCTGGTCACATGATGGGAAAAGCTTAGCAATGGTGGTCGCGCCGACTGCTTCGTGGTCTGCAGACAGCAACATGCTCAGTGTGTATGTGAAAGAAAACAAACTTTTCATACCACTTGGGGAGATCTTGCTTGATCCCAATTGGATAAAATGGGCGCCAACCAAACCTCTTCTAGCCTCTATTCAGGGTGGTGGTCGCATGACAGCCGGCGTCAAAAACAAAGTTCTAACGACTAGCACCATAATTCCTAATTATAAAAAGACACATACGCCAAAAGGGTATGCGGATGTAGACTTCGACTGGGTGGATGATGAAAGAATTGTGGTGGCACGGGGACGAGAAACCAGTGAGAGTTCGAAAGAATTTAAGTCGTCATTGTATTTGGTGGCGTTGAAGGAAAAAGAAGCTGTGAAGATTTCTGAACCACCAGTGGGTTCTTCTGATCGTGAGCCTGTAGTGTTGAATAAAGGCACTTCGTTGGCTTGGGTTCGGGAAGATGCAGATGGAAGAAGGCATATTTGGTGGAGTAAGTCAGATGGTACGGACGGACGTATGCTTGTGGAGAATGTGTTTAATGTGGTTTGGTTTGGTAAGTAGGGTGGTTGTTTTTAGGGTGAGTTTTGTGATGGGTTACTTAAGATAAGTAGGAGCTGTGGAGTTACATTGTTCGGCATGCTTATTTACCTCTATTTTTATGAAAGACGGGTTCAAACAGTGCATTTTTGGGGTGCTAAAAAGGTTCGGACAATTATCGGGTGGGTTTGGACATTTTCCAGGTAGAAAAATAGAGTGTTCGGACAATTGGATAAGGATATTCGGACAAGAATTTCCAAGGTCTGGACATTTCAAAATTTGGTTCGGACATTTGTGGCCAATCTTCGGACAAGATCGCAAAATCTTTGGACAACTTTTCAAAAACTTCGGACAAGTCCAGCAAATCTTTGGACATTTACTTAATTCAGCCTTAAACGTCACCACCGAACATAAAAAAGAAAAAATCCCGCCACCAAAGCGGGATTTTCACTTTCTCTAAAATTACGCTCTTGAAACGTAAGAAGCGTCAGTTGTATTGATGATCAATACGTCTCCTTCATTTACGAAGAACGGTACGTTAACTGTCACACCAGTTTCCATAACTGCTGGCTTAGATCCGCCGGAAGCTGTGTCGCCTTTGATTCCAGGCTCTGTTTCAGCTACTTTTAGTTCTACTGTATTTGGAAGCTCGACACCAAGCGTCTCACTTTGGTACATCATGATGGCAACTTCCATGTTTTCTTTCAAGAACTTCAATTCGTATTCGATTTGAGCTGATGGAAGTTCCAGCTGGTCATAGGATTCGTTGTCCATGAATACGTGCATGTCTCCATTTGCATAAAGGTATTGCATTTTGCGGTTGTCTATCTGTGCTTTTGCTACTTTTTCACCAGCACGGAACGTTTTTTCTTGGATGGCACCATTACGTAGGTTACGTAATTTAGAACGTACGAATGCTGCTCCTTTTCCTGGCTTAACGTGTTGGAAATCCATTACACGCCAAATGCCGTTGTCTACTTCGATTGTTAAACCTGTACGAAAATCGTTTACTGAAATCATTTATTAGTTCCTCCTAAAGCTATGTAAAATAATGCCCTAAACGTATTGTATCCTTGAGTGCCTTACTCTAGTCTACACGACGTAAGATACACTTTTACTAGATGACTTTGTTATAACAACGCTGTTGATTTCCACACGTAAGGCTCGCTTTCCTAGGGGCTGACGTAAGCCTCCTCGGCTTCGCCTGCGGGATCTCCACCTAGCGCTATCCCCCTAAGGAGTCTTCGCCTGTCGTTCCAATCAACAGCTTTGATATATCCTTTAACAATGTTTACAAAATAATAAGTTCTTTTGTAGAGAAGGAAAGTGTTTCGTTACCTGTTTCTGTAACGATTGTATCGTCTTCGATACGCACTCCGCCTAATCCAGCAACATAAATGCCAGGTTCTACTGTTACAATCATTCCCGGTTCTAAAACGGTTTCTGATTTCACAGATAAAGAAGGACCTTCATGCACTTCCATTCCAAGTCCATGACCAGTAGAATGTCCGAAGTACTCCCCATACCCTTTTTCTGTAATGTAATCACGTGTCAGTGCATCAGCTTCACGGCCTGTCATGCCTGCCTTGATGCCTCTCATGCCTCGTAACTGTGCTTCCAATACGATATCATAGATGGTTTTCAGCTCTTCGCTTGGTTCTCCGACAGCAAGTGTTCTTGTAATATCAGAGTTGTAGCCTTTGTAATAAGCTCCAAAATCAAGGGTTACAAATTCGCCTTTTCCAATCACTTTATCTGAAGCAACACCATGTGGTAGGGCTGAGCGGTAACCGGAAGCCACAATGATATCAAAGGATGAGGAAACGGCGCCTTGCTTTCTCATGAAGAATTCCAACTCATTGGAGACATCCAATTCAGTCAGACCTGGCTTGATGTATGTAAGAATATGTTCAAAAGCTGCGTCAGCAATCTGTGTAGCTTCCTTTAATATCTTAATCTCTTGTTCACTCTTAATCAAGCGTAACTTTTCAATAACGCCTGAAACAGGGACAAGATCCGATTTGATGGTTGTTTTGTAATTTAAATATGTTGAAAAAGTAACATGGTCCTGTTCAAAGCCAAGCTTTGTTATTCCAAGGTCTTTCACTACATTTGCAATTTCCTCTACTAGTCCACCTTTATGCTGGACGATATCAAATCCTTCACACTGTTTGGCTGCTTGTTCGGTGTAACGGAAGTCAGTGATGAATACAGCTTTATCTTCTGCAACTACTGCCACTCCTGCTGAACCGGTGAAACCGGTGATGTATTGGCGGTTCTTTCCGCTTGTAATCAGTAATGCATCAATGCCTGAAGCTTGAAAGCTCTCTCTAAGTTTTGTTAATTTTGTCATCTTGCCTATTCCCCCTTGTTCTGATTCAATAAAGCTAGTAGTGCCAGTTCATAACCATAAAAGCCAAGCCCCACTATCTGGCCTGCTGTTACAGGTGCGGTGACGGATGTATGTCTGAATTCTTCCCGCTTATGTATGTTGGAAATGTGCACTTCCATTACCGGTACAGATATGCTTGCGATGGCATCACGTATCGCATAACTGTAATGGGTAAAGGCGCCTGGGTTTATTACAATCCCGTCATAACGGTCTTCCGCATCGTGAAGCTTATCAATAAGCTCCCCTTCGTGATTGCTTTGAAAGCAAGTAAGTTCACACGAATGTTTGTCTGCAAATTCCTGAAGTTGCGCTTCGAGGTCCTGCAATGTTTGACTGCCATATACTGCGGGTTCCCTTAGTCCCAGTCGGTTTAGGTTGGGGCCGTTTAGAACAAGTAAGCGCATGCTTCAATCTCCTTTTCAAAACAAATAACTTAAATCAACACCCTTATTCCATAAGAAAAAGAATGTCCAATTACTGAACATTCTATCACATTCTGCTATCCCCTACTACTCATTAGATGAGGATTGTGTATGTTGTTTTGCATGCTGATTTTGGTTCTGCATCTCATTGTGCTCAAAAGAAATGGAGTAGCCGACAAAAACCCCGAATAAAATGTATAAACATACATTCGTCACGTTTGTATTTAGGGTAAGTTCCATTACTGTCTTTATGGAAGGAAACATGGGATTCAATAGAAAGAAAACAAGTCCCCATAGCGCCAGCCCATAAACTATTCCTATCCAGAACTGCTGGAACTTTTTTAAGATGGCTGCATAAATGAGAGCCGCCCCAATGCCGAACAATCCCAGTAGGATGACACTGATGATGTGCCCGAGCCACCCTTTTTTCCAATCCCCCAACGCCCAAGGCTGAAGCACCACATTCGGGCTGATTTCGGTGAAGCTGAACATAAACGCAAAATATCCAATCAAGCTCCAAAACACACCACCCACAAATCCGGTAATGATGACTTTTGTCATAAAACTCATCGGCTCTTCTCTTTGGTTTTGTTCCAATTGCTTGTTTTCACTCATCGCACGTCTTCCTCTCTTCCGCATGTATACACATATCTTTCCATAAGAAAAGCAGAACCATACAGAAACACCACATTTTTTCCAACAAAGAATCTCCGGGAGTAGAGGTTTTTTGAAGATTCGGGTAGAATATTAAGTAATAGAAATTTTTTCTTCTTAGAAAAGTTAGGTTGGTGCTATCATGTCAAAAGATTCAAAACCTGTTTATGGAGGACAGGCTGTGGTGGAAGGTGTGATGTTTGGCGGAAAACGCCATTACGTGACAGCAATCCGCAGAAAAGATAATTCCATCGAATACCTTCATGTACCAAGAAAAACAAATCCGACATTACAGACTTTAAAAAAGATCCCTTTTTTACGTGGTATCGTTGCCATTGTGGAAGCAGCAGGTAACGGATCCAAGCATCTGAATTTCTCCACGGAGCGCTATGATGTCGATCCAAGTCAAGATGAAGAAGAGATTTATAACAAAAAAGAGCCATCCAAACTTGAAATGATATTAAGTGTGGCGGCAGTCGGCATATTATCTTTCATCTTTGGTAAGTTCATCTTTACTCTTGTCCCAGTTTTCTTGGCCGAATTGACAAAACCGGTTTTCCCGGGTGATTTTGCTCAAGTTTTGATAGAAACGGTCTTTAAATTGATGCTTTTATTAGCATACATATACTTCATTTCATTTACCCCGATCATAAAAAGGGTCTTTCAATATCATGGCGCGGAACATAAAGTGATTAACGCTTACGAAAACGGGAAAGAATTAAATGTAAGCAATATCCAAGCACAATCTAGATTGCATTACCGATGCGGGAGCAGCTTCATCCTATTTACGGTTGTCGTAGGCTTCTTCGTGTACCTACTTGTACCGACAGACCCTTTATGGGCGCGTGTATTGAATCGATTAGCACTCATTCCAGTTGTTCTGGGAATTTCTTTTGAAGTTTTACAGCTTACAAATAAAGTGCGTGATATTCCTGTTTTAAAAGTTTTAGGCTATCCAGGACTTTGGTTACAATTATTAACAACAAAAGAACCAACGGACGACCAAGTGGAAGTGGCCATCCAGTCCTTTAACAGACTTTTGGAACTCGAACAAGATTCGGAGAAAAAGATTACCGAAGAAATAGTATAAAAACCCGCAACAAGCCTTATCCTAGAAAATATACTATTAAAACAATCAGTGGTGGTAACCGTTGAACATGTAAACTGGTTACCTGGGAGGTGGCGAAAATGAAAAGAAGCTATCGAAAACCTATATTCTATACCCTCGTTTCCTTAGCAGCTTTTTATTTAATCATTCAGTTGTTCAGTAATCCAGGAGGGTTGTTTACAAATCTCCTTTTAATTGTAGGGGGAGCAACCGTATTTTATCTGATTTTCCGCTATTTTATCCAGGGTAGACTTGGAGGCAAAACTGATGCTAGGTATAGTAAAGCTGTCAAGCAATCGAAAAAGAGATATGCATCCACAGCAGGTACTAAACCAAATGTCAGTCCCATTACAAGCAGGGACCGTGCAAGCTCCAAACCTTCCGTACCAAAACGCAAAGCCCCATCCCATCTGACCGTCATCGAAGGGAAAAAGGGCAAAAAGAAAAACCGGGCTTTCTTCTAAAGGGAAAGTTCGGTTTTTTCATCTTAGTAGCACCACTTCATTAAAAATGCCTCTGCCCTTTTCTTCCCGATTTCCACTAGTCCCCTTTTTCGTTCTTCTGTCAATGCAAACTCCGTTACGGCAATATGGTCCATGGGAATAAAAATGATATCCTTCTCATGGCGGCTTGATATATGTTTTGCATCATGCGCATCCTTCATTGTTTCAAACAAGGCACCAAACATAGTGATGGCATTATTGATCTGATTAACTGGGCGATCCTCCTGTTTAGCACTTAGCTTAATCCCTAGTACAGGCCTTACTTTAGGTATCCTGTCATTATCGAAAAGCCAGATTGGAAAATTACTCAATACTCCACCATCAACAAATAGAAACGTCACTCCTTTTCCTTTTATTTTGATTGGTTCAAAAAAATAAGGGATACTACAACTCATCCTTACCGCTTTTGCTACCGAAAACTTCTTGGGGTCCAGATGATATTTAGGAAGATCATCTGGTAAGACTACAATTGTTCCGCTGGTCAGATCGGAAGCAATGATTCTGAGATGGTCTTTTGGAAGATCTCCAAATGTCCTCACACCTTTATCTGCTAGTTTCTGTTCCAGCCATTTCTCTAAAACATCTCCTTTATATAGACCAAGTCTCCAATACAATAGGAGCCACTTGGTGATAGGTGATGGCAACAGTGTCCTTCTCTGATCAAGGAAGTTCATAATATCTGTTTCATCAAGCATCTTATATATTTCATTGGCTGTGTAGCCGGCTGCGGTAAACGCAGCCACAATGGAACCCGCACTCGTTCCTGCCAGCCGCTCTAATTCCAATCCCCTACTTTCGACTGCTTGCAAGGCGCCAATTAATGCAAAACCTTTTATGCCTCCCCCAGAAAACACACCGTCAATTTTCAATGGCATCCCCTCCATCACAATTACACCGAGTCTTAATTCTTCCTTTTACATCTTTAATAAGAAAGAAGGTGAATTATACCGTTTAACTTTTTGAAATCAAAAAAAGAGACAGACCCCACTGCCAAATGGCAAGGTCTACCTCTTTATTGGTTATCTTCATTTTGCTTTTGGATGGTCTGCAGTGCTTCCACCCGATCCTTCTCTTCTTCAAAGTATTGAACAAGATCTCCGATGCGATCTATCGCATTCCAACTCAGATGATGTTCGATTCCTTCCACATCTTCATAGATATTTTCTTCGTCCACGCCTATTACTCTTAGGAACTGTTCAAGCAATTCGTGACGATATACCAACCGCTTACCGATTTTCTTCCCTTTTGAAGTCAGTACCAGGCCACGATATTTTTCATAGATTAAGTATTGGTCCTTATCTAGTTTCTGAACCATTTTTGTTACAGAAGAGGGATGTACAGCCAATGCTTCGGCAATATCTGACACACGCGCATATCCTTTATCTTCAATTAACATGTATATCTGTTCTATGTAGTCTTCCATACTTGGGGTAGGCATAATATCCCTCCATTTCCAATCCACGTACTAAGCCGTCATTTAAAATGATACCCCAAGACTCATAGGATGACAAGTTAGGGTTTTGTTACAGTAGAGTTGGGCTATAAAACCAGTCACATCCTATCGTATTCGTAAGAATTAAAGTGAAAAATTTGAATATCGACTTTTACTTCTTTCAACGATTCTTTTTCCAGGTAAAAGTTATTGGAAGCTTTTAATTCCTTAAATGCTTTAGGATGTTTCCTATACCATTTTTCACCAGTATTTAGTAAATCCAATTTACTTTCCACCCCTTTATCATACAGTTCCATCACTTGCTTTTTTATGTCCTCTTCCAGGTTTTTTTTCAACTCATCTACAGATACATCCTTTAACTTTTCTAGCAAATCGGCCCTTGAGGATAGTTCAATAGTAAATGACGGTGAAGGTGTGTCTTTCTCATAGGTGATTTTTAATTTAGGGCTGGAAAGTTTTACTGCTGCCACTAATTCTTCCCCCTCCCTAACCTCGCGATCAATAGCAATTTCACCAGCCACCATCCATTCTAGAAATATCGCATCATCTAAGGGAATATTTTTCACATACGTCTGTTGTTGATATACAGAATACCCATTTAAGTAAAGCACAGGAAACTCCTTATCCGTGTGCCATGTACTATCATCTATGGAGACGGACGGAAGTTTCGCGATACCCATCGGCTCGTAATAAGACCTTAAAAAATGTAATAGGGTAGTTGGTTGCAACTCATTTTGAGCAAGACCGTGTGTTTTTCCTTTAAATAGAACCGTATATACGGCTGGGTAATTAAATAGAGCTTTTATTGAAAATATCTCTTCTATGCTTTCTTCCGTAGTCACAACCCGCAACGTATGTCTAAGTGATTTGTTCCTGGCAATCTCCTCTAAGACTTCCTTTGATTTGCTTTTAATCAGACGTTGACTAACTAATAAGGTACTTACATGTCCAAAGTAAATAGGTGGTTCTGCTTTCTTATATAATTCACTTACAGCAAGGTTTAACGTCTTCCCTCTAGCAGTTCCGACAAAGCTTGGAATTTCTTCAACTGGCTTTCCTCCTTCCTGTTTTGCCACATTGGCGAAATTCAATCCTTGGAGGTATACGATATATTCCTCTTCTGCTTCATCATAGTCCATACCAATTGCTACTATATAGGTAAGGTCCTGGATATTCTTTATGCCTCCGCAACCCGTAAGCAAAAAGATACAAACAAGGATGGATAAAATACCTTTACTATTCACTGCTGATTCCCCCTTGTTGCGTCATCTGGACTCGTGGATTCGTTCCTTGTTTTGTAAAATTGAACAGGTGCCCTTAAGAAGGATTTCACTACTTCTTTCAGTTTTACAGGTGCAAGGGAACCAAAATAGGGAGCACCAAAAGAAGTCAATGTAGAAAAATAAAACACGGTTAAAATGAAGCCCAACACAATACCGAATAACCCAAAAAATGTACTCAATAAAATAACGGAAAAGCGAATGATGGTGATAGCTGAACTTAATGATTGGTTAACTAATGTAAAAGATGCGATATAGGTGATGGCAGCAACAACCAACATGGTCGGAGACGTCAATCCAGCTCTGATCGCAGCATCCCCGACAATTAGTCCTCCAAGCACGGCTACAGTTTGTCCAATAGCTCTGGGAAGCCGTACACCAGCTTCATTGAAAAGCTCAAAGAGGAACAAAATGATAAACATTTCAATGGGTGCAGAAAGTGGCAAACCAAATCGTGAGACAGAAATAGTGGCAACAAGCAGATATGGAATTTGTTCAATATTAAAAGAAGAAAAGGCGATCCATAAACCTGGTAAAAAACCGGAAACCATGATCCCAATCATCCTAATCAACCGCTCGACCGAAACAAAGGCAAAATTCATATAGGTATCTTCAGGTGATTTTGTTTGAAGAAGTAAATTGACCGGAGCAAATGATGCTGTCGGATTTCCATCCACTAATAAAGCAAAACGCCCCTGGTTTAATATCTGAACCACAAAATCCGGTCTTCCTGTAAAATCCATAGTGGGAAAGACAGAAAACGGTCGATCTCGAACAGTGGATTCCAATTCATAGGCACTGGTCAGGATATCTAATTCCACATTGTTTAATTTCTTTCGTATTTCCTCCAAGACCTTTTTGTCTATAACATCATCAAGGTAGAGCAAAGCTACTTTCGTTTTACTTCTTTTTCCAATCGTAAATTTCTCCAAGCATAGCGAAGGGGTATGCAGTCTCCTTCTGATTAAAGAAATATTGGTTCTTATATCCTCAACAAACCCATCTTTAGGTCCACGGATTGAAGTTTCAAGAGCAGATTCCTCAGGTTGGCGCTTAGGAATTTCTCCAGCTTTCATACTTAAAAGGCTTTTCTCTATGTAAAAAATCACATCTCCATCAAAAAGCAAAGAAGCCACATCTTCCAACGATTTGGAGGTGACCTCTTGCACTTGAAATAGAGTCTGCAGATGTACTTTGACGGAGGTTTCCTTACACTCGCTAAGCTTGGGTAAGATATATTGATTTAAATACTGAAGGTCGACGAGGCTATCTATATATAGAAGTTCAAAGGTTTCTGAATCTGTACTATGTTTATTAAAAACAACATCCTGGCTATGACTAAATTGAGACTTAAGTTGTTCAACTTTGTCATGGATTCTATGGTTATTATCCTGGCTTATTGTATTTTCCATATGATTCCTCTCTTTTCCTCATCACAATTATCAGTAAGGCTGATATTAGTATTTGAAAAAGAAAAAACGCCATACATGCTGGTAAAAAATAACGATAGATAAACTCATAGAAATAAAAAGTTTCCACTTCCATCCACATTACCCCGAAAAAAATCAGGTATATCCCTCCCACTAATATCGGGTTCAACTTATAATGTTTTTTCTTTTTGGTGAGGAATGTAGCAGCAAGGTAAATGAATAATCCGATTCTTATGATGGCACCGCTAAGCCATTGATAAAGAGCAAAAAAGTCCAGATGTGAAATATACTCACCAATCTTTAACACCCTCCATTGTTCATAGGCTGGATAGCGAAAAAAAGCGGATTCTACTGGTCCAAATTCCATGATGGCAGCAGTCAGTGGACCAAGGATTAAACCCGTCAATATGGTAAGCAGGATGAAGAGTTGATGGAACTTTATCGGAGATTGTGAATATGGTTGCAGTAAAACGACAATATAGATTTCAAGCAGCCCCGATAAAGTATAAATAACCCCTTTGAATACAGGCATGTAGCCTTCACTCAACAGTGGAAATAGTAGGCTTGGCTCTTTTAAGGTGGTATTGGTGATAGCAATGAAAATACCAAAAAGCATTACTAACGGAAGTAAAAATCCACTAGAAATAGCCATATATTTAATGCCGCCAAGTGTAACAATGAAACACACCAAAATCATAATGAAATTAATCATCATAACAGATGCATCTGATAAGAAATATGCATTCAGCCAAATCATTAAATCTCGTAATGTGATGTAGGCACCCATGAAAAGAAATAGAACGACCGGGAAAGATAATATAGCGGAGGCTAATTTGCCAAGACGTTTTTCAACCATCGGAAAGAACCCTTCATCAGAGCTGTTTTTGGCTATAAAATAAACCAACCATAAAAAGATGATGGCTATGGGGTAGGCAATGATTACACTTAACCAACTGTCCCTTCCCGCAGCATTCAAAAGGTTCGGGATTAGGATTACGTGGTTCAGTAAACCTGTTGATAATACCACCATCATGAACAGCTGTCTTGGAATTAGGATTTTCGTGACGTTTTGCATAGGCATCTCCAGCTTCATTAAAGTATGTTTATCTTCACCTATATTTGATAAATTATGCCATTTTTTATCTGGATTATGAAACAGAAAGGCTCTTTTCTCAAAGATTGTTGCTATCCTCTAGTAAAAAGTCGGCAGTTGGACTTTTTACTAGAAAAGTCGGCAGTTGGACTTTTTACTAGAAAAGTCGGCAGTTGGACTTTTCACTGATTAGAAACTTTAAAAAATGCAGTAATAAATTTCGTGCTACAGGGAAAAGAGCACGATAATAACGAATATAACGGTTATTTTATAAGTACCTAAAAGCAACAAAGTTTACGAAAAGAGCTAATAGAAAAAAACGAGAAGATCCCTCTAAGGGTTCCTTCTCGTTTTATGATCTATCTTATAATCCGCATTTCAACTGTGCACCACAGTCTGTGCATGTATTACATCCACCGATTTCTTTTACTGTACCAACACGGCAAACAGGGCATGTGTTCCCTACTTCTGATCCGTATTGAACATTGGTCGAGCGCAAATCGTTGATTGTTTCCACAAGTACGACCGGCTTCTTTACTACATCTTCCATTTGAATCTGCTCGCCTTCGTCCATGGTGTTTTCTTCGGCTTTCAGGGTTAGGACTTGGGAGTCACGGCTTCCATCCACATAGACGGTACCACCTTTTGCTCCACCTTTGTAGAGGCGTTCGTACACTTTTTTCACTTGATCCACTGTATATCCTTTTGGCGCATTAACCGTTTTGGAAATGGAGCTGTCAATCCAGTTTTGGATGATGCATTGGACATCGGCGTGTGCTTCAGGAGCGAGTTCCATTGCAGAGATGAACCAGTTTGGAAGGTTCTCCGCATCTGCTTCTGGGTTCGCATCCAAGTATTCTTGAACGATGTCCGCTTTGACTTCAATGAACTTCCCTAGACGTCCACTGCGGAAGTAAGAGAAGGAGAAGTACGGTTCTAGACCTGTTGATACGCCCACCATTGTTCCAGTAGATCCAGTTGGAGCCACCGTTAATAGGTGAGAGTTACGAATACCTGAAGTCATGATGCCTTCTTTGATATCTTCCGGCATTTTGCCCATGAAGCCTGTTTTTGTGAATGCTTCACGTAGGCGATTTGTCTCTTCTACTGTTGCACCCTCTAAGAACGGGAAGCTTCCTTTTTCTTTTCCAAGTTCCACTGAAGCACGATATGCAGTAACCGCAATCGTTTCAAATACTTTATCTACAAGCTCGTTGCCTTTTTCAGAACCGTATTCTGTTTCACAATAGATTAGAAGATCGTGAAGGCCCATTACTCCAAGTCCAACACGGCGCTCTCCTAATGCTTGCTTTTTATTTTCCTCCAAGAAGTATGGCGTCGCATCGATGACGTTATCTTGCATTCTTACGCCGACTTCTACTGTTTGTTTCAACTTTTCAAAGTTTACTGTTTTGGTTTCCTTGTCCGCAAATTGAGCAAGGTTGACTGCTGCCAAGTTGCAGACAGAAAATGGTGCGAGGGGTTGTTCCCCACATGGGTTGGTTGCTACGACCTTTTGTCCGTATGCTTTTGCATTTGTCATATCGTTGGCATTGTCGATGAAGAAAATGCCCGGCTCTGCTGAATATGTCGCACAGATATTGACTAAGTTCCAAAGCTCTTTGGCTTTAATTTTTCTGTATACTCTCACCTTGTGTCCTTGCTTTTCCCATTCACGAACATCTCCAACTTCTGACCATTGCTCATTGTATAGGGCCATTTCATCTTTATCATATGCTTCCACATCAGGGAAACGAAGATCGAAGTCTGCATCGTTCTCAACAGCTTCCATAAATTCTTTTGTGAGCGTAATGGAAATATTGGCACCTGTCAGGAATTCTGGGTTATGAACCGTGTACGTTCCGCCCACTTTAAGCTTCTGCTCTGCATCTTTTATGATTGCTTCTGTAAATCCGCCGTATCCAGGGATGTGCTTGAAGTTTGTAACAGATTGGTACATGGTGATTTCCTGATCTGTCAATGGTGTAAACTTCAGCTTATCCTCTGCCGCTTTTTTGATGCTTTCGTCATTTGTATTTTCAATTAGGTAGCGAAGAATTCTAGGGTTTTGCATTTTGGAAATGATGAATTCTACGATATCAGGATGCCAGTCTGCTAGCATGATCATTTGAGCTCCACGTCTTGATCCACCTTGTTCAACAAGATGAGTCAACTTTGCAATGTCGTCCAACCAGGAGACACTACCAGAGGATTTACCGTTAACCCCTCTTGCAAGGGCGTTTCGTGGTCGAAGCGTTGATCCATTTGTACCAACCCCACCACCGCGACTCATGATTTCCATCACTTGTTTACGATGTTCGGATATTCCTTCACGGGAATCCTGTACGAACGGCATCACATAACAGTTAAAGTATGTTACATCTGTGTCTGCCCCAGCTCCGTATAGCACACGTCCTGCTGGTACAAAGTTCATGTTCACCAGTTCATGATAGAACTTTTCGAACCATTCCTGACGCTTCTCTTCCGTCGTTTCTACCGCTGCCAACCCTTTCGCGTTACGTTTGGCAATTTGCTCGTAGAAGACTTCAAGTGGCTTTTCAATAACATCTAAGGAACGGACGACAACTCCAGTTTCAGCTTCACCTTGCTTTGTCAAAACTCCACGATACTCTTCCTCAATTAGTACAGAAGCTTTTTTGGTAGACCAGTCTATGTCTTGTATGTAACCAAGACCTCTTGCAGGGAATTTTGGGTCTTCTTTAATCGTTAGTACAACAAAATCTCCAGCTGTAAGCGTTACTTTCTCGGTATCTTTAAATGCGTAACGATCGAGCATGACCAGGCGGGAAACACCTTTATGTGTGGTGGTCATGTCCTCTGTAATGGGGTGTACTTGAGGAAACAAGCCGATGTCCTTGTTCAAGCGTTCTACATCAATTTTTAATTTGGATTCATTAATTGCGATCGTCATTATTACAACTCCTCTAAAACTAGTAGTTCTACCAAATATTACTTCTGTAAAATTTGTTTGTACAGATAAGGTATCATATCTGCCAATAAAATATCAACATATAGTATTTAAAATATTTTCGACACTACTATATATTGATTTTCTGCGAAAGAAATCTAAATTTGTCAAATTGTAAAAGCGTCAAATCAGAGAGGAAATTCAAGAGAAACGAAGATTACATTCTATTTTCGAAGCATAATGACTTTTTTTGTCGCTTGCGCATTTTTACGAAATATAGCAAGCCTACTGTATCAACGTTTTGAGAAAATCCTCCCTATTTGGCGAAAAATATTTTTTTATTTTCCATTTTTGACTTTTACATATATAGTCGACTCTTTACACTACCCTACTACATATAGTGCAAAACAAAAAGATAACGAGAATTTATTCCTCGTTATCTCAGACTGTTGACCAACTATAAACTAGTTAGGTTATCTGTTGGAAGAGTTGATCTTCGTTGCAGGAGCTAAGCTATCCGCGGGCAGTCCGGAAGCCTCCTCGGGCTACGCCCTGCGGGGTCTTCCATGTCCTTTCCTCCCGAAGGAGTCTTCGCACCTTCCACTGCGATCAACTAGAGAATTTCTTTATTTTAACCTTTGTCTACATACTGAGATAACGAGAAGTTATTCCTCGTTATCTTTTATAATTCCACTCGTCTGTGGAATATTTCTTTTCCATGATTGCATGTACTTCAGCCAACTCTGCTCCCGTCAACTCATGTGGTTCAAGCGTGATATTTAAGCCTTTTTCAAATCCCATATAAAACGCCTTTTTTGCTTCCTCCATGGTGACTGGGATTTCGCGAAGGGCATTGATTGCCACTGCTTTATTTTTGAAGTTCTTCTGCATCCGTTCCTTCACTCGTTCACTCGGGTAGTTGAACAGGCTAAAAAGTAAATCCTCATCAATATCCAGTAGAATGGAACCGTGCTGCAGGATAACACCTTTTTGACGGGTCTGCGCACTGCCGGCAACCTTCCTTCCCTCGACTACAAGTTCATACCAGGATGGTGCATCAAAACATACGGAAGAACGAGGGTTCTTTAACCCTTGCTTTTCCTCTTCTGTTCTTGGAATCGCAAAGTATGCATCAAGTCCAAGCGCCTTGAATCCTTCCAAGATACCTTCTGAAATCACCCGGTATGCTTCTGTAACCGTCTGGGGCATTTCTGGATGTTCTTCAGATACGATGACACTATATGTCAGTTCCTTGTCATGAAGGACGCCTCGTCCACCTGTTGGTCTCCTTACAAAACCTAGACCTAACTCTCGTACGCGTTCCATGTTGATTTCTTTTTCTGCTTTTTGAAAATAGCCAACAGATAAAGTAGGAGGGTTCCAACCGTAAAATCGAATGGTGGGTGGAATCTTGCCTTCACTGTGCCACTCTAATAACGCTTCATCAAGCGCCATATTAAATGCAGGAGATTGATCCTTAGAATCAATGAACCTCCAGATTTCTTTGGTCATATTATGTACCTCATTTACTTCTATATGATAGATTAGTCTACCAAAACTCCCATTTGATTTCAAAGTTAAAGCTTGGTATTTTTTATTGTGAATAGTAGAAAAGGATGACATTTCTCTTAAGCTTTTATATAATATACTTTGGTAGAAAAAGAAAAAGAGGGGTTGTCTAGTTTGGCTTTGTACGTAACATTAGGAATCTTGGCAGCATTTATCGTCTATTCAGTGATCATGTTCATTTACCAACGTAAAATTCTAACAACCTTAACGGAAGAAGAATTTCGCGCTGGTTATCGTAAAGCGCAGCTGATTGATGTCCGTGAGCCGAAAGAGTACGAAGGCGGGCACATCCTTGGCGCAAGAAACATTCCTTTGTCTCAAATGAAAATGAGAATTAGAGAGGTACGCCAAGACCAACCAGTCTACATTTATTGCCAGAACACCATGCGCAGTGGCCGTGCAGCTCAAATGTTAAAGCGTAAAGGCTACACCCAGCTTTATCAACTTAAAGGTGGATTCAAGCGCTGGGGCGGTAAAATTAGAACGAAGAACTAATAGAGCTCTTTTCTCAAACTTTGTTACTAGTAAAAAGTTGGCAATTGGACTTTTTACAGCATAAATTCACTAAAATTGGCATGTAAGCTGTTTGGGAAAACCGAGAAAAGAGCACGACAGCTAGGAATATACGGTTAGACCAATCATGCGAAAAAGCAACATCGTATGCGAGTATAGCATATAGATAAGAGCACTTGCAGAGTGAGTAACTGCAAGTGCTCTTTTGTGTTTATTGTACGGTATTGTTTAATGTTTGATTGATCTGTTCTATGTGACGTCGTTCATGGAACCCAATTAATTGTACCCATTGTTGTGCGGAAAGATCGCCGATCCAGCGATGATTGAAGCCATATTTATGTAGCGAAATATCGTCCACTTCTTGAATGAACGTGTTCAAGTTGGCTCTCGATTGCTCCAACAGCTCTACTAATTCCTCTTTCGTGTATGGGTGTTCGGATGGTGTGATGTCTTCTGGCGCTTCCACCTTATATGTTCTATTGGCAAGCATTTTTGCTAGGGGTAAATCTTTTTCTTCCACTTCATTTTTTACTTCCAGCGCTTTACTTAAGCCGTTTGTTATCTTGTTTTCAATTAGGTAAAGGTGCTCAACATTCTGAGAGACAGTCCAGATGGTGTCATGCTTTTCATGCAGTTGTTTTTCTGAGATTCCTTCTAGCAGTTCAAGTAGCTCTTCTCTTGCTTTATAGGTTTGCTCATAGTACATTTGCGTTCCCTCCCTTTGTTTCTAGTTATATCTTAAGGCTTTTTGGGGAGTTTGAGAAGTGATATGTGGTGGAGGTTGATTATGACTTGGAAGGAATGGAATGTTTTGTGGCCCATGAGGGTTTATCCTTCAAGTTTTTATTTTATCAACCAAGTTCGGTTGTTTATCAACCAACTAGCCAAACTCTTTCAACCAACCCCATTTTCAGATAGATATTTTGTGAAAACGGATTTGGACTTATGCTTCATGCACCCAAATTGTGTTAAAGGGACTCATTTAAACAATAGAGGAGATGCTATATCAAGAAAAAATGAAATATATCTGGAAAAAACTCAATATATCCGGAATTTTCAAGATTTATCATGAAATTTTAAATTATATCTGGAAAAAACAGATTATATCAGGAAATCGACCTTCTCCGTCAAAATTCGACACGCAGACACACACTCGAACCACTTATACCCCAGCTCCAAAATCCCAACATTGAAAAAAAGAGAACAGGCGTCCCTGTCCTCTCTCCAATCCAAATCCCAATTAAGCTTCCTTCTGATAACGCAACACAGGCTTACGGGCTGCCAACGTCTCATCCAATCTCTTAATCACTGTTGTATGAGGTGCTTCTTGCACCACTTCCGGACTTTCTTCCGCTTCACGTGCAATCTGGATCATCGCTTCAATGAAGGAATCCAATGTTTCTTTTGATTCCGTTTCCGTCGGTTCAATCATGATGCACTCTTCCACATTCAATGGGAAGTAGATCGTTGGCGGGTGGTAGCCGAAGTCAAGCAGACGCTTTGCGATGTCCAATGTACGGACGCCAAGTTTTTTCTGACGCTTACCGCTCAATACGAATTCGTGCTTGCAATGTCTGTCAAACGGCAGGTCGTAGTGCTCTGCCAGACGACGCATCATGTAGTTCGCATTCAGAACGGCATATTCTGTGACTGCTTTCAATCCATCCGGACCCATGGATCGAATATACGTGTAAGCACGTACGTTGATACCGAAGTTTCCGTAGAATGGCTTCACACGGCCGATTGAATCTGGGCGGTCGTAATCGAAACCGAATGTGCCATCTTCTTTTTTCACTACTAACGGTTTTGGCAGGTATGGGATCAAATCCGCTTTTACTCCAACCGGTCCAGAACCTGGGCCTCCACCGCCGTGAGGGCCAGTGAATGTTTTGTGTAAGTTCAAATGAACCACATCAAAGCCCATGTCCCCAGGGCGAGCCTTGCTTAGTACCGCATTCAAGTTTGCTCCATCATAGTAAAGCTTTCCGCCTGCATCGTGGACAATGCGAGCCATCTCAAGGATGTTTTCCTCAAAAAGTCCAAGTGTATTCGGGTTGGTCAGCATCAAAGCAGCCGTGTCTTCCCCTACTACTCTGCGAAGATCCTCTAGGTCTACCAAACCATTTTCGTCGGATTTTACCGTAATGGTTTCAAGGCCTGCTACTGTTGCAGATGCCGGGTTAGTTCCGTGCGCGGAGTCAGGAACGATTACCTTTGTTCGGTTATGGTCCTTGTTAGCTTCATGGAACGCACGGATCATCATAAGTCCTGTCCACTCACCATGAGCTCCAGCTGCTGGTTGCAAGGTCACTTCGTCCATCCCTGTAATCTCGATCAGGTGCTCTTGCAAGTCGTGCATCAATTCCAACGCCCCTTGGACAGTCGATTCATCCTGTAACGGATGAATATGTGCGAAACCAGGGAAGCGTGCCACGTTTTCGTTGATTTTTGGGTTGTATTTCATCGTACAAGAACCTAGCGGGTAGAAGCCAGAGTCCACACCGTGGTTACGATTACTTAATGCCGTATAATGACGCATGATATCAAGTTCGGAAACTTCCGGTAGTTCCGGTGCTTCCTCGCGGATGTATGCAGCAGGGAAAAGTTCCGCTAAATCTACTTCGGGTACATCGTTTTCAGGCAGGCTGTATCCGATACGACCTTCTCTGGACATTTCAAAAATGAGTGGTTGATTTTGTTTATTCATTGGTGATGAGCCCCCAATTCTTTCGCTAGTGTGTCAATTTCCTCTTTTGTACGCAGTTCCGTTACCGCAAGTAACATATGGTTTTCTAGTTCAGGGTAGTACGTCCCTAAGTCGTAGCCACCAATCAATCCTTTTTCAAGAAGCTTGCGATTGACTTCCTTAATTGGAGTGGACAGCTTCACAACAAATTCGTTGAAGAACGGACCGCTAAATGTTACTTTCAGCCCAGCAGCTTCCAACGTTCGCTTGGCGTATTGCGCTTTCTGGATGTTTTGTACCGCCATTTCCTTTACACCTTTTTTGCCGAGTGCCGTCATGGCCACAGAAGCAGCTAATGCGTTCAATGCCTGGTTGGAACAAATATTAGAGGTCGCTTTATCACGACGGATATGCTGTTCACGCGCTTGCAACGTCAGAACGAATCCGCGTTGGCCTTCCTCATCCACCGTTTGTCCTACTAATCTACCAGGAACTTTACGCATCAATTTTGATGTGACGGCAAAATAACCACAGTGAGGGCCACCGAATTGTGTAGGGATACCGAATGGCTGTGCATCACCTGTTACTATATCAGCGCCAAATTTTCCTGGAGGCGTCAAAGCACCAAGCGCCAATGGATTGGATGATACAACAAACATTCCCTTGTCTGTATGTGCAAGCTTCTCAATTTCTTGAAGTGGTTCGATTTGGCCGAAGAAGTTTGGATATTGAACCATGACGGCTGCTACGTCACTAGATATCATTTCTTCAAGTGCCGCTAGATCGGTCACTCCGTCTTTTGTTGGAATTTCTACGACTTCCACATATTGGCCTTTTGCGTACGATGTAACTACCGCTTTCGCTTCAGGATGTACAGCACCTGAGATTAGGATTTTCTTCTTTCTTGTATGACCGCATGCAAGCATCGCTGCTTCTGCGAAGGCGGTTGGGCCATCATACATGGAGGAGTTCGCAACGTCCATGCCAGTTAATTCGCAGATCATTGTCTGGAATTCAAAGATTGCCTGTAGCTCACCTTGTGAGATCTCGGGCTGATAAGGTGTGTATGCTGTGTAAAATTCAGAACGGGAAATGACGTGATCTACGATAACCGGCATGTAGTGATCATAAACGCCTGCTCCCAAGAAGGAGGCATGCTTGCGTAAATCTTTGTTTTTCGCAGCCAAATCACTTAGTTCGCGCATCAATTCTGATTCAGATTTTGCCTTTTTGATTTTCAGTTCTCCGTCATAGCGGACGCTTTCCGGGATGTCTGAAAAAAGTTCTTCTATGTTTTCTACACCGATTACTTGCAGCATTTCCTGGATGTCTTGGTCTGTCATCGGTAAATAACGATGTTTCATGTGAGTTCCCCTCTCCGGTTCGTTTTGGGTTATTAATATAAAATCTGTTAAAAGGTAGGTAAACACCACTGTTGCTCTCCGCAAAAGGCTTCGCTTACCCAGAGGGCCACCTTGAGCCTCCTCGGCAAGCCTGCGGGGACTCAACATTGTCGCTACTCTCCCGCTGGGGTCTAGTCCTTTTGCTCCAAGCAAACAGCTACAAACCTTTTAGTTTTTTGGTCGTTGGTAAAAAGGTGTTTTGACGACTTTCGCTTTAAGGCGTTTTTTACGCACCTGTACTTCTACTTCCGTTTCAAGCTCCGTGAAATCTTTTTCCAATAGCGCGAGTCCGATGTTTTTCTTTAAAGTAGGAGACTGTGTACCTGTTGTCACCTCACCGATTTTCTTATCCCCGACGAACACTTCATAGCCGTGACGCGGAATCCCTTTGTCTATCATTTCAATTCCCACTATGCGACGAGGGGCACCGTTTTCACGTTGTTCTTTTAATACTTCTTTCCCAAAAAAATCTTCTTCTTTATTCGTTTTTACTGCAAAACCGATCCCTGCCTCGATCGGAGTAATGTCTTTTGAAAGCTCCTGGCCATATAGAGCGAGGTTGGCTTCAAAACGTAGTGTATCTCTGGCTCCTAATCCGCAAGGAACAAGTCCATCCTCTTCTCCAGCCTTAAGCAACATGTCCCAGAGTTGTACAGCATCTTCTTGCTGGCAATAGATTTCAAACCCGTCTTCGCCTGTGTATCCGGTTCTGGAAACAAGAGCAATCACACCATTGATATCTACATTTTCATTAAATTTAAAAAATTTGATCGCTGAAAGATCTGTGTTTGTCAGCTTTTGAAGGATATTCTCTGCCAAAGGTCCTTGGATTGCCAATTGGGCAATGCTTTCCGAGATATTGGTCACTTCCACTTCCTCTGTTGCGTGGCTTTTTAACCAGTCAAAATCTTTTTCAATATTGGATGCATTCACAACAAGCAAATAATCTTCGTCCGCCTTTTTGTATATAAGAAGGTCATCCACTGTTCCTCCGTCTGGATAGCACATCGCTGTATACTGTGCACCGCCATCCTTCAACTTGGAAACATCATTTGTCATCATTTTCTGTAGGTAAGCTAGACTGTCTTTTCCTTTTACTTCAATTTCTCCCATGTGGGAAACATCAAATAAACCGGCTTTGGTTCGTACCGTCTCGTGTTCATCTTTGATACTTGAAAATTGAACCGGCAAATCCCATCCACCAAAATCAATGGTTTTGGCACCATGGTTTTTGTACGCTTCAAATAATGGTGTTTTCTTAAGTTCAGTCATTACTTTTCTCCTCCTTTTACTAACCAAAAAGAATTTCAACCTACTATTTTTCTTTTACTCCTCAAAAAAAGGACAGAGAAACTCCTTTTTCAAAAAAGAGTTCTCTGTCCCTTGCACCTGAAAGTTTACCTTATGTAGAAGGCTTTCCCCTTTGGTGGTTTGTCCATGCACATCATGAATAAACGCTCTCCAGAGTTGCGTCCAACAAGAGTCTTTTTGCCTGAGAGATTCACATGTAGTCTGCTTGCTCCTTCGGCGCTGCCGCATCTTGATGGACAGTCTCTCCCCTTGTTCTCATTCGCAATATAATATTTTTTACAAACATGGTCATACTAGATAGGAAGCTAGAACATTCATGTTTATTTTGGTAGGTAAAATCGCCTTTCAAAGCTCACTATTATCCTACCATTAGACAAAGGATTCTGGCAATACAAAAACACTGATCATTATTATTTTTATATAGCTAAATGTTCGGCTTTAAACAAGTGATTTATCAATATTTTCTAATGAAAACGCTATCCTTTTGCAACATACTATAAATTGGATAATTCAGAAAGGATGCACATCGATGAATGTAGAGATTATTTTTGATAAAGAATGGCAGGAAGAACTCCTCAAACGAATGACAGACGATGGACCTTGGGCAAACTTCGAGTTATTCAAACTAGCTTTGGAAGTAGAAAACCATCTTAGCATCCCTGAGTTTGAAGGGCTGCTTGCTCCTTCCCATCTACCACAGCTCACACCACTTCCACATCAGTTGGAGGTAGCTAGAAATGTGGTGGAAGAAATGAATGGCAAAGCCATACTTGCGGACGAGGTTGGCCTCGGTAAGACGATTGAAGCAGGTCTTATTCTCAAAGAATATATGATTCGTGGACTGGTAAAGAAAGTATTGATACTAGTCCCAGCTTCCCTCGTATCCCAATGGGCCATTGAGCTGAATCAGAAGTTCTATATTCCTGCAATCGGACAGAAGAAAAGCTATGTGTGGGAGCAATGTGATGTGGTGGTTTCTTCCATCGACACAGCTAAACGGAGTCCCCACCGAGAGATTATCAATAGTCTTGAATATGACATGGTGATCATTGATGAGGCTCATAAACTGAAAAACAATAAAACAAAAAACTATGAATTTGTGCAGAATTTGAAGAAGAAATTTTGCTTACTATTAACGGCCACCCCCATCCAGAATAAAGTGGAGGAAATTTTCAACTTAGTTTCTCTCCTTAAGCCTGGTCATTTGGGGAGTGAGAGCAATTTTTCCGAGGTATTCAGAGCGAAGGACCGAAAGCTGGATAACGATGAGTATTTAAAAGAACTGGTTAACAAGGTCATGATCCGGAACAGGCGTGGTGATACTGGTATCGATTGGCCAAAGCGGAATGTGGAGTCGTGTATCATCGAGTTCTCAAAAGAGGAACAGGACCTTTATGATGCAATCAATCAGTTAAAGGCTGATCCTTATGTGCCGATTACAAGTCAGTTTTCTATTATGACGTTGCAGCGGGAAGCATGCAGCAGTCGGGAAGCCGTTTACTATACGGTCAAGAACATGATTGAAAGGAAGCAACAGGAGAATCCTCATTATCAGCCTTCACAGCGCCTTCTGAATATATTTGAAAAAATTGATTTGGTTGGAAGGAATTCAAAAGCGGAAAAAGTGTTGGAGCTCATCCGAAAAGTGAAAGACAAGGTGATCATCTTCACGGAATACAGAGCCACTCAGATGTATCTCCAATGGTTCCTGAAGCAAAATGGCATTACCTCCGTTCCTTTCCGAGGTGGATTCAAGCGCGGGAAGAAGGATTGGATGAGGGAATTGTTCAAAAATCATGTTCAGGTGCTTATTGCGACAGAGGCCGGGGGTGAAGGAATCAACCTCCAGTTTTGTAACCATATCATCAATTATGATCTACCTTGGAATCCAATGAGACTGGAGCAGCGAATCGGACGTATTCACAGGCTTGGGCAGGAACGGGATGTTCATATCTACAATTTTGCAACAAGCAATACGGTAGAGGAGCATATTTTAAAGCTGCTTTATGAAAAGATAAACCTGTTTGAGCGGGTCATTGGAGAACTTGATGATATCTTGACAAAGATGGAGATCAAGAATTTGGAAGAACATATCCAGGATATAATGCTTCACTCCAAATCTGAAGGTGAAATGAAAATAAAAATGGAAAACCTCTCATCTATCATTGAATTTGCGGATCAGATGAAAAAGGAGGAAGAGCCACATGCAGCAGCGGGAAATTCATAGATTTTTGGAGCGTTATTTTACAGCAAACAGCTGTGAAATTGTCGAGAATACCAATAGTCACCTTGCCGTCCAGTTGTCCATTGATATGGACAAGGAACTGATGAACCGTCCTTTCTATTGGCACTATCTGGAGAAAACTGGCGGCGAACCAAATCCGATGAAGATGACCTTGATCACAGACAGCAACAAAGCACCGGAAGACCTTAAAGGGGACCACGTTCATTTCGGCTCTCCCAGGATGCACCAAATCTTCGAGTCCACGAAGAGTCTAGCTGGGTATATCCGCTTGTATGAAAATGTTCAAGCGCATAACGGTGCGGGACATCTTCCCCTTCATCCATGGCTGAACGTGAACATGAAAGTAAGCTATCAATGCGACCGTAAGAAGGACGTAATCATGTCACTCGGGATCCACCTGATTACAGGTACTATTTTGGAACGTTTTCAAGAAGAAGTAGCAAGGATGAACATGACACCCAAAATACCCGATTTCTGCTTTACCATGACCCCCATCATCATGCCGGCAAGCGGCCTTTCGCGACTTGAGCATTATGTGAATGGATTTATCGCAAGTCAAGATCATCAATGGGCAGATGAAGCCAGGAAGCGTTGGGAAAAAGATCTTCAACTTTTACAACATTTCTACGAGGATGACGAAGAAAAGCCAGAAGCTTACGAAACGGAGAAGAAGGCTCTACAGGAGCAGTATGAGCCGAAAATTCATGTAACAATTATTAACGGAGGCCTATTCTATCTTAGTCCTTCCTTTATTAATAACATACACAATGGGCGATAATCCTCTACCATTGTGTATGTTTAACTTATATAATAGAAAATCCAATATACATGAAGGATCGTCACCATACTGTATCCACAAACAGCTGTCGCACTCACCACTTTTAGGATGATGGACTTTAGTTTCAAATTCCTTTTAATGAAAAAAAATAATAAAAAGGAAACTCCCAGTTTAAAGGAAAGAAACAAGAATGGACTTGTTTCATAAAGTGCTTTCATCAGGGGGTTCACTTCTTCAATCATTTGAAATTGAAGGCCATAGTAAGTCGCAGCTCCATCAAAAATATTTAATAATAGCAAAACGATTAATAGTTTTCTGACCATCGTGTCCCCCCTTATGTTCTCTTACAAGAACTATTATACCCTTGTCGTTCTTAATAAAACAATTTTTTGTTCTTTTTCAAGAACATTAACTTTTAGTCATACTTTATATTTTATCCAGTTCGCCGAAATCAAATCTGAGATATAAAAAAGGAGTGAGTCTGACCCATTGGATGAGCGCTCACTCCTTTTTCATATTCTAATAACTTCTTCCGGTCCTAATCTTGAAATTAAAACCATACTCGATTCATTTCACTTAGAAACTCTTTCGTAATCGGAAAGCCAGCACTTTCCCCTATGACAGCATCAATTCCACAATGTGGGCATACTGCTGTATCCTCTTGGTCTATCCATTCTGATATCAATGAAGGATTGAAAATCTCTAGACAGAAAAAACATCCGCATGCCGCGTCCTTTTCTAATTCTCTTCGATGATGACTGCTAAACTTATGTGCTTTTGCTAAATACTCTTCCATAAAAATCTCCTTTTTTCATCCATTAACACTTTATATCTATTTTATCGGTATCCATATCTCTGAGTAAAGATCTGGACTTGATGGATCTTCGTCTGTGTATAATTCGAAATCCGGAGCTCCAGAGTGCTCATAGCTATTGGATGGGAACCACTCGGAGAAGATACGTTTCCATGTGTCTTGCATAGCATGGGGCATCGGTCCGTGCACTTCGAAGACAACCCATTTGGAAGCCGGGATCTCCAACCTTTCCAACTCCTCCGGAATGTCACCCTCCATGGCCGCAGCCACCCAATAATCCATCACTTGCTCAGACTTCATTTCTTCTGTTGTCCCTTCGCATACACCAAGAACTCCTTTGATCGGACCATTATTGAGCTGGAATAACTTATCCGTAAAGCCTTCTTGGTTCACATCCTGCCAAAATTTTGGAATCTCCATGGTCTGTTCATCGTTAATACAAGAGAATCTTCTCTTTTTCCCTGCGACTGTAAATGCCTCTTTGTTCACTACACTATACTTCATCGGTTCTGCCCCTTCCAATGTCACCTGGATAACCAGGCGGTTATAAGTTTGCAGCTTCCCTTCATGCCTCCGCACTTCGGTTGGAGAAGTACCGTGCTGCCTACGGAATGCCTTTGTGAAAGCCTCGGGAGTGTCATAGCCATATTTGTAGGCAATATCGATTATCTTGTTGTCCGTTGTAAGTAAATCCTGTGCAGCAAGCGTCAACCTCCTTCTTCTCAAATACTCTGAAACAGAGGTATCTGTCAACAATCCGAAAGCTCGTTGAAAATGAAAGGTCGAAAAATTAGCCTGTCTTGCAATGTCCTCAATAGAAATATTCTCCAACAAATTTTTTTCCATATATTCGATTGCCCGTTGAATCGATTCCACCAACGCCATATCGGCCTCACTCCTTATGTCTATCCTATCAGTGGAAATGGTTGGTTTCCTGTTCGTTTGTGCTTCGTTTTGGCAGGATTAGGTGAAGAGGATGTCTGAGATCTTTCCACTTTCCGTATACCCAATATCTTGATAAATTTTGTTCGCAGATGGATTCTTTAAATCCGCGTATAGCATCGGAGTAAGACCTTCTCTAATTATATGAGAACTTACCTCAGCTACCAATGCACTTGCATATCCTTGTTTTCTTAAAGAAACTGGCGTAAAAACACCGTTGTATAAATTCACTGCCATTAAGGAATTCCTCGTCTTTATCAAAAACCTTAAACACCCTTCCGTCCCCCTAAATTCTATACCATTATCTTACTTCTCAACCGATCCGCTTCTCTTATATTGTCATGCAGATAGGATTCGGTCTTTGGATGCTTCATAATGTCATCGGTCGTTAACCAATGAACGGCCTCCACCTCATCCGGACTTTTAGGATAAGGCTCTCCACTCTGCCATTCACAAAGGAAGACAATGTCCACTACCTCCCTGCCATCCGCCAAAACAAAGGAGGTATTGCGGACATACGACATTTTTTCATAAACGGTGATGCCCACTTCCTCCATCAATTCCCTTCTTAAGGTCCGTTCCAAAATATCAGAGGAAGCGCCTTCCTGATCAACCGTACCTCCAACAAAGGAAAGCATTCCTGCCGCATGCTCCTCTTTATGGCTCCGCTCAATCATCAGCCACTTGTCCCCTCTGTACACAGCACCTTCCACATTTATAAAAAACATCATTATCCCCCCCTATTTTCTTGCTTTAATTATTAACGTTGATGGAAATCTGCGAGTCTTATAAAGAGAATAGTAGCGGTCCGATCTCGGCGCGTCCTCATCTTTAAAGCGTTCTCCCACTTCACTTTCCACTACATTTTCGATAGTGAAACCCGCTTGAATTAGTTCGTTTATGTAGGTTGCTAGTTTTCTAGTGTGGATTGTCATTGGTGCATCTTCCCCTTTGAATTTTTCAAAGGTCTGAAGTCCTTCTTCCTGATAGGTGCCTTCTAACGTCATGACACCATTTTCACTTTTGATATGTGGATATAATGGGTGGTCCCAGCTAAAAAGGAAGCTTCCTCCCTTTTTTAGATAAGAATGGATTAAAGTTAAAGTTGTTTTTAAATCTGTCGTCCATCCCAGCGCATAGATGGAATAAACACAATCAAAATACTCTTTAGGAAGATTTATATCCTGTTCCATCGGTGCACTGAATAAACGAGGCTCCAGTCCTTGTAATGTTTTTTCAGCAGTTAATTTCTGCTCAGATGAAAGGTCCACTCCCCATAATTCGCTTGCACCTTTCTCCTCCGCCATGTATATCAAGGAATGGCCGCTTCCATAACCAATATCCAATACCTTTTTATTTTGCAGATCATCCAAAAGCTTCAATTCATCTTCCGTTTGGGAGAATGGACCGTAACTTGGAAGGGCATCCACCCCGTTAAAATAACGTGCGACCTTGTCCCAGCTTTTGCGATTACTTTCTAATAGTTGATTCATATGAATTACCCCTCTATATCTTTTATAAATGCGATCAATCTGCTTGCTTCCTTAAACCCCAGCCCAATGTGAAAATCATAACTTACATGGTTGTCCAAATGAATGTCCGAGCCGATCTGCTTGCAGCCCTTCTTTTTAAGCCACTGTTCCCCTACTTTCACTAGCTTTGCGGAATACCCTTTCCTTCTATGTTGCGGTTTTACATATATTCCTTCTATATATCCAGTTGGGGAGGATTCTGTACCTTCCACATAGTCCACTCTGACGGAGAGGTGGATGAATGAAACAAACTCAGAACCTAGTCGGTAGAATAATATTTTGTCTCGTTCAGAAGTCATTATTTGTTGGAAGGACTCTTGCAACTCATCCTCGGTACTTTCCGGCCATAAATCTAAGGCCATTTCGGTGTAATGTTCCATATGAACGTTTAATGCTTCTACTACGTCCGCCTCACCTTTACCTTCTGCCGATTTAAGTTCCAACTTAGCCAGTTGCTCTCCCCATGAAGCTATCTCCGTTTCAACAAAACCGGCATTTTCATACAATCGTTTCGCTAGAAGGTTGTCTGGTTCATATCCTATCATGACTAGAGGGATGGAGGTGGAGTTTCCGCTTTTTATGTCCTTCAGCACTTCTGTAAGGGCCGCTTTTCCATATCCTTTTCCTTGTGATTTTTCGTCTATCATCAAACGGTAGATCCAGTAATTCCCGTCATCCGGATCAATCCCATACAACGCGAAACCCACCAATTCCTCTTCAACATAAACCCCCATCGCCTTAAAATCCGGTAAAAATTGCACTTGTGCAATGGAATAAAGATTGGATGCTACGAAATTTTTTTGCTCCTCTGAAACCTTTAATTGTATTGCTTTTTCCCAATTTTTAGCTGTAATCTGGCGTAAAGTAATAATAGTGTTATTTTTTTTTATGATATTCTCCCTCTTTCTTGCTTGCGTATCGTAAGGATAAGACGATAAATAGAACAAAGACAGCAATTCCCAGCAAAATATATGGTAAAATATCCGTCCAATGAAAAGGCGCTTCATGTAGGTACACCGCTTTAACCCACTCGTCTTGTTGATCCTCTACTGCTAATGCAGATCCGGTGTCGATTCCATTAATAGCGTAGTACTTCGTACCCTTTTCATAATAGTTGGACGCGTCCCCATAATAGGCTCCCGTCATATCATCAGCCATACGTTTAACCTCACCAATCTTCTTCCCTAGGTCTGAAGCATCCACAACTTCCTCTGTGACTTCGTACACTCCACCTTCCCATACAACAAATTTATATGCCCAGCTAAGCGCATGAGCAGTTGAGGAAGCGATTGTGAAGCCAATTACAAACAATACTAGGCCCCTTTTCATTTCTGTATCCCCCGTCTATAATCTCTACTATTACTTCCACTTTCGATAGCCCAAAACCTTCCCGTTTATATTTTCAACCGGGACCGCTCCGAAATTTCTGCTATCAAAGCTTCTCCACCAGGCATCCCCCAGTAGGAAAACATGATTCTCAGGAATAATGAATTTTTTTGTATCGTATTCTTTCGCATCTTCAAATAACGGACGATTATACACATTATCCAGACCTCTTCCGTAAAATGAATCAAGCTCCTTGTCATCTATATATACCTGTGCATCTTTCAAATAAATTGTTTCTCCAGGTAGCCCTACTACCCTGGATATACTTTTTGGCTCATTGTTTCTATCAACCATAGTTGGATCGTTTTTTACTTCTTCAGGATACGTAAAATATACAACATCTCCACGGTTGATTCCATTTACCTCATAAAAGGTGGGGTCGATAACAAGCAGATCTTTGTAGAAATGGTGATCCCCCCTATCCATGGCATCACTAAACCATTCATATAAAATCATGTCATCTTCATATACCACCCTTTCAATATTGGGTGAAGTGATTGAATCGGTAATTACGGAAGAGGTCGGCTTATAGAGCTGACCGATATAAAGTGCCACTAACAACAGAGAGGCACAAAGTGACATTACTACACTAATTGAAAAAATAACCGCCTTCCTTTTGGAGGGTTCTTTTTTTATACTTTGAAATACCGCTAGTTTTCGATTTTCTGAAAATAATGCATGTTGAAATACAGTGCAATTCATATTTTTCCTAAGTTGTTTCAACTCTTTATCAATCATTTCCTCTACCTCCTTCCAAATAGTGAACTCGCAACAACTCTTTCCCTCTCGTCAGTCTAGTTTTGACCGTACTCAGATTGATTTGAAGAAAACTACTGATATCCTTCAAAGCAAGTTCCTCATAGTAAAAGAGGAAAACGACTTCTCTATATTTCAAAGGAAGGGCTAACACATGTCCAACTAAATCAACTGTATATTCTTTTTCTATTAGTGCTTGTTCCGGAGTGCTTTTTGGATCTGCATTCACTCTCCCAAACATTTCAGAAATTTTCACTTTTCTATAGTTCCAGCTCTTTAAATAATCCTTACATTTATTGATGGCTATTCTGTACAAATAGGTTTTCACACTAGACTCACCACGAAAACTGTTCAGACATTTGAAATAAGTTACAAATACCTCCTGCGAAATATCTTCAGCTATATTAAAATCCTTCACATAGGAATATGCCAGCTTTACGATACTGCTTCCGTATTGATTCATCACACTTTCCAGATGTGTTTCTTTATGGTCAAATCCTCGCAAAGGTTCTTCCAATGCTGCCTTCACCCTCTCTTCCATTCTTTCACTAATAATTGTTAGACGACACTTCACCTTGGAAAGTTTGGAAAATCTTTCTTTTTATTTTATCAAAAGAAAAAGCAGGAGAACTTCTTTTTTTAAAAAAGAAATTCTCCTGCCTTATGTTTAGATGGCCCATTCTCCATCTGTCATGATCGCTTCCTGTACACCATCTTCTGTCTCCCCTTTTATGCTCAGTTGTTCTGAACCAATCATAAAGTCGACATGTATCATGCTGGTATTGATACCTTTGGCTTCCAGCTCTTCTTTGGTCATTTTTGCTCCGCCTTCAATATTGATGGGATAAGCTGAACCTAGAGCCAAATGACAAGATGCATTTTCGTCAAACAACGTATTATAGAAAATCACTTCTTGCTTCGAAACTGGTGAACTATGTGGGACAAGTGCAACTTCCCCTAAGTGGAGAGCACCTTCATCAGTTTCTAGAAGTTTTTTCAACACCTCATATCCTTGCTCCGCTGAAAATTCCACCACTTTACCTTCCTTGAAAGTAAGACTGAAGTTGTCAACCAAGTTTCCGTTCAGGTTTAATGGCTTGGTCGATGCTACAACTCCGTTTACCCCTGTTTTCACAGGCGCCGTAAACACTTCTTCTGTTGGGAGATTCGGCACAAAATAAGTACCTTGATCATTGTTCATTCCACCGCCAAGCCAAACCTGTTCTTTTGGAAGCTCGATGGTAAGTTCTGTTCCTGGAGCTTTGTAATAAAGCTTTTTGTATTTTTTCGTATTAAGCACTTTTAACTTTTCCTGTAATGTCTTGATGTGCTCATTCCATGCCTCAACAGGGTCGTTTTCATTGATGCGTGTCACCTGGAAGATGTTTTCCCATAGGCTTGCAACCTGTTCTTCCGGAGATTTGTCAGGGTAAAGCTTAGCTGCCCACTCTTGTGAAGGGACGGAAACAATCGCCCAACTGACCTTAGCAGTTTGAATATATTTTCGGTAGTTTTGCATAGCTTTTGCCTGAGCTTTGTTAGAAATGGATACCCGTTCAGGATCAACTTCTTTAAGGAGGTCGGGGTTGGATGCAACAATGGACATAAATGCCGCTCCTTCTTCTGCCATTTCCTCCATTCCTTTAACTTTCCACTCTCGGACAGTCTGGAGGGAGTCGGTGGAGGCCGTTTCATATGTAATCTTTGTAAGTTGCTCGTCGTTCCACTCGGTATGTACGTACTTAGCCCCTAGCTTGTAAGCAATTTTTGCGACCTCTCTTACAAATGATGCTGCAGATATCGGTGCATTGATGACAAGTGGTTGATTTTCTTGCAGGTTGATCCCAACTTTTAGCGCAAGTTCTGCGTATTTGGTCAATTTTTCTTGTAGCACTATGTATTTCCTCCTTTTGGTTGATGAGATTATTGTATCATAGGATGCGGAATGTAGGATTAGGGAGATTTTATATCTTTTGACGAAGAGAATTTCACTGGTTCCTAGGGGATTGTGACTTTTAGAAGGGTGATTGTGACTTTTTCATCGGTTATTGTGACTTTTCCAGGGCTCATTGTGACTTTTTCATCGGTTATTGTGACTTTTCCAGGGCTCATTGTGACTTTTTCACTTTCAGCTCACCCACCGCAACAAACAAAAAAGGCCAACTCCTCCTAAATAGGAAAGTTGGCCCCAGTATAATGTTTACACATTAAATTTCTCTTTCACGAATTCCACTACTTCTTCTGCCGTCCCCATGCTAAGGATCTCTTCACGGTAGGAAGCAGCTTCCTCCTTGGAGATGCCACGCAATTGACTTCTTGCAGGAAGGATGGATGTCGCGCTCATGCTGAACTCGTCCAGTCCAAGTCCGAGAAGGATTGGGATCGCGATTGGATCGCCAGCCATTTCCCCACACATGCCGGCCCATTTGCCGTTTTTGTGTGCAGCTTGGATGACATTATCCACCAGACGCAGGATTGCCGGGTTGTATGGTTGATACAGGTAGGACACCTGCTCATTCATACGGTCCGCTGCCATTGTGTATTGAATCAAGTCATTCGTTCCAATGCTGAAGAAGTCAACTTCCTTCGCGAAAATATCAGCCATGACCGCTGTTGATGGAATTTCCACCATGATACCGATCTCGATATTTTCGTTAACTGTTGTACCGTTCTTCACAAGCTCTTCTTTTTCTTCCATAAGAATTGCTTTTGCTTGGCGGAACTCGTCCAATGTCGCAATCATCGGGAACATGATTTTTAGATTTCCGTAAGAGCTAGCACGCAATAATGCACGAAGTTGCGTACGGAAGATATCCTGTTCCTCTAGGCAAAGGCGAATCGCACGGAAGCCTAGGAATGGATTCATTTCTTTTGGAAGGTTTAAGTAAGGTAGTTCCTTATCTCCACCGATGTCCAATGTGCGGACAACAACCGGTTTGCCTTCCATGCTTTCAAGAACCTCTTTATAGGCTTTGTATTGCTCGTCCTCTGTTGGAAGTTCGGTTCTGCCCATGTAAAGGAATTCTGTACGGTAAAGACCGACGCCTTCTCCGCCATTTGCCAGAACACCCTTCACATCTTTAGGAGTACCGATGTTAGCAGCAAGCTCGACTTCTTGTCCGTCAGAAGAAAGACTCTTCTCGTTTACAAGCTTAGCCCACTCTTTTTTCTGCTCTTCATGCTTTTCTTGCTTTTCTTTGTAAGTAGCAATTTCTTCTTCTGTCGGATCGACGATTACCACACCGTCCAAACCATCAATAATAACCATCGTGTCATTTTGAATGGCTTCCATGACGTTCTTTGTTCCAACTACCGCTGGAATTTCCATGGAACGGGCCATGATGGCGGAGTGAGACGTACGTCCACCGATATCAGTCGTAAATGCTTTTACATATTGACGATTAAGCTGTGCAGTGTCAGAAGGAGTCAAGTCTTCTGCGATGATGATCACTTCTTCTGATATAAGTGCCGGATTGGAAACTGTCACACCTAAAAGGTGGGCAAGCACACGTTTCGTCACGTCGCGGATATCCGCTGCGCGCTCCTTCATGTACTCGTTATCCATCTGTTCAAACATGTTGATGAACATGCCTGCTGTTTCATCTAAAGCATACTCAGCATTTACACTGCTATTTGTAATTTTATCTTTAATTGGATTTAAAAGTTCAGGATCACTTAATACAAGCAGATGGGCCGAAAAGATTTCCGCCTTGTCCGCTCCAAGCTCCTTGTGAGCGTGGTCCTTGATCTTTTCCAATTCTGTTTTAGAAATTTCTACTGCTTTCTCAAATCTTTCCACTTCCGCTTGGGCATTGTCGATCGTCTTTTTTTCCACAGATAGCTCTGGGTTTTCCAGACGGTATGCTTTCGCAATGGCAATCCCGCTAGAAGCAGGTATTCCCTGGATCGTGTTTGACATTATTCCCCTAACCCTTCTGATTTCAAAGTTTCTTCGATTGCAGAAATTGCCTCGCTCTCATCAGAACCTTCTGCAACAATCTTGATTTCCGCGCCTTGAGGGATCCCTAAAGACATAACACCCATGATGGATTTCAGGTTTACAGATTTACCGTTATACTCAAGGTTAACGTCCGCATCAAATTTACCTGCCGTTTGTACCAATTGAGTAGCTGGACGTGCGTGGATTCCTGAATCTGCTGTTACTTTGAATGTTTTTTCTGCCATTGTAATCAAACTCCTTTGGGATATGTGTATTTTTTTTGATCGTACATAATGTACATGGTTTTTTACACTGTTTCAACCTATAGTTACAGAGCCAAAAACCTGATCAGAAACTATTCAACTAAAAGAACCTTGTTCCCTTTATTCCTATACCCTGTAGCTTTCACCAGTAATCGCGGTGAATATGTAGGAAAGAATATAGAAAAAGGCATGAGAGAGGGGCTTATCTCTATAAAAGGGTACACTCGTCCCCTTAGTATGGATCAAAACCTCTTCACTCATGCCTGATCGTATCAGTAACACGTAAAGTTCTTATCTATGTTGAAAGCATTTGCATGAACATTTAGTTGAACGCTTCTTAGCTGTCCGTTGAGATTGTAGCATAAAAAACAAAAGCTTGGCAATACTTTTGACTCATACTCCATTCTTTTTCTTCTTAAAAAGCATCATGATTGCATAAGGGAGCACCCCGAAGAGCTGAAACGCGATTGGAGAACGCTCTTGCTTTTTAAGTTCCCTTTGCTCGCGCTTTACTTCCTTTGGCTGATCCATGTAGGTTACAAGCTGCTGTGTCACATATTTCACGTAATCATTCGTTTTCAATTCAGTCCACCACCAAAAAGATTCTTATATCTTTAGTGTGGACTGTTATTCCATGTTTTAATCGCGTTATATACGGCTTCTGTAGCATCTTCCAAGGTCAGCCCGGTTGTATTCACCTTGATGTGTGCTTGATTATATAGAGGTAGACGTGTTTTAAAAAGATCTATGACCTCTTCTTTCTTTTTCTGTTTTACAAGCGGTCTGGTTGTATCATTCTCCAAACGCGCCCATAGTACTTCCGGGTCTGCGTAAAGAAATATCATACAGCCGTTTTCTTTCATCCAGTCAATGTTTGCCTGTGCTGTCACTATTCCACCACCAGTTGTCACAAGGGTATTACTCACAGATAGTTCTTGTAGTGTCTTAGTTTCAAGCTCGCGAAAATAACACTCTCCATATTTTTTGAAGATATCATTTATTTCCAATTCCATGTTCTGTTCAATAAGTGTATCTGTATCGTAGACAGGGAAATTTAGTTTGGTTGCCAACGCCTGTCCGATTGTCGTTTTTCCCGCTCCCATAAACCCTGTAAGATAGATGCTCTTCATTATTCTTCCCTCTCTTTCTTGGGATTCCTCTTTTTATTATATTATAGGGGAAACCAGGCTCCCCCTCCACCTCTTCCTATTTAAAAAGTGCCTCCAGTCAAGGAGACACTTTTGGAAAAGTATACCGTTTAGTTATCTGGCATGACCCAAATAACTTCTGCAGACTGAATAAAGAAGCTAGAATTTCTAGCAACTAAAAAGACATGATCCTAATTAACATCCTTCAGTTAAACTCTGATAAATCCCTGCGTCTTCTCCATCACCACTTTAGTTCCGACGATACTTCTTAAGGTATGGTACTCAAGTACTCATAGGCTTCTATTCCCATATATTGAACGGGCATCCCATTGTCCGCTTGATTCATTAGGTATCTAACTCCTTTATTTCAAGGTATATTTATATGAATGGGACAATGGGATGGTGAGTTGATGAGATAAAATTAATTGCTTCATACCAACCCAGCACCTTTTTTTCTTCCAAATCATAAAGAATGGTTGCTTTGTACTCCCTCCCATTCCTCGTTGTACACACAATGACAATTTCCCTCTCTGCTCCAAGTTCTTTTACAGTAACCTTAGCCTCTCCCTCTGGTAATGTCACAGACGAAACGATATCTTCTCCTCCCGCTTCTAACTGCTGCTCCACAATATCCCATGTGTATTTCATCATGACTTCCAATTCAAACTGTAGATCTGATTCATGATAAAACATTTTTTCAAGCCGGTAGTTTTCCACCTGATGGAGCAAGAAGGCGGAGAAAATGACACTTATGACCAGTGTGACGGGGAAGATATATCCGTTGTCCCGTCTACTCCTCACTCCAACTATTGCGGATTGCCCCGACTTTGAATTCATGGATCATTCCGTCTCTTCCCTTCACCCTGAATATGGCTCCATTTCTCACTTCTTCAAACGAAATACTTTCCACTCCATGTAGGAGCAATTCGTGTCCAGTTCCATTGACCCGCCGCCTGATATTTTTCTGAAAATATTCATAGGTGACCCTTTGCTCGGCTTGATTGATGATGACCATCGTATTCCCCTCCACCGAAACTCTCTTCGCAGTACGAACTTCCCTTGTAGCCTGCTGGATAAACACCTCAAGCTCCAAAGGATGGATACCATCCCCTTTTTCTGTTAAAAGAGAAAGGTTTTTAAGAAGAAGCGGAAAAAACGCTGTGAGAATAAGGATCACCGAAAAACTGACCAAGACTTCCAATAGTGTAAACCCTTCATCTTTACGAAAGATGGACATACCCACACCTTTCCTTCTCCAACGACCTATAATTTATATAGGACACACACAGCATCGGCGGGACGATATCTTCTACCAATGTGAGAGAATAAGAGGTGCCGTTTCTGTTTACCGTACTTTCTTCAAATAATATTGTCTCCGTACGTATTCGTTCCAGTTCCAGCGTCAATATGAATCTAGCTTGTTGATCGAGGATAAACCCCTTCCGTTCCTGATTCATTCGCACTAGTCCAGGAAGCAGAACAGAGGCGATTACCATCCATACCACAAGAGCCCCTAAGACCTCCACTAATGTAAATCCTTTAGAGTTTTTCCACATAGAAACGGCCTTTTCCTAAAGTGAAAACGTATTGATAGTTTTCTGTTCCGTCTATGAAGATTCCGATTGCGCCTGCCTTATTGATGCTTCCATTGCCATTGTAAGTCAGCCTCTCCCCCATGGTACGTGTATCTATCCTGATATCACGGTGATATTCCCTATAAACCAGTTCATGGATCTGGAAGGTTCCTTGACGGATACGGTAATAGTTATTTCTGGGGGTGAAAATGATATTAACATTGGTTTTTGTACTTATGGCATACTGTTGGGCAAACAACAGGTCATTGCTTAATTGCTCACTAAATTGTTCTCCCACTTTATTTTTGTTGGTACCACTTAGATTAAGGATGGTCACCGAAAGAAGGATAGAAACAAGAGAAAGAACCAGTATGGATTCCATGAGGGAGTAGCCTTTTGAATCTAAGGATCTATTACCCACCATTTGCTTCAGCCTTCTTATTGACGATAGTAATGATATTTCCGTTTGGACAGTTTAATGTGTTGTCATCATCAAAACGGTCTTCAAGATATTCGGGCGAGTTCAAATCATCGATGGATTCCGGCTCGCTGCCTGTATCCAATCGGTATGCCTGTATTTGGGCATCCACCATGCTGAGCAAAGCCTCGCACCCTTTATCCCCGATGATGCTTGAATTTTTTGTGACGTTGGGAATCATGATTAAAAGCAATACTGTAATGACTAACATGACTAAAAGCATTTCCACCAATGTAAAGCCACTATCATCTTTTAAAAGCTTTTTCATTTATAACCCTCCTAATAATTGAAACATCGGAATGAAAATACAAAGATACAACACAAAAACAAATGAACCTATCCCTAAAAATAGAACAGGCTGAATTCTTCCAAGTAGCCTTTCGCTTTTTTCCTGCATTTTCACTAACAGCAGCTTGCTGTACTGCTCGAGCTCCTGTCCTAACTTCCCATTCTTTTGCCCATGCACAATAATCACATCCAACCCCTTTACAAATACGTTCTCGCTTTCCACCAACTTTTCCAATTTCTCCCCTTCCACCAAACGGTAACGATATTCTTTAGCTTTCGAATGGAAAAACGGATGGTATCGTTGCTGCTCGAACACAGCTATGGCCTCATTGATGGTTAAACCACTTAAGAGCAAGCTGCTTAATTGTTGAGTGAAATAATGGGAATAATGAAGGGAGAGAAAGGTTTTGAGAAGAGGAAACTTCAACAGCAAATCCACCTTTTGAGATGGATTCAATCTTTTTTCTATCACTTTATAAAATAGATAAGCTGCAAATAACCCGAGTACACATCCCATCAGCACAATGGGAATTTGAACAACTAGAAAGAAAAATACGGAGATAACTGGACTCAAAGAAATGTTCATCTGTGAAAAGAGTAGATGAAACTGTGGAAGAAGCACCATTTGCACAAAAACAAGCATGATAATAACCAAAAATAGAAGTAGAATGGGATACCTGAGTAAGGAGAAGATCTTATCCCGGTAATACCTCTTTCGTTCCAGCAGTGCTCCCCCTGATCGAAAAGCCTGCCCAAGGTTTCCATGCTTCTGAGAAAAGAACAGTAAAGACAGGATATCCTGATTGAAATGCAGACTCTCTAGAACTTGGTGAACACTGTACCCTTTTTTCAGCTCCCCAATGGCATCCAGCAAGCTTCTTTTCTTTTCCGCTTCAAAGTGGATACTCATCAACTCCAACGCTTCCAATAGTGAATAGCCATTTGTATAGAGGTCCCCCATCCGTTTAAGGAAATCCTCTTGAGCTTTAAGCGGCCAGCTCCTATTGCCCCTTGCCATCATTCACCCATCTTTCATATTCCTTTTGATGAATGAATCCCAGGGCTATTCCCTTTTTAATCACTTCCCTCAGAGTAGGATAGCTCAATTCCACCTTCTCCCCTTTACACTCCTCCATCACCTTGGACAGTTCCCTCCCATACAAAAGTTCATAAACACTGGCCAATCGATGATGCCTGTATTTCCTGCAAAAAGATGTACATTCCCCCTGGCAATATGGACATTTTAACTGCACCAGCCTTTGTGCCGAAATAGCGATCAATGTCTGTTCCAGCTCCTGTTGAGTGACACCAAACTCCAACAGCCGATGTACCGCCCCTTTGGCATCCCGCGTATGCAAAGTGCTTAACACCAAATGTCCCGTTAATGCTGCCCTTATGGCAATTTTCGCCGTTTCTTCATCCCTGATCTCCCCAACCATGATAATGTCTGGATCATGTCTGAGAATTGCCTTTAGACCTGCCGCGTACGTTATTCCAGCCTTTTCATTCACCTGCACCTGCAGAACATGTTTGCTTCTACGCTCCACCGGATCCTCAAGCGTAATAATATTCCGTTGCAACAACCCCTTTGATTCTTCCAGTATGGAATACAAAGTGGTGGTCTTGCCTGAGCCGGTTGGTCCGGTGAACAGGACAAGGCCGTGTGAATGCTTCATTAAGGAAAATAGCTTTCTTGTAGAATTCGGAAATAAGGATAGACGTTTTAAAGGGAAGTGGCTGTCATCATGCGGCAGGATCCTGATGACAAGGCTTTCTTGGTTAACAGTGGGCAAGGTCGAGAGTCGTAGATTGATGTGTTTGGAGTCAATGTAAAGGTTTAAGGCGCCATTTTGCGGCTTTCTTGTTTCTCCTATATCCATTTCGGCTTGGAATTTAAGGTGGGATAGCATCCGTTCATAGATTGGTAGGGGGAGTTCTTCTTGGTCATAGAGGTAGTGGTCCAGACGGAAAAGTACTTTGGCGGACATTTCATGTGGTTTGATGTGAATATCTGATACACGTAAGCCTATAGCTTGGCGAACAATCTCTTCACACTTTTTTTCAATATTCATTTGTCACCTCATTTTGTGTTGGTTTGTTTGTTGGATGGGAGAAGTTGAGCTTGGTTTCTTGAGGATAAAGATCATGGCTGGATGGGGGACAGGCCTTAACATACATGTCGAAGAGCTTTGCAGTTGCAGGTTTTACATTTCTCAAACTCCTTTCCGAAGAATTTCCTACTCTTATAGCTTTCTACATAGTTTGACAGATTCCTGCAAAGTTTTTTATTTTTTGGCTGTTTTCGTAAACTTTGTTGTTTGTTCGTATTATAGAATCAACCGTAATATTCATTACTGTCGTGCTCTTTTCCCTTCTATACTGAAAATTACTACCTGCATATTAATGATAAGTAAGCAATAAAAAAGTCCAATTGCCGACTTTTTACTCGTAATAGCAACAATCCTTGAGAAAAGAGCCTATTTTTTCAAAAAAAATGAGACCACACCTTTCATCAGAAAGATTTAATCCCCTTTATATATTCTTCCACTAATTTTCCGATCTCTTGAATAGCCCTTTTGCCACTGTAATTAACAAGCAAGTCATCGACAAGAACCGCCACCGTCAGTTTTTTCCCACCAAAGGTGATAATTCCGCAATCATGCTCTACACCTGCCAGCTCCCCAGTTTTGTTAGCAATCTTCAGCGAATCAAGATCCATGTAAAATGGAAGCTTATCTAGAAGCTGTTGACCACCAAGAATACACAGCATCGTTTGTCTGCTCATATCTGAAAACACAGCCCTTTTGGAGTCTTCCGTATGCAAAAGCTTCAAACACGCTACCATATCCTGTGCACTTGTCTTGTTTTCCAATCCGGCAGTTGCCGCTTTGAAATCCATCATCTTTCGCTCGAGCCTCGTGCTCTTCAATCCCTGCTCTGCACAGAACTCGGCCACAGCACTCAATCCGATAATGTCGATGACCTTATTGGTCGCGGTATTATCCGATACAACAATCATCAGCGTCAACAAGTCCCTTAATGTAAAACTTGTTCCTCCGTCTAAAAATTGACTGACTCCCGCTCCACCGACTCGATTTTCTTTGTCAATGGAATACCTGTCATAAATATTCAACCGGCCCGCTTCCACCTGTTTAAATGCCGCCATCAGAATGGGAATCTTTATCAAACTGGCCGCCTTTTTCTGAGTATCCGCATCAATTTGCAGCTGCCGGCCACACTCGTCCTCCATCATAAAACTAACGTGTCCGGCAGTGGAATCCACCACTGCCTGGACACGTTCCTTCCATTCTAGCAAGCTTGGATCAGCTCCCATCATGCGCACTTGCCACCATTTCCCGTACTTTATCTGGCCCAACAATCTTTTCATTATATAAATGACATGCCACATAATGACGGTCTTCCACTTCTTGCCATTCCGGGATCGATTGGCTGCAAGCTTCCATCGCATGCGGACAACGGGTACGGAAGACACAGCCGCTTGGTGGGTTGATCGGGCTAGGTATCTCCCCTTGGACAATCTGTCTTTCCCTTCTGTCTTCCACATCTGGGTCAGGTATCGGGATGGCAGAAAGCAATGCTTGTGTATATGGGTGTAATGGCTTTTTGTAAAGTACCTTGCTTTCGGTCAATTCCATCATCTTCCCGAGGTACATGACCCCTATCCGATCACTTATATGTTTGACCATGGATAGATCATGGGCAATAAACAGATAGGTCAAGCCTTTTTCTTTCTGAAGTCGTTTCATTAAGTTCACCACTTGCGCCTGGACGGATACATCCAATGCAGAAATAGGTTCATCTGCAATGATGAAGTCCGGATCCAATGCCAGTGCACGGGCAATTCCGATACGTTGCCTTTGTCCACCGCTGAATTCATGCGGATAACGGTTCGCATGTTCACGGTTTAGGCCCACATCTTCCAATAGTTGATAGACACGTTCTGTTCGCTCTTTACTATTTTTGTAGATTCCATGCACTTCCATCGGTTCGGAAATGATCTCTTTTACCGTGGAACGCGGATTTAAAGAGGCATATGGATCTTGAAAGATCATCTGCATGTTTCGGTGGAAAGCAAATTTCTCTTTCTCGGTAAGAGTATGAACATCCTTTCCGTTAAAGTTAACTTCCCCTGCCGTTTTGCCATATAATCCGATTATTGTCCTACCAGTAGTGGATTTTCCACATCCGGACTCTCCAACAAGACCAAAGGTTTCTCCCTGATAAATATCAAATGAGACGTTGTCCACTGCTTTAAGGGTTTGATTTTTCCCAAGAAAAAAATATTTTTGCAAGTTTTTCACTTGTAGTAGTTTCTTTTGCATGATTATTCCCCGTCCTTTTGCCAGTACCTTCTTGCTGCACATAATTCTTTTTCGTAGATGGTATTTTCCATTGGCAGGATCTCAATATCCCTACCTGTTTTCGGTGAGTGTAAAAGTTTGCCCTCTCCGTGATAGATTCCGACATGATGAATCTTGCCTTTGCCCTCTTCATAGGCAAAAAACAGAAGGTCGCCAGGTTCCAATGCGTCAAGTTCCACATTTTCACCCTCTTTAGCCTGGTCATGAGCATCGCGTGGGATGATATAACCATTAGCTTTGCACATTGTGTAACTAAAGCCAGAGCAATCCATGCCATATCCACTCATGCCACCCCATAAATATGGAAGACCAAGGAATCTTTCACCCGTTCGGACGATATCTGCTCCCGAACCCTTTGGAATGGAAGCAAGTCCTTCATAAACAGAAGTATTATCCGTGCCCAGCAGTCCAACACTTCCATCAGGAAGTTGAACCTTCACCTTCTCTTCCCCTTTATCCACTACTGGCAAAATGGTCTGGAAGCTAAGCTCTAGTAATTCCTTATCCTCCGTTGAAAACAATGTGGTCAGATTGCTTGTCACCACTACAACCTGACTATCTAGCTTCCAGTCCGTTACTTCTGTAATCTGACATTTCGGCACCCAGCCAGGATATCCCCTGTCATCCTTCGATGAGCCTTGTGTCAAAGCAATAATATGATAATAATTTTCCTTTTCCTCTAGAACGAGAACCTCTTGCCCGTAAAGCAATTGAGATTGAATTAGGTTGGCATCACACAGCTCTAACCTTGTTTCAAAATTCAGCAAATCCAGCCAGCTACTGATATCAGTAGGATTGGATATAGCTTTTTCGTCCAGCTTCCTTGCTGAATCATAAGAGGTCCATACGGTGGCTACCGGTACATTTATGACAAATTTACTCAATGCTGACTCCTCCTTTGACATTCACATCACTGATTCCTAAACCATGAGCATCCGGGAAACTGATTGCCCGACCGTTATAAATGATACCGCCCGTAACGATGTCTTCAGCTAGCATGAGCGGTGCATCAAAATCAAATCGTGTTATATTGCTTTTACTTGCGGCAAAATGGGCAGCAGCCGTAATACCGAGTCTAGTTTCAATCATGCTTCCAACCATGCACTCGACTCCAAAGGCTTCAGCGATACTATTGATTTTTTCCGCCTGGAAAATGCCGCCTGATTTCATCAGTTTGATATTGATCAGGTCAGCACTGCGCGTTTTGAGCACATGAAGTGCCTGTTCTGGTGTAAAAACGCTTTCATCTGCCATGATTGGTGTTTCCACTGCATCGGTTACCTGTTTTAAGCCCTCCACATCATGGGCTATGACAGGTTGTTCGACAAGCTCGATATTTAACCCCAAATCTTCCATTTTGCGAATGCCGCGTATAGCTTCCTTAGCCGTCCATCCTTGGTTTGCGTCAAGGCGTATCTCAACAGTGTCCCCTACACGGTTTCTGATTTCTCTTATTCTGGCAATATCTGTCACCATATCGTCTTTCCCTACTTTTACCTTGAGAACACGGAAACCTCTTTCAAGATAAAGCAAGGCGTCCTCTCCCATCTCCTTCGGTGAATTGACGCTGACGGTGAAGTCTGTTTCAAGCTCGCTCTTGGCCCCTCCCAAATATTGATATAGAGGCAGCCTGCTATGTTGGGCCAAGCAATCATAGATGGCCATGTCGACCGCAGCTTTTGCACTTGTATTACGAACAAGTGATTTATGTAGTTGTTGCAGTAGTGGTTCATAGTTCAGAAGATCCGCGTTTAATAGGTTTGGTTTCAATATCTGTTGAATGACGTATTCTACACTATCAAGACTATCCCCTGTGATGACATGTGTAGGTGGTGCCTCTCCCCATCCAACCAGACCATTATCACAGGTGATCTTCACTACCACAGCTTCCGCTACATACACGGTACGCAACGCTGTTTTAAATGGTTTTGACAGAGGTACTGCGGTTCGAAAAGTTTCGACTTGCTGTATGTTCATGTTACCTGCCCCTTTCATTCCACTCCTGCTTGGATGGTTAATGTCTTGTTGTATGTGTTCAATTCCGCTTTTGCTCCGTGCGGGATGGCGATATTCGGAGAGCAATGTCCAAATTGAAAGCCGCTCATAGTCGGTTTGCCTGCATCTTTTACATGCTGAGAGATGACTTCCTCAAGTGTCAAGGATGCTTTCCCCTCATCTGGCACACAATTATGGAAGTCCCCAATAACAATACCTTCCGCGTCCGCGAACTTGCCTGCCATTTTCAACTGATTTAGCATTCTGTCTACTTTGTATGGCTGTTCATCAATATCTTCAAAAAAGAGGATTTTCCCCTTTGTATCCAGTTCAAACTCTGTTCCAAGCGAACTGACCAAGAGTGTCAGATTTCCTCCGACCAGCTCCCCACTTGCCATTCCCTCGTTTATCACTTCTAGAGAAGACAATTCTTCTGTATAAACCATTTCAGTTGAGTCAAACAACTGTTGAAAATAAGCTTTTGAAAGAGGGTGTATGCTATCAAGCCCTATATCTGAGCTTAGCATTGGACCGTGGAAGGAAGTTAAACCGGCCTTTTGATAAAATGCCTGATGTAAAAATGTGATATCACTATACCCCCAAAAAATCTTTGGGTTATTTTTTATAATGTCATAATCTATGTTGGAAGCAATCCTTGCAGTTCCGAATCCACCGCAAGCACAGAAAATGGCTTTTACCTCATCATCCTGAAACATAGCATGCAGATCCTCAAGTTTTTCTTCGTCCTTGGATGCAAGGTAGCCGTATGGAGCATCCACATATTTGCCCATCTTTACTTTCAAACCCAGTTCTTCTTCCAAAAAAGGGAGTGCCCGTTTCAACTTCTCCTGTTTAGGTGGACTTGCAGGTGCGATGACACCAACCGTGTCTCCTTTTTTCAAACGTAGTGGCTTCATTTTCGCCACTCCTCTCCTTTAATAATTTCCGTCAAACTATGTATATGTATGGTGATGCTTTGTCAGTATGTATTCTAATTTCAAGGCTCTTTTCTCAGTGATTGTTGCTATTCACTAGAAAAAAAGCAACAAAGCTTACGAAAATAGTCAATTTCAATGAAAAGGGTGTTCAGTGAACACCCTTTTCCAGTTAAAAACTTATAACCTATTATTCTTTATCTGCCCATTTAAGTTCGATGTATCCTACAGGATGGCGAACGATTCCTTTTACCGCTTCGTTTTGAAGATATACATGGTTGTAGAAATACAACGGAATGATCGGCATTTCTTCAAATAGTACTTTCTCTGCCTCATACATGTAATCAAATCGTTTTGCTTCATCTGCTTCATTTAGAGCATTTTGAATCAGTTCATCATACTTGGCATTTGTCCAGCCAGTACGATTCATGGAATGACCAGTTTGGAAGTTCTCCAAGAAGTTGATCGGATCTGCATAGTCAGCCAAGAAAGAACTACGGGAGAATTGGAATTCAAGGTTTCTTTGCGCATCTAGGAATACATTCCATTCCATGTTTGCAAGCTTCACATCCACTCCCAAATTGTCTTTGAACATTTGTTGAAGTGTTTCCGCAATGCGCTTATGCTCATCACTTGTGTTATAAGTCAATGTTACTTCAGGTAATGTTTCATACCCTTCTTCTTCCATTCCTTTTTCCAGTAATGCTTTTGCTTCTTCCGCATTAAACGTTAAAAGATCTCCGTTTGTTTCGCGGAAGTCATTTCCGGATGGATCTGTGAATCCTGTGGAAACAAATCCTTTAGCAGGCTCTTCATCTCTTTTTGTAATATAGTCGACGATATCCTGTTGGTTGACAGCCATCGCGAATGCTTTACGGATATTGGCATTTTGGAAAGGCTCCTGCTCAACACCGAAACGGAAGAAATACGTTCCTGCTTGCTCCCCTACATTCACTTTACCTTCTTGGAATAACTGCTCGCTCACATCTGCAGGAACTCCTGAAGTATCCAAATCTCCTGTTTGGTACATTTGGTATTCTGTATTAGAATCATTCACCATTGCCCAGTGAACTTTATCAAGCTTTACAGCTTCCGCATCCCAATATTGATCGTTCTTAGCCATTACAAAATGGCTTTCATGCTCCCATTCCGCAAGGTTGAATGGACCATTTCCAACAAAAGAATCCGCTTCCGTAAACCATTCTGGATTTTCTGTAGCTACCTTCTCATTGATTGGGAAGAAGGCTGGATTTGTGATGACACTTAAGAAATATGTTTGTGGAGCTACAAGTGTAACTTCCAAAGTTTTTTCGTCAACTGCCTTTACTTTCACGTCGTCTGCGGAACCTTCACCGCTGTTATATGCTTCTCCGCCCTCGATGAAGTAACCAAGGAATGCAGCCGAAGATGCTGTTTCAGGATTTAAAAGACGTTTCCAGGCAAATTCAAAGTCACCAGCGGTAACATCGTCACCGTTAGACCATTTTGCATTGTCACGGATGTAGAACGTGTAAGTTTTTCCGTCTTCGGATACATCCCATTTTTCCGCTGTTGCTTCTTGTGGCAAGTGCTCATCATTTAGACGAGTAAGTCCTTCCATCAAGTTGTTCAAAGCATTCCAGGAATAAGAGTCAAAGCCGATTGGCGGATCCAATGATGTTGGTTCAGATCCGTTGTTCAGACGCAGAACCTTCTCTCCAGATGCGCTTTCGTTGTTGTTTGAGCCTTCGCTCGTGTCGGTGCCAGCGTTGTTGCTTGCGGTACAGGCTGCAAGTACGAATACTAGCATTGCCGCCATTAATAATGACATTACCTTTTTCATGTGTTACTCCCCCTTTTTCAATTTTGGTTCTGTAAGACACCGCTGTTGATCTCCGCACTCGACTTCGCTTTCCGCGGGGCGGTGCTTGAGCCTCCTCACAACGCTTCAGGGGTCTCAACCTACCGCTACCTCCCGCCGGAGTCTTCGCCATGTGCTCCAATCAACAGCTATGGAATCTATGAACAAATTCTATTTCACTATAAGTCTTACCTTATAGTAGAAATCACTGTCTTTACGGGCTTAGGAGCCCGTGGGTCCTGTAGCCAGCAATCTACATGATGTTCCTCGGACAAGGTTGTCTTCATCGGATATACGCGCTCACAAACCTCCATTGCATACTCGCATCTTGCAGCAAATGCACAGCCTGTCGGTGGTGAAAACAAATCAGGCGGAGACCCGACAATAGGTACCAGTTCTTCATCTTCTAAATCAAGACGAGGAACAGAATTTAATAGGCCTTTCGTGTATGGATGCTCCCCTCTATAGAAGATTTCTCTCCTATTCCCAGACTCGACTATTTTCCCTGCATACATGACTGCCACACGGTCTGCCACTTGTGCTACCACCCCGAGATCATGGGTGATAATGATGATGGAAACGCCTGTTTTCTTTTGAATATCCTTAAAAAGATTTAAGATCTGCGCTTGGATCGTCACATCTAGCGCCGTTGTCGGTTCGTCTGCTATCAATACTTCCGGCTGGCAGACAAGGGCCATTGCAATGACGATTCGCTGCCTCATCCCTCCACTGAACTGGTGAGGATATTGCTTCAGGCGCTCCGTCGGACTTGGTATCCCGACAAGATTCAGCATATCCACCGCTTGTTTCTTCGCTTCAGCCTTGGATACCTTCTTATGTTGGATGATCCCTTCCATGATTTGATCCCCAACTGTAAGTGTCGGATTCAATGCTGTCATAGGGTCTTGGAAAATCATCGAGATATCCGCGCCTCGTATTTTTCTCATTTCCGGTTCGGACACTTTTGTGAGGTCCTTGCCTTTAAAAAGGACCGAACCTTGTGTAATGCGTCCTGGCGGTTCAGGGATCAAACGCATAATACTTTGGGACGTCACACTTTTCCCGCAGCCTGATTCTCCTACGATCGCAAGTGTCTCCCCTTTATGCAGGTCGAAGCTTACCCCCCGGACCGCTTTTACTTCTCCTCCGTAGGTTGTAAAGGAAACGTGTAAGTCTATTACTTGCAGTACTTTTTCCATGATGTCACTTACCTCCTCAGCTTTGGATCTAGTGCGTCTTGTAATCCGTCTCCAAGCACGTTAAACGCAAACATGGTCATGGAGATGAAGAATGCCGGGAAGAAAAGGCGCCACCAATGTCCGGATATGATCGTGGATAATCCATCATTGGCCATTACACCCCAACTGGCATAAGGAGCCTGTACACCTAGGCCAAGGAAGCTTAAAAATGCTTCTGCAAAAATCGCTGCCGGTACTGTCAATGTCATTTGGACAATGATAGGTCCCATTGTATTAGGTAGAAGATTTTTTCTGATAATCCGAGAGGTCTTCGTTCCAAAAGTTTTGGAGGCGAGCACAAACTCATAATTCTTGATTTGCAGCACCTGCCCCCTGACAATCCTTGCCATACCGACCCATCCGGTTACAGTAAGCGCGATGATGATGGTCAGTAAACCAGGTCCCATAACTACCATTAATAAAATGACGACTAATAGATAAGGAAGGCCGTATAAGACTTCCACCACTCGCATCATGGCATTATCGGTTCTGCCGCCTTTGTAGCCGGCTATCCCCCCGTAGATAACTCCGATGATAAAGTCGATCAGTGCGGCCATCAAACCGACAAACAAGGAAATCCTTGCACCATACCAGGTACGTGTGAAAACGTCTCTTCCAAGTTCGTCTGTACCGAAAAGATGGGTGGATGATGGCGGCTGATTCTGATTGGGCAGATTTGTCTGTGTCACACTATGGGAGGAGAAAATCGGACCGAAAATGGCCATGATGGTCAAGAATACTAAAAAGACCAACCCTGCCATCGCCAGTTTATTTTTAACCAGCCTCCGCCAAGCATCTTGCCAATAGGAAAGACTTGGACGGACAACAGCTTCTGCCTCCCCTTTATTTTTATCGACGGATTTGAACCATTCGTCCGGGACATTGTTATGGTGATTTTCTTGAAGTTTACGTTGAGCCATATTAGTTCCCCTCCTTTTTATGAAGCTTGATACGAGGGTCTAATATCCCGTAAGCTATATCTACGAGAAAAAGCATCATGATCAAGAAAGCACTATAAAATACTGTCGTCCCCATAATGACGGGATAGTCACGTGTATTGATGCTTTCCACGAAGTATTTCCCCATGCCAGGTATCGCAAAGATTTTCTCGATAACAAACGTTCCAGTCAAAATCCCTGCAGCAAGAGTTCCCAAGATGGTGACAACCGGTAGCAACGCATTCCGTAGGGCGTGTTTAAATACAATTTTCACAGGGGATAACCCTTTTGCTTTAGCAGTTCGTATGTAATCCTGTGTCAGCACTTCCATCATACTTGCCCTCGTCAATCTTGCAATGATTGCCATTGGTCCGGTTGCAAGAGCTAATGTCGGCAAAATCATATGCTTCCAGCTCGTCCATGTAGCAGGGGGAAGCAGTCCCCAAGTTACTGCAACCTGCTGTATGAGCATGGTTGCAAGGACAAAGTTCGGAATGGATATCCCGAAAACGGCAAAGGTCATGGCCATGTAATCTATGACACCGTTTCGTTTCAGTGCAGCAATCACTCCCAAGAAGATCCCCGAAATGACCGCAATCGCCAAGGTGATCATTCCTAGTTCGAACGAAATCGGAAAGCCGCGTCCCAACATGTCATTTACCGTCTGGGACGGCTGTTTAATCGATGGACCGAAGTCCAATGTCACTAACGTTTTTAAATACATCACATATTGAACCGGTATCGGCTTGTCCAAATGATAGTGTGCTTCTAGGTTGCGTTGGACCACATCGCTTGTAGAACGCTCTTCATTGAGTGGCGAACCCGGAATGGCATGCATCAAGAAGAAGGTCAGCGTGATGATGACCCATAAAGTTATGAGCATTGCTAGTAATCGTTTTGCTATAAAAGTTCCCATTCTCCCACTCACACTTTCTTCACTATAGGGTTTTATGTAAGGCGGCTGTTTACTGAAAAATTGTTGTTACTTACTTTAAAGTTTGACCGCTCCTTTTCGCTTGTCTAATTTTTCTATAAGCAACAAACTTAGTAAAAACACCTTATGTATTTTTCGAATAAAACTTATCAACAGAATGTCGTTCTCATTGCCAATTCTGTCATCACAAGCATGGCCTGATAAGCTTCTTTTATATCTTTTGCTTGAAATTTGACGATCGTCGTGCCAGGCTCTATTTCAGTTCCAGGCATAAGGTTTGCCCATTCCGCTTGCCCGTAATTGGCAAATTCAATACGAAGCGTCGGGTGATCAGGCGGTAACAACGGTGTTATAGTATGTATGTCATCCAAAGCCATGGACGTTCGTTCTTTAATTAGCTCTTGTGCTTTAATAGGAGTCAGTGATTTCGCAGCGGAACGCGAAGCCGCTTCCTTGACTACCGCACAATGTATACCAGGGATGAGGCTTTCTGCTTCTAGTGCCGTCTGGTCATCTCCAGCCACCATGATGACCGGTACACCATAAAAGCCAGCTACATAGGCATTAAACCCCAATTCTCCAATTTGCACATCATTTATGTACATATTTCTTACACCAAAAATCATGGAGTGAGTCATGACACCTTTCATGGAAGCCCTGGCATGATACCCTACAAAAATGGCAGCATCAAAACTATCATCCAATCCCTGCACCATCGAGAACGGTTTCACATCTCCTGTTATCAATTTGGTTTCCGGGTGCAGGTCTTCAATCAGGATGTTATTCATTTTGGAATGGCTATCATTGACGACAACCTCCTTAAATCCTTTTTCAAATGCTGTAGTCACTACTGCGTTCGCTTCTTGGGTCATTATTTTCCGACCGCGTTCATAGTTATGCAGTCTAGAATCGACGTGGGTATGATCTACTAGACCACTAATTCCTTCCATATCAACCGATATATATAAATTCACCCAGTTACCTCCTTTTGTGTTTCAATTTTCTTAATATTATAACAGTATCATGTTTATGATTCAATCAAACTAGGAAAATATGAGTCTAATTATTCAAACTTATCACACATATGTTACGATAAAACCTTTTAAAAACAAGGAGTAAATTTGAAACAATCGACAATATTAATACAAGTTTATGGATGAATATGATAGAGAATCTTATATAAAAACGTATTTCAATAAAACTTTTTGGTATTTTTTGGAATTTTGTTTCATAAAAAAAGATCCAAACTGGAGTATTACTCCTTGTCTGGATCCCACCGATTTTTATTTTAGAAGCTTCAACGATTCTCGGATGAATGCAGGAATGTCATCTGGTGTTCTACTAGAAACCAGTTGGTCATGACATACGACCACTTCCTTGTCATGGAAGTGAGCTCCTGCATTTTGCAAGTCGACCTTGATAGATGTATAACCCGTAATATCTCGTCCCTTAAGAGCTTCTGCCGTGATAAGTAATTGCGGACCATGGCAGATAGCAAAGACCGGCTTTTTGTCATCCATGAATGCTTTTGTAAAGGAAACAAATCGGTCATCTGCCCTTAGAATGTCAGGTGAGAATCCCCCCGGTAGCAACAGGGCATCGAAATCCTCCGGACTGACATCATCAATTCCTGCATCAGTCGTGACTTCCACTCCATCTGTTTTTCCTTTGACCGTTTCTCCCTTGGATTTTTCAATAACCGTTAGCTTGTGACCTGCCTCCTCGAAGGCTTTTGCAGGCTCCGTGTACTCTGAGTCTTCGAATTCATTGGTTAATAGTACTGCGATTTTTTTACTCATGATAGAACGTCTCCTTTATATTGGGATTGCTCTGTTTGATAGCTAGCTTAATATTTCGATGCAACAGAGCCAATTAGCTACATATGTGTTTAAGTACCCGCCATATGACAAACTAAACGTCCCATTACGCATCCGACATGAATTGCTGAAAAGAGCAAAAAATAAAAAGGGACAGAGAAAAGTCTCTGTCCAAAAATCCCGTGTACGAAAGGAGAAGGAAGCTGCACACGATATATTTTATGTAATAATCTATGAACTGCTTGGTCATCTATCTTCTATCAAACGCACATTTTTCACTGAGACGGTAAGATTACAGTGACCGTTGTTCCTGTCCCTTCCTCACTTTCAATATTAAGTTGTCCCCTATGTTCTTGAATAATCTTTTTAGTGATCGTCAAGCCAAGTCCCATTCCTTTTTCTTTTGAGGTGAAAAAGGGGTCGACTAGCTTTTCAAGGTTGGAAGGGCTGATACCGTTACCGCCATCTTTAACTGTGATAATGGCACCTTCCATACGGTCACGCTTTCCGCTTATTTCTATTTTTCCTCCTGCAGGCATTGCTTCCATCGAATTTTTAATAAGGTTGATGAAGACCTGCTTGAGACTGTTCTTGTCGCCCCTAACTACCATATCCTCATCTATATCTATGATTTCTAGAGTGATATTATTATTTCGAGCTTCATTACTCACCAGTTTTATCACATACTGTATGATATCCAAAATTGGAAGCAGGGTAAGTTCCTTCGTTTGTGGCTTGGATAGCACCAACAGTTCAGAAACGATATCATTGATTCTATCGATCTCGGATAAAACCATGTCCACATGTTGCCGATTTGCTTTCCCGGATTTTTGAATCAGTTGGATAAAGCCTTTAATTGCTGTCAATGGATTCTTTATTTCATGGGCAATACCTGCTGAGAGTTCTCCAACAACAGATAATTTTTCTTTTGTAACCAACAGCTGTTCCGTCTTCTTCAGGGAGGAAATATCCCTCCCTATCGTAACAAGCGCTTTCCTGCGTCCATCCGAATAGAATAGGGGGACTTTAATGACATCAAATGTCTTTTGTTCTCCATCCGCCAAACAGAATGACTCTTCTTCACGGGTGGTTTTACCTTCCTCCCATGTTTGTCTGTCAGTTTCTGTACAATATTCAAAGGCTTCCTTGAAGTGAGGTGAATAGTTTCCAAGCTCAAGGTCTGTCTTCCCCTTATAATCGACCTTTTGTAAATCATAAAGAGCAAGTCCGTAATCATTTGTCTGAATCCACTTGCCCTGCCCATCTTTGAAGCAGACAAAATCAGGCATATTATTGATAAGAGTGGAAAGCTCCTGTTCCTTTTGTTCCAGCTCCTTCAATGCTTCGTGCTTCTTCAACATCATGTACAACAATACAGTTGTTATGAGGATGAACAGCCAGCCTTTGATCAAATTTATATATTCAGCTATAACGTGATGATTATTTTGATTTAGGACATATAGCCAATAATCGGTTAAGCCAATCCATACAATTCCAAAGAATAGATAGATTAAAGGTATAAACTTAAGCCATTTCCTTTTCATAAAATACCTCTTATATCTTAGATGATTGATTTTAACGAAAAAAATAACCAACAAATGGTCGTTTTCCCTATTATATCTTTTTATGCTTGATATAGATACAAAGTCCCGCTTGGGAAAGTTGAATACTAATTTATTGAATTACACTATTTTTTCATTATACACTTTCCTGAGCTAGGATTTCTACATACTTTTGCAGTATATCGCTTTCTTCCTATCCACTCCGAGAATGTTTATGCCCTTTTTGAAAGGGTATGTATAAAATAAAGAATTTCCCAGGAGGGGTTAAAATGGAAGATAAGGACGTAAGGGTAGAAAAAAGGGAAACAAAAGAGGATAGGGGAATGGTTGCATCTACATTCATCAAATACACAGCTTATCTAATCATATTTTTCGGAATTATCTGGTTCATCATTAGCTATTTACTTCCAATGATTCGATAATAAGTACCAGCACATAAAGAGGAGCAGGGCCGGCGTCGATTAGACACTTGCCCTGCTTTTTGTTTGATTAGTACGCGATTCCAACGATTACTAACAGAATAAACAATACTAAAATTAACACAAAGTTGCTTCCTGGGGAACTACCCATTTCAAATTTCAAATACTCCTTCCATATGCGGATAATACATTATATGAAGGGGTAGTCCCATGTGAATAGACAAGTCTTCCACCTATAAGTAACTAACTAAATTTTTTCTGTACTTTCGACTCATTATGGAGTAAAAACCTTCTTTTTAACAGGCTTATATTAGAGGATTGTCCCCGAAAATTGCGGCATTTGCAAGGTGATGGACTTGATCTGTTCACCGTCGATGTCCACTGCCCACAACTTATAATTCGGTTTTCCTCTTAGCCAACTCTGGTCTTGAATGAATAATACCCGATCTTTATCGCGGAAGAATACTGGTTCTGTAATCAATGTGCGAAAGCTGGTTATCGGTTGCACTTCATTCCCAGCAGTATCCATTGTGTACATCTCATAAATATATTGAGACTTTTTGCGAGGATTTTCACTTGCTGCGGAGAACGCAATAAGGCCTCCCTGAGGAGATATTTTTGCACTGTATATTATATTGGTCTCAAAATCAAAGTTCGGGTTGACATACTCTTTCTCCTTAGTGATTGTGTCCATCATCACAAATGAAGAACTTAAACCTTCCTCCTCATCCATCACCCATTCCACAAACCCAAGTTTCCCCCCATCTTCCGTTAGAGATAGACCTCTTTTCTTTACGCTTTCATCATGCGTGAGCCTTTCTTTATTTTCTCCTGCAACAGAAATCGAATAAAGATCAATGTTTGTTGGCCCCTCGTCCAGTTTAGTTCCTTCTTGATAATCTCGCGCTACAAAATAATAGATGGATTGATCATCTTCAGAAAACACTGCGTCCGTTATGAGCTCATCCTCATCTGAAAGCTTAAATAAATCACTCCCGTCACTATCCATAAGGTATAAAGATTGCTTTAAGGAACCCTCCCCTTTTTCTTGGGAAAGAAAGAGTAGTTTATCTCCTTTAGAAGAATACCTTGGATGTACGTGACTTTCAGCCTGTCTTGGATAGGTTAATTGATTTACATCACTGCCATCCACATTTGCTTTATACAGTGCACCATCCCCACTTTGATAGAACGGGAACACAATAGATTTGTCATCCGGCGACAAGGTGACAGTTTCCCCGAAACCATTATCTATTGGTAGCCAAGCACGTGTAAAACGTTCAGAAAAGAAATATAAGAGCACGGAAATGATGATGACAAATCCAATGAGAGCTATCGTGAACAATTTTAATGTTTGTTTTTTCATAGTCGGCCTCTCTCTTTCGTAAAGATGGATGATGATAGTTTACCCTGAATGGGAAATTTTACTTACAGCGAATAATAAAAGAAGCAACCTAGTACTAATTAGGTTGCTTCTTTCATTATTTTGCTGCCTTCACGATTTCTTGCAGGATAATGTCAAGTGTGTGTGGTGCGCTATCCTCTGCCATCTTCCTTTGCAGCTCTTCTTTATTTGTTTTTAATGCGTTTAATTGCTTACGCAACGTTTCACTTGTTAACTCTTCCTCAAATAAAACCTTGGCAAATCCTTTTTTCTCGAAGGATTGTGCATTTAATATCTGGTCACCTCTGCTCGCATTCCTGGATAGAGGAATCAATAACATCGGTTTGCGCAAGGCAAGAAATTCAAAAATTGAATTTGCCCCAGCCCGGGAGATGATTAATTCCGATGCGGCTAATACATCAGGAAGCTCCTGATTGATATATTCAAATTGTTTATAGCCTTTGACTCCTTGTAAAGAACTGTCCACATTTCCTTTCCCGCAAATATGAACAATCTGGAATTGCTCTGTTAGTTCACCCAAGATCTGACGTAAGGTTTCATTTATTTTTTTGGCTCCTAAGCTTCCACCCATAATTGTGAGTATTGGTTTTTTCTCGTGAAAACCGAGCAACGCCCTTCCTTCTTGGGCTTTTCCCTTAAACAACTCTTCACGGATAGGTGAACCTGTGAAAAGGACTTTGTCTTTTGGGAAATGCTTTAACGTCTCATCAAATGTAACAAAGACTTTTGTTGCAAACTTTGTGGCAATTTTATTGGCAAGCCCGGGGGTGATGTCCGATTCATGAATGATTACCGGTATTTTCAACATTTTGGCCGCCATTACAACTGGAACTGTCACAAATCCACCTTTGGAGAAAACAACACTTGGCTTTTCTCTCCTTAAGATGAACAATGCCTCCATTGCTCCCTTAATGATGCGTAAAGGATCAGAGAAGTTCTTCCAGTCAAAGTATCTGCGAAGCTTTCCACTGGAAATGCCATGAAAAGGTATCTTCTCATTGCCTATAATTTCTTCTTCTATACCATTTCTAGAACCGATATATGTAATATCCCAACCAGATGCTTTTAACTTGTTTATTATTGCGATATTTGGTGTGACGTGTCCTGCAGACCCTCCACCTGTGAATACTATCTTATTATTTTTCATCATATCAACATCCTTCATGTCATTCTCTACTCTATATTATTATCGAAATAAGATGGAAAGGCAAAGCATTTGGTAAAGCGCAGGCTGAGAACTATCTTTTCTGTTTCATCAGCCTGCGCTTATGCTTTATTTAATCCCCCTTGAAGGCAGTGACTGTTTGGATAATTGATAGGGAAGCTGTTGCAGCGACTTTGTTACATTTTCTAATTTCTGTTCAATACGATGCAGCAAGTAGAACGTTACGACAATCGGGAATCCCACTTCGCTTATCCATGTCCACCACTGATCCATGTTCCATTCCTCCTTTCTTCTGAAATAAGAAAGGCCTACCTTTAAAAGTAGACCTTTCTTGTCCCCGTTATGCTATTTCAAATTCTGTTACATTACGCTCAATGACCCTTGCACCATTTTTTTCAACAAAGTTTCCACCTTTGGATGTGAAAACATTCGCTCCAATAATGGCATCCATCGCAAGTTCAATTTCCTCAGCTGTTAAATCCGTCTTTGGATCATCAACTAAAATCTTCACAGTAGATCCTTCTTCATTCAAGAATAGCAATTCCAATGTAAACATGTGGATTCCTCCTTTCTATTTACTTTTGTACTTCAGCTTCCGTTACCCTAGGAAGTGCAACTCACTGCGTCTAACAGTCGATACTGGCGTTGTTTGCAAACCAGAAATCGCTCCTGCTGCTTGTAAAAGTGCTGTTGCCTCAGCATCCACCTTTACGTTGTTGTAGTTTTTCGTACGGTACATCAAGTTTCCTCTGTCATCCTCTCCAAGTTCATACATAAGACGAAGTTGGACATTTTCTACTGCGTAATCTGCCATGTTCTCACCCCCTTTCACCTTCTATATAAAGAAAAAAAGGCAAAAAGTAGTGAAAAAATTATAAGAAAGACAAAAAAACATTCCGGACTATTTTTGTCTCCCGGAATGTTTAGATAGATATTATGAAACGGATTTCTTTAAATCTAACTTTGATCTTTGTCTGTTCAGCTTTTGTAAAGCTGATTCGTTATAGCCAACAATCAGTTTTTTTCCACTTGTGATGATAGGTCTTCTAAGTAGCTTAGGTTCTTCAATAATAAGCTTGATCAGTTCGGATACGGTTAATTCGTTTACGTCGATTCCCAGATCCTTAAAGGTTTGGCTTCTAGTTGCCAAAATTTCATCTATCCCCTCTGTAGTTAAAGATAGGATCTTCATCATCTCATCGTGATTGGGGGTTTGCCGGAAAATGTGCTTTTCTTGAAACGTGATATTGTTGCTCTTTAGCCATTTTTTTGTTTTTCTGCAGGATGTACAACTAGGATAACTGTAAAAAGTGATTTCATTCATTTTTCTTACCTCCCCATTTTTTGATTATTTTTAATAAGTATTTATGTTAATCTTATTGTATACTATTTGTATAACTTTTGTATAGGTAAAAGATAATTAATTTTGAACAAAAAACGACAACTATTTTATTCACCATTAAAATGAAGGACGAATGTTTAGTTTTGCATTATAATGGAAATAAGTATCATAGAAAAAGAGTTGTATAATCTGGCTAAGGCTGGAGAAAAATGTACTTATCATGCAATCGTCACAAACTAGAAACAAACGCTTATTTACAAGTAAAGTATTGGTACATTATAATAGGAAAGTGACAAGCATAAGGATTAGTGCGTAAGGAGGGGATACATATGGATCGTATGTACCGTGTAATGGGTTTCTGGACAGGGATCTTTGCAGTTATGTTTTATCTTGGCCACATGACTCAAACGTCTTTACTTTTCTTCGGACAAACGGTATTCTTCATTTTATTAAGTTATCTTAAGCTATCTGAACGTATGTACATCTATATTTTCGGAGCATATTTAACAATTTTCTTTGTTGCCTTCTCGTATTGGACAACATTTATGATGGTGCCTGGATCTGGTGGTCATTAAACATACGTGGATAAACAATAAAAAGCGATTGACATCAGTCAATCGCTTTTTATTGTTGAATTATATTTTATGAAGTCAGTGGAACTCCCTGCCTCCTATCGTTTCAGGTGTTCGCTTATCCAAGGATGCTGCTTGAGCCTCCTCACAACGCTTCAGGGGTCTCAACCTAACGCTATCTCCCGAAGGAGTCTCACTCCTTTGACTTCAGTCAACAGGATAAACCTTGTATTATATATAGAGTCTGTTCAACTAATTGTTTTAAATAATTTGCTCCACACGTTTGTTTTCTTTTCATGCACCAGTACGTGGAAGGAGTTACTCCAATTGCTGTCCATGATGAGAGTCCGGATGGCTCTGTTTTGCTTGCTTTTGTCAGAAAAAGGATTAGGGTCATGATTTTCCTGGAGATAATCAAGTATCCCTGCCGCAACTAGGAATTCCCCTTGCCTCATTGTACATATATGATTAAAACGCTGCTCTGAAAATACCTTCTCTAAGGCATCGAGATGTACATGAGTAGTAAGATCCATATCATAGGGATGTAATAGTGGATTGGTCACCATGGCATGGTTGAAGTATCCCCTCAGACTGCCACCTTTACGTTCCTTATGAAGCAAATCTGAGAATCTATAACCATAATCGACTGTGATAATACTTCCTTTCTCAAGCTTTTCGGACAGCATTTTCGCATAAGTAATCATTGCAAGTGGAACTTCCAATCGCTGTCCCTCTTCAAGCGTAATGTCATGAATGGTCAAATAATCACTTATAGCAGGATTTGCTAAAGGGGTCCAAGTTTCCACCAGCTTATGTTCCTGGTCCATTGTCACAAACACTTCTTGAACCTCTCCATCTACACACTCCACAACATGAACAGGTAGGGCATCAAAAAGTTCATTAGAGAAAATAACACCATTATCTTTTGAAATTTCATCAATGGTACGGCAATATGTAACATGTGCGGATTTTGGAATGGCTTTTCTTTGTAAAGAAATATGATATGGACTTGCCTCCACCATAAAGTATTCAAGCTTGTGGTAGAGGACAGGATCTACCCTTTCCACCTCAGTAAGGAGTTGAGCAGCAAATCTGCCGTTTCCACCACCTAGTTCAATCATCACAGGCAAAATGTTTGTTTCCTTGAAATATTGTATAAAAAGTTTTGCGAAGATTTTTCCATATATATCGTGAACGTTACTTGATGTAATGAAATCCCCTTTTGTCCCCACCTTTTCTTTGGACTTCATATAATAGCCATGTACAGGATGATAGAGGACTTCCTCCATATATTGTTCATAATCTAATCGTCGAGCAGGGGCACTCTCTATCTTTTCTATTAATTGCTTTGGTACCATTTTAGAAGCCGTTCAAGAACGGATTGCTATCCATTTCCCTTTCTATAGTTGTGGTCATCCCGTGGCCGGATAGTACAGTTGTCTCCTCCGGCAGGGTCATCAGCTTGTTGTGTATGCTTTGTATAAGCTGATCGTGGTTACCACCAGGTAGATCGGTTCTTCCGATACTCCCTGCAAAAAGGGCATCTCCAGCAAATACTACCTTGCTTTCTTTGTGGTAGAAGCTGACACTTCCTGGGGAATGTCCCGGAGTGAAGAGGACGTCAAGCTCAAAATTGGAGAATGTCAATTTCCCTTCTCCCTGGATAATATGATCTGCAGGGCCAGCCTTTATTGGTCCAAGCTGAAAGAACTGAGAACCATTCAAACTCGGATCCATCAACCAATTCTTTTCTTTTTTATGTATGTAAACCGGGATATCCCACTTGCTGCGAACTGCATCTACTGCACCGATATGATCGAAATGAGCATGGGTTAGAAGAATAGCCAATGGTTTTAGGGACTTTTCTTCTAAATATGCATTAAATGCATCCCCTTCGCTGCCTGGATCAAAGATAAGGCACTCTTTCTTATCATTGATTAACAAATATGCATTAGTTTGTAGGGGACCTAGGGGCAATTGTGTCCATTTCATTTTTCTTCCACACCTTTCCTTGAAGTATCTATTCATCTATTTTACACTAAGAAGTAGAACTTGAGAAACGAAAGGAAACTGCCGATGAAGTCGATGTATGGATTAGAAATACAATGTGCCGATGACAAACCGCAATACTTTCAGAACCTTCTTTTGCAAATGAAACAGATTACCAGTATTTTTGATGTGGATGACAATCTACTTATCGCAAATTCTGCGATGGAAGCAAAGGTTGTAAAGAACATGCTTGCGGATCGTTGTATTTTAGAGGAAACTTATGTACTTTCTTTATTGGAAAATCCGATTGCCAGTTCCCTGTTCACCGATTATGGCTTTGTAACGGAAAAGAACAATCACTTTCTGTATCAAGAAATGGTTTCTATTTTCCGGATTGAAAGCGGTAAACAGGAAGATATCAACATGTTTCTTATACAATTAGAAGAATCCATTATTGCAATGGAGGAACAATTTAAAAAATCGTATATTATTGACAAAGAACATAAAGAATATATTGTAAAAGTAGCCAAGGCTTATGACATAGAAGTGTCATTTTTTGACCTCGACAAATAGTAAGAAAACATTTAAAATGTAAATGGAGTGTAATGTGCCATTACATACTTTATTTTTCGTGATTTCTTTCAAATAGAAATGATTTCTGAAAGGGGCGTTAACCTTGCCATTAGTTATTATCTTTGGACTTGTAACAATCTTATGTGTACTAGGACTTGTCCGTTCCCTGAAAGAAAAAAACTTCCTAGGAGTTCTTTTCGCTTTTGGAACTGTCGCAGTGTTTGGTTGGTTTACAGTTATGACAATAATCCAATCCGGATACCCGGTAGCACACTAATTAAAAAAACAGAGCGCCTTGCGCTTGCACAAAAAAGAGTATTCTTCCTTTCGAGGAGGAATACTCTTTTTTGTATATGAGAGCTTCATAAGCATTTTATTTATAAGTGAATATACTGAAAATATATGGATTCCACGTTAGCTTGTGATCGGCTTGGAGATAATAAAAATAAAAGGTTCTTTAAGAAGGAGGCAGATAAGATTGGCAGTAAAAACTTTATGTGGAATTTGCAACGGATCAGGCAGAAAAAAGCTATTCATCCTCCCCTTTTACAAAAAGTGTACAAAGTGTAAAGGCCAAGGAAGAATAACAAAGGGTTTTTTTATGTAAGGCTGTTTTCGCATACGTTGTTGCTTTTTCGCATTTATAAATAACCCGTTATATTCCTTGCTATCGTGCTCTTTTCCTGACTATACAAAAAAAGACTTTCATGCCTTTTTAGAGTCCTATGCTGTAAAAAGTCCAATAACCGACTTTTTACTAGTGAGCAGCAACAATCTTTGAGAAAAAAGCTTTATGTAAAGCAACTGCCAAGCAATAGGATGCTTGGCAGTGTTTTGTTTTTTAGAATGAGTTTGATCGTTTGGATTCCACAGCCCGTAGCTTGTCATCCATTTGTACGCTTTTGTCCCGACGATCATCTATTCTAATGTTGGTTGCCACCCGATGCAGGCCTTTTTGGAAGGGAGCTTCATGAATTACCTGAATGACATGCATAAGGGTCGGAAGTTCTCCTTCGATAATAGTGCTCATCGGTGTTAATTTATAGTTAATCTTTCCTTCTTCTTTAAACCCCTCTAGAATATCCTGAATCTCCGCTACATACTCACTCACACTTGGTCCGTTTGTTCCAATCGGAATAACGGTTACATCGACTATGGCCATTTCCTTGATCCTCCTCTAGAATACTTCCACTAAATTTAGCGTTTCACCCGTAGATGGTATTAGTATCTGTTCTAATTGATATCCATATAAGCATAATAGACCATTCGGGGAAAATTTTATCGGTTTATTTTCAACATCTTCATATAGCACTTTTTTTGTACCGTTTGGAATATCAATCTCTACAAATTGGAATCCTCCTGCATATGCATCAATACTGCCCGCACTTATTGGTTCGAATGTAAAAAATCTTTCCGTCTCATCTACATAGGCAAAGTAAGGAATGAAGTAATTGGAATACATGGTTAAAAGCGGCGCTTCATAAGAATAGACCTTTTCTAAGTCTGGAAGACGATAAAAGGAGTACAATCCCATATGCTCGTCTTTCACATCTCCAACCGTAAATAACAGATTATGATAGGATTGAAACGTTACTAATTTCTCCAAAATCTCTCTAGCTTCGTTCGTTGTTAGATCATATGTGTATAAAGGTGCTTCCAATAGAGGCATTTCTTGATTCCAATTGATAAAACCCAATCTCTCTTCAGACAGCCATTGAACAAATGGGTCGTCCACATTCTTTTTTATCATACCTTGTGTTTGTACATCAACAATAAAGGTTTCATAGGACCAATCCTCCTTAAAGGAAGACACCAACAGTTTTTCCCCTGTGGTAGGATCCCAAGAAGTAACAAGGTCAATGGAGTCGATAAAATTCCACTCCGCTATTAATTCTCCATTATCGGAAACGATACTTAATTTCCCTTCTGTAAAGGAGGGGGCAGAACGAATTAAAAACATATCAAAATCACTATTAGCAGTGACAGAAATAATGGTTTCAGCTGATTCGAAGAACAGCTCCGTTTCTCCAGTCAATATATGGAAAGATAATACTTTAGAACCAGTTCCATCGTTTGCTATATACAATATTGTTTCATCATTCAACCATTCAGCTACAGTACTGAATTGTTCAGCAGGTATCGAGAGCATTTCTAACGTTTCATTATGAAGTATTAAAGGATTGAAAGGTTTTGGTTTTGCATGGTTAGATAGTAAAGGTGCATCGCTGACTTCCTTGGGGGTTGGAGGAGATTGACATCCAGACAACATACAAAGAACTATTGTAATAATAAAAAAGACTCTCTTCATTGCACCCCTCCTTTTTCCCTATCTTACTAACGATTATGAGGCAGGAAAGGTTTCAATACAAGAGAAATATATTTTTATTCCTAAAGTAATATATGTGAATTTCTTGGTTATGTAAAAACTTTATTTAATGTTAATATTAGTGGTTTTTTTACTGATTATGTCACGGGATAGCAGGGAGCCTAATCATTTATCTTATGCCTTTGATGGCTCACCAGCAGGCTCTTCCCGTAAAAATCTTTCATTTTTCCTTTATGGGAGACTTCATTTATAGATAAAGCGAAGCCAAGAAAATACCCAAGGTTTTTGGGTAGATTGTATCATACTGCGATAATGGCAGAGGATTGATCCCCTTTCCCAATTCTAGCGTAAAACCCGGTTTCCTGAATTCCTGGATGAACCAATCCTTAAATCCTGCATGGCTATCAACATACTGCACGCTCTTATACGTACTGACGTGTTCAAATTCGATTGCTATCCTCTCGCTATCAGGGGGTTCCAACCCTTCGTATCCCCAGTAGAATTCTTCTCCCTGCGTATGAACAGCAATTACCCTATCAAAGTTCTCCTTTGCTGCAAGCTCTCTCATTGCTTGTGCCTCTGGCTCAGTTAAAGGGGTGTCTCCAGGATAATCTCGTGGGGAAGGTACCTTTTCTTCCTTACGTTCTTTTTCCACCATCCAATTAGCTGGAAAGTGCTTGTTCAGGTCCACTCCTCTTATATTTGCTTTCCATCCCATGAAATCTGCTCGATCTTGATTAATCTTTTTCACCATTTCCTTGAAGGGCTTTTCATTAGGCACCCCATTAAGCACCAGATCGACACCATCCGGATTTACCATTGGCACAATGGACAGTTCCGTCCCTTCATAAAGAGGAAGGCATGGCAAGCCTCTCAGTGGCACACCATTAGTGAGGGCCAGCAAATAATCATTAAGGAGGTTCATTATTACAGCACTTGTTATCCATTCGTTGGCATGGAAGCTCCCGTTCCAATGAACCTTTTTGGTACCTTTTCCTATTTTTATGTGATGGAGAGGTTTCCCCATCACGGATTGTCCAGCAGAGGTACATTCTAGGAAGGGGTAAACCTCCTTCAATTTGTTAAGATCATGGAACAAAGTATGATAATCATACTTCCTCTTTGGATTTACTATTGGCCTGCACACTTTTTCAGGAAGACAAATCACCTCTCCTGGTTTCATTCGAGATGGATCTTTCTCTTGATTCATCAATAAAATGAAGTCCATCGGGATTCTTTTTTGATGGATAATGGATAAAAGTGTGTCACCAGCTTTAATCTCATAAGTTGACTTGCTATAACCTGGTATGAAAATTGTATCTCCTTTATTAAGGAGGGATCGAGACGATAATTCCTTATTTGAATCCACAATTAATGAAAGGGGTATCTGGAATAATTGACTGAAGTACCACAACGTATCCCCTCTTCTGCTCACTACCTTCAACGTACAACCACCACCCAATAAACACGTCTATACCTAAAACTTATGTTGTTCATAAGGTTTTAGAACGTTCTTAAGGCTGGTATTAGGTCAAACAAAAAAGCTGCCATAAAGATTTAACTAATCTTCATGGCAGCTTTTATTATTTATTCATCAAGCTTACTCTCGTCTACTTGAATGGATGTTCCATCATAAAAGCGTAGTAGGTCTCCGTACACAATCTTATCAGAGTACTGAAGCTCTTTCTTAGCTTTTTCCATATATGGTTCACATGCTTCTTGCTCTACTTCTTCTTCTGTTTCTTTATCATAACAGGCATTCTTGGTGTATACCACTTCATCGGTAACAAAGCTTCCATCACGGAATACCACAAAGTCATTACGATCCTCAGAGAATAAGTCTTCACCGAATTGGATATCGTTTTTCGTTTCCATACCAATCAAATGCTTGATGGTAGGCTTGAGGTCAATTTGACCTCCAACTGTATCAAATTCCTTAGGATTCTTATCTGTTACACCAGGGATATGAACAATCATTGGTACACGCTGTAGCTGTGCGTTTTCGAATGGAGTAACCTCTTTACCTAGATACTGGCTCATCGCTTCATTATGATTTTCTGAGATACCATAGTGGTCACCATACATAATGATAACAGAGTTCTCATATAAACCAGCAGCTTTCAATTCATCAAAGAAAGTTTTAAGAGATTCATCCATGTAACGTACCGTCGGGAAATAGCGGTTTAAAGTTCGACTGTTAGAATCAAACTCATCAACCAATCTGTCTTCTTCATCCAGTACGAATGGGAAGTGATTAGTCAATGTAATGAACTTAGCATAAAACGGTTGTTGAAGTTCCTTCATGTGAGGAACTGATTGTTGGAGAAATTCCTCATCTTTCAATCCCCAACCGACAGAGTTTTCTTCATTGACATCATAGCTCGCAATGTCAAAGAACTTATCATACCCTAATGAATCATACATCACATCACGGTTCCAGAAACTCTTGTTGTTTGCATGGAACACGACTGGAGTATACCCTTTTTCCTTAATCGCATTAGGTGTCGCTGTGTGGAAATCATTTGTTCCATGTGTGAAGAAGACAGCACCACGGCCAACAGGATATAAGGAGTTATCTAATAAGAATTCAGAATCGGACGTCTTCCCTTGCCCTGTCTGGTGATAAAAATTGTTGAAATAATAACTTTGATCTTTCAATTCGTTCAAGAAAGGAGTAATTGGTTCACCATTGATCTCATTATCAATGACAAAGCTTTGTAATGACTCCATTTTCACAATGATGATATTCTTTCCTTCTGCAACTCCATACAAATCATCGTTCGGAGCTTTGTAATTAGCATTAATATAGTTCTGAACTTCTGCAAGTTCACTTCCATCTGCCATCGCACGCTGAGCGCGTGTCTTGGATTGTAGCACGGCATCATACACGTGATAGTTATAAGTCCCTAAGTTTTTAACAAGGATCTCACGGTCAAACGTACGTGTTAACAGCTGTGGTCTTTCTGTTTCTGCTAATCCCAAGTTGAACAGGAAAATACCAACAATAGAAAGGAAGTACATTTTACGTACTTTCGGTCTCCAAGTGGTCATACTCACAAACTTCGGTGTCCATTTAGCTAGTGCAATCAGGATGACCACGTCCGTAAACATCAACAAGTCCATTGGAGTCATCAGTTCTGTGATACTTCCGCCAAGATCGCTCATGTTTCCAGATTGGAAAAGCAATGGGATCGTAATGAAATCATTAAAGAAGCGGTAATATACGGCGTTTGCATACAACACAAACGAAACGATGAAACTTGTGATGATCAAATATCGTTTCATACCCTTTTCCTTAAAGAATAGGGCTAAGCCGGCTATCAGCAAAATAAAACTTAACGGGTTAATAAATAGGATAAATTCTTGTTTTACGGATTCAATTGTAATATTAAAGCTTGTTTTATAAACAATGTAGGTTTTTACCCAAAGCAGTACTACTGCAATAAGAATAAAAGGTACTTTAGATTTAAAGGCTTGCTTCATCTTTTTAACCTCCTTAAAGCGAAAGACAGGGAAGCTCTTTATTTTATTATTGATAATAATCCTGATTAGATGTATCACTTACCAAAATTCAGCATGTAAAAATTTCGGCTACGACATATCTTAAAACTTTTTTTACAAAAAATCAATGGATAATTAATACTGCATTTACAGGGAAGAAGTAGAATAATAGTGTTGGGCTGGTTTTGTATCTATATATAATAGACGGTGTACAAGCAAAAAAGTTTCATGAAAAAGAGAAGTTCTTGAATTCTGAATAGTCAAACAAAAGGAGGCTTCCGAGTAAGAAGCCTCCTTTACGTACTATGCTTGCTTCTTTCTACATTTTTACCCATGTGGAAGCAAGAATAAACCATACACTTTTTTACAATTTCATTTTTGCTAAATAGGCAGCGCCGATCACACCAGCGTCATTTCCTAAAGTAGCTTCTGCAATTTTCACACCAACCTTGGTTCTAGGAAAGAGATACTTCACAAAATGTTCACGAACAGGGTTCAATAGCTTGTCTCCGGCTTTTGAAACTCCACCACCTATAACGATTTTCTCCGGATTCATCGCATTAGCCAAGTTGGCAAGTGCCAGCCCCAAGTAAGAAGCCACTTTATTTACGACAAGTAAGGATACTTCTTCTCCGGAATCAGCTTGCTCGAAGATAACCTTTGCGGTCAAACCTTCTTGTTTAGCCACCTCTTCTAGCTTACTTCCCGGGTTCTCCTCCATCGCTTCCTTTGCAAGCCGCACGATACCCGTAGCGGATGCAATCGTTTCTAGACAGCCCGTTTTACCACAGTTGCAAGGAGCTCCCCCTTCTGCAAGTACAGTAATGTGTCCGATTTCCCCACCGGCACCATTAATTCCGTGGACAATTTCTCCATTCGTGATGATACCTCCGCCTACTCCTGTTCCGAGCGTTACGCAAATGAGATCCTCGGACCCTTCCCCTGCCCCTTTCCACATTTCGCCAATGGCAGCCAGGTTTGCATCATTATCCACAACTACCGGGAGACCTGTTTCGACCTCGAGAAGATCTTTTAAAGGATAGTTTTCCCACCCCAGGTTAACCGCTTCATAAATCAAACCTGTTGCCATATTTACAGGACCCGGTGCACCCATGCCAAGCGCTTTCAATTTTGGTTTGGATTCGCCAAGTTCCTCGAGTTTACTATCGATCGCTTTTGCTATATCGGTAGTGATATATTTTCCTTTTTCACTGATATTCGTTACGATTTCCCATTTATGGGCGATTTCACCGTATTGAGTGATGAACGCCATTTTAATGGTTGTTCCACCAAGATCAACACCAACTAGCCATTTGCTTTCCATTTCCATTCACCTTTTCTTTATGTTAATTTTGACAGCTCTTGTCTTAATATCATCATGGCAGACTGGAAGAGTGCGGCATCCAACATGCCTGATCGGTATAATTCCCTTACCTCATCTTCCATCATTTCTATGTCTGCTACTTTGTCACCTGTGTAGATGAATGCACCATAGTTCTTCAGTAGCTGTCTTACATCATACATCGTTTTCATGAATTCACCTTTTCTATAGGCTCTTTTCTAAAAGATTGTTGCTATTCACTAGTGAAAAGTCGGCAATTGGACTTTTCACCGCTTATATACTCTAAATATGCATGTAGTATATTTAGTATTGCAGCGAATAGAGCACGACAGTAAGTAATATAACGGTTGGTATAAAAATACGTAAAAGCAGCAAAGTTTACAATGAGAGCCTTTCTATATTACTCCGTTAAAGGATATGTACTTCATTTTTAGTATAAAGGAATCACTTGCAACGTCAAGCATGAAAATACGCAAAAAACGGATGAGAAAAAGTCCCACCCGTTTTCTGGCACACTCTATAAAATAGATCTTATCTATCTGGGTCTTCTGGATGCAAAATCGTCGGCCTTCTGTTTTTCAAAGGAATAGGGGAACGTATCAACACGTCACGGAATCCTCGGTAATTAAATGGTATAAACGGCCATAGGTATGGAACATTGTACGATTTCATCATCATCAGGAAAAGAACAAGGATTACCATTCCCACCATGAACCCTATCACACCAAACATAAAGGTCAACAACAGCATGACTATCCGAAACAGCCGGTTTGCCAAGCTAAGTTCATAGCTCGGAGTAGCGAATGTTCCGATGGCGGCAATTGCCAGGTAGAGAATGATTTCCGGGACAAAGAGACCTACCTTTACAGCCACATCCCCAATAAGGATAGCAGCCACGAGTCCTAGTGCTGTACCTAATGATGTTGGTGTATGAATGGCTGCCATCCTCAACATATCCATTCCGACCTCAATAATGAGGATCTGGGCAATCAATGGAACTGCTCCGACTTCGCTGGGACCGATATACGACAATTGCTCCGGCAATAACTGTGTATTTGTAGCAAGCAAGTACCATAATGGCAAAATAAATACGGAGGCCCATACAGCTAGGAACCTTACCAGCCTCAAGTACGCTCCAACCACAGGTTTATTCCTGTATTCTTCTGCATGTTGCAGGTGATGCCAAAAAGTCGCAGGAGTTATAATGACACTTGGTGAATTATCCACTATCACCAATACATGACCTTCATATAAATGTGCCGCAGCAGTGTCTGGCCTTTCTGTGTATCTTACTGTTGGATACGGATTCCAATGCCTGCCTCCGACAAACTCTTCTAACGTCTTCTCTGCCATTGGTAATCCATCTGTATCTATTTTTTCCAAAGACGATTTAATTTCCTCCACAAGATGCGGATCTGCCAATTCATCGAGGTAACATAGACTGATATCCGTTTTTGACCTTCTTCCCACCTGCATATATTCCATTCTAAGTGAGCTGTCCCTCACTCTTCGTCGAATCAATGCACAGTTGAAAATCAACGTCTCAACGAACCCATCCCTCGATCCACGTACCACCCGTTCCATATCCGGCTCTTCAGGCCCACGAACAGGGTACGTCCTCGAATCGATGATGACAGCTTCCTCTAGACCCTCCACTATCATAACAGTCGGACCAGCTAGTACCTGATCGACGACTTTTTCTAAATCGTCTGTTTTATCAATTTCAACATAAGGTATGTAAGTTTTTAATAGCTTGTCAAGTGGTTGCTCCTCCAGGTCCTCCGGCAACAGGTCGGACAGGAACTTCATCAAGAACAACATGATATCATCTTTCCCGAACCCGTCCACCAGGAACATGGCTATTCTTCTTCCTGCATATTGTAGGTCCAGGAAGATTAGATCGAAGCTCTTATCCACGGCCATTCTTTCTTTTAAATATCCAACATCCTTTTCAAAATCTCCTGACATTTTCTTTGTCGGTTTATGCCAAGTCAAAGTTCCTTCCTCCTAAATTGTGACCTATCTTATCTTAAAATCATCACCTTTCATCTTTTCATTTTTTGCCAATACCATCAATAAAATACAAACTTCGGAAGGATTTCTCGAATTTCTGAAAATATGTAAAACCGGGCAATAAAAGCCCGGTCCTTTTTTGCGTATCGTATAATTGGTTTCAGCTGTATTAAGGGCTTCATTCATCCTCTATGAGTACCGCTTTTCTTTCGCTTTCCTAATTCTAGGCTTCATCCATCCTCTATGGTTGATGTTTCTCCATTTCCTTCTGTAAAAAGGGACACTCATATTGTTTAAAAAGGGAACCCAACATTTATTCGGAACGAAGAATATTAGTTTTATAATATTATTTCCATACACTAAAATACCACAGCCAAAAAAAGACTGTGGTAAACATTAAATCATTAAATATGTACTTATTTTATAGGCTCAGTTAAACATCGCTGTTGATTTCCGCACTAGGCTTCGCTTTCCTAAGGGCGTTAGGGGAGCCTCCTCGGCTTGCGCCGTAGCCACTGAAAAAGTAATGAACTTTAATAATCTGGTTACCACCGCTGTTGATTTCCGCAAACGGCTTCGCTTTCCGCGGGGCGACCTTGAGCCTCCTCAGGCTACGCCCTGCGGGGTCTCAAGATTGTCGCTATCCCCCCGCAGGAGTCTTCGCCTATTGCTCCAATCAACAGCTAGGTTACTGCAAAAATCAACAGTATGCTTTAACAAAGCCATTTAATAAAAAAGCACCAGGAACGACTTCCCTGTAAAAAGGGAAGTTCACTGCCGTTGCTTTTGAATTCCGGTGACTCTAATCATCTTCTAACATACGATTGATTTCAGTCTGTAAATTAATATAGTTCTCGCCTTTAGAATCAAGTTCCACCGCTTTGTTAATAGAAGAAGATGCTTTTTTTGTTTCATCAAGTTCCAAATAAACAAGTGCCAAGTTATAATGTGCTTCATGAAATTCCGGAGCAATAGCAGTCAATCTTTCCAATTGCTCCCTCGCTTCCTCTTTTCTACCTTCCTTTATATTAATAAAAGATTGATAGAAAAGTACTTCAGGGTATTCCTTTTCCCTGTCTTCCAATTTAGTAAGCAGTCCGCGCGCCTCTTCATAGTCTTCCTGCTGAATCATCGTTTCAGCTTGAGACAGTAGCAGGTTCGGGTTTTCGCTGTTATAGCCTTGTAGAAGCAAAAAATATGTCAGCATTACTGCACCCCCAAGACCTAATACCCGGGGAATTAGCTTTTTGTGCTTAGGTAAGTGGACAACAGCTGATGCAAGGAATCCGCCTATCAGCCCGCCAATATGTCCGGCATTATCAATTCCCGGGATAGTAAATCCGATAGCCAGGTTAATTCCGATCAGCACTAGGATGTTCATCCCCATCGTCCGGAAAAATAATTTCGGATACGTCATACCAATAAACAACAGAGCACCAAAACACCCAAAGATCGCGCCGGATGCACCTGCTGAAAGGGATGATGTGAACACAAAGCTTGCAAGGGAGCCCGCAAACCCCGCAAATAAATAGATAAGTAAGAATCGGGTATTTCCATAGATTCTCTCTACCGCACTACCTAAATAAAATAAGGCCATCGTGTTCAGTAGGAGATGTAAAATCCCGATATGAAGAACAATGGGTGTGAAAAAGCGCCACCATTCTCCTTCTAAAATTGCTGGATTATACTTGGCCCCATATTGTACCAGTGTCTCCGGGTTCTGACTCCCACCGTTCGTTTCCAATAGATAAAACATGACAAGATGCAAAAAGATGAAAAGATAAGTGAACAACGGTTTGCCATGCTGGAAGATGGATTGTTCCATTTTCACCCTTTGCGATGAAGCGTTCAGGACGCGTTGCTTAAGGTGATACAAACCTAAATCATCCATTATAATGTCTTCTTCCACTTGCACCTCGTCTCCCGTAATATTGGATATCTCATTTAGCGCACGATGCAAGTTCCCTTCATGCACCACTACAGAATGAAGTTCCGCCTTATTTTTAATAAAAGGCTCTTGGATTCTGAACTCCCAATCGTCTACTGGCGGATAGGAGGAAACATATATGTTAAGCGCGTGCAAGCTGCGCTTTCGTAACTGATTTTTAAAATTCACCACATGATGGGAGGCGTTTTCTATATCTCGCTGAAGCCATGTGCTCCAATCCAGGTCATGCCGATAAAGCCGGATAATTGGTGCTTTCTTGTGGTTCAACCCTTCTAGCCAAACCTCCATTTGATCTGGTGATATATGTAAAATTCGATACTCTTTTTTTATAACAAAATGTTGTACGAGCTGCCAAAAAACCATATCCTGTTTCAAATCTCCACCTCCTCGTTCCTTTATTTTATATGGTAGGTGAGGAAAAGTAAAAAAATAACTAAAAAAGAAAAACCGCCGGATATAACCGGCAGTTCATCCACGGAAAACGGTTTGTAAAAAGCGATCTCGGACAAATGGTAAGTCCATGCCAAATGCCACCACAAATCTTCTAATACTACTGATACCCAAAATGTAATTCAGGATTTTATAACGATTATTATAAATCGCATATGTACCTACAATGATAAGAAAAATTCTTAGTAAGAATCCCATTTTCATCCCTCCTATCCTTATTTTGCATAGAAATGAAAAAAACATGCCTCCTAGGAGACATGTTTTATATATATTTTTATGCTTAGTTAAACACCGCTGTTGATTAGGTCATTTAAAACACTTTATCTTTTATTTCTGTAAGCACCTTTACTGAGAGGTGGAACTGCTCGCTCTCTTTTTCATTCAAATCAAGCTCCAGAATCTCTCTAATTCCATTTCGGTTTACTATCGCTGGCACGCCGATATAAACATCTTCACTTCCATATTCTCCATCCAAATAAGCAGAAACCGTCAAAATGGAATTCTCGTTTTGAAGGATCGCCTTTGTCAGCCTTACGAGCCCCATAGCAATCCCATAATAAGTAGCACCTTTTCTCTCTATAATATGGTAGGCTGCATCCCTTACACTTTCAAACAATTCATGCAAATCTTCTTCTTTATATTCTTCCTGTTTTGCCATCAGTTCCAGGATCGGTTTGCCACCGATATCTGCCTTGCTCCATACTGGTAATTCCGTATCCCCGTGTTCTCCAATTATATAGGCGTGAACATTGCGTGCATCCACTTGAAAATAATCTCCAAGCATATATCGGAATCTTGCTGTATCGAGGATGGTTCCTGAGCCAATTACCCGTTCTTTCGGCAGTCCGGAAAATTTCCAGGTGGCATAGGTCAAGATATCAACAGGATTTGTGGCCACAAGGAAAATGCCATCAAAACCATTATCCATTACTTCCTCTACAATGCTTTTAAATATCTTTGTATTTTTTTCTACTAAATCTAATCTTGTTTCACCAGGCTTTTGATTGGCACCTGCACATATCACCACAATGTCCGCATCCTGACAATCCTTATAATCGCCATACCAAATTCTTGTTGGTGTAGGCGCAAATGCAATTCCATGATTAAGATCCATTGCATCGCCTTCAGATTTCTCTTTATTTAAATCAATTAATACGAGCTCTTCTGTCACCCCTTGATTCAATAAGGCAAATGCATAACTTGAACCGACAAACCCTGTTCCTATTAAAGCAACACGACTAATTCCGTTTCTCATGGTATCTCCTCTTTTCACCTTGGTTACTATTACATTTTCAGTATAACAGAAAAGTTTGTGAAATAGTGAGCAATATTCATCTATTTTGTTAACGAACGAAAAGGCTAAGGATAATCATCAATATGCTCGCAAGTAAGATGGATGATATATTCACCACATCATTATTTACAAAAGACACACCTTTTACTAATATGGTCGGCTGATGACAGTGAACCTTTTTTTCCACCAGTTTCCCGCACTCTTTACAGCGATAAGCTGACTGGACAGTTGCTCCTAATATTGTATCGATGAAACAGCCTACCACACCCAAAATAATGATCCAGAAAACGGTAATTGCATTAATCTCTTCCCATAAAGAAAAGGAAGCAATACCAATTAAAGCGGAACCAGCAATAGCGGCAAGAGTCCCTAAAGAGGATATGGCACCTGAAGTTCCCGGTTCCACTTTTTCCAATCGCAAGATAGAGAACGGCTGCTTCCTGCTCAGCGTCCCTATTTCCGATGCCCATGTATCCGAATTTGCAACTGCAATGGACACTACAAACCCATATATCCAATATTCTGCAGGAAACAAGTACGCCATCATCCCTATAAGTGCTGGCACCCCGCCATTTGCCAGTACCTGCACCATGTCACGCCGCGAACCTTTTTCATGCATATCCTCCATATTCTCTTTTTTCTTTCGATTGTATTTACTCCAGTAGCTGGAAGTCACAAAGAACAGCCCTATCAACAAAAGTCCGTATCCTTGGAAGCCCAAGGCAATGAAGATCCCAACTATGAAAGTTCCAATCGCACCAGAAAAAGTTAATGCTTTCCACTTAAATCCGCTCCAAGCCAACACGACAATTCCGATTATTAATAGAATGTCATTCTCTAATAGTGCAGTCATACTCATCCTCATTTGTCACGATTTTATGTACTGGGATATCGAAGTTATCTTTCGGGACTTTTTTTACAAGTTGTTGTGAAAATGCCAAAGATACCTTAACGCCAGTAAAATCAACCAAGTAACGATCATAATATCCGCCACCAAAGCCGATCCTATAACCCTCTTTATCAAAAAGCAATCCCGGAACCAGCATGAAGTCGATAGATTCCTTTGGGCAAGCACTGACTTCTGACAAAATTGGTTCTCTCAACCCGAAATAAACGGTTTCAAGCTGCTTAAAGTCATCTAAAAAATAGAATTCCATCCTTTTGTCCTTTGGAAAACATTTAGGCACAACCACTTTCTTTCCCTCATGCCAAGCCCGTAGGATGATGGGTTCTGTATCCACTTCGGGAAAACGGGAAATGGTAACTCCGATCGTTTCGGCCTCTTTCCATTCAATTGAAGCAAACAGCTTCTCTTGAATCTCTTTACACCACGTTTCATAGCTTAATCGGTCTACCCCACCTAAAACAGTTTTCATTTCATCCCTTAATTGACTCTTATCTCTCACTCTGTTCACTCCTAACCAACCATCTCTCCTACTACCATATCAAATATCAAAAGGAAGACAACAGAGAGTTACACAAAAAACAATTATTAAATGGAAATTTCCTCTGTTGTCTGGAGTGCAGGGTGTGAGACTCCAGCGGGAGGTAGCGGTAGCTTGAGACCCCGCAACGAAGTGAGGAGGCTCAAGCACTCGCCCCGCGGAAAGCGAACACCCGGAACGGAAGACAACCGATAGTTATACAAAAAACAAATATTAAATGGAAATTTCCTCTGTTGTCTGGAGTGCAGGGTGTGAGACTCCAGCGGGAGGTAGCGGTAGCTTGAGACCCCACAACGAAGTGAGGAGGCTCAAGCACTCGCCCCGCGGAAAGCGAACACCCGGAACGGAAGACAACAGAGAGTTATACCAAAAACAATTATTAAATGGAAATTTCCTCTGTTGTCTGAAGTGCAGGGTGTGAGACTCCAGCGGGAGGTAGCGGTAGCTTGAGACCCCACAACGAAGTGAGGAGGCTCAAGCACTCGCCCCGTGGAAAGCGAACACCCGGAACGGAAGACAACAGAGAGTTACCCAGCCCCCAACATAATTTCCCCTAACTCGAAAAAAAACTGGCATTCTAAAAAAATAAGTGATATTATAGTAAGGTCTGAATTGAATGTAATATATGTTTGGAGGGATAACGATGCGCGTAAACGTAACTTTAGCTTGTACTGAAACTGGTGATCGTAACTACATCACTACTAAAAATAAACGTAACAACCCAGATCGTCTTGAGCTTAAAAAATACAGCCCAAGATTGAAAAAAGTAACTGTACACCGTGAAACAAAATAAGCAGCAGGATTTTCCTGTCTGCTTATTTTTTTTTGGCTATTTTTACGTATTGATACATCAACCGTTATTTTCCTTACTGTCGTGCTCTTTCCCCTGCTGTACTTAAAATACTACTTGCAACCTTTAAAGTATGTAAGCAGTAAAAAGTCCAATTGCCGACTTTTTACAAGTAAATACAACAATCTTTGAGAAAAGAGCCTTTTTTTTGCCCATTATCCCGCTTCCACAGGACTGATATTCTTTTTGTTTTTCACTTTTACAGATGTTCCTACCTTGTAGCCTTCGCTTATCTGGTATCTCGGAGCAACGGTCACATTTTTTATGGTTGAAGGTGTGGTATGGTCTATCGTCACATCATCCCATACGATGCTCCTGCTCAGTTCACAGTCCTTATTGATCCTCGAGCTCTTTCCAATAATCGTGTATTTCCCGATTACCACATGATCACCTAAGTAAGAGTCGTTTCCGATATATGCAGGACGATTGATGGTCACATTGCTTTCCATCTTTACATTAGAACCAACCCATAAATTCGGAAGCACTTCTTCACCAGGAATGTTGACCTGAACCTTTTTATCCAGCATATCATATTGGGCTTGCCGGTAATCTTCGTGGCTGCCGATATCCTTCCAATAGCCTCTTGCGTGATAGCCATAGAGGCTCATTCCGTTCTTGATGAGTTTGGGAAAGATGTCTTTGCTGAAATCATACTCTTTTCCTTTTTCCATCATACATAATACAAATGGATCCACCACGTAAATCCCCGTATTCACCACTTTACTGAATTCCTGCTCTTTTAGTGGTTTTTCCACGAAACGCCGGATGTGTCCTTCTTCATCCGTATCAATAATGCCGAATTTATTCGGTTTCTTTACCTCTTTCATGAAGATGGTGAAAAGGGCATGCTTTTGGATATGATAGTCGACTCCAGCCATCAAGTTGAAATCGGTCAATGCATCCCCACTTATGACTAAGAAAGGCTCGTCAAGAAGATACTCCGCATTCTTTACACTCCCCGCTGTGCCTAGTGGGGCATTCTCCTCTAGATACGTAATTTGAACGCCCCAGTGAGATCCATCTCCGAAGTAATTCCTTATTTTATCACTCAAGTACTGGAGAGTAATGATAATTTCTGTTATTCCGTGTTCTTTCAGAAGTTCAATACTGTATTCCATTACAGGTTTATTCAGCAGTGGCACTAGTGGTTTAGGGAGTTTTTGGGTTAATGGTAACAGGCGGGTACCTTTTCCCCCTGCTAAAATGACCGCTTTCATCAGCTTGATCCCTCCTACTGGACGGAAGAAGTAGTAATTGTTGTTTCATACACAGCCTCTGTCTTCTCTCTTACATCTTCCCAGTTATATTTTTGCTTCACTTCATCCATCGCATTCCTGCCGAGCTTGATACGCCATCCAGGATTTTTCAGTAACCAGGTAATCTGTTTACTTAACTCTGTACTATTTCCCGGTGAAAAAAGCAAGCCTGTTCTTTTGTGGTCTATAATGGAAGCCATTCCACCGGTCCTAGCTGCTATAACAGGTTTTCCAGCTGCCATCCCTTCAAGGGCCACTATTCCAAATGGCTCATACAAACTCGGCACGACCAGTAAATCTGCTAGATCTAACATGGTCGCTTTTTCTACTTCATTCAAAAATCCGACAAGCAAAATATTTTTTTCCAACCCCAAGCGGGAAATCTCCAGTTTATAATCCGTTAGCCATGGTCCCTTTCCTGCTATCACAAACAGGCATTCCGGGTCGCCTTTAAGAGTTGTTCGCGCAGCATCTATTAAAGTGGTTATCCCTTTTTCCGGTACAATCCTTCCCATGAAAAGAACTAGGTGAGACAACGACCTTCTTCCAATGAAATCTAAGATACTTTTACTTTTTTCAGATGAAAGCTGAGCTCCATTCGGGATTATATGGATCGCATTAATGTCAAGGTTTCTCTTTTCCAATTCCTGTTGCATAAAAGCACTACAAACAATCAGCACATCCGAGTCACTAATCAGTAACTCTTCTAAAGTATTCGTATGTTGTTGTATTGGATGTTCAAGACTGCTTCTACCATTTTCTAGTGCATGGATAGTTGATATCACGGGGAGCGACATCATCTCTTTGAGAGACCTGGCTGCAAACCCCACCAGCCAATCATGTGCATGGATAAGATCAAGTTTATATCGACTAGATAGAATACGAACCTGTTCCGCCATGTTCATATTAGTCTGTGCAACAAAAAGGTGAAAATCATCATAATCACTCGCCACCTCTTTGGCCCGGTACACCTTTATCCCTTCCACTGTTTCCTTCGGGGGAGCCCCGAGTGTGTGTGGTGTTACCACTAGCACTTGATGTCCTGCATGGGCCAGACGTCTGGATAACTCCCATACATGCCTGCCCAGTCCTCCAATAACCGCTGGAGGGAACTCCCAAGTTAGCATAACAATCGTAAAAGTATGTTTTTTTTCTTCATGTATGAAATGATTATGTGACTGATTTACAGAATAGAATACTTCAGAAGTAACAGATTCCTGAAAAGTAAAGGAATCTAAATCGTGTAACGTACATTGCGAAGAATGAGGGTTGCGGCTGTTACCATAGTAAGTGTAGGTGGCAGATAAAGATTGCCATTTTTGCTTGTCAATAAACTTCAATGGTGTCCATTTTTCGGAAGGTGCCATAAGCTGTTCGCGCTTCCACTCCAATGCCATTTCATCACTGTGTAAGAAAGGGAAAAAATCCTTATCCAGTCCCACACCAATTTCTGCACGGATAACGGTAAAAACGAAAGTATCAGGTAACACCATGCTCCCCTCATTCTTTTCTGCCATTATATCCAAGAAATATGCATGGTTTCTATCAGATTGTAAACTCCCTTTCCAGCCTAATAGTCTGATGACCAATTTGTCTGTAGCTTTTGCATGATATACCTTCCCAAACTCTTTCCTCCAGGGATGGATGTTCCATTCACACTGAAGCTTCCTCATGTCGTTTAATACTAGACGAACATATTCTTGTTTATCCTCATTGATGTCCATGTATCAAACCTCTTCCCCCACGAATCTATCTTTGCTTCCATCTTATCACGTAAAATTTCTTTTCTACAACAGCCGTTTTTTGTCGTCTTTTGTGATAAAGTGTAAATTTTTTATGTCCGTTGACAAAAAACGTTCACAAAACTGTCAAATCTTTCTGAGGAATTTGTCGAAAGACTATTTTTCCATCTCTGTACCTATGATATAAAAAAGAGAGAAACTAATTTTGAGGTGACAAGATGTTAATTGCAAGTATCAGTTTGATCGTTATTGCTGTCGCAATAATTGTAATTTCCTTTTTTATGGATGACAAGTTTTCCGATTTGGAAAAGGAAATGGAACAATTATCCTTTGATGTTGTGCAGGACAAGTATAAGTTGGAAAGAAAGATGAAAGTCTTAGAAGAAGAACTATTAGGTGGATCCACTCCTATACATAAGAGCAAGACAAGAAAGGTATCCAACCACCAAAATGTTAGCGAGGAAGACGTGGCCATTTCCCTTTATCAAAAAGGATATTCTCCTTCGCAAATCTCTCAATTCACTTCTACATCAATGGACAAAGTTGAACAGATACTCCAATCTGCAAAGCTTAAAGGGAATGTAGCCAATGAGAACTAATCTAAGAGCTTTCGCAATCGGGATCCTCTTTGCTACAGGAGTCATGGGTGTTGCCTATTCCATCGTAAGCGCCGGGGCAACTACGTTAAATGACGAGTCCGTAAAGGCTTATGCAGCGGAAAACGAAATGCACCTGTTAACGAAGTCCGAGTATAACGATTTATTACCTGCCATTGAGCCTGAAAAAGAAATAAAAGAAGAATCTAAAGCAGAAGAAGTGACAGAAGAGAAGAAAGAGGAAGCGGGCAACCAAGAAGAAGTCGAGGAAAAAGAAGAGTCCAATGAGCCTTTTGAGATTGTGATTCCTGATGGAATGGCTACCTACGAAATTACCGCTTTATTAGCAAGAGAAGGTATCATTGAGGACGACAAGGAGTTCGATGAGTACCTTGAAGGCCGTGACATCGCTACAAAGGTCCGTTCCGGCACATTTATTATGAAAAAAGGCATGAGTTATAAAGAAGCCGCAGAAGTATTGATAAAATAAGCTGTTTGATATTGCAAAAGCACCTTCCATGATGATGGAGGTGCTTTTTTTGTTTCGGGCGATAATTCAAAAATATGGGCGATAGTCCATTTATTCGGGCGAAAATTTAAATGGGCGACAGACTAAAATACACTTTCTCTTTAAAATTACTTTCACCACACAAAAAGTAGCAGCCTCCCCTCCCAGAACTGGCCCGGAATGAAAAAGTTGCTACTCTACTATTCGATAAATCTCATTTGCCCTTGTCTTTAATTTTCAGCAGCCTCAAGCTATTTAACGTCACAAGAAGTGTCGCTCCCATATCGGCAAAGATCGCAATCCATAAGGTGAGCCAGCCCGGAATGACCAGCAGGAGTGCTAATACCTTAAGACCCAATGAAAATGCGATATTCTGTTTAATGATGGTCAAAGCTTTTCGACTCAGCCTGATTGTGAAGGGAAGTTTCCTAAGGTCATCTCCCATCAGAGCCACATCCGCCGTTTCAAGTGCGGTATCCGTTCCCGCTCCACCCATTGCAACTCCTACTGAGGAAGCAGCAAGTGCCGGTGCGTCATTAATACCATCCCCCACCATCATCATGCTACCATGCTCTTCTCTTAATTCTTTTATATAACGGAGCTTATCTTCTGGCAGGAGGCTAGATTTGACCTGGTCAATATCTACCTCATGGCCGATCGCTTCGGCAGTTCTATCATTGTCCCCTGTCAGCATGTATAATTGGCGGATCCCCATCTCTTTCAAATCTTTCACGCTAGAGGCACTACTTCCTCTGATTTCATCACGGATGCCTAGAATACCTAAAATCTCATTCGGTGTACCCACTACAATAACCGTTTTTCCTGCATTCTGAAGTAGATGGATTCTTTCAGCAAGCTTCTCCACTTTCGGATGTTTTTCATTTATAAACCAATTGGGACTTCCTGCTTTATATCGAACCCCTTCGATGGTTGCCTCTATTCCTTTCCCGGCCACAGATTCAAAATCCTCCATGGTATGGGCTGTGTCAGCTACCCCAATTTCCTCCGCTTTCTGGAGAATGGCTGAAGCTAACGGGTGAGTGGAACCACCTTCAAGGGTCGCTACGATTCGAAGCAACTCTTCCTCTGTATGGTGGATAGCTAGAACATCCGTCACTTCTGGTGCTCCCCTGGTGAGGGTGCCCGTCTTATCAAAGGCAATTGCTTTGATCCGACCCACTTCTTCTAGGAAGACTCCACCTTTGATTAAAACACCATTCCGTGCAGCATTCCCTATTGCCGTCACAATGGCAATAGGCGTAGAAATGACTAGCGCACACGGACAACCGACTACAAGTACAGCTAGACCTTGATAAATCCATGTGTTCCAATCCGAGGCCAGCAACAATGGTGGTACAGTTGCAACAAGGAAAGCGATGATAATGATCAGAGGGGTATAGTATTTCGCAAACTTATCAACAAATGCCTGAGAAGGTGCCCTTTCCGCCTGTGCTTCCTCGACAAGATGTATGATTTTAGAAATAGTGGTGTCCTCTACCCGCTTCGTGACTTCAACTTCAAGTAACCCATCTTCATTAAAGGTTCCCGCAAACACCTCGTCTTCCACACCTTTGGCAACAGGAATGCTTTCACCGGTTATCGAAGCTTCACTGATTGATGCAGAGCCTTTCAAAATCTTTCCGTCCATGGCGATCTTTTGACCTGGCTTTACAAGCATCCTGTCGCCTATCCTGATATCCCTCACAGGTACTTGTTGTTCTTTTCCTTCTATTAATATAGTCGCTTGTTTAGGGGATACATTCATTAGTGAACGAATGGAGGCCCGCGCTTTTTCCATTGAATAGGATTCGAGTGCTTCACTTATGGCGAAGAGAATCACAACAGTGGCCCCTTCCCCCCATTCTCCGATGATGGCTGCTCCAATAATCGCGATCGTCATCAATGTCTTCATATCAAATTGCAGTCGTACCAAATTGTTTAAGCCGCTGATAAACAGCCGGTATCCCCCTACAACAATGGAAACGGCAAATAGGAGTGTTGTGGTGATATGCCCTTCTCCCTGTTGAAAGTAAGCAATCCAACCTGCTATCAAGAAAAGAAAGGATAGGAGAACCGTCGCATGTTTTTTATAAAATGGCACTGGCATTTCGACAGGGATCTCCTCCTGTTCAGGAGAAACCTTTATGTTATCGAAAGCTCCAGCCTTCTCAATATCACTTATACTTGCAGCACCAGAAACTGAAACTTTTGATGCACCGAAATTCACTTTTGCATCGGTCACTCCACTAATCTTTTTAACATTATTTTCGAATTTTTGGGCGCAATTGGCGCAAGTTAAACCTTGAATACGGTAAACATGGTCCTCTTGTTTATTTTCCACGATGCTTCACCTCTTTTTGATGGGTAAAGGCGATGTCAATCAATTGCCTGACGTGATCATCATCTAATGAATAATAGACAAGTTTACCTTCTTTTCTGAACTTCGCCAGTCCCAGGTCCCGCAATAGCCTTAAATGGTGGGAGGCTGTCGCAACAGTCGATTCGGTAATAGTGGCAACATCATGAACACAAAGCTCTACTGCAATATTAAGGGCCTGGGCTATCTTTAATCTGGTTGGGTCGGATAAGGCACGATATATTTTCGCAACGTCTTTCGTAATCAAATCATCTATCTGCTCTTTTACTTCATTTACTTTTATTTCATCTGCACAATCGTCCTGGCAATTTACTAAATTAGATTTTGTCGACATGGAAAGCTCTCCTTTACATTCAAACATTCATTTGAATATTAGTATATGCGATATAATAGGAAATAGTCAACACATAAAATCTAATTCAAAAAAGCAAATTGGCACATTTAAGCCAACCTGCTTTTCCTCTTCTTAACATGTATTATACAAGATAAAAAAAGAACCCTGAGATCGTGGACATGCTTATCACCGAAACTACAAAAGTTGCGACTAATTTCTTTTTGTAGATACTGTTCAATAATGCTACTTCTGGAAGGCTAGTCCCTGCAGAACTAATCAAAAATAAACATGTTCTATCTATTTACGTATGAAGAATCGCTGATAAACTCCCAAATAAAAAATGGCCGAGTATTATTTCACTCGACCATTTTTTTATTTTCCAGTCTCAGCAAACGTTTTAATGCGATCACCGATTTCGTCACGCACTCGTTGGAAGAACTTCCACTTCTCTTCTTCTGTTCCTTCTGCTTTAGCTGGATCATCGAATCCCCAATGTACTCTCTCTCTGTTCGGTGGTGTTGCAGGGCAAACATCTGCCGCATGTCCGCAAAGTGTTACGACCAGGTCTGCTTTTTTAAGGATATCTTGGTCGATGGTGTCAGAAGTTTGGTTGGTGATGTCTATGTCAACTTCGTTCATTGCTTTTACTGCATTTGGGTTTACACCGTGTGCTTCGATACCTGCAGAGTAAACATCCCACTCGTCACTAAGGTGTTTTTTTCCCCATCCTTCTGCCATTTGGCTGCGGCAAGAGTTACCTGTGCATAGGAAGTAGATTGTTTTTTTAGTCATGTTGAAAAACTCCTTTTGTTTAGTATTTTGCATATACTCCTGTTGACTTCCGTTCCGGGTGTTCGCTTATCCCTAAGGGCGCTGCTTGAGCATCCTCGCGCAGGTGTCTCACACCCTGCACTTCAATCAACAGGGAAACAACATTAATATTTTTAACCAATTATTAAAAGCCAGAAATATAGGCCGAGTAGCGTGATGAATAGGGTTGGGATGGTTAGGATGATACCTACTTTAAAGTAGTATCCCCAACTGATCTTTACACCTTTCAGGCTTAAGACATGTAGCCATAAAAGGGTTGCCAGGGAACCGATTGGCGTTATCTTTGGACCAAGGTCGGATCCGATGACATTTGCATAAATCAATGCTTCCCTGATGGTTCCGGTTGTTGCTGTATCTTTGATTGCAATGGCATCAATCATGACAGTCGGCATGTTATTCATAAAGGATGAAAGGATGGCTGCAATGAATCCCATTGAGATGGTTGCAACGAACAGCCCTTCATCTGCCGCCATTTGAATGACATCTGTCAATAGATTGGTCAATCCGACATTTCTTAGGCCATATACTACCACGTACATTCCAATGGAGAAAAATACGATTGCCCATGGTGCACCTTTTAATATTTGTTTTGTATGAATAACCGGGCTGTTCCTACTAATTAGAAGAAAAATGATTGCTACAGAGGCTGCTACAAAAGAAACAGGAATGCCGGCGAATTCACTTGCAAAATATCCAATTAGAAGTACAGCAAGTACAATCCATGATAAATTGAACAGCTTCACATCTTTGATAGCCTCTCTTGGTGCTTTCAAAACAGACATATCATAATTTTCCGGGATGCTCTTGCGGAAAAACAAGTAAAGCACCACTATACTTGCACCAAGCGCAAAGAAGTTCGGAACAATCATCCGTGAAGCATACTCCACAAACCCTATATCGAAAAAGTCTGCAGAAACGATGTTCACCAAGTTACTAACAACCAATGGCAAGGATGTCGTATCGGCAATAAATCCACTAGCCATGATGAACGGTAGGATCATCTTTTCTTTAAACTGAAGATTCCTCACCATTGCAAGCACAATCGGTGTCAGAATTAAGGCTGCACCGTCATTGGCAAAGAATGCTGCAACCACTGCACCAAGCAACGTGATATAGATGAACATTCTTACTCCGCTTCCTTTAGCGAAGCGCGCCATGTGCAATGCTGACCATTCAAAGAAACCCACTTCATCTAAAATGAGGGATATGATAATCAGTGCCACAAATGTCAATGTGGCATTCCACACGATGCCAGTCACATCAATCACGTCTGTAAAGGTAACAACCCCAAAGAGTAAAGCCAAAAGGGCTCCACCACAGGCTGACCACCCGATGGACAATCCTTTAGGTTGCCAGATAACAAATACTAATGTTAGTAAAAAAATCACAGATGCCAAAATAATATCCAGCAAATAAATCCCCCCTTAACAACAAGTAATTCTAAGTCCTTTTTCCTCTAGTTCTTTCAACTTTTCTTCAAGTGAAGGAACATGCACAAGTATCGATGTGATTAGTCCATAATGTGGATGTTCCGTATTAATGGAATACGTAATCCACTGGCCTTTCCTTGATTCCTTTACAAGGCCCACATCTTTTAGCTTCTTCACATGCTGGCTGATAGAGGGTTGACTCATTTGAAAAATCTCGACAAACTCACATACACAGCAAGCGTGATCTTGAAGGAGTGCTAGCATGGAGAGTCTGGTTTTGTCACCTAATATTTTCAACGTCACTGCTGCTTCTTCCATTTCTAAGACATGTTGCATACATTCACCTGCTTTCGGAAAAGGTAATCTCGTATAAACAATCACTTATATAAGAATATTATTATATAATAAAACACTTATATGCTAGGGGCAACCTTTTATTTGTAAAGTTATTGTAAAGGTTGATTGCTGTATTATCAGTCAATAGTTATAATGGAATTAAGAAAGCGCTTCCAAAAACATATGATTGGGAAAGGTGATGCTGTTTATGATGGACTATCAGTACAGACGACAAGCTTTTCAAAACCTACATGTGGAACAAGAAGAAGCAAAAAAAGATTTTAAACAAAAAGTTAAAAAATCCAAATCGATGCTGGCTTCCATAGCCGCGTTCTTTTCTTTTTTTCATCACACATCTTAAGGAGCTTGTATGCTCCTTTTTATTATGCCTGTTGCAACACAAAAAACGGGACATTTTTATGTCCCGTTTAGTAAATTATCTATTAATGACCAGAAGTTGCAGATAAGCCTACTCTGTCTATAAGTGTTTTACTTTCATCATTAAGGCCTATAATTTTAACGTTCTTACCTAGTCTTTGATATTTTAATACCGTTTTTGAAATAGCAGTAACTGCGGATTGATCCCAAATATGTGTGTTACTGAAATCAATAACGATTTCTTTTGGATCATTATTGTAATCGAATAAATCTACAAAGTGACTCATCGTTCCAAAGAACATTTGTCCCGTGATTTGATAATGCATGACTTTATCTTTTAACACCATGGTTGCTTTGATTTTGGCCATCTTCCAACCGAAGATCAAAGCACTTAATACAACCCCTGCTCCCACTCCTTTTGCAAGGTCATGTGTATATACAACAATTGCTACGGTTACAATCATGACTACGGCATCAGCGCGAGGTATTTTGTGAATTTCACGGATGGATTGCCAATCAAACGTACCAACGGAAACCATGATCATTACTCCAACAAGAGCTGCCATTGGGATTTGAACCACTACATCTCCAAGCACCATAATCAGAAATAAAAGGAACGTCCCTGCTACTAGTGCAGATAATCTACCACGCCCACCTGATTTAACGTTAATTACTGATTGTCCAATCATTGCACAACCAGCCATACCACCAAAGAACCCGGTTATGACATTCGCAATACCTTGTCCCTTCATTTCACGGTTTTTATTACTTTTTGTATCTGTCATTTCGTCCACGATTGTTGCAGTTAACAGGGACTCTAGATTACCTACGATAGCAAGTGTAAATGCATATGGAAGGATGATCATAAATGTTTCCAAGGACAAATCCACCATAGGGATATGGAAGAAAGGTAAGGTTCTTGAAATTTCGCCTTGATCCCCAACTGTACTGAGACCAAACCCTCCACCAAATAAGGTAATTGCTGTGATAACGACAATTGCCACTAATGCAGATGGTAATGCTTTTGTGACTCTTGGAAGCAAATATATAATGGCAAGTGTAGCAATTACAAAACCGACCATTATCCAGGATCCACCTTTTTCAGGATAAAAGTGAACCAATTGTGCTGAAAAAATTAAGATTGCTAAAGCATTTACAAATCCAATAATTACGGCCTGAGGTAAAAATGAAATAAATTTCCCAAGTTTAAATACACCCATCAAAATTTGGATGATACCCGTTAAGACGGTAGCAGCAAACAGATATTCTATTCCATGATCCGCAACCAGTGTAACCATCAATAATGCCATCGCGCCGGTTGCAGCAGAAATCATCCCCGGTCTCCCACCAGTGAAAGCGATAACCACGGCAATACAGAAGGACGCATAAAGACCCACCATCGGGTCAACACCAGCAATGATAGAAAATGCGATTGCTTCAGGAATGAGGGCTAATGCTACGGTCATTCCGGCAAGTACGTCACCGCGTACGTTGCCAAACCATTCTTGTTTTAAGTTTGCTACGTTCATAGCACACCTCTTTCGTTTTATTTAGTTTTTTGACTTTCTACTCTCAAGAAAGTCGGGTCCGTTTGCAACAGGAAAAATCATACCACAAATTTTCTAAGCTAAAAAATAGGATGAAAACGGGAACACACAAGATTATCTCTCAGTTTCTTAAAATCCCTCTATTTTTCTCTTGTTTTTGCACGTATGTAAAAAAGCGCACAATAAACATAAAGAAAGCTCTGTTCTTAAAGAACAAAGCCGTTAAATTAATCATTTAGTTCATAATGACTACCCTTAACAAGGTAGAAAATGTTTTCCGATATATTGGTTGTATGATCCGCCATACGCTCAATATAACGGCAGATAAAGCTAAGTTGTGTAATTTCAGGAATCATATCAGGGTAGTCTTTTGTAAGCTGCAGCAGTTCACGGATATTTTGACCATAAAGCTCGTCCACCTGGTCATCCATGTCGGCAACCTTTTTCGCCAATACGATGTCCTCATCGTAATATGCTTTTAATGATAAAGATAACATCTCTGTAGCTATACTGTGCATTTTCTCAATCTTTTCAATTGGTAATAATGGCTGATCGCTTTTTCCGATTCGAATAGTGGATTTTGCAATGTTTACTGCAAAGTCAGCAATTCGTTCCACATCTGTTGAAATTTTAATAGCAACAAATATTCTTCTTAAGTCAATTGCAACAGGTTGTTGCTTGGCTATCAAAAGGATGGCAAAATCATTGATTTCCTCATCCAGTCGATCTGCTTTGTTATCTTCTTCAATAATTTGGAGGGCAAGGTCCACATCTTTATTTGTTAATGCCGTAATGGATTTACCCATTGCCACTTCTGCTAAGCTACCTAGCTCCAATAATTTATCTCTTAACGTTTCCAAATCGACATGAAATTGACGCACTACCATCTGATTCTTCCTCTCTTCAATTTATTATCCGAAACGGCCAGTAATGTAGTCTTCTGTGCGCTTATCTGCCGGATTGGAGAATAATTTATCTGTTTCCGAGTACTCTACTACTTCTCCATTTAAGAAGAAGGCTGTCCTATCAGAAATACGTGCAGCTTGTTGCATGTTATGGGTTACAATGACAATGCTATAGTCTTTCTTCAATTCTTGAACCAACTCTTCTACTTTCAGTGTTGAAATTGGATCAAGGGCAGATGTCGGTTCGTCCATAAGAATAACATCTGGTTCAATCGCCAAGCAGCGGGCGATACATAAACGCTGTTGCTGTCCACCGGATAGGCCGTATGCATTTTCCTTCAAGCGATCCTTCACTTCATCCCAGATAGCCGCTCCCCGCAAGCTCTTTTCAACGATTTCATCAAGGATTTTCTTGTTACGGATTCCGTGAATTCTTGGACCGTAAGCAATGTTGTCATAGATGGATTTTGGGAACGGGTTAGGCTTTTGGAATACCATTCCTACACTTGTTCTTAGTTCTTCCACTTTATAGGGCTTTGCCAAAATGTTATTTTCACGGTAAAGGATATCGCCTGATACTTTGACACTTGGTACAAGCTCCACCATACGGTTCAATGTTTTGATATACGTGGATTTACCACAACCGGATGGACCGATGATTGCTGTCACTTCATTTTCATAGATTGGCAAGTTGATGTTTTTCAATGCCAAATTTTCTCCGTACCACAGGTTTAAATCTTTTGTATGATAAACAATGTTCTTTTCTTTTGGAGTAGTAATAATGGAAGAAGGATTGTACTTCGTTTCACGTTCAGGTACCGCAATTTGCATAGATGATTCCTCCTATGATTAAAATCTTCTTTGGAATTTATTTCGAATGATAACCGCTATGGAATTCATGAATAATAATATGAAAAGTAGTACCACAATGGTTGCTGCTGCAAGGTTCGCGTATTCTGCCACAAGAGCTGCGTCAATGGTCCAATAGTAAATTTGCATAGGTAGCACAGTAAATTTGTCAAAGATTCCTTCAGGTAGCGGAATCAATAATGCAGGTATACCCAATACAACTAGTGGAGCTGTTTCCCCGATCGCACGGGATAACGCTAAAATAACTCCTGTCAAGATACCTGGTAATGATGCTGGCAACACGATATTCTTGATTGTCTGCCACTTTGTCGCACCCATACCATAGGATGCTTCCCTCAAATAACCAGGTACAGAACGAATTGCTTCTTGACTTGCTACAACCACAATAGGAAGAACTAATAATGCCATTGTAAGTCCACCGGCTAAAACGATGTTTCCAAGTCCTGCCGCTCTTACAAAAATAGTTAATCCCAAGATACCAAATACAATGGAAGGTACACCCGCCAGGTTAGAAATATTCGTCTGTAGAAAACGTTGAAGGCGTCCTTTTTTTGCATACTCTTCTAGATAGATAGCCGTTCCGACTCCAAGGAACATGGTAAGTGGTGCTACCACCAACATCAGCCATACTGTCCCCATGATGGCTCCCATGATTCCTGCTCTATCTGCCATGGTAGACAGTTTACTCGTAATAAATTGAAGATCAATCCACCCCATACTTTGGGAGATAACACGGTAGAATAAGATAACTAGAACAACAAGACCAATTAACGTAGCTGCTAGGAATAATGATTTAGCCAATTTATTTATGCTCAATCTTGTGTTCATTTTCTTTTGTACTTGCGCTGCATCAACATACTTCATCTTAATATTCCTCCCTGTACTTGCGAGAGATATACTGGGCGATTAGGTTCATGACTAGTGTAAACACGAACAATGTCATCGCAACAGCGTACAAGCTGTAATATAAAGTTGAACCAGCTGGTGCATCTCCACCGGTTACTTCCACAATGTATGCAGTCATCGTTTGCATAGATTGCGTTACATCAAACGTAAAATTCTTGGTACTTCCACTTGCAATTGTCACGATCATCGTTTCACCGATTGCACGGGAAATAGCCAGGACAAAGGAAGCGATAATGCCAGACATAGCTGCAGGAACAACAACCTTCCAAGCCACCTCTAATTTAGTAGATCCAAGCGCCAATGCTCCTTCTCTCATTGCATTAGGAACAGAGCTCATCGCATCTTCAGATAAAGAGGCAACCATCGGGATGATCATGATTCCCATCACTATTCCGGGACTGAGGATATTGGTTGATTGTAATCCAGGAATGATTGCTTGTAAGATCGGTGTCACAAAAGTGAATGCAAAGAATCCATAAACAATAGTTGGAATACCGGCAAGGACTTCTAAAATTGGTTTTAAGACTCTTCTAACTCTATCAGAAGCATATTCACTTAAGAAAATAGCGGACATCAGTCCGATTGGGATCGCAACCACCATTGCTATCAAAGAGGAAATCAATGTTCCCATTAGCAATGGAAGAACCCCAAATTGAGCGTTCTGTCCCAGTGGCTTTAGCACAGTACCTGTAAAAAATTCGACGAAAGGTACTCTTTTGAAGAATTCCACCGTTTCAAATAATAAAGTAAAAATGATACCAAGCGTTGTGAAGATTGAAATTGTTGCTATTACTAATAAAAATTTCGGCACAAACGCTTCAATAAACCTGTTTATGTTAAGAGTTGTCTTTTTTTCATTGATCAACTCACGTACATTTAAGCTTTCCTTCTGAGTAGCCAATTTGAAATCCCCTTTCATCCTTCACCCTGTAACAAGGACCATCCAAGGCCTAATTGTTGAATACATAGAGGAAGATGAGCAGCCTTCAGCTCCTCATCTTCAGGTTGTTCCTTACTTTAAAGCTTCAAGCTCTTCAACTGCAGCTTTGATTTCTTCATCTGTCAATGGAGCAAATCCTGTTTCACTTGCAATAGTTTGGGCATTTTGCATCGTGAAGATAGCAAAGTCCAATACTTGAGGTTTTTCTTTAGCCAAACCTTTGTTCAAGTAAGTGAATACCGGACGAGTGAAATCAGCGTAGTCACCATCTTCAGCGATTGTGTCAAGAGATGGCTCAACTGGCCCGTTACCAAAGTCAACATTTACAGCCGTTAATTTGTCAGTGTTGCTTGCATAGTATCCGTAACCGAAGAATCCGATTGCGTTTTTATCTTTAGAAACAAGGTCTACAAGTGTAGAATATTCTTGTTGTAAGTTTGTACCTTCAGCTAAATCTTTTTCTTCAAGGATTTTTTCCCAGAAGAATTCGTAAGTTCCGTGGTTTTCGTTAGGTCCATAAGTCTTGATCTCTTCATCAGGGAATTCAGGACGTACATCGGACCATTTCTTCTTGTTTCCTTCAGCTAAGAAAATATCGATGATCTCTTGTTCTGTAAGCTCTTTAGCCCAGTCATTTTCCGGGTTGATTACGATTGTCAATCCATCAAGTGCTACTTTCATTTCATGTACATCCATGCCAAGCTCTTCTGCTTGTGCTTTCTCTTCATCCTTGATAGTACGGGAAGCATTGTTAAAGTCAGTACCATTGTCCACTAAGAATTTTTTGAATCCTGCAGACGTACCAGCACGACTCACTTCAACAGAAACACCTTCTTGAGCTTCTGTCATGTATTTTTCAGCCATTACAGCCATGAAAGGAAATACCGTACCAGATCCATCAATTACTACACTACCTTCAAGTTCTTCTCCATCCGCAGCAGCCGTTCCTTCTGCTGATGCTCCCTCAGAAGTTCCGTTGTTTGAGTTGCCGCACGCCGCAGCAAATACTGCAAGAGATGCTACGATTGCTAGTAATAAAAAACGTTTGAAGCTTTTCATTTCTTAATTCCCCCTAAGGTTTCTGTTTAGTTGATGTTTCTGTTTGTCTTGCCCTACGAGTAATAGAATATAACTTATGTGTTAACTGGATATGAATCATGTGTAAAGGTTTTGTAAATGTCGTATTTTCGGAGAATTATTGGGGAAAATAGCGGGATTTAGGGGTTGATTCTATTACAAATTGCATATATCGTCTATTTCACATAAAAAAGCACTCCGTCATGGAGTGCTTTCAGACTGTTGACAAACTATAAACTAGTTAGGTTATCTGTTGGAAGAGTTGATCTTCGTTGCAGGAGCTTCGCTTTCCGCGGGCAGTCCGGAAGCCTCCTCGGGCTACGCCCTGCGGGGTCTTCCATGTCCTTTCTTCCCGCAGGAGTCTTCGCTCCTTCCACTGCGATCAACTAGAGAATTTCATTATTTTAAGCTTTGTCTACACACTGATAGCACTTCGTCATGGAGTGCTTTACAACTATTATTCTGTGTCTTCTTCATTATCTTCTTGGTTTTCCTCTTCTTCTTTCTGCTCTTCAAGTGAAGGTTGTCCCTGAGCACGCTTCTGCTTCAAGTCGAAATAGGCTTCCATCACGGCATCTCCAATTTCAGTTGTAACTCCACCGGTTACACTGAAGTTTGTAGATGCTTTTGGAACAACGATCGCAAAAGCCATTTCCGGATTATCATAAGGTGCATAGCCTACAAGATTGAAGTTTAGGGTTTCTATTTTTTCATATCTTGGATTTCCATCTTCATCTTGACCAATTACATTGAAGATTGGGGATTCGGCTGTTCCTGATTTACCGGCAGGCTTATATTTTTTTACTTTAGAACCTCTTGCAGTTCCGGCTGTACCATGATAAACACGAATGAATCCTTCCTGAACCCGTTTAATCTGATCGTCTGTAACCTCTAAACGGTTTAATACTTCCGGCTTGAATCCCCTTGCAACGGCCCCAAGGCCTTCCTCTTGTGACGGTTCACGTATTTCCCTCACTAATTGAGGCTTCATACGGTAGCCACCATTAGCAATAGTGGATACATATTGCGCCAATTGAAGGGTTGTATAGTTATCATATTGACCAATGGATAAATCGAGGTATTTACCTGGCAAGCTTCTATCTGTTCCGATTACACCAGTTGATTCCCTCGGTAGGTCTATGCCTGTCTCAACACCAAGGCCAAACTGTGCAAAGGATTTTCTGAACACATCATAAGCATTCGGATCAATGAACAACGGGTTATACGGTCTATAATTCGCTTTGGCAATATCCAATGCGATATTGAACATATAAACGTTGGAAGATCTTTCAAGGGCAGTGAGCTCATTGATCGTACCCATGTTCACGTAAGATGCTTTTCGAGTGAAATTATCTCTTGTCCCAATATACACAGGAGCATCATGATAGTATTTATTGTTATGCACTACTCCATGTTCCATCCCCGCCAGTACACTTGCTCCCTTGACGGTTGAACCAGGTTCATAAGCTTCCTGGAATGTTCCTAGTGCATTATCAAGCACCTCATACTTTCCATTTTCCAGAACGATTTGCTTTCCGGCAAGTGATAGAACCTCACCTGTTTTCGGATCCATTACAACCACAAATGCTCTGTCAAGATACTTGGCTTCTGGTTTCGGCTTTGTTCTAAGCAAGGCATCTGTCAGAATTTCTTCGACCTTTTGCTGGAATTCCATGTCAATGGATAAAATAAGGTCCTTTCCTCTTGAACCATCAAATACTTTTTCTTGATGAAGGAGGTTTCCAGCTGTATCTGTAACGTTACGGACACGGGCCTTTTGTCCCTGTAGTACATTTTCATATTGTGCTTCAATCTGACTTATCCCTATACGGTCATTCCGACTGTAGCCTCTTGCAAGAAATTCATCAATACGCTCACTTGGAATACCAGTTTCCGATGTCGATACTTTTCCAAAGATGGAGCGTAAGGTATTCTCATATACATAGTCGCGGACGAAATCGGTTGTGATATCTACCCCAGGCAAATCACCAAGCATTTCACTGACCATCGCAAACTCTTTAGCTGTAACCTCTTGGTTTTTTACAATTTGTGGAGTAAGTGAGTACCCTTTGTTAAACTCTCGGAAGATGGCAAGTACCTCTTCTTCCTCCGCTGTGATTTCAGCTATTTGGCTATTCGTAATACGATCCAATTGAAGTTGATAAAGGTCACTCTCTTCCATCTCACCGTCGGCAACCTTTTTAAGGTCCTCATCTGTGATTAGTGCTGCGGCTTCATCAGGCCGGGTAAGGATCCAATAATCCTTCCTATCACGTTCCTGGATTTTCTTCTTATCCATGGTAATGATTTCTGAAAGTTTCTTGGCTACTTCTAGTTGTTCCTTTGCCGTGGTTGATTGCATTCTTGTATATGTAATAGCATTCAGAGGGGTGTTATCCACCACGACGTTTTCATAGCGGTCAAAAATTTTACCTCTTGGGGCAAGCGTGTTAACCGTAACGTTCTCCGTCCGATCCACTTCCTTGCGATAATCCTCACCAAATACAATCTGTACGAATCCCAGTCTTAAAATCAAGGCCGAGAAGAGTAAGAATACCGCAAAAAACAAAAGGTTCAAACGAGATGGGACATAATTCTTCTTTTTCTTTTTTTGCTTTTGATTGGTCATTCCCTACACCTTTTCGTTTTATTTTTATGGCTATTAATAGCCCTTTGAATAAAAAATCAAGAGACACCTACATTTGCTTGGCTAGGTGTCTGTGTCTTCTTCTTATTGTATAGGAAATTGCCTAGAATTTCTATTAATAAATATAACTATGGTGTCGATTCTCCTTCTCCGTCTCGCAAAGTTGTCACAATTGGATGAGGCTCCTCTCTAGGGGGTGGTGCATCCAACTCCACTTTACGGACAAATGGGTAAATAAGAGCATGTCCCGCTCCAATGATACATAAAAGTATAGGAATGCTCTTTTCTGTATCGAAAAATATCACGGCAATTAAGAATAGAATGATGGAACCAGCACGACCTATGTTCAAGAAGACTTCCCTTACCACTATATACTCTATCCGCATTTCTGCTGCTTTCCATCCACGTCCAATTACATCATAGGTCAGTGACACATACGGGACAAGAAGTAGCGGATATGCGATGGCTATCGTCACAGCATACATCAGAAGCTTCACATAGGTCAGGTCAAAAATAAGAAAGAAAATCGCTCCGTATAGGATCAGCCCTCCGACTAGAATGGACTTTTTTCTATACTCTTTTTTGATCATCCTTGTTGCCAGAAAGTAGCATACAAATGCAACAGCGGAATTTAGAAGCCCAAATGTACCAAGTGCCAGTTCACTATTGGTAGTAATGAACACTAAGACAGAAATCGCAAATAGAAATGTACCCTCCCTCAATCCTTGAAAGAAATGGGCGTTTGTTATGTATCGCCAATTGTCATTGTTCTTTCTTTCATGAAAGATACGACGAAGTTCATAACTCCCTTCCGCTCCACGTCTTTTCAAAAATAGGCTCAAGATGACGGCAGCAAAGAATAAAACGAGAGAAATGCTAAATATAACAGTGTAACCCGTAAATTTTTCTAAAGTAGAAATAATGTATCCTGCTGCAAAGGGACCGATCATTCCGCCAACTGACGTTAATATACCTAGAAACCCATTGAAGAAGTCCCTTGTTTCCGGTTCTGTAATCTCAAAAGTCAATACATTGAATGCAAGCCAATAGAAACCATACCCTATCCCAAGTAATGCCCCAAGCATCAAAAGATAGGTGGAAGCCTTGTCTCCGATAAACAAAACAAACAAATAAAAAAGTGCTAAGAATACGACACCTAAACGTAGCACAATGACTCGATCGATTTTTTTTGCCCACCTTCCTGCCAATATGAAGGTGAGTGGTTGGAAAACGACTATCGCTAAATTGTAGAAGCCAAGATCACTGAATTCACCTGATTGCTTCCAAAGATAGACGTTCACAAATGTATTGGATAAAGCGATGCTCAACGAATAGAGTCCACCTATGATCAGCAGTAGCATGAGGTCCTTGTTGACTTCCACATCACCAATTAATTTTTTTAAAGCTGCCATCTTTACCCCGCTCCTTTATCTACGTTTATTGTGGCTTAAAGGAGTGGGAGTTATGTACTTTGATTTATGAACATCTGGGTAGGTTCTGTTTAACGTCGCTGATGCTTTCCGCAAAAGGCTTCGCTTTCCGCGGGACGATGCTTGAGCCTCCTCACTTCGTTGCGGGGTCTTAAGCAACCGTTACTCCCCCGCAGGAGTCTTCGCCTTTTGCTCCAAGCATCAGCTATAAATCACATTTAAAATAAAAACTCCCATCTTCTTAAAGATGAGAGTTTTTGGTTTATTATTTTGCTTCGTTGTAAAGTTTTCCTACTACATCCCAGTTAATTACGTTGAAGAACGCGTTGATGTAGTCAGGGCGACGGTTTTGGTAGTTTAGGTAGTATGCATGCTCCCAAACGTCAAGACCTAGAACCGGAGTCTTGCCTTCCATTAATGGAGAGTCTTGGTTTGGTGTGCTAGTGATTTCCAACTCACCGTTGTTTACTACTAACCAAGCCCAACCAGATCCGAAACGAGTAGCCGCTGCTTTAGCGAATTCGTCTTTGAAGTTGTCAAAGCTACCGAACTTGCTTGTTAGAGCATCTGCTAATTCGCCATTTGGAGATGTAGCTCCACCTGGAGTAAGGATATTCCAGAATAAGCTGTGGTTAGCATGTCCGCCACCGTGGTTGCGTACAGGTGTTTTGATGTTTTCAGGAACAGCGTCCATGTTGGAGATTAACTCTTCCACACTTTTGCCTTGAAGATCTGTTTGACCTTCTAATGCAGCGTTAATACCAGTAACGTAAGTATTGTGATGCTTTGTGTGGTGGATGTTCATTGTTTCTTTGTCGATGTGAGGCTCCAATGCGTCGTATGCATAAGGTAATTGTGGTAGTTCGTATGCCATAATTATCTCCTCCTAATTTTTATGTAGTTAAACTAAATCAAAAAAAGTGGAACCCTTTTTGATCCGTTAGTTTCAGATTACCAAAACTTGTACAATCTTTCAATCAATCTGCTTTGCTCAGCTGGAATTATTTATCTATCCTCAAAAAGGTGGTCCCCATTTAAATGGACAGCTCCTGTGAGAGCTTGTACATGCTCTCATCAATCTTATGCGGCATAGAAAAAACTTCATCAAAGGAATAGTCCACAACCTGATTTTTCTCCATTCCGACAGCTCTTCCGGCTTTTCCTTCCATTAATAGTTCTACAGCACGGCCACCTAATCGACTTGAAAGTACACGATCAAATGCAGTAGGGGTACCGCCCCTTTGAATATGCCCCAACACGGATACTCTCGTGTCCAAATTTGTTTCTTTTTCGATCAGTTTGGCAAAGTCCATTCCACTGCTAACGCCTTCAGCCAACACAATGATCGTATGCTTTTTGCCACGTTTTTGACCACTTTTAATACGGCCAACCACATCTTCCAGCTTAAAGCCAATTTCAGGGATGATGATGGTCTCCGCACCACCTGCAAGTCCTGCCCATAATGCAATATCACCAGCATGACGACCCATTACTTCTATAATAAAAGTACGTTCATGGGAAGTTGCGGTGTCCCTTATCTTATCAATTGCGTCGATAACCGTGTGAAGGGCTGTGTTAAACCCTATTGTATAATCGGTACCGGCAATATCATTATCAATGGTCCCAGGAAGCCCGATGCATGGAAATCCATGTTCAGTCAGCTTCTGAGCCCCTTTATAGGAACCATCTCCACCGATAACAACCAGTCCTTCAATACCGTGCTTTTTCAACTGTTCTATTCCTTGTTGTTGACCTTCAAGTGTTTTGAACTCTTCACTTCTGGCAGTGTACAATACGGTGCCACCTCGGTGAATGATGTCCCCTACCGATCCCAGCTCCAGTTTTTTAATATTTCCGGACATCAGACCTGCATATCCTTGGTAGATTCCATATACATTCAGGTTGTGGTAAATCGCTTTTCTTACCACCGCCCGCACGGCTGCATTCATTCCCGGGGAGTCGCCCCCACTAGTTAAAACCCCAATTGTTTTCAAATAAAGCCCTCCTTTTTATGTATCTATCATTGTTATTACACGAAAGCGCCAAATGCAAACACTTCTAGTATATCCTTATTAAACCATTCCATTAGCCGATCTATCCACTGATAAGGTTGGTCATATGAAAATAAAGAAAATGATGATCATCACCGCTTGAATGATACCTTTTACAAGGGCACTGCTGAACAGGCCTACCACTGAACCAAAACCCGCTTTAATGGATGCTTTCATATCGTTCCTTTTAACAATTAGTTCCCCTAATATGGCACCAAGAAATGGACCAAGAATGATACCGGCAACTGGAATGATAAAAGGTCCAACTAATAATCCAATCGTACTTCCCCAGATTGATGCATTACTGCCACCGAACTTTTTCACCCCTAAAAGATTGGCGAAATAATCTGCCACGAATAACAATATTACAAAAAGAAAGGTGATGACCCAAAACAGAAATGTAAGTTCTTCAAAAGAAAACAATATGCCGTAAAGTAAAAAGCCCCCTACTAAAAAAAGCACACTCGGAATGATTGGATAGACGAGCCCTATAAATGAAATGACAAATAAAGCGATAATAATAATCCAATATACCACTTCCATGAGAAAACCTCCTTATTGTGAAAAGAACCAGACCCTAATATGAGTCTGGTTCCTAATATACGGTATTGGCTATTATAATGTTTCGTGCTCTTCACCAAGAACGGCTTCAGCAATATTAACAGCATGATCGCCAATACGTTCTAGGTTACTGATGATGTCTACAAACACGATTCCCGCTTGACCTGTGCACAGTCCTTCGTTCATACGCAGGATATGTTTTTTACGAAGAGAACGTTCCATTTTGTCAATTTGGTCTTCTTTTAATCTTACATCATTAGCTAAATCTTTGTTATTCGTTCTTAAAGCTTCAATCGCTTCTTTCACAGTGGATTGAGTTAGAGTGAACATTTCCTCAAGGTCTTTCTCTGCTTTATCTGTCAGTTCCACTTTGTTTCTGATTTGGTAATCAACCAACTCAACGATATTTTCGAAATGGTCACCGATACGCTCAATATCACGAACTGTATCCATTAAAGTGGAGTGTTCTTCGGACTCACTATCAGATAATGAAGCAGAAGAAAGTTTAACAAGATAATCCGTAATTTTTCTATCCAAGTTATTAATGGCATCTTCCAAAGAATACGCTTGTTCTGAATATTTGGAAGTTCCGGTTTTCAAATAATTATGCGTTGATTCTAAACCGACAACAGAGAATTCACCCATTCTTAACACTTCTTCCTTAGCTTGTCCTAAGGCTAGTGAAGGGGATTGTTCAATGAAGATTGGATCCAAATGTTTTGCTTTATATTCTACAATGGCATCATCACCAGGGATGATTTTCGTTGCAATTAACGCCAGCAGGCCGATGAACGGGAACTGGATTATAACATTGGCAATATTGAAGGAGCCATGGGCAAATGCAATTGTCATATGTGGATTTAGGTTTAAACTGCTTTGCAAGAATAATACAAATTGCTCAAATGGAATCAACAATAATAAGACAATGGTCGTTCCGACTAGATTAAAAATAACGTGTGATAATGCAGCTCTTCTTGCAGCAACTGAAGCACCAATCGCAGCTAAGACAGCGGTAATCGTTGTACCAATATTATCTCCAAAAAGAACTGGTAATGCTGCATCTAAGTTGATTGCCCCTTGTCCATATAATTCCTGCAAGATCCCAATCGTTGCACTGGAACTTTGAACAAGTACCGTAAAGACCGTACCTACCACTACTCCAAGAATTGGATTATCACTCATGGATACTGTTAAATCAATGAAAGCCTGTACTTCACGCAGTGGTTTAAGTCCATCCCCCATCGTCTTCAATCCATAGAATAAAGCTCCGAAACCGAAAACAATTTGACCAAAGTATTGAATTTTTTGATTTTTAAAGAAGAAAAGTAATACCGCACCTAAAGCTATGATAGGCAAAGCATATTCATCAATCTTAATACCGATAATGAATGCCGTTACCGTTGTACCAACATTGGCACCCATTATAACTCCAATCGCCTGACGCAGCGACATGAACCCTGCACTAACTAACCCTACAGTCAATGCTGTTGTCCCTGAACTGGATTGAATTAGAATTGTCACTAAAATACCAGCTAGCACACCCATAAAAGGATTCGTTGTAAAACGATCGAGGATATCCCTCAGCTTATCACCAGCTGACTTTTGTAGTCCGTCACCCATGTATTTAATCCCGAAAAGGAAAATACCCAGACCACCAAAAAATTCAAATATCAACCTCTGAACATCCAATTCCAATACATTCAACCCCTTATTCCGAAAAGACTTGATAAAATCGACAAAAATCAACAAAACCAAGTACAATTATTAACCTAAATGTATTCCAATGTAAATAGAATTCCTGATAAATTTACATTATCTTTACAAACCGTAACTTGAAATTTACATTCGATGATATTTAGCAATTAATTATTGTTCACATACCCAAATTAAGGTAACATAAAATTGTTATATTACATTAAAAGGACTGATAGGAATTGAATATTATCTCTCAATTTGTAAAAAGTTTGTATTCTCCGAAAGCAATGGCCTCCTTCCGCTTTCAAGGAATTGGAAAAACCATTCTGTACGTATTTTTTCTCGTTCTCCTTACTTCTATTCCCATGTTTATCACTTTTGGAACCAGTGCCATGAATTTAGTAAAGAGCACGGATGAATTTCTAGTAAATGAAACACCTGATTTTTACATTCAAAACGGTGAATTTTATGCGGATGTCGAAGAACCGTTCATTTCCGAAGAAGGCGGTTTTACCATCATCCTCGATCCAGATAATGAGCTTACCTTAAATGAAATACGTTCTTATCAAGAAGTCGTAGCCATCCAATCCAATGAAATCATCTTCCAGGGAGCAGGTACGACCGACTTTGTCCCACTAAGTGACTTCCAGGGAACGGAAGTAACCAAGGATGATTTGATCTCCTTCATGAATTCAGTTGGCAGTTCATTTCCTATTATAATTACCATCCTGTTGTTGGTTGGCTACGTGTTCTTCAGTGCTACCAAATTTATTCAAGTAACCATATTGGCACTCTTCGGTCTGATTGTAAAAAATAGCCTTAAACGAAACAATTTACGCTATCGCCATACTTGGATCTTATCAGCGTATGCCGTTACCCTGCCTACTTTAATCTTTGCTTTATTACAGGCCATGCAAATTGCTTTACCATACTCTACACTAGTAAGCTTTGTGGTTAGCCTTTTCATCCTATTCCTAATCATTAAAGAAGTAAAAGTAAAAAAACCAGTCAATAATACAGTCGAATAAACCTTTTAAATGCACCGACTATTTGCTTTGCAAAAATTGTCGGTGTTTTTTTGTCATACCCTCCCTTGACGGTCATATAGTGGTAAAAAGCTTGGACAATCAAGGAGGAGTAAATTCATGATTCGACTATTCATTGCAGCATTAATTCTCATTACGATATACAGCATCTATTACGATTTATCGGCTGGCACGATTCCTGAACAGGCAACTCCTGCGACAGCAGCGGTAGTCCCACAAACTACGTCGCCAGAAACTGAAGAAGAAACTTCTCCTGAGCTTTCAAGTGAGAATATGTACATAGAAGTGGAAGTCAAAGCGGGTGACACTGTGTTGACGATTGCAGAAAGGATCGCTAATAAGCCAATTCCTGTATCCATCACACAGCTGGTTGAAGACTTTGCTCATATGAATGAAGGAATCACCCCAGAAAAAATCCAAATAGGAAAAATCTACAAGTTTCCTGTCTACTGAACATCAGGAAACTTTTTCACTTGTCAGAAGTGGCGGCGATTGTTAAAATATGTTGGGAGTTAGTGGATAATACTAGCTTTTTCTCTCGTTTATAGGTAATCTGATGAGAGAAAGATGTTTTGATCAATAGATCATTCCTAAAGGAGCGATTCACTCGTGAATGAAATAATACATCGTACTAAAACCCGCCCAGTTAAGGTTGGAGACATAACCATCGGCGGTAGTAACGAACTATTTATCCAAAGTATGACCACCACAAAAACACATGATGTGGAAGCAACGGTTGCAGAAATCAAGCGCCTAGAAGAAGCGGGTTGCCAGGTTGTCCGTGTTGCATGCCCTGACGAGCGCGCTGCAAATGCCATCGCTGATATAAAACGACAAATCAATATTCCACTTGTTGTGGACATTCATTTTGACTATAAGTTAGCACTAAAGGCCATTGAAGGTGGAGCGGACAAAATCCGCATCAATCCGGGTAATATCGGTCGCCGAGAGAAAGTAGAAGCAGTAGTGAAGGCTTGTAAGGAAAAAGGGATTCCGATTCGTATCGGTGTAAACGCTGGCTCACTTGAAAAGCGCATCATCGAAAAGTACGGGTACCCTACTGCGGACGGCATGGTGGAAAGTGCCCTTCACCATATCAAGATATTGGAAGACCTTGATTTTTACGATATCATCGTGTCCATGAAGGCGTCCGATGTGAATTTAGCTATTGAAGCTTATGAAAAAGCTGCAAAAGCTTTCGATTATCCGCTACACTTAGGTATCACGGAATCAGGTACCCTTTTCGCAGGCACAGTTAAAAGTGCTGCAGGCTTAGGTGCTATTCTAAGCAAAGGAATCGGGAATACATTGCGTATCTCCTTAAGCGCAGACCCTGTTGAAGAAGTAAAAGTTGCGCGTGAGCTATTGAAATCGTTTGGGTTATCTTCAAACGCAGCAACATTGATTTCTTGCCCTACATGTGGCCGGATTGAAATTGACCTGATTAGCATTGCTAATGAAGTGGAAGAATACATTTCCACCATCAAAGCACCAATCAAGGTTGCTGTGCTTGGCTGTGCCGTTAACGGACCTGGTGAAGCCCGTGAAGCAGATATCGGAATTGCTGGAGCCCGTAATGAAGGATTACTCTTCCGCAAAGGGGAAATTGTCCGTAAAGTACCGGAAGCAACCATGGTTGACGAACTAAAGAAAGAAATAGATAAAATTGCAGAAGAATATTTTGCAAAGCAAGAAGAAGAAAAGGCAAAAGCTTGACACCATTTGGTGCCAAGCTTTTTTCTTTTCACATGACTTTGTTAAAGTTGGTTGTGGATATGACCTGTTTCTAGCTGTTGATTGTAGCAAAAGGCGTAGACTCCAGCGGGAGAGTAGCGACAATATTGAGGCCCCAAGTGTAGCGTGCGAGGAGGCTCAAGGTCGCCCCGCGGTAAGGAGCCTATTGCGGAAATCAGCAGCGGCGTTTATCAAAGCCTTTCACATAATAAGACTGGTGAGGTTGCCCTCACCAGTCCCATGGTGGTGTTAAAACAATGGTAGAACGAAAATACCAACGACGATGGAAACGATACCGATTCCGATCGCCCATGCTCCTAACCCAGCTGCCCCACGTTTACGGGCAATAAAACCGACGATAATACCTGCAGCTCCCATGATGATTGGCAGAAAGAACAAGGAAAGGATCGATAAAGCCAGTCCTAGAATCCCAAGTCCTCTCCCGCTCATCCCCATTACGTCACTGCGCTCTTCTTCAAAAACCGCTTCTCTTTCCCTGCTTCTATCGGATTCAATAACAGGAGGCACCGCAGCCACTTCAGCAGCGTGCTCTTCTAAATAGTCCCTATGTCCCTTCGCTCTCGAAACATGAGGTTCTTCATAAGCTAAGTCTGAATCAAAACGGTCAAGTTTCTCTTCGTTATTCTCAAATTCACTTGCCATTCGTATCCCTCGCTTTCTTAGGAAGTTAGGAGCATTTATTAGTATGAACAAGCGAACCGAAAATAATTGGTGTCAATCTTTGTTATATTTTTTTGTTACTGCTTTTATGTAAATCATTCAACATAATGACAGATATAAGGACAAAATATGATAAACTATTGGTAGAAAAAAGACTGGAGGCAACTATGAGAAAACGATTCGGAATTGACATTGACGGGACATTGACTTGCCCCACTACATTTGTACCTTTTATTAATAAAACATTGGATAAAAACATAACCTTGGATGACATGACACAATATGACCTTACCCCTTTAATGGGCTTGGATGAAGAAGGGTTCTGGAAGTGGATGGACGAAATGGAACCCCTCATCTACAAGGACGCCCCACTTGCTAAAGGTGCAAAGGGTGTAGTGCAAAAATGGAAAAGTCAATTTGATCTATTTTTCATCAGCGCCCGTAGAAATCACCTATATGAAGTAACGAACAATTGGTTTGCCAAACAAGAAATTGATTATGATCATCTTGAGTTAATTGGTAGCCATAATAAAATTGCCGCCGTCAAAAAACATGATATCGAACTCTTTTTTGAAGACAAACATGATAATGCGTGTGATATCAGCGAGGAGTGTGGGATTCCTGTCATATTATTTGACACCCCTTACAACCGCGAACCTGTTCCATCTAATGTATTCAGGGTTTCTAATTGGTCAGAGGCCGATCGTAAAGTTCAAGCGATTCTTGAACAGATGAGTGTGACACGATAATTAAGGAGTATTCAGGTTGGTTGAAGTGCGCAGACTCCAGCGGGAGGAAGGGACATGGGAGACCCCGCAGGCTTGCCGAGGAGGCTCCCAGACCGCCCGCAGGAAAGCGAAGCACCTGTAATGAAAGCAACCGTTCCATGCAACAACTCAAAAAACTGCCATCCCCTTCATGGGATGGCAGTTCTATTTTGATTTTGATCTGGACATAGCATCTAAAAGTTGCCCTTCTATCGCCTTCACAAAGTCTTCGGTGCTTATATCTTTTTTGTTTGACCCCATATCTTTAACCTTTTTCATAATATTTACAAGGTCTTCCCTATTTAGAGAAGATAGCTGTTCACTCTCTGCTGTCATCTCAGTCACCCTTACATTTCTTTTAGAAAATGGTTCGTCTACAACCAGCTGTTTTCAGAGGGCAAGTAATGAAAATAGGTGGTTATAACTATATATGGGATAATTATAAAAATGCTACTTTAGATACACTCCGGGCATTTTCCGTATATTTCAAATTTATGGCCGGTGATGTCATAACCTTTCAAGTTATCCTCGAGGTCTTGCATCGGGCAGGATTCAATCTCTTTTGTTTTACCGCAATCCATGCAGATGAAATGATGATGGTGATGCTTTGTTGAACATGTGAATCGGAAGTGCTTTTCACCGGATAATTCTGTGGTTTCCAATATACCAAGATCCACGAACACGGCAAGGTTACGATAGATGGTGTCAAAGCTTAAACCAGGATAATTATCCTTCATGGAGTCCAACACATCTTTTGCCGTCAGATACTTATCTTCTGTTGCAAAAAGCTCCAGCATTTCCTGCCTTTTCCCGGTATATTTGAACCCTTTATCTTTCATTAAAGTCAGCGCTTGAGAAACATTCACTTTTTTCCACTCCTTACTTTATTCCAAAGAATGGTGATAATCAAAATAAGTACTGAAATGATCACAATCGTTCCACCTGGTGCAAGATCTAGATAGAAGGACGATATGAGCCCGCCTATCACGGCAATCTCGCCAAACAATATCGCTAAAAGGATTGTTTGTTTAAATCCTCTGCTCAACCTCATGCTTGCAGCAACAGGCAATGTCATAAGAGACGATACAAGAAGAATTCCTACAATACGCATGGATGCAGCTATGACGAGGGCTACCATGACAATGAAAATCAAATGGAATACCCTGGCGTTTACACCTGATACTTTGGCATGTTCTTCATCAAATGAAAGGACAAACAATTCTTTATAGAATGCCACAATCGTGATAATCACCCCGATTGATACAATCAACACCGTCCAAAAATCGGCTCTTGTTACGGCACTGACACTTCCAAAGAGAAAATTGAATAAATCCGTATTAAAACCATCCGCCAACGAGATGAATATGACTCCTAATCCAATCCCTGAGGAAAGAATAATCGGTATCGCCAATTCTTGATAGTGCTTATAGACTGCTCGTAGCTTTTCAATAAAGAGTGCTCCCGTTACAGAGAAAGCCATACCGAAATAAATCGGGCTTACGCCTACCATTAAACCGAACCTCTTTTCCACAAGCAAGCTCGCTGCTATTCCCGCCAAAGTGACATGGCTCAAAGCATCAGCAATAAGGGACAATCTTCTTACGACGACAAATACTCCTAACATAGGAGCAAGGAACCCAATCAGAATACCTGTATAAAACGCATTCCTTAAAAATTCAAATTGCATAAAAGCTGATATCATTACATATGCCCTCCATCATGGTGATGGTGATCATGACTTAAAACATGCACATCATGGCCATAAAACTGGGATAGGTCATTTGTGCGTAATTTTTCAAACTCATCTGTCACACCGTGAAAATGTAAATTTTTGTTCAAGCAGGCCACATGTGTCACCTTTTCTGTAATTGTCCCAACATCATGGGTCACAAGGATCAGTGTGATGCCAAGTTTTTTGTTTAGATGAGCCAGCATGGAATAGAAATTTTGGACATTTTTAATATCCACTCCGACTGTAGGTTCATCCAAAATAAGCAGCTCTGGTTCACTGACTAAGGCACGAGCAATAAAAACTCGTTGTTGCTGTCCACCGGATAGATCACCGATGTTTCTGTCAGAGAAATCCTCCATACCTACCGCTCTGATAGCTTCCACTATCTGTTTTTTATGCTGCTTATTGAAGAATCGGAACAGGCCTACCTTTGAAACAAGACCGGTTGATACCACCTCAAAAACAGTTGCGGGAAACCCCGAATTGAAGCTGTTAGCCTTTTGGGAAACGAATCCAATTTTACTCCAATCCTTGAACTTGCGGATATCTTTGCCAAATAGTTCAATGGATCCCTTTTGAGGGCGTAAAAGCCCGAGTATACACTTTAAAAGAGTCGATTTACCGGAACCATTTGGCCCAACAAGACCAAGAAAAGCTCCTTTTGGTATAGTCAAGTTTATATTTTCAATTACATTCTGTTTATCATATTTATAGGAAAGCCCTTTGATTTCCAGCACTTTTTCCAAATTTATCACACCTTAAAGGATAAGAATCATTACGATTTTCTAACAATAGATTAGTATACATCAGGCAGGCGGAAAAGTAAATATAACCGACTTTTGTTTTGAGTGGATTCGGGTCACTGGGTGATGACGACAATTCCTCTTGGGTTTTCTGGCTGAGATTGTCTTCATACCCTTGATGATGACAATTCCACACGGTTTATCTGACTATGATAGTCTTCATAATCATCATGATAACATTTACCCATCATACCCCATTTAACAATAATTAAGGCCAAACAAAAAAAGCCCTATTCAGGCTTTTCCTCAAGTAATGGTAGTCGATAACAAAAAGTCGATCCTTCCCCTGCTTTACTATCAATGAATAATTCCCCATCATGATCTTCAATAATTTTTTTACAAAGTGGAATTCCGAGACCATTCCCTTTCTCTTTGGTCGTAAAGAAAGGTTTTCCTACACGTTCCAATACGTCTTCTGCCATACCTTTCCCGTTATCAATGACTGTAATCTCATAAAAGGAGTCAATTTTTTTGGCACGCAGGAGAAACAGTTTGTTTTTCTGATCTTTTGGGTAAGCCTCGATCGCATTTCGAAGGAAGTTCAGCATGACCTGCTTGATCATGGCTTCATTAACAAGCACATGTTCCTCCACTTCATCAATTTCAAAGTCAAAATCTATATTATGTAAAAGACATTCTGATTGAAAGATATATACAAGCGATTGATAAATGCTTTGTGGCTGAATGAGCTGTTTCTTGACTTTCTTTCTCGAAACAGACAAGAAGTCTTCTATGATAGAATTCATCCTGTTGATTTCAGCCATGATCGTATCGTAGTATTTACTCCAATTGTTCGTAATTTGGGATAGCTGAATAAAGCCCTTAATGACGGAAAGTGGGTTCCTCAGTTCATGTGCCATGCCAGCAGATATCTGGGAAACGGATTCCATCTGCTGTTTGTACACGAGCAGGTTCTCAAATTTCTGCTGGTAGGAACGGTCATGGATAATAAAGAATACTTTTTCCGTTCGTTCAAAAAGAATCCCTTGAATCTGATAGAGCACTTCGTCATCATAACAAATTCGCTCTTTAAACTTTTTATTGGCCAATACTTCTTCATATATTTCAAATAATTTTTCCTTTAAGAAAACAGGCGTGATTATTTCATCAAATTCAAGATTTATGTACTCTTCTTCCACATCCAACTCCAATAAGGTCAAGCAACGCTTATTGATATACTCTATTTTCCCACCCTTTGAAAGCACCAATATGGCAATGTCGAGTGAATGTGTCATAAACTCATTGACCTTTAGAGATTGTTCAATGGTCCCATAATGGAGTGGCAGGACGGTGGAAATGTCTTTGTTCTCAATGACATGGCCAGATAAGTATATCCGTTCACCAGAAAGCACACCGGTATAAACCACTTCAAAGTAGCTACGATTTATCCGATGAAAAAGAATTCTTTTTAAGGGTTTGCCTTCTGCTTCAATGATTTCCTGAAGATATGTATAGACCTCATGGCGATAACTTGATGGAAAACTGAGAAAAAAAGATCGGTCCTCATCCAAGGAGGATAGAAATGTGCTAGCCCTCTCATTCCACTCTTCTATAAAGCCATTTGCGTTAATTATAATTCGTAGGTCTGAGCTTAAATGCTGAAAGATATCTTGTTCTTTCTCATCTATTATAAACGACAAGGTGACTCCCCCTTGTTACTCCTTTGAATATCATTCGTTTATGGAATGTTTTAATTATACAATAATTTCCCAACAGTTGTCATATTATTTCGTAAAGGTAGCCTTTTTGTTTTTTCATCATAGGCTACTATGGGAGGGATAATATGATGAATATTTATCAACAAATCGTCAACAAAAAGCTTCATAACATTACTGCAGAAGAATTAATGAAGTATAGCGGGGAATATAATATTTCGTTGACACCTGATCAGGCAAAAAAGGTTTCCGCCCTATTACAGTCGAAAAAAGTGAATGTATTTAACACCTCGGAAAGAATCCAGCTGATGAAGGAAGTCGCAAAGATTACCGGACATGAAACTGCCAAAAAAGTGAATCAGCTTTTTTTGGAATTTACCAAATAATTTTTTGAAAATTACCAAGTAATTTTTTTGAAAATTACCAAATGAAAAAAGAAGCCAGGAACTTGGTTCCCGGCTTCAGTCTTTTAGTCGTTCATAATCTTGTTTAACAGTTCCTCATCAAACTGTCCATTTTTAAGCATTTCAATCTCATGCTTATATGGCGGTTTCCGGTCTTTCTTATCTTCCCCGACATAAGGCGTCTCCAATATCTTTGGAATATGCTTCAACTGGTCATGGTGCACGATATAGTTTATTGCTTCAAATCCGATATGACCAAATCCGATGTTCTCGTGACGGTCTTTAGCCGCCCCGCATATATTCTTACTATCATTGATATGAAGAACTTTAAGACGTTCCAAACCGATGATGTCATCAAACTGTTTCAATACCCCATCAAAATCGTTCACAATATCATATCCTGCGTCATGAACGTGACAGGTATCCAAGCAGATGGAAAGCTTCTCGTTCAGATGTACCCCATCAATGATTGCAGCCAGTTCTTCAAAGGTACGACCACATTCTGAACCTTTCCCTGCCATCGTTTCCAATGCAATCTGGACGTTCTGCTCTTTTGTCAGCGCTTCGTTCAATCCTTTTATGATCTGGGAAATGCCAACTTCCGTACCTGCACTAACATGGGCACCAGGATGCAAGACAATCTGCTTTGCGCCTAATGCCTCTGTCCTTCTAACTTCTTCTGCGAGGAAGTTCACGCCTAGCTCGAATGTCTCAGGTTTTTGTGAGTTACCGATATTGATGATATATGGTGCGTGAACGATAATTTCCTTTAGTCCATGCTCTTTCATATGTGCAAGACCTGCTTCGATGTTTAGGTCTTCGATTTTTTTTCTTCTTGTATTCTGGGGAGCACCTGTATAGACCATGAATACGTTCGACCCGTAGGATGCAGCCTCTTCACTCGCTGCAAGCAGCATTTTTTTTCCGCTCATGGATACATGAGAACCAATCAGTAAATTTTCCACAACATCACCTCTTTTAAAATCAGTCTTTATTTTAACATAAGGATGCCGTGAAAGGTTATCCAAGTACTTTGATTATCTCTTTTTGAGGCGGCGTTGTCTTTTCTTGTATTGCTCTACCTCGTATTTATGTTTCTTTTTATAGCCAGGCTTGACTTTGGTGGATTTTTTAACAGCTGTTTTAGCTGCTACATCAATCTCATTGATCTGTTTTTTACGGTTTTGTCGCTTGTTACGTGGACCAATTTCAACAAGTTCACCATTCTTCAGGTCTATTTGAGTGAATTCAATGCCCAGCTTTTCAATCTGTGCCAATGCATTCTCATCCGCTGGCTCATAAAGGGTGATGGCATTACCTGAATAATCGGCACGTGCTGTACGGCCTACACGGTGAACGTAGAAATCCAGGTCTGATGGGAGTTCATAGTTGATGACATGGCTTACTCCTTCAATATCGATTCCTCTTGCCGCAAGGTCTGTCGCCACTACATATTGATATTCAAGATCATTGATCTGCTTCATCATCTTCTTACGTTCACGAGGGTTAAGATCTCCATGAATTCTTCCGACTTTCAGCCCCTGTTCCAATAGGCTGTCTGCCACTTCATCCGCTTTCTTCTTCGTGTTTGTAAACACAATCGCCAAATAGGGATTATATTGAACAAGGACATCATGTAGAAGCTTAGTCTTGCTTTTTGATTTGACTGGAATCAATAGGTGCTTGATTTTTGCTGCTGTCACCTGCTTAGGGGCAACATGTGTATATCTTGGGTTTTCCATATATTTACGCAAGAAAGGTTTCAACTTTTCTGGGATTGTCGCCGAGAATACCATGATTTGCAGATTCTTAGGCATTGCCGCTGCAACTTTATCAATATCCTCTATAAATCCCATATCAAGCATCAGATCCGCTTCATCCACGACAATCGTTTTTGCTGTATGGACCAAAAGGGCATTTTCCACCATTAGGTCTTTTATTCGTCCAGGTGTCCCAACCACGATATGGGGCTGTTGCTTCAAACGGTCAATCGTTCGTTGCTTGTCCGTCCCGCCGATATAACAGCGTGCTGTGATCATTTCTTCCTCTGAACTGAATTTAGTAATCTTCAGCACTTCTTGGTAAATCTGATTCGCCAGTTCTCTTGTAGGCGCAGTAATGACTGCTTGTACTTCCTGCACAGATGGATCGATTTTACTTATGATTGGAATGAGGTAGGCATGGGTTTTCCCTGTCCCTGTTTGGGATTGACCGATGGCACTTTCTCCATTCAATAAAGATGGAATCATTCTCTCTTGGACTTCTGTCGGCTTCTGAAAACCCAATTCTTTTACCGCTTCCAAAATAAACGGCTTTACCTTAAATTTTTCAAACGTTGTATTCATCTATTTACCTCCACTTTTAAAATCATGCATGGAATATGTATCTATGTCATTATTTTAAAGTTCTATTTTAATTGTTAAAATTGTTAATTCTTGTTGTGTTGTTCGTTCTTTTCAACCCAAACCACTATTATAAAGCAGTTTTTCCATTTTGGCTACACTACGGTTGTGCCCATTCTTTCCACACAATAAACATGCCAAGCACCATTCGCATAAATTATAGGAGACTAGAAAAGATTAGGCTTTTTTCATTTATTCATCTTGTGGAAAATACGCCGAGGCTGATAAAAAAATTAATACATTCTTTTTAGGAAGAAAGGAGGATTACCATGTTTTTTGGACCAAATCGATCTATGTCACCGATGCAGCAATCCCCTTTTCGCATGGGCAATGGCCCATCTCCATTTATGCAACAACAGCCGAATAACATGTTCAATATGTTTACTATGCCCAATTCTAATATGAGCAATATGTCCAACATGCAAAATCCTATGATGATGAGAAACCCTTCTCCATTTATGGGTGGAGCGGGCAGAGGAATGGCTATGGGCGGAGCAGGCAGAGGAATGGGCATGGGAGGTGGTAATGGAGGCGGCGGTCTGCTTGCCAAACTTTTCGGAAGAAGCGGTGCCAACAGCATTGGAAATATGAGCGGACTTGGACAGATGGCAGCCAATACAGGTGCAAGGGGAGGAATTAGCCAGCTCGCAAACGCCGGTACCCTTCAGCAACTTATTAATCCCAACAATTTAACAGGCATGCTTGGCAATGTTCAAAAAGCGCTAAAAATGGCAGAAGGTGTCATGCCGATGGTTCAGCAATATGGACCTCTTGTAAGAAATGTACCTGCCATGATTAAGCTTTATAGTGAATTGAAAAATGTAGATGACACCGACGATGAAACAGAAGACACTTCCTCTGACGAAAAATCTGGTGAGGATACAGAGGTTAAGGTGACTGCGGACAGTGGTGATGAAACAACCAAAAAGAAAAAAGTGCGACTTAAACCAAAATCTGATACTGCTGATGCTGAAGCAAAGCCAAAAGGTAGCTCTGCACCAAAACTTTATATCTAATATCTTCTTTTGTACTAACCCTTCATTTTATACTATAATAGGAAGTAGTGAGAGAGTGTTGATCACTCTCTTTATTTAGGCTCTTTTTTCAAGCCTATATCGATGTAAGGAGGGTTTTCCCTATATGGAACTTATTAAAATCGCCCCTCGTGGCTACTGCTACGGTGTAGTGGATGCTATGGTGATTGCCAGAAATGCAGCATTAGATAAGACGTTACCACGCCCAATCTACATTCTAGGTATGATTGTTCATAATAAACATGTAACAGATGCTTTTGAAGAAGAAGGTATCATCACATTGGATGGTGCAAACCGTCTTGAAATTCTCAACCAGATCAATGAAGGGACCGTCATCTTTACTGCACATGGTGTATCACCTGAAGTAAAGGTTCGTGCCAAGGAAAAAGGATTGACTACCATTGACGCGACATGCCCGGACGTTACCCGAACACATGACTTGATTCGCATGAAAGAAGCTCAAGGGTATGAAGTGATCTATATCGGTAAAAAAGGACACCCGGAGCCGGAGGGTGCAGTAGGTGTCGCCCCATCCATCGTTCACCTGGTGGAATCTGCTGAAGATGTGGAGGCCCTTTCCCTCGATAGTGAAAAAATCATTGTCACCAATCAGACGACGATGAGTCAATGGGATGTTGCAGACATCATGGTGAAGGTACAGGAAAAATACCCACATGTAGAGCAGCACAAGGAAATCTGCCTTGCGACCCAGGTCAGACAGGAAGCAGTGGCCGAACAGGCAGGAAAAGCTGATGTGACAATAGTTGTCGGTGACCCTAAAAGTAATAACTCGAATCGATTGGCACAGGTATCACAGGAGATTGCAGGAACCCCTGCATATCGCATTTCCGATATCAGCGAGTTGAATGTAGAGTGGTTGATGGGTGCCAGCACAGTAGCAGTTACAGCAGGCGCATCCACTCCAACCCCAATTACAAAAGAAGTCATTCGCTTTGTGGAGCAGTTCGATCCATTGAATAAAAATACGTGGAACACCACGAAAAATGTTCCATTGCAAAAGATTTTGCCAAAAGTGAAAAAAGCGAAAACCTCATAAGGTTCATTGTTTTTTTGCACCCTCTCTTTCGAGGGTGTTTTTTTGAATGAAACGAGATAGTTGGCTTCTATGTTGCCTTCGAGTTTTTTGTTGGTTCGCTTTAGGCACTGAGACGCCCTCTCGTTACCTTTTACCCCTTCTTAGAAACGCTTTGGGCATTGATAGACCATACTCCCAGTTCCGCTCCGCTCATCTTTAATCTACAAAAAAAAGAAACATCCCTGCAAAGGATCGTTTCTTTCCACAACAAATTCATTATATAAACGTAAAAGGATCTGTGTTGGTCTCTGAAACTAGGACTTCGAGCTCCCAATTCTTCTCCTGCACTGCCTTCTCCAGTCTCTGTGCTACACCATTTTTCATGATTTTCTCGGCATAATGTCCTGGATCGATTACATTCAACCCGATTGCCATGGCATCATGAGCCGTATGAAAGTATAGATCACCAGTTACATATACATCAGCGCCGGCGAATTTTGCGGCATGAATGTATTTATTTCCGTCTCCACCCAGCACAGCCACTTTTTTAATCTCGCTGTTCAAATCTCCGACCACTCTGACATTTTCAACACCCAGCCCCTTTTTAACATGGGTGGCAAAGTTGGATAGGGTCATACCTGCTTTCAATTTTCCAACACGTCCCAATCCAAGTAAGTCCAATGCATTTTCAAGTTTGAAAAGATCATAGGCTACTTCTTCATAAGGGTGGGCTTTAAACAGCGCATTCAATACTCGCCTCTCTAAATTTACAGGATAAACGGTCTCTACCCGGACTTCCTCTACTTTTTCAAGCTTGCCCTTCTTTCCGATAAAGGGGTCTGTCCCATCTAAAGGAAGAAAACGACCTTCGCCTTCCACGCTAAAAGAACAGTGGCTATAGTTCCCGATATGACCTGCTCCTGCCTCTCCAAGTGCTTCCCTCACCTCTTCCGCATGCGAAATAGGAACAAACACACTCAGTTTACGCAGTTCATCGGAATAAGTGGGTACAAGAACTTTCACGTCTTCCAACTCCAAAGCTTCAGCAAGGAGGTCATTCACCCCACCGGTTGCCACATCGAGATTCGTGTGTGCTACATATACACTGATGTCATGTTTGATACACTTAGTGACAATCTTTCCTGCTGGAGAATTGTCGGTTACATTTGGAAGAGCTCTAAAGATAGGTGGATGATGTGCAATAATCAAATCCACATCAAAAGCAATCGCTTCATCCACGACCTGTTCAAGCACATCTAATGTAACCATCACTTTGTGTACAGGCTTCTTCAACGTTCCAATCTGAAGGCCGATCTTGTCCCCTTCAACGGCGTATTTCTTTGGAGAGAACTGTTCAAACCATTCTATTACCTGTAAACCATTAACTGTTTTCAACCCCTAATACCTCCTCTACCAGATGGATTTTTTCACCAAGTTCTTTCATTTTCATCTCATTCGCTTCTGTTTTGGCAGCTACCTCCAGCTGTGCTACAATTTTCTTCCAATGGGCAAGCTCATAGGTCCACTTTTGCACAAAGACATCATTTTTTTCTTTAGCAAGGAACGGGCCTACAAGTAAGTACGCATCCTTTTTGAAAGTATATGGCTTTTCGCTATCGCCACGCTCTGCCACTAAGATTTCATATATTCTGCCGTCATCCAATAATATCTGTTCTGCTATAAGTTGCCATCCATTTGCAAGGAGCCACTCCCTGATTTTTTTCGCACCTATATTCGGTTGTAGAATAAGCGTTTGAACTCCTTCGAGCTTCTCCTTCCCCTTCTCTAGGATGGATTGGATCAGGGATCCACCCATTCCCGCAATGGTAATGCAAGTAACTTCATTTGGAGAGATGACTTCAAGTCCATCCCCTTTTCTAACTTCAATGACACGGTCTAGTTCTGTTTTTCGAACCTGTTGAACAGCAGATTGAAAGGGACCTTCCACCACTTCACCTGCTATCCCCTTCTCAATCATTCCTTGCAAATAGGCATAACATGGCAAGTACGCGTGGTCGGAGCCGATATCCGCCAATACGCTACCTTTGGGTATAAAAGAAGCCACGGCTTCCAAACGTTTTGAGAGCTTTAATTCATTCATGTCTATATCCTCTTTGTTATGTATTTTAATTGCTTAACACCAAGTATAAAAAAAAACCCTTCACAAATGCAAAGGATCTTTTATATGTGTAACATTTTGCTAATAAAACAAATCTTACTCTTCGCCTTCTTCTTGGCCTTCTTCACTTTCAGCACCATTGGCAAGCCACTCAGCAAGAACTTCAGCTTCTTGAGGTGTAGCTAGGTTAGCTGGCATTGACCCCTGCCCATTGATGATAACGTCTTTAATCTCTTCTTGAGAAAGTTTTTCGCCTACATCAGTTAATGCCGGTGCAGCTCCCGCACCTTCCAAGTTGCCGCCGTGACAGCCGATACAAGAGTTTTGTTGGTAAAGTTCTTCCGCAGTTAATTCTACAGTTTCATCTTCGCCTGATGCGATTTTTTCTGCTTGATCAAGTCCAACGAAAGATAGTAAGAACATTAGTCCGAGACCTAATACCGCAATAAATGCAAAAGGAATAAGCGGATTACGATTCATGCTATTCAAACCTCCTTATGTACATGTACGTGAGTCTAATCTTATACAAGCACTCTCTATTTTACTTTATATTTTACTATAGGAAAAGACTAAAATGCCAACTTCTCTCTTAAATTCACAGTTTAGACAAAAACCTTCATCATGGAGGATGAAGGTTTTTATATTTCTTGACTATATTGTACCTCAAAAAGTGACAAGTGATGTGTTTTTAGTAATTTTTTTGTTAATAATGAATCTCTATATAAACACCGCTGTTGATTTCCGCAAAAGGCTTCGCTTTCCGCGGGGCGACCTTGAGCCTCCTCGGCTTCGTCTGTGGGGTCTCAAGATTGTCTCTACTCCCCCGCTGGAGTCTACGTCTTTTGCTCCAATCAACAGCTAGGAATCCTAAAAATCATTGGCTAATTCCAATTATCAAATCCCTAATGATCTAGCAATGACCATTCTTTGTACTTCGGATGTGCCTTCGCCGATTTCTAAGAGTTTCCCGTCGCGCATGAAACGTTCAACGTGATATTCTTTCATATAGCCATATCCGCCGTGAAGTTGGACAGCCTGATCGGCAATTTCCATGCAAACCTCTGAAGCGTAGAGTTTACACATGGAGGCTTCCTTTGAAAACGGTCTGCCTTGATCCTTCAGCCAAGCAGCTTTGTAGACCATATTTCTTGCTAGTTCTAGTTTCATTGCCATATCGGCAAGTTTGAATTGGTTGATCTGGAAGCTTGATAGGGAACGACCGAATTGTTTTCTTTCAGTTGAGTAAGCGAGCGCTCGCTCAAAAGCAGCCTGGGCAATACCCACAGCCATCGCACCAATCCCGATACGCCCTCCATCAAGTGTGATAAGAAACTGCCTAAAGCCTTCCCCACGCTTTCCTAAGAGGTTCTCTTGAGGAACTCGTACGTCCTCTAGTACCAATTCCGTCGTATTGGAAGCATTTAGCCCCATTTTTTCATAGTTATCAATTACTTGGAATCCTTTAGCATCCGTCGGAACGATTACTGCTGAGATTTCCTTTTCGTTTCCTTTTTTATCGGTGATAGCAGTCAAGGCCAAATGCTTTGCATATGAAGCATTGGTAATGAAGCATTTGTTACCGTTTATGATAAAGTCATTTCCATCTTCCACAGCTGTGGTCTGTGTACCACCTGCATCAGATCCTGCATTGGGTTCAGTCAACCCGAACGCACCAAGTGATTCTCCCGTACAAATCGGCACTAGATATTTACGCTTTTGCTCCTCTGTACCGAATAAATTTAAAGGTGCCCCTCCAAGGGATACGTGTGCGGAATAGGTGATTCCCGTTGATCCACAAGCACGGCTCAATTCTTCCACCACAATTGCAAAGCTTACCGTATCTGCACCGGCTCCTTCATATTCCTCTGGAAATGGTAATCCCATCATTCCCAGCTGTGATAATTGTTGAAAAACCTCAATAGGAAATTTCTTATCCCGATCTCGTTGTAATGCTCCAGGAGCTACCACTTCATCGGAAAATTCTCTAATTGTTTTCTTAATCATCGCTTGTTCTGACGTTAAATCAAAGTTCAAAATCTTTCCCCCCCTGTTGTTTGAAAAACATTAGCCGTTAATTGTTCTACCATCCTACAAAATGTTGAATGCGCTTTCATTTGTATTATAATAGATATGAGGGAATTTTCACAACTTTTTAAAATAAATAAATTATAAGTAAATTACATTAAAATAATGTTCACAACAAGCAACACTACGGTTATGATTGCTGCAATGTTCAAATAGTACCACTTTTTCATAAAACCTAGAATGAACCAAATCAATGCCTGAAAAGTAATGATGATAAAGGTTGCGGGCAGTTGGAAAGCATTCAGTTCCAGCAGTTTGATGGATAGGATGAGAAAAAGCAACGCACTTACAATGACTGGGATATGTATCAGAATTTGTTCTTTTCGAAAAGTAAAATTTCCGATAAAAGAAAGCAGAATAAAAAAAGTTATCAGGACCATTTGCAAATGAACTGGCATTTCAGTAAAATAAATGACAAGAAATGTTATTGGAATAAGTGAAAGTATCAGGCATGCAAAAACGGTAGAAAAGATTTTTTTCCTTTTTCTATCTTGTTGCTCAACCACTTTTCCCTCTGTATATAACGCCAATAAATAATCACAATATTGTTCTGGGAGCATTCGACTTTTCTTCCAATATTCAATTTCTTGTACGATTGTTTGTTTCCTTTGTAAATTCACGGATTAACACTCCAGTAATAAGTCCAGTTTTAGATAACTGAATATTATAAAAGTAAAGAATTGCAAAAAAAGAGAAATAGCTTACTCTTTTAAGAAAAGCAAACTATTTCCGTATGAGGTTCTATTCTAAGAAATCCTTTAGACGTTTACTGCGACTTGGGTGTCTCAGTTTACGCAGTGCTTTGGCTTCAATTTGGCGGATACGCTCCCTGGTGACCCCGAAGACCTTACCAACTTCTTCAAGAGTTCGTGTACGGCCGTCATCCAGTCCGAAGCGCAGTCGCAAAACATTCTCTTCACGATCAGTAAGTGTATCAAGAACATCTTCCAATTGTTCCTTTAATAGTTCGTAGGCAGCGTGATCGGAAGGAGACGTTGCATCCTGGTCTTCAATGAAGTCTCCAAGGTGGGAGTCATCCTCTTCCCCGATCGGAGTTTCAAGTGAAACAGGTTCCTGGGCTATTTTAAGGATTTCACGAACCTTATCAGGTGTCAGATCCATATCTTCTGCGATTTCTTCTGGACTCGGTTCACGACCAAGGTCCTGTAGCAACTGGCGTTGTACCCGGATCAGCTTGTTAATGGTCTCCACCATATGAACTGGGATACGGATGGTTCTTGCCTGGTCAGCGATAGCACGCGTGATAGCCTGACGGATCCACCATGTTGCATATGTAGAAAATTTGAACCCTTTACGATAATCAAACTTTTCTACCGCTTTGATTAGCCCCATATTTCCTTCTTGGATAAGGTCTAGGAACAACATTCCACGGCCCACATAGCGTTTGGCGATACTTACAACCAAGCGCAGGTTCGCTTCAGCAAGTCGGCGTTTCGCTTCTTCGTCACCTTCTTCAATCCGGTTAGCAAGGCTGATTTCTTCTTCTGCAGATAGAAGGTCGACACGGCCGATTTCTTTCAGGTACATTCTTACCGGGTCATTGATTTTCACACCAGGTGGTACAGTAAGGTCGTTCAGGTCAAATTCTTCTTCTTTTGCTAGCTGTTGAGTGTTTGGATCATCATCGGATTCTGCTTCACCAATGATTTCCACACCTTGTTCACCAAGGTACTCGTAGTATTCATCCATCTGATCGGACTCTATCTCAAATCCAGCCATTTTTTCGGCTATCTCTTCATAGGTTAGGACACCACGTTTTTTACCCACTTCTGTTAGTTGCTCTTTTACTTGATCGATGGTCAATTCTGTTTCCATCTCTTTTGATTGCGCTGATTTTTCAGCCATCAACTGTCCCCTCCTTCCAACATTGAACGCGATAAAGAGGTATATTTATTGTTTTAACTCTTTTTTCATTTGGATAATTTCCATCGCGATTTGTGCAGCACCCAGAAAGTCACTTTGTGCTTCTGCCTGTTTCTTTTCTTGCTCTTTTTCTTTTATTGTTAACAATTTTGGATAATTAAACACCTGTTTCATATAATCATGTAAAACCGCATCACTTAATTCTTCCTCAAGCGTAAGCATTCCGAGTTCGGAAATGATTTTCTTGAGCTCCTGTTCCGGGATGCGCTCCATGAAAATGCTGATGTTCGGTTCATAGCCTTCTTCGTAAAAGGCATATAAATAAGTGGCTATAGCCCGATGCTCCTCTATAATGAAGGAACCTTCAATCGCCGCTTGCACTTTTTCCGAAACATTCCTATCCTTCAGCATATGTGCCAGCAAATAGCGTTCTGCATTTAAATAAGCCGGCTTTAACGCTTGTGTGAAGATTTTAGGCTTATTAGGTATATTTATTCTATTCTGCTCGTTATAATCCTTTTTTTGAATCAAAGATTTATACACTTGGAACTGCTGCTGCTTTAAAGCCTCCAAGGAGATGGAAAATTCATCAGATAATTGACGAAGATAATGATCCCGCTCCACCGCTTTGGTCAGCATGCTAATCTCCTTCAGAACATCTTCCACATACCGCATCCGTTCGCCTTCATCGTTCATGTTTCTTCCTCTGCGTAAATACCTGAGCTTGAATGCCATGAACGTTAAACTTGCCCCTATTACATCCTTTTGGAATGCGTCTGATCCTTTAGTGCGGATATAGTCATCAGGGTCCATTTTATCTGGCATCATGGCAATCCTTACATAGCAACCTTGCTGTATCAGTATATTGGCTGCCCTGTAAGCAGCTTCAATACCAGCATTATCTCCATCGTAGCAGATGATGACACTTTCCACATGTCTACGGATGATACGGGCCTGTTCCTCTGTCAAGGACGTCCCCATTGTAGCTATTGCATTTGGAAACCCCGCTCCATCAGCCGCTATGACGTCAGCAAAGCCTTCAAAGAGGATGACCTGTTCTTGCTTTCTGATATGAGGGCGCGCATGATGGAAATTGTAGAGAATTTTACTTTTATTGAAAAGGGGAGTCTCAGGTGAGTTCAAGTATTTCGGTTCTCCCTCTCCAAGTACCCTTCCCGAAAAAGCAATAACATTTCCTTTATGATCATGGATAGGAAACATAATTCTATTTCTGAAGCGGTCGAAGTATTCTGCCGTATGTTCCTTCTCGATCAGCAGACCCGCTTTCTCGAGAAGCTGTTGGTTATAGCCTCTTTTGGTCAGGAATTTCAAAGCAAAATCCCAACTGTTAAGAGCATAGCCTACTCCGAATTTCTTCAAGGTTTCATCGCTAAAGCCCCTGCCAGTCACATAATCATACGCTTCTTGACCCTCTTTTGTATTTAAAAGCAAATGATGGTAAAATTTATGCAAAAGCAAGTGTGCATCCATCATCCATTTTGTTTCCTTAGACTGTCCGGATTGCTCACGTTGTGATACTTCCGGTACTTCCACATCTACATTGGATGACTTGGCGAGCTTCTGTGCTGCCTCAACAAAACTTACCCCATCTATCTCCATGATAAAATTAAAAGCATTCCCACCAGCTCCACAGCCGAAACAGTGGTAGATTTGTTTGTCTGGCGAAACAGAAAAAGATGGAGTACTTTCCCCATGGAATGGACATAGTCCAAAATAGTTGCGACCTTGCTTTTTCAGTTGCACGTATTCACTTATTACATCAACAATGTCGGTAGACTGCCTAATCTGATCAATTGTTTGTTCAGGAATTCGATAATTCATAACAACACTCCGTGATTAACTATTTCTATCTCTATTCGAGAATTCCTGCAATTTTCGACAAAGTTTTTTTAAGTGAGTGGACAAATCTTTCTCGGTCATTCGCCGAAAAAGCTTTGGGTCCCTTTGAATAGTTACCTTTCCGGCGTTCTTTCGCGGACAAAAATCTCATATGAAGGCTCAGTTCCATTTCACTCTCTTCATATTGTTTTCCACGAGGAGTGAGCACGTAAACGTTTCGAGACACCAACATACTTGCTAGACCAATATCTTGCGTGACTACTACATCATTCTTCTTCGCATGATTTAAAATATATAGATCTGCAGATTCCTTTTCATCATCCACATAGATCCAGGTACCTTCTGTTTTATTGGTCATGACATGGGAATAAGAAGCAACATAGCAGACATCTATTTCATATGTATGACTTATCCTGCTTATTTCTTCTTTTACAGGACAAGCATCCGCGTCCACCAAAATAATAGGTTTTCGATTATTTTGCATGTTAAATGGTTTCTACATCCCTTCCCAAAAACCTTCTTTTTTCGCTATGTTTTTTTCAGTTGTCGAACGAAACTATAAAATTGCCCTTGACTTATAGCTAGTTTTAGTTTATTCGATAATCCTTCACTCTAAACCTTATCAAGTAATTTTTATCACAATTTTTTATTATAGTATAAAGTTTATGAATTGACTACTGTTTCGCACTGATAAATCAATGGATATTTAGTCCATGAAAAAGAGCACTTATAAAAGCGCTCCGTTATTTCAATCGTTTGTTATATATGTTGGCTATCATGTTGGCGGTCTCTTCTACGGCTTTGTTGGTAACGTCGATAACCTCACAACCTATTTTATTTACAACAGATTCGAAAAATGACAATTCTTCTTTAATTCTTTCGAGGTTGGCGTAAGCTGCTTTATCATTAAGTCCCAACGCTTTCAATCTTTCTTTACGGATATCATTCAATTTCTCCGGGCTGATTTTTAGGCCAAAGCATTTTTCCGGATTCACTTTAAATAATTCTTCCGGTGGATCCACTTCCGGCACAATCGGCACGTTCGCCACTTTAAGGCGCTTGTGGGCAAGGTATTGTGATAGAGGTGTTTTGGATGTTCTGGATACCCCTACAAGTACGATATCGGCTTTGATGATTCCCCTTGGATCTCTTCCATCATCATACTTTACAGCAAATTCGACTGCTTCTATTTTTTTGAAATAATCATCATCCAATTGACGTACGAGGCCAGGTTGGTATTTCGGTTTAACACCGTATTCCTGTTCCATCAAATCAACCAACGGTCCAATGATATCATACACTGGAACTCCCTCTTTTTTGGAAAGTGATACGAGGTGCTTTCTCATTTCTGGAACAACAAGGGTAAATGCAATCAACGCATGGTTGAGTTTTGCAATGGAGACCACTTCCGTCAAGGTAGCGATATCCTCTACATAAGGTATTCTTTTTAGGTGAAAGTTTGCACCATTAAATTGGCTTATTGCCGCTTTGACTGCCAACTCTGCTGTTTCCCCAACAGAATCCGATACAATATATACGGTACGCTTTTCCATGATTCTCCTCCAATCTAGATAATTTCATCGTGTGCCAGGGCAACCAGCACTTTCGTGATGTTTGTTTTTGTGATTCTACCGATCACTTCATAGCCTTTGTCTGTTTTCTTTACGACCGGAAGAGCATCTATTTGTTTTTCAATCAGTTTTTGCGCTACATCAATAATAAGATCTTCCTTAAAGCAAAACGTAACATTAGGCATTCTCGTCATAATAATATTAACCGGGATAGAAGTAAGCTCCTGCTTCCCGATGCTAGCTCGCAACAGGTCCTTACGGGAAAGCACTCCCACAATGATGGAGAAGTTGTCCACTACGAAAAGTGTCCCTACGTCCTCTAAAAACATCGTACAGATTGCATCATAAACGGAAACACTTTCATGCACTACGACTGGTATGGACTGGTGGTCATTCACCTGTATTTTGTTTATCTTATCAGACAAAAGCTGTGAGCCCGTTTTGCCAGTATAAAAATAGCCGACACGGGGCCTTGCGTCAAGATAACCCGCCATAGTCAATATCGCAAGGTCCGGACGTAGAGTTGCCCTTGTCAGGTTCAGTTGATCTGCTATTGCTTCACCTGTAATCGGTCCCTGATCTTTTACAATTTGTAAAATGGTTTCTTGCCGTTTATTCAGTTCGATTGTCGTTCACCACCTATTCGGTTATGGAGCGGTCGAGGTGCCCTCCGCTTTTCTATTTGTCCAGCTCCGGACACCCAGCGTCTATCAAACTTCCCTCGCCTCCTTACGATAAGCTCAACATCGAATCGCTATCGCCCTTCGTGTTTCCTTTATCTCATACGACTCAGTCCAGTTTGTACGCCGCTGAACGGTTGCCCTCCGCTTCTCTATTTGTGACATACTGTATATGTAATTGATATATACTAATTATACTGATAAACAGAAGAATTGGAAAGAGGCTGACTAAATATTGTGAGGTAATGCCTTTAGTCAGCCTCTTTTGCATGTTTAACCATTTTATCATAGGGTTATGGCTTTGTCTTTTTTAATTACTTGACGATGATCCCATTCACATTTCCGAAAATGGAAATGACTTTAGAAAGGTTATCCATTAATGCTAAACGGTTCGTTTTGATTGCTTCATCATCTGTCATTACCATGATGTTATCAAAGAATGCATCAATGGCAGGCTTCAAGGAAGCAAGTTCATCATAAGCGGATACGAAATCTTGGGCTTCCGCTGCCTCCAGGACACGTGCTTTTTTGTCATTGTATTGTTTATAAAGCTCTTGTTCTTCCGCTTGCTTTAGCAGTTCTTCCTGTACATCAACAGAAGCTGTTGCTTTTTTAGCAATGTTACAAACACGGCTCAATGATTCCATTGTTTCTTTAAAGTTCGTTTCATTTTTCTTCGCTTCCAACGTTTCTGCTTTTTTCACTGTGGAGCAGATATTTTCCAATGGAAGCTCAAGCGTTGCGTCTACGATATCGTATCGTACACCGCGCTCAGACAGATTGTTTTTAAGACGCAATTTGAAGAATGCCAATAGTTCATCAAGAATCGCTGTTGTATCCTTCTTTGCTATCCCTTTCTCCACATAACGTTCAACAACTGATAGAATGAATTTCTCTACCGATATGGTCCACTGTTTGTTAAGGATGGTCTGCAAAATTCCTGCAGCCTGACGTCTTAACGCATAAGGATCCTGAGAACCAGTAGGGATTACACCGATTGCAAAGAAACCGACAATGGTATCCATCTTCTCTGCGATGCTTAAGATTGCTCCAACATCAGAAGATGGTGTCTGATCTTCAGCAGATCGTGGCATATAATGCTCATTGATTGCCTTAGCAACTATCGGACTTTCCCCTTTTGCCACTGCATATTTTTCTCCCATGATTCCTTGTAGTTCCGGGAATTCATAGACCATATGGGAAACAAGGTCAAATTTATAGATAGATGCAGCACGCTCGACATGGTTCTTTGTTTCATATTCGACATTTAAGAGTTCTGCCAGATCTGAAGCAATGGTTTGGACACGCCTAACTTTCTCACCGGTAGTTCCAATTTCCTCATGGAAGACGATTTTATCCAACTTTTTAACAGCTTCTTCTATGACCAGCTTTTCATCTTCTTTGGAGAAGAAGGCTGCGTCTGACAATCTCGCACGCAATACTTTTTCATTCCCTCTCGCAACAATATCTAGGTTCTCATGATTTCCGTTGCGGACCGTCACGAAATAAGGAAGCAGGGTTCCCTCCTCGCTTTTTACTGGAAAATAGCGCTGATGCTCTTTCATGGACGTGATCAATACTTCTTCAGGCAAGGAGAGATATTCTGATTCGAACGTACCAAACAATGCAGTTGGATATTCCACAAGATTATTTACTTCTTCAAGAAGATCTTCATCTACAGGGATGTCCCAGCCATTTTCTTCTCCAATGATAGAAAGCTGTTTCCTGATAGCTTCTTTTCTTTCCGTAGCATCGACGATTACATAGTTGGAAAGCATCTCTTCTACGTAACTTCCTGCATCCTTCAGTTCAACCTGACCTCCAAGGAAACGATGCCCGGAAGAAACGCGGTCTGACTTTACCTTTGCAATCTCAAATCGGATGATATCTTCTCCAAATAGGGCAATCAGCCATTTAATTGGACGCACATACCTTAAGTCCTCATCAGCCCAGCGCATGTTTTTAGGAAAGTGCAGGCTTGTTGCAACAGAAGCAATAGAGCTAAGAATCTCTTTCGTTTCTTTTCCTTCCACATGTTTTTGAACATGTACGTATTCAACGCCGTTAATCTCTTTGAAATAGATATCTTCCACAGTTAGTCCTTGACCTCTTGTAAAGCCTTGGGCTGCCTTTGACCACTCTCCGTCTGCTGTAAGAGCGACCTTTTTGGCAGGACCTTTCGCTTCTAACGTAACATCTTCTTGTTTTTCCACAAGTCCTTCTACCACCACTGCAAGTCTTCTTGGAGTAGAATACGCATGGATGTTTTCATAGGTAAGTTGATTTGTCTCCAACCAAGATTTCACTTTTTCCTGAAGCTGATTCATGGAATCTGTCACAAACCGCGCCGGCATCTCTTCTAATCCTATTTCAAATAAAAAGTCTCTCTTATTCATGGTCGCTCTCCTCCTTTTTCAAAATTGGGAAACCGAGCTTTTCTCTTTCCTCATAGAATGTTCTTGCCACTTTCCGAGCCAGGTTTCTGACGCGGCCGATATAGCCCGTTCGTTCTGTAACAGAAATGGCACCCCGTGCATCTAGTTGGTTAAAGGTGTGAGAGCACTTAAGCACATAATCATATGCAGGGTGCACAAGGCCGTGGTCCATCTGACGGTGTGCTTCTTTCTCATAAATGTCAAATAAAGAGAAGAGCATGTCAGGATCAGATGTTTCAAAGGTATATTTAGAATGTTCATATTCTGGTTGCAGGAAAATATCGCGAACCGTGAACCCTTCTGTCCATTCCAGGTCAAATACATTTTCTTTGTCCTGAATATAGGAAGCAAGACGCTCAATCCCGTAAGTGATTTCTACAGATACCGGTTTACATTCGATTCCGCCAACCTGTTGGAAGTAGGTGAATTGGGTGATTTCCATTCCATCTAGCCAAACCTCCCAGCCAAGTCCCGCCGCTCCAAGAGTCGGTGCTTCCCAGTTGTCTTCTACAAAACGGATATCGTGCTTGAGCGGATCGATTCCAAGTTTTTTCAAAGATTCTAGATAAAGCTCCTGAATATTATCTGGTGAAGGCTTCATGATGACTTGGAACTGATGATGTTGGTATAGACGGTTCGGGTTTTCACCGTAACGGCCATCGACAGGTCTTCTGGATGGTTCCACGTATGCTACATTCCACGGCTCGGGGCCGATGCTTCTTAGGAATGTATAGGGGCTCATGGTTCCGGCACCTTTTTCTACGTCGTAGGCTTGCATGAGGATACAGCCTTGTTCTGACCAGTGGTTTTGCAGGGTCAGGATCATGTTTTGGATGTTCATTGTGACACCTTCCTTTTTTTATTGGGGTACTGCTTGTGACTCCTGTAGATTTCCGTTCCAGGTGTTCGCTTTCCGCGGGACGGTGCTTGAGCCTCCTCACTTCGTTGCGGGGTCTCAATCAACCGTTACTCCCCCGCAGGAGTCTCACACCTTGCACTCCAATCAACAGGGGATATCCATCTTTGAGCCAAAAACAAAAACCATTTAACTTTATTTGTTGGCTTGAGTACAAAAGGAAGAACCTCTTGTCTCTATGCCAACTGTTTTGTCAGCATAGGGACGAGAGGTTCTCCCGCGGTTCCACCCTATTTGTAAAGGATGTAAGGACAGCCTTTACCACTTTATCCGTATCGCTCCAGAACGCCTTCCTTACCGCTTGATTCCCTAGCTCACACCGTCCTAGGTTCGCTTTAATCGAGTTTGATAAGTACTACTTTCCTTCAACGCAATCTTTATGAATGTAATTGGATAATATATGATTTCTTTTGCAAAGTCAATCTGGTTTTTCTTTTTTTTCAGGCAGACTTGCTTTCAATGAGCCTATTTGTTTCAGAAAGCGCTTGGATTTTAACATTATCCCTGAATAGGCCTCGTAATATTCATCTATGATGAAACGCAGTTCTTTTCTTGTCTCTTCTTTTAAGGAAAGATTACCGATGCGATTCAGGTCATAATAATAAAACGTTCGTAATAGCCTCAACGTTGCTGGGGATACTTTGATTAGATATGGATCCTTATGGAAGCATCTGTTACAAAGAAAACCGCCCTCTTTTATGGAAAAGGCAAATGTCCCTTCCGTTGCCCCGCAAGATGCACAACGATTCAATTCCGGTGTGATTCCAATAACATCGCACATCTTCATTTCAAAGATGAATGTCAATATTTCAGCATCAAAGCCCTCGTCAATATAATGTAAAACTTGATAAAGCAATTCATAAAGAGCTGGATTTCGTTTTCCTTCATCGGTTGTTTTGTCCATCAATTCCACAATAAACGAAGCGTAGGCGGTAAGAAAGATATCTTCCCTTATAGATCTCATGGAATCCATTATTTCGCCTTGCTGGAGGCTACCAAGGCCAGTTCCCCTTTGGAAGACAAAGGTCCCATGGGAAAATAGCTGGGAGACGGCGGTAAAACGGCTGCTTGGTTTGTTCGCCCCTCTGGCCATCACGCCAACTTTTCCAAGCTCTTTGGAATAGATGGTTACAATTTTATTATTTTCTCCATAGGCATTCGTTCGAATGACAATACCTTCGCATTTATGTAGCAAATCGTACACCGTCCATTTTTATCAGGCTTTAAATTTATTGTAAAGTTTCCAAAATAAAAAGGCAATCCACAACATCCATGTGTGCAAATTGCCTTCATTATTTGATCATCCTTCATTATGAAATTGGTAAGTCACGATTCGCTAGCTCTTCTGTCTGTTCGGGTAAATCGCCATTTTCTTTCTCAAGCTCTTTAAAAAGTAGATAGGTATCAATATTACCTGTTTCCTTAAAGACCTTCCAGGTAAAATCCAACATTGTAAACCCCACCCTTTCTGTAGTAAAGACCAGCATACTTGTTCCAATTCCTATATGACTATGATGACCGTAGAAGGGTCAAAACATGTTAGATAAATATTGTAAATTTCCTGTTTTGATTTGACTGCGTTCCGCTCGTCTTCCCGATTAATATTCGTCCTCGTTAAAACCAAAATCCCTAAGCTGGGACTGCTTATTACGCCAATCCTTCTGAACTTTCACCCACAGTTCCAAGAATACCTTGGAGCCGAGCAATGCTTCAATGTCCACTCGGGCTTTTTGTCCGACTTCCTTCAGGACTTTCCCTTGCTTTCCAATGACGATACCTTTTTGGGAATCCCGCTCCACGACTATGGTCGCTTGAATATCTACCATGTCCTTATTTTCCCGTTTTTTCATCGAGTCGATTGCCACTGCAATGGAATGCGGTACTTCTTCCCTTGTCAGATGCAACACTTTCTCCCTGATCAGTTCTGCGACAATAAAACGTTCGGGATGGTCTGTCACTTGATCTGCTGGGTAATACTGAGGTCCTTCTGGAAGGAACTTCTTTATTTGGTCCAACAGTACCTCTACATTGTTGCCTTGCAATGCCGATATGGGTACGATTTCTTTGAATGGATACAAAGCTTTATATGTTTCCATTAACGGGAGGAGGTCATCCGGATGGACTTCATCAATTTTGTTTATTACCAGATATACTGGAGTGGAAGTTTCTTTCAGCTTCTCAATAATAAATTCGTCGCCTTTTCCCAATCCCTCTTTCGCATTAATCATGAATAGGACAAGATCAACCTCTTTTAACGTGTTTTGCGCCACCTTCATCATAAAGTCCCCGAGCTTATGCTTCGGCTTATGGATGCCTGGTGTGTCGATGAAAACTATTTGTGCGTCATCTTGTGTATATACACCCTGAATTTTATTTCGAGTTGTTTGCGGCTTGTCGCTCATAATCGCAATTTTTTGGCCGATTACTCTGTTCAAAAATGTAGATTTCCCAACATTCGGCCTGCCAATAATGGAGACAAACCCTGATTTATAATTTGTAGTTGTATGATTATGCATCTAAATCCTCCGGTGAAAAAGCTCCTGGTAGCAATTCAGCCACAGTTAATTCCTGCGTATCACCGTGTAGATTTGTCAGGATTACTTTCATTTCAGGTGCACATAGCTCCGAGATAACTTGACGGCAAGCTCCACAAGGTGGAACTGGTCGTTTTGTGTCGGCTACAACAGCAATGGCATCGTATTCTTTTATGCCTTCTGAATACGCCTTGAAAAGCGCTGTTCTTTCTGCGCAGTTACACATACTATATGCAGCGTTTTCAATATTGCATCCGCGATAGACCTTGCCGTCTTTTCCCAATAATGCTGCGCCTACTTTGAATTTGGAGTAAGGTACATAAGCCATTTCTCTTGCTGCTTTTGCTTCTTGGATTAGAGCTTCGATGTTCACAGTTGTTTCTTCCTTTCTTCTGTAAGCTTCAGTTGCGCGTTACTTATATTTTACCTCAATCGGCATCGTAAATCACCCTCAAATTAAATAAAAATATAAAAGATTTTAAATTTTCAATTTATTTAAGGGTGTCCCATTATATAAGGGCCAAATAAGATTACACCAATTATAACAGAGATACAAGCAAAAACTAAGGCCGCAGAAGCAGCCACATCTTTCGCCGTTTTTGCAAGGGGATGGAACTCTTCTGTCACTAGATCTACCACATTCTCGATCGCTGTATTGATGATTTCAATGACGAACATCCCACCGATAACCAGAAAAAGAATCAACCATTCCACTTTCGTAATTTCAAAATATATGGATAATCCAATCATCATTATAGCTATGACTAGGTGAAATTTTATGTTTCTTTCTGTTCGAAGTACAAAAAGCAGTCCTTCAAATGCATAGGAAAAACTTCGAGTGAAGGACCCCCGGTATCCCTTATTGTTACGATCGCGTGAGTCCATATGCATCCAATATTTCCTTTTGTTTATCAAACATCACTTTTTCATCCGCTTCGTTTTCATGATCATATCCTAGGAGATGCAATAGTCCATGAAGGGCAAGAAACCCAAGTTCCCGCTTAACGGAATGTCCGTATTCTTTTGCTTGTTCTTCCGCTTTTTCAATGGAAATGATGATGTCTCCAAGCATTCTCGGTGCTTCGTCATCATAATGAATTTCTATTTCCCCATCGCCCATTTCCTCCATGGCGAAAGAAATGACATCTGTCGGTCGATCCTTTTCTCGATATTCACGGTTGATTTCCTGGATTTTCTCATTATCCACAAAGGTTACCGATAGTTCACCTGTTTGGATGGATTCTTTTTCAGCAGCAAAGGTCAACAAGTCTTTGATATCCTTCCATTGCTCATCCGTCAGTCTTGACGTTTCGTCTATCATATCGATTTCCATCATGATTCTTCTTCTCCTTTCGGGTACTCGATTCTCGAATGAAAGATACCTTGTAAAGTTTCACAGAAGGATCGGCCGATTTCCTCGAGCTCTTTGAATGTCAATGAACAATCACTATATTGGCCATCCTGAAGTCGATCTTTAATGATAGCTTTTACAATACTCTCAATTTTATCGGGGGTTGGGTTATTCAAGGATCTTACCGCCGCTTCGATGCTATCGGCTGTCCCCACTATCGCCGCCTCCTTGGAGGAAGCTTTCGGTCCAGGATAACGGTACTCGTCTTCAGGGATATCTTCATTCTGTTCTTTTGCTTTAAAATAAAAGTACTTTAATAGTGTTGTCCCATGATGTTGGGCTGCAATGTCCACAATTTCTTTTGGCATATTATGTTCACGAAGGATCTGTGCCCCATCCGTCGCGTGGGCTACAATGATATTCCTGCTCGTCTGAGGAGGGAGCTTGTCATGTGGGTTGGATCTTCCCATCTGATTTTCAATGAAATAATGCGGCCTTTTTGTTTTGCCTATATCATGGTAATAGGAAGCCACCCGGGCAAGCAATCCATTAGCACCCACGGCTTCACAAGCAGATTCGGATAAATTCGCCACCATGACACTATGATGATACGTACCAGGCGTTTCCATCAGGATTTTTCTTAATAGAGGATGGTTCGGATTAGAAAGCTCCAACAATTTCATGGTGGAAAGCATTCCGAATCCAACCTCGAAGAATGGTAATATCCCGATGGTCAGAACAGCGGAAACCACGCCTGAACCAACAGCCATGGTTCCATTTACTCCAAGCTCCAATAATTCCGTCATTCCTGATAGATCCCTGTTTGTGAGCAGGACCATGGCAATCACGGTTACCACGTTAATGAATGAAACAAACAAACCTGTCTGCAAAATGGTGAGTCGCCTGTTATGCTGATTCAAAAATAGCACAGATGCCACTGCAGAAATGATAAGGTAGGAACCTACCGTATAGTTCATCGCACCTGGAACCATATTAAAAATAAAGCTTCCACATATGCCGAAAATAATACTAGAAAGTATGGCGATGCGATCATTTATCAACATTTTAATCAGCATTGCTCCCATTGCAACAGGGGCAATATAGCCAATTTCGGTCGTATTCAATGTTTGAAAGAAACTGAAGATCTTTAACAATATCAGCGTAATGGAAAATATCAACAAGTACATCGTCAAATACGTATTTTTACTATGAATGGTCGTTTCGATGTTCTTAAACAGATAGACTAATGCACTGATCATTAATCCGATAATAATCAATAAGCCGACAAATGGGGTGATACTTTTGGATTGATCAACAAATCCAGCAACCGTAAGGAGTCGATAGATATCGCGATCAATGAATTGACCGGCCTTCACTATTGTATCCCCTTGCGAAATTCTTACAGGTTCAACAGAATCGATTGCCTGTTGCCGCTTCTCCTGCGTCTGGGCAGAATCATAGATGACATTCGGCACGACAGAAAGGCTGGAAAGATTGATGATGACACTTGGAACATTGCCTGATAGGGATAGTTCTGTTCTGGCAATATTTCTCGCCTCAGTGAGGTTCTCGGGTGTACGAATATCCCTAGACATGGCATTGTTGATAGCTGTAACGGAGGCATTCTTGTACCTGATTAAATCGGTTTCTTTGGAAGCCAGTAAAAACAATAGATCTTCATCATCGAGTTCATCGTTCCATTGCTCAGGCACTTGGCCGCCAAGAGATTCTTCCAAAAGTTTCAGCTTTTCTGCATCCGTCAATTGTACAGCTTCTGACTCTTCAGGGGTTGCAGAAGCATCACCCTCTTCTTCAGTGGAAGTGGATGGTTCTGGCGGTTTCTCGAGTTCTGCCACCTGTTTTTTCGTATCTATTAAAACGTCAAAAAAGTTCTCTACCCTTGCAACCTGTTGGTAAGCTTGATCCTTGTCACGATTGTACTGATCCGGAACTTGATCTTCTGCTTCTTTTCTCAAGTTCTCTGTCGCTTCCCTGTCTTCGAAGCTATGAGGTGCCACAATCGTCTTTTCTGCATTGGTGAACAGCTGTACATTTATTTTCTCTGGTTTCACATTACTGAACATGATACCGAACATGATAAGTCCCAATAAAATGTAAATGATAACATGATAAAACTTAAAGGTCTTCAAGTGTTGAAAAGAAATACTCCGTTGTTTCGATTTCTTTTTCACTTTTTTTATCCCCTTCCATAAACGACGTGCCTGAAGATTTTATCCGCTTCAAGTGAAAAGTGAAAGAGCCCCAGTTAAGGGGCTTTATTTTGTTTCCAACTTATCATATGCTTCGATAATTCGAGCCACCAATGGGTGACGGACTACATCGGACTGTTCCAATTCAATAAATTGAATGCCTGAAGTATTCTTTAATATATCACGAACAACTGCAAGTCCTGACTTCATCCCCTTAGGAAGATCGACTTGGGAGATATCTCCCGTTATCACCATTTTCGATCCAAAGCCTAGTCTTGTAAGGAACATTTTCATCTGGGCTGCCGTTGTATTCTGCGCTTCATCCAGGATGACAAATGCATCGTCTAATGTCCGGCCCCTCATATATGCCAATGGAGCAATTTCGATTGTCCCTCTTTCAATCAATCTTTGTGTGTGCTCAGACCCAAACACATCATGCAGTGCATCATACAATGGGCGGAGATACGGATCCACTTTCTCTTTTAAGTCTCCTGGAAGAAAGCCCAGACTTTCTCCTGCTTCCACTGCGGGTCGGGTTAGGATGATACGCTTCACTTGTCCATTTTTCAATGCGGTGACTGCCATCACGACAGCCAAATAGGTTTTCCCTGTTCCCGCTGGACCGATACCGAATACCAGATCTTTTTTACGGATGGCTGAAACGTACTGTCTTTGTCCCAATGTTTTAACGCGGATGGATTTACCTTTAACATTCTTGGTCAATTCTTCATCATAAAGCTCTAAAAAAGAGTCAATCTTATCCTCTTTTGCGAGCTGTATTGCATAGATGACATCTCGCTCACTGATGGAAACACCCTTTCGGATAACCTGCAACAGATGTTGAATGACGATGTCCACTATCTCCACCTGTTTCACATCTCCGGATACATTCACTGTTTCTCCGCGTGTCACAATGGACACATTCAACTCTTCTTCCATTCTCTTCAGATGTACATCCTGGTTTCCAAATAGTGCAATTGCTTCGTTTGGATTATTTAGTTGTTGATTCATCATCACTAGTTCTTCTGACATTCATTAGTCTCCTTGAATAATTGGTTCGATTTTGACAATATTTTCAATGACTTGGTAATGTATATCTACCCTTACTTTACCATTCTCCTTATGAGTGCGCAAAACTTTTTCACCTTTTATCGCCGCATCTCCATCCAGATTGGAGAGAACTTGATTTCTTCCCATTTCCAGTGCCTGTTCAATCACTTCTTCATCATCATAAATTCTCTCGACAATTTCTTGTTCATAAACGGTTTTCCCTACATAGGAGATGGGCAGCTTCCATTTCCAGAAATAAAAAGGTCGTTCCGCTTCATATTCCTCTTGTCTTTCAAAATCCTTGTTGAAAAATCCCCATACCGGCATTTTCAGACTACCCACCTTAATAGAGTGCCTGTTAAAAGCTTCTCCTGTTAAAACCGGCAGTGTCGTCTTGATAGGGATATCCGCTTGCGTTAAGTACCAAGTTTCCCCTAACACCTCTCCAACAGCCGCAATCGATTTTTTATTATCTTCTTTCCCTATAAGTCCAGATACCAAAACTTGACCTTTATCCACGTAATCATTTACCTGTACAAGTGGTTGTCCTTTTTCCACATATATTTTAGCAATCATCGCTTTTTTCTTTGCAACAAGGCTTCTAGGGCTTAAGGTTTCTATCTTTTTCGGTTCATTTTTTTCCACCACTTCAAAATGGTAGGATGTTCCGTTTAAAACAACACCTATCCATGTAATTTCACTTATTGTGTCCGTTAAACTGCGCTGAATACTCTCAACATCCATAAGGAAAAATTGGAACTTCCCCTTTTTCACGCCAAGCTTGTCCAACTCCTGCATAATCTTGTGCTCAGTTGCAGGCTCAGCCCCCTTTATTTCAATACTCCAAACCATATTAGATAATAAGAATACGGTGAGGAAGCAAAGGATAACCCCGACAATCAATCCGCTATTCTTAAGGGAATACTGTGTTAGGAAAGGGAGTCCTTTTCTCGTAAGAAATCGGAAAGTACAATCCTGCCTCTTAATGAGGGATCTGAGCTTCTTTACATCCTTCAAAAGTACATGGCAGGTATATGCCTCCTGCCCCAGTTTTTTCACATTCCATATCTGTATCCCGTTCCGGGTACAATCATTAAGGAACCTTTCTATACCTTTGCCATGAATAATTATCTTAACGCTACCTGTAAAAAAGTTCATCCATTGATTTTTCATGTGAATCCCCCTATTTTATTCTTCCAGATACATTACTTGACTGATCTTCCCTTCAAGTAGGATCTCTTCAGGTAAGATGGTTCTGATCACAAACGAATCCCCTTTTACGAGAAGCTGTCCCTGTTTCAGCAGCAAGCGAATTTCCGTATCGCTAAACGTAATCAACCCTCGGTGATTTTCAATATATATATGTATTTGTCCTATCATTGTTATGCGTGGCAGATCCATCATGACATCTGCGGGTAATTCCATATTGTTGGTGATCCAGTTATTCATACGGGAACGAAACTTTTTCAGCATGGAATAACCCCCTTTCCTTTCATATGTATGAAGGGAGGAGAGGGTTTAACACAGAATTTTTCGGTCTGTTATGGCGGTGGACCCTGTTTGATTTTAATGCACATAAAAACCCCTGTAGAAACATTAGATTCCTACAGGGGTTTAACGTTAATTATTTTCTTTTGGAAAAGTGTTCTGCGTAAACAGGACGATGAGGGTTTCTAGAACGAGGCTGGCCTAAAATTTCAGACCACATCACACCTTCTACCACACGGTTCGGTTTAATACGATGACGGGAATTCACGACTTTTCCTTCTGAAAGCTTAAGTTCATCCCTTAGGATAGGACTGTCCTTGGAGATTTCCTGACCTTTAATGGACAGCTCTTTCACCTCTTGGGACACCCTCTCTCTAATAGGGGTAACCTGTTCTCTCTTCTTTTCCACTTTCTCTAGGTAAGGGTTCACTTTTTCCCGAACTTTTTGTTCAAGCTCTTCAAGTTTGCCTTCACCGAATACATCTATATCCCAGTCAAAACGTGGTTTTTCTTCCCTCTTAGGAGTAGAGGCGCTTTCGCGTCTGTAATCCTCATAGTCATCCTGCCTTTTTTGTGCAGCCTGTGAAGCAGCTTGTTGACGTTGTTGTTGCTGTCGCTTTTGCTGTTGCTGCTGTTGTCGCTGCTGCTCTTCTTGCTTCTTGCCCCTAAATAGGCTCGAAATGATACCTAGCAGTACAATCAATAGCCAGGGAGCCTGCTGAAAAATATCAAAAATCATTTCCAATTGCACATCATCCTCCCTTCCTTAAAGGAGTTGCAGGAAAAGCGATTCAGCTTTTCCCGTTTCATTTTCTAGCTTACTTCTCGCCATCTTCAGGCTGATCAGAAAGTTTTCCAATGGAGTCTCTCATATCCGTATCAGCTGTAATGTTCTGGATATTCATGTAATCCATTACACCGATGTTGCCAGAACGTAAAGCTTCTGCCATTGCAAGAGGTACTTCCGCTTCGGCTTCCACCACTTTCGCACGCATTTCTTCTACGCGGGCGCGCATTTCTTGTTCTTGGGCAACGGCCATTGCACGACGTTCTTCTGCTTTTGCTTGTGCAATTTTCTTATCCGCTTCCGCTTGGTCAGTTTGTAATTCAGCACCAATATTTTTCCCGATATCAATATCAGCAATATCGATGGATAAGATTTCAAATGCTGTACCTGCGTCCAGCCCTTTTGATAAAACCGTTTGTGAAATCATGTCAGGGTTTTCCAGTACTTTCTTATGATCTGTTGCAGAACCGATTGTACTTACGATCCCCTCACCTACACGTGCGATAACTGTTTCTTCACCAGCACCACCGACAAGACGCTCAATGTTTGCACGAACGGTGATACGCGCTTTTGCTTTCACTTCAATACCATCCATCGCAACACCGGCGATGAATGGTGTTTCGATTACTTTCGGGTTAACGGACATCTGTACTGCTTCTAAAACGTCACGACCTGCAAGATCAATAGCAGCCGCACGTTCAAATGTCAATTCAATGTTTGCACGTTGAGCCGCGATAAGTGCGTTTACTACACGGTCAACATTACCACCAGCTAAATAATGACTCTCTAATTGATTCGTTGAAACCGCTAATCCAGCTTTATGAGCCTTAATCAGTGGATTAATTACACGACTTGGAATAACACGTCTTAATCTCATCCCTACAAGCGTGAAGATGCTGACTCTTACCCCCGCTGCCAATGCGGAGATCCACAGCATTACCGGTACAAATGTCAGTAATACGGATAAAAAGATAATTCCTAGTACAACAGCTAACAAAATTACTAAAGTAGTTGGATCCATAATCTAATTCCTCCTAAATATTATTCAACAGAATGGATTTCCCGAACGACGATACGGGATCCTTCCGCTTTTACAATTCTCACTTTTTTGTTTGCCCCAATAAAGTTCCCCTCTGTCACAACGTCAATACGTTCTTCGTTGATAACAGCGGTTCCTGCAGGCCGCAGTGGTGTCATGGTGACCCCTTCCTGACCTACCAATTCAATTCTCGATACGTTTGATACATAGCCCTGCTCCGTATTGGTGGAATCCCGGAGTACAATCCGGTCGAACAAACGAATTTTCTTACCGAATACCGTAAATAGAAGCACCATCGCAATTATAGTTACCAACATAGCAATCAATAAGGATAACCCCATTCCTGCAATATCATCTGTCGCCAAAAAGAAACTTGTAATAACTGCGCCCAGTCCGATAACACCAAGTATCCCACCAGGCACAAAGAGCTCTAGCACAATCAGCACCACCCCTACGACAAACAGGATGATCGTTTCCAATCCTGCCAACCCAGCTACAAGATGGCCGTAAAAGAATAATAACAGCGCACTGATTCCCATCGCACCAGGAATACCAAAACCGGGGGAATACAATTCAAGTACGAGTCCAAGCGACCCTATCGACAATAAAATCGGGACCACAATAGGGTCAGTCAAAAATCGCGCAATCTTCTCAGCGAAAGTCACTTCAGAAGTAACAACCTCTGCATTTTCAAATCCTAAGTTACTTAGAAGTTCATCCAGAGTGGAAACAGTTCCTTCTGAATAACCAACCTCCAGGGCATTCTTAGGACCTAATGTAAGCAAAGAGCCTTTTGCAGCCCCTACTTCCGGCAGGTCAATCTCTTTATCTGCCATAGCCATCGCGTATTGTGGATCACGATCATTTGACTCTGCAGCATTTTTCATTTCATTAAGCCAATACGACTGTGCCTTATCTTCCGCAGCATTACCGTCTCCAGTTATAACAGCAGCTGCCCCCATACTTGCATTTGGCGTCATATATATTTCATCAGCATATAATGCTAAGTATGCACCTGCAGATAATGCCCGATTGTTGACAAAGGCAACTGTTGGAATGGAAGTGCCTTGGAAGCTGTCGGCAATTTCACTTGCAGCATCTACAGCCCCACCTGGTGTATTTATTTCAAATACTATTAGATCGGCCCCTGATTCCTCTGCGGTTTCAATGGACCTATTGATAAATGCAAGCAGCCCCTTCTCCACCGTTCCATTGACAGGTATCACATGCACCAACTTCTCGGCACTGCTAGTATGAGATGGAAAAAGCGGTAACGCCGATAAAATAAGTGCAAGGACAAAAGCGCTAATATAACTAATACGAAGAACTTTTTTCATCATGTCCTCCTCTCCAAATACCTTTTCTTTTTATTTTCACCGTAACCAGTATGTAATACGCATGAAAAACCACAAAGTTTCATCGTTGCAGATTTTTTATGCACTATTAGCTAAAATGTGGCGGTTATGTGAACAACATGATTAAAAAAGGGTTTTAATTTCTTAGGAGATTGATTAAAAAATGCAATAAGTCGGATACTACCAATCCTATCGGTGGACTTGGCTAACACAGCTTAAAAAATAGCACCTTACAAAGGTAAGGTGCTATTTTGGGTTTTTATGAAAGATGTTGTTGTACAAGTTTGTTAACAAGGCTACCGTCCGCTTTGCCTTTAACTTTAGGCATCAGTGCTCCCATTACTTTACCCATATCAGCTTTCGAAGAAGCATTAACATCCGCAATCGTCTGTTGGACGATTGCAGACAATTCTTCTTCAGATAGCTGTTTAGGCATATAATGTTCAACTATTGCAATTTCACCCTGTAATTTATGAACCAAGTCTTCACGACCGGCTTTATCAAATTCTTGGAGGGAGTCTTTACGTTGCTTTAATTCACGAGACAATACGGTAAGTTCTTCCTCTTCAGATAAGTCTCTGCCGTGCTTGATCGATTCGTTTTGAATCGAAGACTTAACCATTCGGAGTACGGAAAGCTTCTCTTTGTCCTTATCCTTCATAGCTTGCTTAATATCGGTATTTAAACGCTCGAGAAGACTCATTCTTACACCCTCTTGTTAAAATTTACGCTTTCTAGCAGCTTCAGACTTCTTCTTGCGTCTTACGCTTGGTTTTTCATAGAATTCACGCTTTCTTGCTTCTTGCAACGTTCCAGTCTTTGAAACTGAACGTTTGAAACGGCGAAGAGCATCTTCAAGCGATTCGTTTTTACGAACAACTGTTTTTGACATTCTAATTCCCTCCCTCCAGAACAACCACTAACATTTTCAGAAAAAACATGATCCCATAAATGCAAAAAAGCATGTATAGAACATGTACTTACCAATTATAATATATTCACTATTGCTGGTCAACAATTATAAGGAATTGGTTTAAAACTATCTGGACTAACTATTATTCCGATATAGGTTTAACACCTTGGAATCCTTATTTGCCAGCATGTATTGGGACCTCCCCAAGTATAACGGGATCGAAAGTTCATCCCAGTTTGGCAGTCCATTTTCGGCAAAAAGTGCTTGATCTTTGTAAAATCCTGTCATCTCACCTACAAACCAGTCATGATCACCTTAAGTCTGCTGATCCATCACTTTACATTCATATGCGATGTAAGCCTCTTTTAAAATTGGTGCAGAAACGGTTCTGCCTTGGTCATATTCCATATTCAGTTCTTCAAATTTATTATGCTCTTTTCCAGTCAGCATACCTGACTGCTGAATATAGTGAGCAAATTTTTCCGGGACAAAATTTATCGCAAACTCTCTGGAATTTTCCATTAAGTGATGTGTATATCTTTCCTTCGCAATCGCAACCCCATAGATTGGAGGGTCGTATGAAATATAGCTGTGCCAGCCGGCAGCCATAATGTTCTGCTCCCCGTTCCATTTTGCGGTTACCAGGGCAACCATGCCTGGATAGCTATGCATGACGGTATTGGTCGTCCACTCCCTCATGTATCCTCTCCCCTTTTCTTGTCATTCTTGTCCATCACCCGCCATATATTGAAAAGGAGGTGATGGGCTTGTTTTCTATTATAACGTTATTATCTGTTTATTTAGCTATCTTTTTGATTGGGATGACCGTCATGAGGTCGGGATTGCTTCAATTGTCCGAGGAGAGGACAAAAGGGTATCTCACCAAATTTACCGATATGCCTTGGAAAGGTCTATTGATCGGGATATTGATTACCGGTCTACTGCAGAGCAGTTCAGCTGTCATGGTCATCACCGTTGGGTTGGTAGCGGCAGGGTATCTCACTTTTTATCAATCAATCGGCATTATGCTCGGAAGCAATATCGGTTCTACTTTTATAACAGAGCTTATCACCATAGATATTTCACAATTGATTCTCCCGATGCTTGTTATCGGATTTTTATTTTTGTTTTCTAAAAAGAAATTACCTTTCAGTTTCGGGTCTAGCATGTTCGGGTTGGGATGCTTGTTTGTTGCGATGAACGGTTTTGAATCTTTGGCTATTCCATTGTCAGGCTTCCCGAAGGTACAGGACATGCTTGCCATGACAAATGATCATCACTTATTCGGTGTAGGCATCGGAACACTCCTTACAGCCATCATCCAATCCAGCTCTGCTACAACGGGAATCAGCATGAGCTTTTTGAATAATGATCTGTTGTCCCTTCCCGCAGGAATTGCCATTATGCTTGGATCGAATATTGGGACATGTGTGACTGCCTATTTGGCCAGCCTGGGCTCCATCAGGGAGGCCAAATTGACAGCATATGCGCACATTTGGTTGAACGTTATCGGGGTGGCAGTGTTCTTTCCATTGATCCCTTGGTTGGGCGACTTGGTGGCAATGCTTGCTTCAAGTGCCGATGTGCAGTTAGCACACTCCAGCTTAATTTTTAATGTGCTAAGTTCTGCGGCGGCGTTACCGTTTTTGCGGCCGTTTGCAAGGTTTGTGGAGAGGCTACATGGATAAAGGGGCAAATATTTTAGGCTGAAGGGATTAATCCAGTTAAATTTAGCTTCCCAACAGGTTATTGTGAGTTTTTTCGGAGTTATTGTGAGTTTTAGGTGCGTTATTATGAGTTTTTCATTGGTTATTGTGAGTTTTCCATCAGTTATTGTGACAATAGTACAATTTGATCAATCAAATATCGCCACACACTAAACACCCACACCATCCACAGAAAACCCGCAAAGCTAAGTAAAAACAAAAAAGCACTCCTTCAAGCAGAAATGCTCAAGGGAGTGCTTTATTTTATATCTTAATAATCCGTATCAGCCGTTAAACCTTTAACAATTGCGATACCAGAACTTGCTCCGATACGTGTAGCTCCAGCTGCGATCATTTCTTCCGCACCTTTTGCATCACGAACACCACCGGAAGCTTTTACTCCGATTTCAGGTCCAACTGTTTGTCTCATCAGTGCAATATCAGCAACTGTTGCTCCGCCTGTTGAGAATCCAGTGGAAGTTTTCACGTAGTCCGCTCCAGCTTTAACAGCCAACTGGCATGCTCTTACTTTCTCTTCTTTTGTAAGCAGGCAAGTTTCGATGATCACTTTAGTCAACGCGCGACCTTTTGCAGCGTCTACAACTGCACGGATGTCCCGTTCCACTAACTCATCGTCGCCATCTTTAAGTGCGCTGATGTTGATAACCATGTCCACTTCAGTGGCACCGTTTTCAATTGCATTCGTCGTTTCGAATGCTTTTACTTCAGGAGTGTTTGCCCCAAGAGGAAATCCAATTACCGTACACACTTTTACGTTGCTGCCTTCTAAAAGCTCTGCAGATGTTTTTACCCAAGTCGGGTTAACACAGACAGATGCAAAGTTATATTCTCTCGCTTCTTGGCAAAGTACTTCTACTTGTTCTTTTTTTGTATCGGCTTTCAATAATGTATGATCAATCATTTCTCCAATGTTTGTATGCATGTTCATACTCCTTTCAAGTTAAGAGGTCTGACCTCTAACATCATAACATGATTCCATTATTTTGGCGAGTACAATGTTAGTATTGCCTTCAGAAAAAAATAAACAGATTTAACAAATTGGACTAACTGGATATTAATAACAATAAAACCTAAGCTTGTAGAATATCCTTCAAGCTTAGGTTTTGTTTAAGATAAAATTATTAATGTTACCGTTCTTTTGTATTACGAATTGATCGAATTGCCTCCCTTGTTTCATCAATATGCTGAATTGCATCACTGTACAACTCATTTGCAACACATGTAAAAAGAATATCTATCACATGTAGTTGTGCCAATCTAGAAGAAGTAGCTCCACTCCTAAAGGTAGCTTCCCTTGAGGTGGACGTTTTTAAGGCTATCTTAGCCAAACTGGCTACATTTGAAGAACCTAGTTTGGTAAGGCTTATAGTTGTTACTCCTTTTTTGTTGGCTAATTCCAGTACCTTTTCCACTTCATATGTGTTTCCTGAAAAAGATATCCCAAAGACTACGTCATTTTCTTTAAGGTTTGCCACATGCATAATCGCCATATGAAAGTCTGTAAAGGCACTTGCATGCTTATTGATTCGTATAAATTTAAGTTGTGCATCCTGAGCGATAATATTGGATGCACCAACTCCAAAGAAATGAATATTCTCCCCATTAGTAATTGCTTTCACAGCTTTTTTAAGTTCATTTTTGTCAATCACATCTATTGTTTCCTTAAGAGTTTGAATACTGTTATTTGTCATTTTCATAATAACTTCTGATTGAGGCTCCCCAGGTTTAATATCACGATAACCATCTACCTGGTCTTTTTTATGAAGGTCCCCAGCAATTTTTATTTTTAATTGTTGAAAACCTTTTAAGCCTAATGATTTACAGAGTCTAATAACAGCGGCACTACTTGTTTTGCTTCGTTCTCCAAGCTGACTTGCCGTTAATGATGTTGTTTCTTCGGGAAACTCAAGAATAAACTCAGCTATTTTGCGCTCTGAAGGTGGAAGCGCATCAATCATTTCTTTAATTATCAACAAAGCTCCTGAAGTATGCTGCATTTAAACACTCCACTCCAATAAATCTTACTTTACATTTAATATAACTTATCAAGTTCTTTTATTGAAGTGATAATACAGTCAGGAATACATGAAGCAGGGATTGCAGTATCTTGACTCTGGATTTCCTTATTCCATTTCTTTTTCAATAATTCAATAACTTCATTTTGTTTAGGTCTTTCATCTGCTGGGATATTTACTATGCTATCGGGATACGATCGCATAATAAATATTGATTTAGTTTGACATTCATTTGCATAACGGACATCATGGTCAATTCTATCCCCCACATGGGCTATAACTTCATCTTCTAATGTAAATGCTGATGCCATTCCAATATTAGGTTTTGCCACCCCTATTTTTTCTGGGGTAATAATCTTATCAAAAACATGATAAATATTTAGTTGTACTAAAACCGGGGCCTGATATTTGTAGTATCCATTTGTGATAATAGCCAATTTATAGCCTTTTGCTTTTAAGCTTTCTAGCGTAGAAAGAATATCCTCTTCTAGGAGATATACCTTCCCATCACTTAAATGCTTATTAACTAAAGCTTCAACATCTATTTTATGTTTAATGTTATGTTGGGTAAAAATCTGCTCAATGATACCATCCCAATCGTAGGCAGCAACAATTTCCTCCTCTAACATTCTTCTATTATGTTCATCAATAACCAATTCAAATTTCAATTCATTCAATTGATTTACTTTTGACACTTCTTGAAAAACTTGTTCTATTTCAGGGAAAACCCATCCTATAAAAGGGTTTTGCATTAGAGTCCCATCCAAATCAAACGTGATCCATTTATTTTTCATTATTTAATCGCTCCTGAGGTAAGACCTTCCATAAATTGTTTCGACGCAAACAAAAATGCGATGATCATTGGAAGGGCAGATATTGTTAATCCAGCGAACAATAGATTCCATTGCGTATCGAATTCTCCAAATAAAGTTAACATTCCTAACGGTATAGTTTTTAGAGCGTCACTTCTTATAAAAATTAACGGATAAAAGAAATCGTTCCATACGCCAATCAAATTAATGATCCCAATCGTAGCTACAGGTGCTTTCATTAGCGGTAATACAATTTTTGTATAGACCTGAAATTCATTGCATCCATCCATTCTAGCCGATTGTTCAAGTTCAGATGGCAATGTACGGAAAAAAGCATAGAAAACAAATACCGCTAAAGGGATACCCCCGGCCACATAAACAATAATGAGCGGTATCAAAGTATCAAGAATTCCAAGGTTCATAAAAATTAAATATAATGGTAATATTGCAAGCTTCATTGGAACCATTAAACCTATTAAGAAAAAGAACAATATTAAACCATTCCATTTAAATTTATACCTCGCAAGGTAGTAGGCACCAAGTGATGATACAAATAAAACCAGAAAAACCGATGATACACTTACAATTACACTGTTGAGGAAATAAGAAGAGAAATTAACTTTGTTCCAAACAGTGGCGTAATTTTCAAACATTACTTGGCTTGGCAACCCAAGAGGGGATGTGAAAATATCCTTATTTGACTTCAAAGAACTAGAAATCATCAAGAATATTGGATATAAAAAGATAAAAGCAAAGAAGAATAAAATCATATATTTAAAAAGTTGTGCCCACCATTTTGTACGCATGTTCCCCCTACCTTTCGAAATCTTTTTTTCTAAATAAAATCAGTGATAATGCAGATACACTTGCAATAATTAAAAATAACACCACCACGACTGCGGAACCCAGGCCTATTGATTGTCCTCCTTCAATAGAACCGAAAATCAAACGATAAAAATACGTCCCAAGTACATCTGTGGAATAGAAAGGTCCACCTGTAGATCCTTGCAAAGCGTAGATTAGCTCAAAAGTTTCAAATGAACTAATAAAAGTCAGAATAGTTACTATCATGATTGCTGGCATAACCATAGGAATTGTTATCTTTAGTATTTGTGTAACTATTTTCGCTCCATCGATTTTAGCAGCTTCATAAATTTCCTTATCGACACCTTGGAGAGCTGCCAAGAAAATCAACATAGAAAAACCAATACTATTCCAGCTGTCTACCAAAATAATGGTGTATAAAGCAGTAGTCGTGCTTCCTAGCCAAGGTTGAGCCAAACTTCCTAACCCGACTAAATCCAAAAAAGAATTAAGGGCCCCACTGGTTGGATTAAGGATCAAGCTAAAAAGATATCCAACAACTATAATGGAGAGCATTCTAGGAAGAAAGAAAACAGTTTTGAAAAACTCCTTCCCTTTTATTTTGCTATGTATCAGAAGTGCAAGAAGAAAGGAAACAACTATTTTAGAAAAGAACGTGACCACAAAATATATCCAGTTATGATGAAGTGCATTATAAAAAGTCTCTTTAAAAGGTGATTGTGTAAACAACATCTTAAAGTTATCCAACCCAATAAATGTATCTCTTGCAAAACCTTGAAAGGAATAAAAACTATTCATCAACGCGGAAATGATAGGATATACTTGAAACATTGAATATAACAATAAGGATGGCAGGATAAACAAATGTATTAAGTATTTCTTCATATTTCTACTCTTTTTTTGAGTTACTGACACCTGCTCCAACCCTTTTTCTGTCTGTTGCATCATTGAACCTCCTTTTTTATGAACAATCGTAGGAAACAACTGTACCCCGCAAGATTTTTACGGGGTACGGGGGACAATTTTTTTTACTCAGATGCCCTATCTGCGTTCTTTTGGGCTTCTTCTATAACTTCTTGTGGAGATAATTCTCCCAAGTACATTCCTTGTAGGTGATCTTCAAAAACTGTTTTAGTTGTTGGTGAACCATCTCCAAAGTGAACAAGCAATAAGTAAGGAGTGGACTCCTTTTCTACAGCGGCTGCAATTTCATTTACAATGGGGTGTGATGGATTGACTCCATTAATAGCACCTAAGCGATTAAGTTCATCTGCAAATAACTGACCAAACTCTTGGCTAGCTAAGAACTCCATGAATAATAACGCCTCTTCCTGATGTTTAGTGTTTTTAACCACACCATATGAACCATCTACCCATGTTGTAACAGGAGCATTTCCACCTTTTTCTTCTGCAAGGGATGGTATAACCCCTAGATTCATATCTGGTATATTACTTTCAAATGTCTCAAGTCGATAGCTACCATTGATATACATTGCTGCCTGCTCTGAATAGAACATTCTCTGTGCATCTTGATCATCTAGAGCAATAAAGTCTTTTGGAAAATACTGTTCAAGTTGCTTCATTCGGTTAACAGATTCAACGAACCTAGCGTCTTTTAAATCTGCAGACCCAGCTAAAATCTCTTCAACAAACTCATTACCATTATATGCCGGAGGAGCAATCACTCCATGTACTAAGGAAAGTACGTAAGCAGCTCTACCACTTTGTGCAATAGGGACTACACCTGCCGCATTTAATTTATCAGAAACTTCTAAAAATTCCCCCCATGTCTCTGGTACTTCAAGGTGGTGCTCTTCAAAAATATCTTTATTGAAGAAAATAACTCCTGCATTAAGGGCCAATGGTACTCCATAAACCTTTCCGTCACTACCTTTTGCTGCATCCAGGAAATCTTCATTTATTTCATCAAGACCAGGAACCCCTTCTAAAGGTACTAAATAATCACTATCAGCTACACTTGCAGCTCCTTGATATGGGCGTAATTGCACAATATCAGGCCCAGTACCACTAACTAATGCATTATTAAGAATTGTGTTATATTCCGTTGATTGAAAAGGTTCAAATTTCACTCTTATATTAGGATGAATAGATTCAAATTTTTCAATGAATACTTCATATGCTTCTCGGTCTTCCGCTCTCCAGCTATACATTACTAATTCAACTTGTTCTTCTGATTCCACGTTCCCCTGATCATTTGTTTGATTATTGTTTGAAGTATTTTCTTGATTGTTTACATTAACAGTCGCGCAGCCCATCAGAAAGATACTTACACTCAAAAAACAAATCAATAACAATGAAAAATGCTTTTTCATCAAATCCACCCCTAAATAGTTTATTTACCTTTGCTCACTTACCATTTTTCACATACAATCCTTATCTTTCTAAAAAATATATTATTCGTATTTGGAAAGTTCAATCGCAGCCCTTACTTTTCCATCTGTTTTTTCAAGTAAGCGTTCGGCCTGGCTCCTAGTCACTTTTCCCAATATCATCACTAGTCCTTTTTTTACATCGTAATCCGTTTCTTCCAGAATAAAAACTGATTCTTCATGGGCTGCATTTGTAAGTGTTTTGATGATATTTATTGCCCTGCCTTTTAGTTTTTCATTACTTACGTTCATATCAACCATTAGGTTTTCGTAAACTTTTCCTAACTTTACCATTGATACGGTGGTCAACATATTTAATATCATCTTATGTGCGCTCGCGGCTTTCAATCTAGTGGACCCAGCTATTACTTCAGGTCCCACAGGCACGTCCAAAGACACATCACAAAGGTAACTTAATTCCGAATTATGATTGCATGTTAAACCTACAGTGTTGGCACCACAGCTATTTGCATAATTAATTGCTCCTAATACATATGGTGTTCTACCACTGGCTGCAATCCCCACTACGACATCGTTAGACGTAATCTGTTCTTTCTTGAGATCCCCCGCCCCTCTATCCGCATCATCCTCAGCACCTTCTACTGCTTGGAAGATAGCATCATATCCACCGGCAATGATACCTTTAATCACTTCTGGATCTGTCCTGAATGTAGGTGGACATTCTACTGCATCCAATACACCCAACCTGCCGCTAGTTCCAGCACCGATATAAATCAATCTCCCCCCTTTTTTTAATGCCTCGAAAATTATCTCTATACTAATTTCAATTTGTGGAAGTATGTATGAAATTGCTACAGGGACAGAATGATCTTCTTCATTCATTAACAGTAGAATTTCTCTTGTTGAAAGATTGTCAATATTTCTAGTTCGTTCATTTCGTGATTCTGTCATAAGCGTAGATAAAGTATCTTTCATAACATCACCAAACTCCTGAAAATTTTAAAATTATATTTCAATTTAATTGTAAGTAAACCGAAAGAAAATTTCAACACTATTTTTAAAATTCTGTAAATATAATTCAGCATTAAAAAAAGTAACCCTATTTTAATAATAGGATTACTTTATAGTACACTTATGAACTCAAACGAACACTCTCTTCTTCCAAGCGTGGTGCATCCTCAAGCACGCGGACGAATTGACCTTCGTTGTATGGATAACCAGCTTTGGCAATTTTTACTTTAACAAGCTTGCCGACCATTCCTTCTGTTGCAGGGAAAACCACTTTCAAATAGTTGTCTGTGTATCCAACATATAGTCCTTGGTCTGGTGCTTCTTTATAGATTTCTTCCGGAATGACTTCCAATACTTCGTCTTCAAAAGTGGATGCATATTCTTTTGCCAGTTGATCAGAAAGTGCAATCAGGCGATGAACTCGCTCATTCTTCACTTCTTCATCCACTTGATCGGTCATTCTCGCTGCTGGAGTTCCTGTACGTTTGGAGTACGGGAATACATGCAGCTCAGAGAATTTATGTTCTTTAATGAAATTGTACGTTTCCATGAACTCTTCTTCTGTTTCACCAGGGAATCCCACAATTACATCGGATGTAATCGCAAGCCCAGGTAATGCTTCTTTCAAACGGTCTAGTCGTTCTGCAAAGAACTCCATCGTGTATTTACGACGCATTCTCTTAAGTACCGTATTTGAGGCTGATTGAATAGGGATATGGAGATGGCGGACAATTTTATCGGAATTGTTCAGTACTTCAATTACTTCATCCGTGATTTGACTTGCCTCAATGGATGAAATACGGATACGCTTTAAGCCTGTCACTTTTTCATCCAATTCACGAAGAAGCATGGCAAAGTTGTAATCCTTCATGTCTTCTCCGTAACCGCCTGTGTGGATTCCGGTCAGGACGATCTCCTTGTATCCTGCATCTACAAGTTGCTGTGCTTGAGTGACAACCTCTTGTGGATCGCGGGAACGCATAAGGCCGCGAGCCCAAGGGATGATACAGAAGGTACAGAAGTTATTGCAACCTTCTTGGATCTTCAGGGAAGCACGGGTACGGTCTGTAAATGCCGGTACGTCCAACTCTTCATAAACACGAGCCTTCATGATGTTTCCAACGCCATTAATTGGCTGGCGCTCCTGTTTGAATTGCTCGATATAATCAAGCATTTTCACACGGTCCTGCGTACCAACGACAACATCCACTCCAGGAATCGCCATGATCTCTGCAGGAGAAGTTTGCGCATAGCATCCAGTTACACAGATGACTGCATCCGGGTTCTTACGGATCGCACGACGGATGACTTGACGGCTCTTTTTATCTCCGGTATTCGTAACGGTACAGGTATTGATGACATACACATCTGCCGTACCTTCAAATTCTGTACGTTCATAATCATTTGCTTTGAAAAGCTGCCAGATAGCTTCTGTTTCATAATGGTTCACTTTACACCCTAGTGTGTGAAAGGCAACAGTTGGCATGTTTTCCACCTCACATTAATTCAAAATGATACGAAATGGCGGCAAGCGCATATAGCGGTGCCGTTTCCGTCCTTAATATTCTTGGCCCAAGAGCACAAGGAACAAATCCATGCTCCAAAAGTCGATCAATTTCTTTTTCTGTCAGGCCCCCTTCAGGACCGAACACACATAAAATCGATTCACCATGTTTCATCTTTTGGAGAGTGGAGGCAAAAGCTGCATGCTCCCCTTCTTTTGCACTCTCTTCATAGGCGACAATCTTATAAGTATAGTTTTTGCTCTTCTCTAAAAGCAGGGCTAGTGAAGCAGTCTCCTCTACAACAGGCACCATCGAACGATGTGACTGCTCAGCCGCTTCTTTGGCAATCTTATTCCAGCGTTCCACTTTCTTTTTGCCCTTTTTTTCGTCCCACTTCACTATCGAACGAGCAGCATTAAAAGGGATAAACGACTCTGCTCCGAGTTCTGTTCCCTTTTGTATTACTAACTCCAATTTATCCCCTTTAGGCAGCCCGTTCGCAATCGTAACACGAACTGGAATTTCCGTTTCAGCCTTTATCCATTCTACAATATCCGTCACTACCATATCATTGGTAATTTCAGCAATTTTGCAAAGGGCCGTCTGCCTGGTTTCCGAACAGCTGCAAAGAAGTTGATCGTCAACGCTCATCCTCATAACCCGAACTATATGATGAACATCTTCCCCTGTAATAGTTATGGATGTATCATCTATTTGATTGGAGTCAATAAAATAACGTTGCACGATCTTCACCCTCGCTTATTCTTCTTTTTTGGCGATAAATGCCACCCAATCTTCCATCATCATCGTTTCTTCAATTTTGAAGCCTGATTTGATGAGGGCGTCTTTCACTTCCTGCTTTTTCATGCTGATGATTCCTGAGGAGATAAATGTCCCTCCATTTTCTAGGACGCGGTACACATCATCTGTGAAACGGACAATAACCTCTGCCAAAATATTAGCAACAACTACATCAACAGGACCTTCTACATTTTTTAGTAGGTTATTTTGTTTCACTGTCACTGTTGGATGCACTTTGTTCAATTTGATATTCAGTTTAGCAGATTCCACTGCCACGTCATCGAGATCAAGAGCCAGAACTTCCTTCGCATCAAGCATGGCTGCAGCGATACTTAAAACCCCGGAACCTGTACCTACATCAATCACTTTATCTTGTGGCTTGACGGTTCTTTCGATCGCCTGTATGCAAAGTACCGTTGTCGGGTGGGTACCCGTTCCAAACGCCATCCCCGGATCAAGCTCGATGATCTTCTCATCAGAGCTTACTGGTTCGTACGTCTCCCACGTAGGCACGATAGTAAACTTCTCAGAAATTTTCACAGGATTGTAGTACTTTTTCCAAGCAGTTGCCCATTCTTCTTCGTTCACTTCACTGATGGAGATATTGTTTAATCCAAGGTCAATATCATAAACCAACAGATTATTGATTGCGTCCTTTATCCCTTCCACTGTTTCACCTAAAAAACTGTTTACAGGAAGGTACGCTTTCATTACGACACCTTCTTCGGGGTAGTCATCTGGATTGAGTTGGTATATCTCCCCGAACTGATCTTCTCTTTCTTTTGTAAGTTCAAAAGGGTCCTCTATGACCACTCCACTCGCCCCTGCTTCGTGAAGTATATGAGAGATCGGTTCTACCGCCTCATTAGTTGTATGGATACTAATTTCTGACCATTTCATTCATACCAACTCCAATCCTGACTTAATGATAGCTATTAACACTTATTTATTCACCTTTAAGGACACGTTTTACTTTTGCAAAGAAGCTGTCTTCCTGCTCATCCGGCGCTTGCCCACTTGTTTCCGCAAATTCGCGTATCAACTGTTTTTGTTTCTCGGACAGTTTTGTAGGGGTGATCACACGGATCTTGATATGCTGATCTCCTTGGCCATAGCCGCGGACATTGGCAATACCTTTTCCTTTTAGACGGAAGTTAGTACCTGTTTGCGTCCCACCAGGTACTTTCAATTTCACTTTCCCGTGCAAGGTCGGCACTTCCACCTCATCACCAAGTGCTGCCTGAGCAAAAGTTATCGGCATTTCGCAGTACACATCATCGCCGTCCCTTTCAAAGAACTCGTGCCTGCGAACATGGAATACAACATATAAGTCCCCAGCAGGACCGCCGTTCACTCCAGCTTCCCCTTTTCCAGCTACGCGCAATTGTTGTCCTTCATCCACACCAGCCGGGATGTTGACTTTGATTTTATTGCGTTTCTTCACACGGCCTGCGCCATGGCATGTTGTACATTTGTTGGGAATGGACTTTCCTGAACCATTACATTTTGAACAGGTTCTTCTGTTTACAATTCGTCCAAATGGAGTGTTTTGTTCCACACTTTCCTGCCCGGTTCCTCGGCAATGTGAACATGTTTCCACTTTTGTACCGGGTTTTGCTCCTGTTCCTGAACATGTATCACATGTTTCTTCAACAGGAATTTCAATGGTCGTCTCTTTTCCGAATGCTGCCTCTTCAAAAGAAAGCGTCATGGTGTATTGAAGATCTGACCCTTGTCTTGGAGCGTTCGGATCACGACGTCTTCTTCCGCCGCCTTGACCACCAAAAAACGTTTCAAAAATATCTTCAAAGCCGAAGCCACCGTCAAATCCAGCGCCGCCGCCAAATCCTTGGTTAGGATCGGTATGGCCGAATTGGTCATAGTGCGCTTTCTTTTGGTCGTCGCTCAACACTTCGTAAGCTTCTTTGATTTCTTTAAATTTGTCCGCTGCATCTTCTGCTTTATTGATGTCCGGATGGTATTGTTTTGACAGCTTTCTATAAGCTTTCTTTATTTCGTCTTTCGACGCGCTTTTACTGACGCCAAGCACTTCATAGTAATCGCGTTTACTCATTAAATACCCACTCCCGTTTCATTCACATAAAGGTTATTGTATCACCTGAAAGAGGGAAAAAGCAATAAAAGTTATGTGCTTCAACCCCAGTCTGGTTAACTCCTTGGCACCTTCCGTTTCAGGTGGTCGCTTTCCGCGGGGCGGTGCTTGAGCCTCCTCACTTCGTTGCGGGGTCTCAAGCTACCGCTACGGTCCCGCAGGAGTCGACCACCTTCCACTCCAGGCACCAAGGGATGTTTCTTTTTCCTGCTTACATAAAAAGAAAGCCAAAGCCATGGCTTCGACTTTCTTTTTATCTTTATCAGAAAAGCCCTAGGACTTAATCTTACTTTTTATCGTCGTTTACTTCTTCGTACTCTGCGTCGACAACATTGTCGTCGTTGTTCGCAGCGCCTTCTGCACCCTCTGCTCCTTGAGCGGCTTGTTGTGCTTGTGCAGCCTGCTCATAAAGCTTCATGGAAATTTGTTGGACGATTTCTTGAAGTGCATCCTTTTTCGTACGGATCTCTTCTAGGTCGCCTTTTTCGATAGCAGCTTTCAATTCTTCTTTTGCGTCTTCCGCTTTTTTCACTTCTGCTTCTTCCACTTTACCTTCTACTTCTTTAAGTGTTTTTTCAGTTGTGAATACAAGCTGATCTGCTTCATTGCGTAATTCTACTTCTTCTTTACGCTTTTTGTCTGCATCCGCATTCTCTTCCGCTTCTTGAACCATGCGGTTGATTTCGTCCTCGGATAAACCTGAAGAAGATTTGATAGTGATAGCTTGCTCTTTGTTTGTTCCAAGGTCTTTCGCACGAACGTTCACGATACCGTTTTTATCGATGTCAAAAGAAACCTCGATTTGTGGAACACCACGCGGTGCTGGCGGGATATCAGTCAATTGGAAACGACCTAATGTTTTGTTGTCGCTTGCCATTGGACGCTCCCCTTGAAGTACGTGAATGTCTACCGCTGTTTGGTTGTCAGCAGCTGTAGAGAATACTTGTGACTTACTTGTAGGAATAGTTGTGTTTCTTTCAATAAGCTTCGTGAATACGCTGCCCATTGTTTCGATTCCTAAAGAAAGTGGTGTTACGTCAAGAAGTACTACGTCTTTAACATCACCAGTAAGTACTCCACCTTGAATAGCTGCACCTAGAGCAACCACTTCATCCGGGTTAACCCCTTTGTGTGGGTCTTTACCAGTTTCTTTCTTGATTGCATCTTGAACGGCAGGGATTCGAGTAGATCCACCTACAAGGATAACTTTGTCAAGTTCAGAAGCAGAAATACCTGCATCTTGTAATGCTTGACGAACAGGGCCCATTGTACGTTCTACAAGTCCAGCAGTAAGATCATCAAATTTCGCACGGGACATGCTAACTTCTAAGTGAAGTGGTCCAGCTTCCCCAGCTGTGATGAATGGTAGGGAAATTTGTGTGCTTGTTACACCGGAAAGGTCTTTTTTCGCTTTTTCCGCTGCATCTTTCAAGCGTTGTAATGCCATTTTATCTTTAGAAAGGTCAATGCCGTTCTCTTTTTTGAATTCTGCAACAAGGTAATCAATGATAACCTGGTCAAAGTCATCTCCACCAAGACGGTTGTCACCAGCTGTAGAACGCACTTCAAATACGCCATCTCCAAGCTCTAGTACGGATACGTCAAACGTTCCGCCACCAAGGTCATAAACAAGGATCGTTTGATCTTCGTCCATTTTATCAAGACCGTATGCCAATGCTGCTGCAGTTGGCTCGTTGATGATACGTTCTACTTCAAGACCAGCGATTTTACCTGCATCTTTTGTAGCTTGACGCTCAGCATCATTGAAGTATGCAGGAACTGTGATAACAGCTTTTGTAACTGTTTCTCCCAGATATTCTTCTGCATAGCCTTTTAAGTGTTGAAGGATGATTGCAGATACTTCTTGTGGAGAGTACTCTTTTCCTTCTACTTCCACTTTGTAGTCTGTACCCATGTGACGCTTAACTGACATGATTGTGTTAGGGTTTGTGATGGATTGGCGTTTTGCCACTTCCCCTACTTGGCGTTCGCCGTTTTTGAAAGCAACAACAGATGGAGTTGTTCTGTTACCTTCTGGGTTAGGGATTACTTTTGGTTCGCCGCCTTCAAGCACAGCTACACATGAGTTCGTTGTACCTAAGTCAATACCGATGATTTTACTCATTTTGTTTTTCCTCCTATTGCAACTTACATTAATATGTAGTTATTTTATATTTCGGTTACCGTTGATCTCCGTTGCAGGCACTCGCTTTCCACGGAAGGTATCGCGGCCTCCCGGCGTATACTCCTGCGGGGTCGCCCTTAACACGCTTATCCCTCAGGAGTCTCGTGCCTTCCACTACAATCAACTATTGTCTTACTTTTACCATGGACGGGCGGATGACGCGGTCTTTGAGCTTATACCCTTTTTGAAACTCTTCCAAAACAGTGTTGGATTCCGCTTCTCCCTCTTCCACCTGCATGACTGCCTGGTGTAAATGAGGATCGAATGACTGTCCAACCGCTTCGATCGCTTCGAGTCCTTCTGACTTCAGTGCCTCCACTAACTGACGGTGCACCATTTCCATGCCTTGTAAAAACGTTTTTATTTTCTCATCCTCAGAATCTACTTTAAGCGCACGCTCAAAGTTGTCAAGGGCAGGAAGTATATCTGTAACAAGATTCTGTGCACGATATTTTTGTGCAGCCTCTTGGTCAAGTCTCACACGTCGACGGTAGTTATCAAAATCGGCTTGTAAGCGAAGAAGGCGGTTTTCCGACTCTTCAAGCTTAGCTTCCAATTCGGAAATTTTCTGTTGTTCCGCAGTTACTTCTGCTTCTTCAACGTTTTCCGTCGTCTCTTCACTTTCTTCCGTTGCTACTTCTTCATTTTCAACTGTTGCTTGTTCGTTCTCGTTTACCAATGGTTTCACCTCCCTCAAAGTGTAAAAATCATGTTGTTGTTGCATGGTGATAGGACGGAGCGGTAACTCCATCCTCTAACAATATTTCCATGCTCAGTCCTTTTGATACAGTTTATTGACCGCCTGTGAAAGGTCGGAACTGACAAGTTGCAAGAGACTGACCACACGGGAATATTCCATTCTGGTCGGACCGAGCAAAGCGATCGTACCAAGCTGTTCTGGTCCGATGGAATAGCTTGCAGAAATAATACTGCAGCCTTCCATACCCGGAATGTTATTTTCACTGCCTATCTTAATATGGATACCTGCTTCTTTCGCGCGAATATGCTGGGACAAGTCCTTGCCTTGATCAATCAACAGCATCAATGAACGTATCTTATTGATATCATTAAACTCGGGTTGGGCAAGCATATTCGTTTTGCCTCCAAAAAACACCTTATCCTTTTCTTCCATATATAAAGTGGAGCTCAAGGATTGGAGAATGTTTTCATAGTTCCCGATATGAGATCTTAAGAGTGTTGCCACTTCCTTATATAGCTTATTGATCAGCTCTGACAGTGGTACCCCCACTAGACGTTCATTTAAGATATTGACCATCTTTTGGATATCGGATGAATCCATGCTGGCCGGAAAAGAAAACATGCGGTTTTCGACATGTCCTGTATCCGTCACGATGATTGCAACCGCTTGTTCCGGATTGATGGGAATGATCTGCAGGTTTTTAAGTCTGTGATCCCTTACTCCCGGCCCAAGGACAATGGAAGTGTACTTGGTCAGATCAGAAAGAATCTGTGCAGATTTTTGGACGGTTTTTTCCAATTCATATATTTGCTCGCGAAAGATGGATTTAATTTCAAACACATCCTGCTTCGTAAGCCTTTCCGGAGAAAGCAAGTGGTCCACATAATAGCGGTACCCCTTTTCCGATGGAACCCTTCCTGAAGAAGTGTGTGTTTTTTCTACGAATCCTAATTCTTCCAAATCTGCCATCTCATTTCTGATAGTGGCAGAGCTGAACGAGATTTCATCTTTCTTGGAGAGCGTTCTGGAGCCAACAGGTTGTGCAGATCGGATAAAGTCGTCAATTATGACTTGCAATACTAACAACTGTCGTTCTGTAAGCACTCAGCATCACCTCTGTTAGCACTCCTATTCATCGAGTGCTAATTCTATAAATAAATTACCAAATACCCATTCACATGTCAATCAGATCGCACCAATAAAAGCCTGAAAAACTTCATTACCGAGAAATTTCCCTTTTCTCGTAAGTCGGATGTGGCCATTCACGTGCTCTAAGAGGCCCTTTTCTAGATTTTCAGCAATAGCATCTTTGAAAATAACCAGCAACTCTTCTCCAAATTTCCTCTTGAATGTGGAGCAAGAAACTCCCTCACTCTTTCGAAGCCCAAGGAACATCTCTTCTTCCATTCTCTCTGTTTTTGTTACATCATGTTGCTCTTTATATGGAAACTTAGTTTCTTCTATTGCATCCATATACTTTTTAAGCGGTCCGTGATTGGCAATTCGCACACCATCTAAATAACCGTGGGCACCTGCGCCAATCCCATAATAGAATTCGTTATCCCAATAGGTAATATTGTGTCTGCTTTCATAACCTTCTTTTGCAAAATTGGAGATTTCGTATTGCTGATAACCGTTCTTCGCCATCTCATCCAATAGCACTTCATACATTTCCGCTTCTTCTTCTTGTGTTGGTAAAGGGAGCTTCCCTTTGTTCATCAGGTTATAGAAAACCGTTTTGGGTTCGATAATCAAGGAATAGGCAGAATAGTGTTCCATCTCTAAGGAAAAGGCCGTGTGCAAAGTTTCCTTGAAATCAGCTACTGTTTGATCTGGAAGACTGTAAATTAAATCGATACTGATATTTTCAAAACCTGCTTCTCTCGCATGTTCAATTGATTTAAAAACATCCGCTTTTCTATGAGACCTGCCTATCCTTTTCAAAAGATCATCATTAAAGCTTTGCACTCCGAAACTGAGCCTGTTGACCCCACCCTCTTTTAGGAGGCGAAGTTTTTCCAGCGATAGGTCACCAGGGTTGGCTTCGAATGTATATTCCATTTCGGGTTTTACTGGAAAATGCTTTTGCACGGAATCAAGCAAAAAGGATAATTGTTTTTCATTTAATGCAGTAGGTGTCCCCCCGCCGACAAAAATGGTTTGGAGTCCTGAGGCAGGGTATTTTTCTATCGTATTTTTCATTTCTGTATCCATGTATGCCAAGTATTCATCTACTGGTTGATTTTTCAAGAATACTTTATTGAAATCACAGTAGTGACAAATGTGTTCACAAAATGGGATATGGATATAGGCTGATTTAATCATAAGATCACACTTTCGTTTGTTTACTTCGTATCTGTTAGCTTATCACATGTGACGCATGTATGAAAAAATACCGCAGATTAAACTGCGGTATTTTTGTTATTGTTTTTTGTTGGCATTGTCGTCCATTTTCAGTACTGCCATAAATGCTTCTTGCGGTACTTCTACAGAACCAACTTGCTTCATGCGTTTTTTACCTTCTTTTTGCTTATCTAAAAGCTTACGTTTACGGGAGATGTCTCCTCCGTAACATTTTGCAAGAACGTTTTTACGCATAGCTTTGATGTTTGACCTTGCAACAACTTTCTGACCAATGGTCGCTTGGATTGGTACCTCGAATTGCTGTCTTGGAATAAGTTCCTTTAGCTTTTCCACAATGATTTTCCCACGCTCATAAGCAGAATCTCGGTGAACGATAAAGGAAAGGGCATCAACCTTCTCAGCGTTAAGCAGGATGTCCATTTTAACAAGATGCGAAGGTTTGTAACCAATTAGTTCATAATCAAATGATGCATAACCTTTTGTATTGGATTTCAACGCATCGAAGAAATCATAAACAATTTCCGCTAATGGAATTTCATAAATTACGCTGACGCGAATATCATCCAAGTACTGCATGTCAATGAAGTTTCCACGCTTTTCTTGGCACAATTCCATAACTGCCCCAACGTAATCATTCGGTACCATGATTGTAGCTTTTACATATGGCTCTTCCACTCGATCGATGGACTGAGGATCTGGCATGTTAGAGGGATTGTCCACTCGCAATTCCTCGCCATCTGTCAAATGTACATGATAGATAACGGATGGTGCTGTTGTAATTAAATCAATATTAAATTCACGCTCGATACGTTCTTGAATGATTTCCATGTGGAGCAAACCAAGGAATCCGCAACGGAAACCAAAGCCTAATGCTTGGGATGTTTCCGGCTCATATTGAAGCGCAGAGTCGTTTAGTTCAAGTTTTTCAAGGGCTTCACGCAAATCATTGAATTTTGCAGAGTCGATTGGATATAATCCACAGAACACCATTGGGTTTAATTTACGGTAACCAGGAAGAGGTTCTGCAGCTCTATTTTTCGCATGAGTGATAGTATCACCGACACGCGTGTCTCCAACATTTTTGATGGATGCAGACAGGAAACCAACATCTCCAACGGTCAGCTCATCAAGCTGCACAGCTTTTGGCGTGAACACCCCGACCTCATTAACCTCAAACTCTTTTCCAGTAGCCATCATACGGATTTTGTCTCCAACTTTTACGGTCCCTTCCACGATACGGATATAGGCAACCACCCCTCGGTAAGGGTCGAACAGGCTATCAAAAATCAACGCTTTCAATGGTGCTTCCGGATCGCCTTGAGGTGCAGGGATCTTTTCTACTACCTGCTCCAAGATCTCACCGATTCCAATACCAGCCTTGGCACTTGCCAGGACAGCATCAGAAGCATCAAGTCCAATTACATCCTCAATTTCTTGGCGAACCCTCTCAGGCTCTGCACTTGGAAGGTCAATTTTATTAATGACAGGCATGATCTCTAGTTCATTATCAAGTGCCAAATACACATTGGCTAATGTCTGGGCTTCAATACCCTGTGCCGCATCGACTACAAGTACCGCCCCTTCACAGGCAGCCAAGCTTCTGGAAACCTCGTATGTAAAATCGACATGTCCAGGTGTATCGATAAGGTGGAAAATATATTCTTCGCCATCATTAGCTTTATATCGTAATTGAACGGCATTCAATTTAATGGTGATCCCACGTTCACGTTCAAGGTCCATGGAATCAAGCAACTGATTCTTCATTTCCCTTTGTGTCAATGCAGACGTTTTTTCCAATATTCGGTCTGCTAAAGTTGATTTCCCATGGTCAATATGGGCAATGATTGAAAAGTTTCTTATCTTTGATTGTCGTTTTAACCGTTCTTCTCTGTTCATTATCTGTTTCACTCCTACACTTTCGGCAACGTACACTATTTCTGATTATATCAATACGAAAAGGAAGATTCAATGAAATTCGGATTGTTTGAATTTCTCTTTATAATAAAGGCATTGTTAAACGCCGCTGATGATTTCCGCGAAAGGCTTAGACTCCATTCATCAGCTAAGATGTTCAAATCAATTTATAGATGGAGCAAAAAAAGAAAGCAAAGTCATGGATTAAAAACTCCTAGCCCACGTCCCTCGCTCTCTACAAGTCCTATCATTCTTCCGTTTTTTCCTCTATCGTATCCTGCACTTTATTGAAAATCCCGCTCATCATGCCTGACATGCCATCTGCCAGTTTCTTTCCTGCAGAAGAGAATACGTTATAAGCTTTAATGCCTTCCAACTTTTCCTGCTTCTCTTTCATATCCTGAGAATTTATCTGGCGTCCGAGGATGGTGCCATTAATTCCCTCTGTCGTTTCAGCCACATGGAAAGCTTGGCCACTAAAAGCCGGATCATCGTATCCCTTCATTTTCCGCATTCCTTCATTTGCCTGTTGCATCCCTAAAAGCACTCCAAGAAATAGCACCAGAGAAATAAATAAACATTTGACCATAAATCTTTTCATCGCACTTTCAGCTCCTTTTTCACCTTATTGCGCTTCACCTTCAGCATTTCCGTCCACTTTTTCTGCCTGCCAGTAAATTTCACTGAACACATCGGCAAAAATCTCCAATGTACGGTTCATTTCTTCAAATGTATTATCCACTCCCCCCACTTCAATCAGCATCGAATTTGGGGAAAGGTCCTGATTATAGATACCATTACGAGTCTCGGCAGAAGGCGGAACAAATATACCTTTACTTAATCCAGGATACTTTTGCTCCAACTTTTTATGAATCTGTTCGGCCAAATACTGGTTCTTCTCATAGTGTTGATTTTTCTTCCCTATTACAAAATAAAGCCTTGCATGCGGAACGCCATTTATGTCCATTGTCGTGCTTTTTCTTCTCCCCGAATCTCGATGGACGTCAATCAGATAATTTAGATGTTGGTTCCCTGCCATCGCTTCTTCCACGATAGGCCGCGTCACATCATAAGATTGACCGTACACCCAGCCCCTGTTCTTTAAGGCCAAGGCGGTGTCGGTTGTGTCAATATCAGTTCCGATGCCCCGTTGGACCAATTCTTCCTGAAGCTTTTTTCCAAGCCTTGTTACATTCACTTCGGGATGACTTGCTGCATTGGGGCTTGTCACACCTTCAAGATAAGGTAGGAACGATTCCCGGGAATGCGAGTGATAAATGAGAACAGTACGCTTGTCCCCTGTGGTCTGGGCAGGAGGTGGAGCGCTTTCCTCATTCTCTTTTTCCTCGTCCAGGTCGACGATGGAAGCTTGTCTTTCTTGTAGTAGCACTTCCATAGGCGGGGAGGATTCCACCGGCATATCCGTATAGTTCACCCCTGACCCCGCTACCAGAATTTCTCCGTCATAATAAGCAAAGCCTGGAATTTCATTTCGGATCAGACTGCGCGGATCATCAAGGTTAATGCTTGTCGTTAACTCAAATAAAGCGGAAGCATAATTAGGTGCTTTCGCTTCACTTGATAATCCTTGCGTAAAATAGGCATTGGTATACCCGAAAATATATAACAGAGACTCTCCCGAGAACCTTTTGGAAAACTCATTGATGGAGCTCGAGGTGACTCGGTATTCTGGCTTGAGAGATGTCATAACACCGGATACCGCAAATACAAGAATAAATCCTAAGATCACTGCTACGACTGATTTCTTAATGCTTGTCCCATTTAATACGACGACGTGTGAGGAGCGGTAGCCCTTCATTTTCTCACCCTTTCACATACTTGTTGCTACTATATGTATGCAAAAGGGTGAAAAGTAGAACACGGACGCCTAGTGTGTATAAGCGTCTACATTATCCTGGTTCACATGGAAATGCAGCGCAGAGTTCAAACCTTCCGCCACCACATTGGCCATGTCTTCTATAAAATCATCCACTTCCTTCGGTGTAACCATCAGGTTATGACCGAGCGGAGACAACACTTCGTGAATCAGCTTCCGTTTTTCCTCTTCAGGTAACGTTCCAACGATACCAAGGAAATTCTTACGATGCTCTTCCCCTGGAAGATCCTCTTCTGTCAGCTTCCGCCTTTCCCCAAATGTCATTCCTGCGGGCGCGAGCGACCTTGAAGGACTGTCCCCCTCTCTCATCTCTTTCCCAAAATGCTTCAGGATGAAGTCGATGGTGTCACTTGCCATGGACACAGCATCTACCACAGTCGGAATGCCAATGGCAATCACCGGAATTCCAAGTGTATCCATGCTCAGCTCCTTACGCTTGTTCCCAACACCTGAACCAGGATGTATCCCTGTATCAGAAATCTGGATGGTCGCATTTACCCGCTCGATGGACCTCGCAGCCAAGGCATCTATGGCAATCACAAAATCTGGCTTCGTTTTTTCCACCACTCCCAAAATGATGTCACTCGTTTCAATTCCTGTAATCCCCATCACTCCCGGGATGATCGCACTGACAGGCCTGAATCCATCCTGTACGGACTCTGGTTGCAGCTTGAACAAGTGCCTTGTGATTAACAGGTTTTCACATACCAACGGACCAAGTGCATCCGGTGTGACATTCGTATTACCAAGCCCTACAACCAGACAGGTGGCATCCTTGGATATATTAAGGGATGTAAGGAAGGCGCTGAATTCTTTTGCAAAGACAGTCTCGACTTTTTTCTGCAGATCGGAATCCTTTTGCCTGATTCCCACCGCTTCCAATGTGAGGTAGTTACCAGGCTTCTTTCCGGTCATTTCCGCTCCCTTATCTGAAATGGTCACGGTTGTAACATTGATACCATCCGTCTGTCTTTCTTTAACGACTACTCCTTCTATGGCCGATACAGGATTTGATGTCTGGTTATTTTCATTGTTCTGTAGGTTTTGATTCTGCCCATTCTGTCGGTTATGTTTCTCAATAGCCATCTGATTGGCTTCTACCGCCAAGTCGGTTCTCACTTCATACTTGCTTAGATCCAAAGGTTGTGGTTGATTCATTCTTTTTCCGCCTCCAGCATTGCCAAATTTTAGTTTTATTTTGACCCTACAACCGTTTTTCATGCATGAGAATGTGGGTGTTTTACACTTTCAAGAAAATTCCCTTGACTCCCTATTGCATAATCATAATGGATTTGATAAAATATCACTTGTTCTCATAAGTAAAGAAATGTCGAGTTTTATATAAATCTCGATCGTTGAATTGTATGGAGGTGAAAGATATGCCAAACATTAAATCTGCTATCAAACGTGTAAAAACTAACGATGTACGTCGTGCTCATAACGCTACTATCAAGTCTTCTATGCGTACTGCTGTGAAGAAAGTAGAAGCTTTTGTTGCTAACAACGATGTTGAAGGTGCAAAAACTGCTTACCTAGAAGCTGCTAAACGTTTAGACAAAGCTGCGCAAAACGGTATCATCCACAAAAATGCAGCAAACCGTCAAAAATCTCGCCTAGCGAAAAAAGTAAACGGAGCTACTGCATAATAAAAGGGCGATCCGGTTGGGTCGTTTTTTTATTTTTTGTCCTTTGGGGGTCAGACCCCCAAAGGATTTTTTTGTTTTACGGCGAATATAGAATAATACTGCGCTTTCAGATTATGGGTCAACCGGCTTTTTAAAGGTTGGTTGATGTTCTTCAGAGGTGTGGGATGATTCAATGATAGTGGATGGATGTTGGTAACGGACGTGATTCCGTTCAAATGTCCAAAGATTTTTGGTTTTTGTCCGAAGATTCCGCATAGTTGTCCGAAGTTTGGAGCAACTTGTCCGAACCTATTTTTTAAATGTCCAAACACTTAAAAATCTTGTACGAACTAGGTAGTGCAAATGTCCGAACTCCTTGCCAAAAGCTAATTATTTGTCCGAACCAACAAGGTAGTTGTCCGAATGCTTTTTCAGAAGCTCAAAATGCTCTATATTCCATTATTTTTCGTTAGTTTGTTGTGGTTTTGAAGAAATTCCTAAACAATAAAAAACCACCGAAACTGGTTGTTCGGCGGTTGACTGTTTGGTTTTATTTAGTTGATTGGCGCCAGTCTGATTAATAGCATCTCCATCGCCAACTGTTTATCTATCTTTCCGCTCTTCATCAGATAATCCGCTTCGGCAAGCTCATCCACTACTTTCATCAATTCAGCACGCCCGAAATACCGCCCCTGCTGTGCTGCCAGTTTCACCCTGTACGGATGGACCCTTAGCATGCCGGCCATTTTCTGTTGGCTGTACCCTTGTTCGCTTAAATCCTTTACCTGATATAACAAGCGGAACTGGTTGGCAATGAGCGCGTGGAGCTTTATCGGTTCCTCGTTGTTTCGAACCAAATCATAAAAAAGTTCGAGTGCTTCATCTATCCGCCTATGCACCATTTTTTCAATGAGTTCGAATACGGAGTGCTCAATGGATTTGGCTGCCAACAGCTTGACTGTATCAACGGAAATTTCCTGATCGGAAGCGCCGATATACATGGCCATTTTGTTGATCTCCTGGGCAAGGACAGAAAGATTGACTCCCGCAATCTTTAGTAATTCCTCTGATGCGGCATCTCCTAGAATCGCTCCATTTTGCATTGCTTTGTCTTTCATCCAAAGCTTCAAGTCCCTTTCCCCGAGCGGCTGTGCTTCGATGACTTCCGCTTGCTTTTTTAGCTCCTTGACAATCTTTTTCCGCTCATCCAGCTTCTCGTAAGATGCTTGAATTACCAAAATGGTATATGGTGCAGCTTCTTTTATGTAAGAAATAAATCGGTCCGTGTTGTGTTCAACCTTGCTCTTATTTTTTTCCGCTGTAAGAAAGAAGGGATTGGTCATGACCACCACTCTTCGCTCCCCCATGAACGGTAGAGTCTCCGAGTCCTCGATGGCTACATCCACCGGCTGTTCTTCCATATCATAAAAGGAGAGATTAAAATCATGTTCTTCCACATCAAGAGCATGCTCTATGATGGCATCCCTTATTTCCCTCATTAAAAATCCTTCGGTGCCCAATAATAAATATATCGGCGCGAAATGTTTTGCTTTTATTTTCTTTAACGCTTCGAATCCCATTGTTATGCTCCCGTCATTTGTTTCTACTCCTTCTTATCGTACATGAGAGATGAATGAGTTGACAAGGAGTTATATAAGCAAACAAAGTCAAAGGAGATTAGTTCTCACCTACAAAGAACTAATCTCCATTTTATATAAACGTCAACGATGCTAGCCCCAGGTAACTCGCCCGTTAACGATTGCCCCGTTTGGGTGTAATACTATGTTCTCCTTGAATTTCTGAACTATTTGTGACAACTCTTGTCAAAGGTGGAAAAGCAAAAATGACTGGTGGATTTTTTTTGCCGTATAGCTTATACTAATGTGTGATAGGAGGGATACTTATGAACGAATTTGAGAAAAGCGTCCAAAGTAAACGTAACGATGCAGTAGATTCTGGTGTCGGTTTTATCGTATCCTTCGGTTTTTTCGCAACAATCTTTGCAATGGCAACATTGATTCATTACCTAGGATCTTAATGGCGGCATAACAATACATACCGTCGTGATTCTTTTCCAAAGCGGTTGTGAAAAGAATGAGGATATCTCTGAAAAGCTTCGCTATAAAAGAGACTGCGTCTAAATGGTGCAGTCTCTTTTTCATTTTGATACTGTATCCTATGGTAGTACCGTGGAAAACGTTCCACCCCGATGTGTAAATTCAAAGATAATTGCCCCTTGTCTATCCGTACGATACACCATTGCCTCTGAACGCTCCAGCCTGTCGAGTACTTCCTGATGTGGATGACCAAAACGGTTGTTTCTCCCGGCGGAAATGATGGCGATATCCGGTTGCAGCCTTTCAACAAATGCCTGGCCGGTTGAAGTCTTGCTCCCATGATGACCAGCTTTTAGCACATCCACCGTTATATTTGGGTAGCGAAGTAACACCTCCCTTTCCCCTTCACCTTCCATATCTCCAGTAAACAGCCAACTTCTGTCGCCCAAAATGGCGTAAAGAGCAATCGATCCTTCATTCTTATTTTCATACGCTTTGGCTGGATGCAGATATAAAAAACTGGCAGTATCCACATCCCACCCTATATTCGGAACAGCAGTCTGTATTTTTGCCCCTCGATAGTCGGCTTCAAGCAATATCTCCTCTTCCAGTTCACTTCCGCCAAATCCCAATGGAACCACCACTTCGCTTACCTTTACATGTCCCCAGAGACTTGCGACATTGCCGATATGATCATAATCTCCATGAGATAATATTAATTTGTCCAACTTCCTTACTCCTTCCGCTTTCAAAAAAGGCAACAATACATCGATACCACTGTTATACTCCCTCTTCCTTTCTTTCCATGCTTCTTTCGGGAATGGGAATGCGCCTCCTGTGTCAATCAGATACGTTCCTTTATTAAAAGGAAGCCGAATAAATATAGCATCTCCCTGTCCAATATCCACTACCACCACTTTTCCATAAGGGTTTGTATATGGAATGTACCATTGGAAACACAAACAGCCCACAAGCATAGCCGATGCAGCCGACAACCTTTTCTTTTCCCACAGATAAAAAAATAAAGCCGTAAAAGATACGAGCAGCCCCATCATCCCGATAAAAGGTTTTCCAAACACCAGTGTACCGAATGGTATACTCGCAAACCACACCGCAAGAGAATTCAAAAGCTGAAGGGGGAAAGAGAAAAAAGGGACAAGTAAGGGGAGCAGTCCAGGATAGAAGATCATCGCAAAAAAGAGCAAGAATGCACCAGGAAGGACAAACAAGGAGAAAAAAGGGACATAGATTATATTTAAAAACGGGCTCCAGATGGAAAACTGGTAAAAGTGAAAAAGCAGCAAAGGCAGCGAAGCGACCTGAGCAATAAAGGAGACATAGAAAATCTGAAGAAGTCCATTGTTGACAGTGCTGATTTTCCTTGACGTCAATATTAAAGCCATACTGACCGAAAAGGATAATTGAAATCCGATATGATACATGTAATATGGGTTCAATAGCAAAACAAAGATGCAGGCAAGGCCGATTGTATCAATAGAGAGGATTTTCTTTTTAAAAAGCAGCAGCACAAGGGCTACGCCTGTCATTGTTGCGGCCCTCATGACAGACGGTGCACCACCTGCCAGAACGACATAAAGAGGTAATAGAAGGATTAAGAGGATGTTAACCGATTGTCGGGTTAGTCCCAATCGAATACCGGTATAGAAGGCAGCTGCGGTAATGATTCCTACATGCAAACCAGAAATCGCCAATAAATGAATGAGGCCCAACTTTTGGTATGCCTCTAATACCATATGATCAAGATATCTTCTCTCCCCGAAAATCAAGGAAATTATAAAGCTTGCCACAACTGGGTCCATATGTTCATCAATTGTTTTTATTCCCTTGTCGCGATACTTTTGGAGACCTTTAAAAATAGAAATATTTTCACCGGGGGCACAAGATTCCGGCAACCTGTCCAATGAAAATATCCAATATTTTTTTTGTTCGTAAAGATAGTTCTTGTAATCAAAAGCATGAGGGTTGGTGGCTGGCTGAGGTATTTTCAAGGCCCCTTGCCAATTACATAGCTCTCCAATTTCCAAAGATTCAAGTAGGGTGATCTCTTGTTGCTCCTGGAGATAATATTCCACTACCATCGATTCTTTTTTATTACTTTTCATTTCAAAACTGGCTTTGTTTCCATCAATATGAATGGATGTGGTGATGGTTCCAGAAATTCGTGTTTCACTACCCGTATGAACGGATACATTCTGGGACTCGATCATATTCATATAGCCGTAAAATCCAGCGCTGAAGAGGAGAGTCAAAAGGAGTAGTCTGAGAGGATTTTTATCTTGAAGATAGATCCATAAAAAAAAGACAATCAAAAGGGAAAGCGGTCCCCAGTGAGTATCTGACCTGGAGACAGCAATTCCCAAACAGCTAGCGATGGCCAAATAAGCAAAGTAGCCTGTCCTAATTTTCATTAAAATAAGATTATCCTTGCTTACTGAAAAGCTCGGTGGATTGTTCATACCAGCGCTTTATTTCTTCATCACTTGCACCGGATTCCTCCAATCTTTCAATCAAGCTATTAATGAATCCTATTTTCTCAGGATCGTTCAAGCTTACAGCCATCTCATCCAGTTCCACGTGTTCCACGCGCACATCAGCCTGTTCGAACATTTCCATTGCATATGGATGGTTCTTATATTCCATTGCATAGTAAACCGTTTTAATTCCCGCTTGGATTATGGCTTTACAGCAATGAAGGCATGGAAAGTGGGTGACATAAATTTCGGCGCCAGTCGTCGGCACCCCAAATTTGGAGCATTGAAGCAAGGCATTCATTTCGGCATGGATGGTCCGCACACAATGATTATCAATGACATAGCATCCTTCATCAATGCAATGTACTCCACCTGCAATGGAACCATTATAACCTCCAGCTATGATTCGTTTATCACGTACAATAGTTGCTCCGACAGCAAGCCTTGTACAGGTACTTCTTAGTGCTAATAAATGGCTTTGCGCCATAAAGTATTGATCCCAAGATATTCTTGTCATCTTCCCATATGCCTCCTAATCTTCTTAAACAATATCCTTAGTGTAGCGGGTTTTCTTGTCTTCCGTCAATTCAATTGGCTACAGTAATTTCATCCTTAAGCTTTTCAAAAGATTTCTCTCCGATTCCTGTCACATTCATGATTTCCTCTATACTCTTATATAAGCCATGGTCGGTCCTGTAGTCGATGATTGCCTTTGCTTTTGCTGGTCCGACACCCGTAAGAGCTGTCAGCTCCTCTTCTGAAGCAGAATTTATATTTATTTTTCCACCAGCGGAGTCAGCATTTGAACTGTTTTCAGGTTTAATAAGGACCTCCCTCTCCTCTTCATCTCCCTCACGCGGGACGATGATGACCATTTCATCTGTCAGGAGGGAGGCCAAATTAACTTTCCTCGTATCTGCGTCATCCAAAAAACCTCCTGCCACCTCCACTGCATCGATGACCCTGTCCCCCGATTTCATTTTGTAGACCCCAGGCTGGAAAACAGCTCCTTTGATATCAATAAGTACCTCTTTATTTATTGGCTGGGACGTTTCCTGTTCAACATCGTTTACTCCCAGATCCTCTTCACTTTCAGCTTCAGTTGCTTCCATCAAAAAACTCACTTGTTGTTCCGCCTGCGTTTCTGTGGGAACATATAGCCTGGACCAGATGAAAAAACAAAATAACACAACAACACTAATCACAATCAACACTTTTGTTTTATGGACATACCACAATTCTTTCAAGGCACTCACCTTCTATTCATATTAATAAGCATAAATACATATAGTGTATGAGAAACTTTTTTGGATGGAGGAGGGAATGAAACATGAAGATTGGAATGATCGGCACAGGAAACATGGGGAGAATCTTGGTGGAATCATTTGTCGACTCGAAAGCAGTACCTCCTGAGAATATCACGATTACTAATCGTTCCATAGAGAAAGCATTTAATTTACAACGCAAATATCCTGACCTATATGTGGCTGAAACGGCGGAAGAAGTGGTAAATGCTGCTGATATTATCTTTTTATGTGTTAAACCATTGGATATTCACCCCCTTTTAACAAAAATCAATAAAGACTTGACGGCCGATAAATGTGTGATTTCCATTACGAGCCCTGTATCTGTTACGCAGCTGCAAACAATCATCAACTGCCAGGTGGCACGCATCATCCCAAGTATCACAAACCGCGCCTTAGCTGGTGTCACATTGGTGACATTCGGAGAGAATGTACGAGAAGAATATAAGGATTTCTTACTGACTATTTGTTCAAAGATTTCAACACCAATTCATATTAAGGAAGATGTTACAAGGGTGGCATCGGATATTGTAAGTTGTGGACCTGCATTTTTCAGTTATATTTTGCAGAGGTTCATTGACGGGGCTGTAAGTGAGACGGCCATAACCAAGGAGCAAGCGACAGATTTGGCGAGCCAGATGATCATCGGAATGGGAAAATTGATTGAAAAGGATATTTATACCCTTCAAACCTTGCAAGAAAAAGTGTGTGTTAAGGGTGGTGTTACTGGAGAAGGCATTAAAGTGCTTGAGAATGAATTGGGCGATGTATTCCATCATGTCATTCAAAAGACGCATGAGAAGTTTGATGAAGATCTTGTGGAGGTCAAAAAACAGTTTCATTGATTTTTCTCTAATAAGGTTATTCGCCATCAAGCGACAAATACCTTTAAGTTTTTTCAACTTTTTCCGTTAAACGCAAAAAACAGGTTTCCCTAAAGGGGAAGCCTATTTTTTTGCGGTGAAGAATATTCTTTCTGCATTTTCTGCTAAATGTTCAGTGGAATAGTCTCCAGTTACCGATAAGATGGTGAACCCCACTTCTTCTAGCCACTTTTTATAGGTCTCCACAGGAAAAGTCCGTTGGAAATGGAGTTCATCAAACCGTGTATACTGGTTTGTTTCTTCTTGAACGAAGAAAGAAAGCTCATGTTCGACACTATTCGGATGCTCTCCGGGGAAGCTGTTCCATATGTAGGCAACATCCTCTTCTGCACTGGTGAAAGTGTTATTCATGAATACTTGTGTCATTTTGTAGAGGGAATGCACATCGAATAATAGAAGCCCTCCTTCTTTTAACTGTTTATAGGCAGCTGAGAAGGCTCTTTTGACATCGTCTTCTGATTCAAGATAATTCAGGGAATCACAGAAAATAGTGATGCAATCGACGTTTTGGAATCCATCAAGCTCTGCCATGTTCTGCTCATAAAAAGGTATGGAAACCCCAGCTTCGGTTGCCTTTTCATAAGCAATGGCCAGCATGCTTTCTGAAAGGTCCACTCCTGCCACTTCCCAGCCTTCTTTAGCAAACCGAATGGCAAGCTCACCTGTGCCGCATCCAACATCCACCACTGAGAACCCCTTGGAATCCGCAGGAAGATGTTGATTTTTCATTGCCTGCACAAATGACACCCATTTTTCATAGGGAACATCCTGCATCAATTGGTCATAAATATAGGCAAATTGTCCGTAAGCCATTTATGTTAACTCGATTTGAATGTCCTCGCGCGGAGCATCTCCCCAAAGACGTTCCAAGTTGTAATAGCCGCGCTCATCTTTATGGAATACATGGGCCACTACATCCCCAAGGTCAACGAGGACCCAGCGAGCTTCATCAAAGCCTTCCATTCTCTTTACATGCTGACCGTTCTCATCTGCCGTTTCTTTTATCGCACGTGCGATTGCCTGGACCTGCTTATCGGAGTTACCGTGACAGATCAAGAAATAATCTGACACAAGGGAGATACCCTGCATATTTAAAGCAACCAATTCTTCTGCACGTTTATCATCTGCAGCCTTTGCCGCAAGCTGTAATAATTCTTTAGACATTTATGTTAACTTCCTTTCTTTAACCTTCATGGTCATATCGTTATAGGCGTGAAATGTATCAGGGTAGATGGGCTGATTTCGTTTCAATAAAAAAGTGATCGTGTTTTTCATTGCCTGTATGACAGCGATATCAAGAGAATTCATGGCGGATTCCCGAACCTGTTCTACTCCAGGAAAATCCCTGCCAGGTTCGATATAATCGGCTACAAAAAGCACCTTATCCAAGGGGCTCATATTTATTTTCCCCGATGTGTGGCATCTTATTGCTTCTAGTACTTCATGGTCGGTAATACCGACCTCATTTTCCACCAGATAGGCTCCCACCGGGGCGTGCCAAAGTTCATCATGATGCTGCAAGAGATCCTGTGGCATTTTTTGATTGATAATGATTTGCCGCATTTCCTCTTTGTCCCGAAATTTCGCGTAATCATGGAAGATGGCGGCAAGTTCTGCTTTCCCAACATCAACCTTATAAATTTCTGCTAATTTGATTGCCGTTTCCATCACCCCGAGAGTATGCACATATCTGCGCTCGGTCAGTTGATCCTTCACCACTCTTAATGCTTTATCTCTATTCATATAGGCGTTTCCCCTCTATCATTTCTTTTACCTTCTCAGGCACTAGATATTGAGAAGTCCATCCTTGTTGAACCCGCTTGCGGATCAATGTGGAGCTGATGTCCATTTGGGGTGTCTCCACCTCGAGCACAGGATATTCCGAAGTGAAAGAATACCCCGGCCGTTTCACGCCCACAAAGGTGACGATCTCCAACAGCTTCTTTATGTTGTGCCATTTAGGCAAGTACTCTACCATATCCGCCCCTATGATAAAATAGAAGGTTGAATCCGGATTTCTTTCCCTTAATAACAACATTGTATCATATGTATAAGAGGGACCTTCCCTCTGAAGCTCAATGGTTTCCACCTTGAAACTTGCATTGGATTCCACAGCGGCTTTAAGCATTTCAACCCTGATTTCCGTCGGTGTAATATCTTTTTTTTGCTTATGGGGAGGGATATGGTTAGGCATAAACCAGATCTCATCGAGAGACAACTTCTGTCTCACCTCACTGGCTATCAAGAGGTGGCCTAAGTGAGGTGGATCGAATGTACCGCCAATAATGCCTACTTTCCTCATCATGATCCCTCCATCCGATTTATCTTGGTAATACGATTTGTTTGTTTTCCTTAGATTCCTTGTACAAGATAATGGTACTGCCGATCACTTGTACAAGCTCGGCTTTTGTACCGGCAACAAGATCTTCTGCAACCACTTTACGATCTTCATCGCAATTTTGAAGTACGCTGACCTTAAGTAACTCTCTCACTTCCAAAGCCTCTGAGATCTGCTTTGTCATATTTTCATTCACTCCGCCTTTTCCAACTTGGAAAATCGGATCTAAATGATGCGCCTCTGCGCGTAAAAATCTTTTTTGTTTACCAGTTAACATGATATTCCTCCTAGTTGTTCTTTCACTAAATTCTTCATTCTGTTTGTATCGGGAAAATGGCCTGTCCAATGTTCAAATGCAAGTGCAGCCTGATAGGCAAACATGTGAACACCATTCTGTGTCACAGCACCTAACGCTTTAGCACCCTTCAATAGTTTTGTTTCATAAGGATTATAGATAATATCACTGAATACGGCACCTTGCTTGATTGCTTTCAAGGGCAAAGGGGAGTCTTCCGTATGTGGAAACATCCCGACAGAAGTAGTCTGAATGACCACGTCATAGACTTCAAGCCTTTCAATGGCTTCTTCCATCGTTATGCTCTCGGCAAGATGGTCCAGCAAAAATTCCTGTATCAGATCAGCCGACTTGGAAGCGGTGCGGTTATACAGATCGATTTGAATGCCTTGTTCTTGAGCCAAAGTATAGAAAATCGCCCTTGCCGCACCTCCTGCCCCAATTATTAGAATGCGCTTATTGTTCAGCTTCGTTACTTCTTTCAATGCTTCCACATATCCCCTGCCGTCGGTATTATAACCAATAAGTACCCCATCCTTGTTAACTACCGTATTGACAGCTCCAATACGTCCTGCTGCTTCATCAACTTCATCAAGCAAGGGGATGATAGCTTCTTTATGGGGAATAGTGACATTAAAGCCGCTCACACCCAATGCCCGCATTCCATCCACTGCTGATTTCAAATCATTCGGCTCAATATGAAAAGCGTGGTAATGGGCATTGTAGCCCGATTGCAGGAATGCATCATTATGGATAAGTGGAGACATGGAATGTTCAATGGGAGCACCTATCACTCCGTATAGTTTTTTCATCACTGCCTCCCTCCATTTACATTAAGGTTTTATTCATGCCACTGTTGATTTCCGCAAACGGCTACGCTTTCCACGGGGCGACCTTGAGCCTCCTCGGGCTACGCCCTGCGGGGTCTCAAGATTGTCGCTATCCCCCCGCAGGAGTCTTCGCCTATTGCTCCAATCAACAGCTAGAAATTTATAAAAGATAAGTTATTGGGTTTTCAGTTAGATCAAGGATTTACGTACCATCACGCCTACGCCTTTCGGTACGTGAGCGACCACTTTGATTCCTGGTTCATTAATTGTCACCCAGCCCAGACCCGAGAAGACAATATCCGTTTTCTCACCTTTTATTGTAAATTCATGGGCTACAAGTTCCGGGAAATCTTCTACAAAGTTTTTACCAGGTGGTTGCAGCAAATCACCAAGATGCTCCTTGTATACATGCTCTGCATTCTCAAGTTTCGTCCGGTGAATGTAAAAATCATTGGATACATAGCAAGTAAAGGAATTCCGACCACCCTTTACATAATCAAAACGAGCCAATCCTCCAAAGAACAAGGTTTGCCCTTCATTTAACTGAAAGATTTTCGGCTTGATTTCCTTTTTAGGGGAAATCACTTTCAATTCCTTTTTATCTATAAAGTGTGCCATTTGGTGGCGGTTAATGATCCCAGGTGTATCGTACAGAGAAGATCCGTTGTCCAATGGTATATCGATAAGATCGAGAGTGGTACCTGGGAACTGCGAGGTCGTGATAACATCCTTCTCCCCTGAGAATTCACGGATAATCCGGTTGATGAAAGTAGATTTACCAACGTTCGTACAGCCGACCACATATACATCCTCACCTGCACGGTATTCTTCGATGGCCTGAGCCAGATCCTTTACACCTGTCCCTTTATCAGCACTGATAAGGAAAACCTCTTCTGGTTTTAGCCCGAGCTCTTTGGCGGCCTGCTTCATCCAGTTAATTACCTTATTCGGCTTGACGGATTTAGGCAAAAGGTCCACTTTGTTTCCTACGAGCAACACTTTGTTGTTACCTACAAAGCGATGCAAACCAGGCAACCAGCTTCCGTCAAAATCAAAGATATCAACAATCTTCACGACAAGTCCTTTTGTTTGTCCGATTGAATTCAATATCCGAATAAAGTCGTCATCTGTCAGAGAAACATCTTGTATTTCATTGTAATGCTTCAAGCGAAAGCATCGCTTACAGATGATCGCTTCCTTATCTAATGAAGAAGGAGGGGCATACCCCAACTCTTTCGGGTTGTCTGTCTGTATGGCAACACCGCAGCCGATACATACTACTTGTTCTTCCATGTTTTTAGTCCTCCCAATTAATCATACCTTTTCGTTTCATCCAAGAAAGGATACGCCTTTCCACTTTGCGGTTAAACTTTGTTACAAACCCGTCCGTCTGTGCTACTGGGACAACAAGAATTGTATGCAATCCTAGGCGATTGCCTCCCAATACGTCTGTCAGAAGCTGGTCACCGATTACCACCACTTCTTCTTTTTGAAGCTTCATATCTTTAAGTGCCCTTCTGAATGCTCGTCTCATGGGCTTTCTTGCACCGTAGATATAGTTGATACCTAACGGATCAGAAAACATCTTCACTCTTTTTAATTTATTGTTAGAAACTACTGTTACCAAGATGCCGACTTCCTGCATTCCCTTGAACCATTCTATCAACGCTGGTGTGGCTTCTGGTCGGTCCCATTCAACTAATGTATTGTCAAGGTCCGTAATGATACCTTTGATTCCTTTTTCCTTCAACTCTTGCGGTTTTATCTCAAACACGCTTTTTACGTGTTGTGCAGGCAGAAAATATTTAAACATTCAAATCACCCTCTATTGGTTCTATTATTCGGCTATGTAACCGTGTTATTGTACAGAAATGAATTCCCTTATCCATTAAATACTTTACCATCTTACCTAAATTCCATGTCCATGTTAAGCAAATTATAGATATTTATAGTGTTAGCTTGCATCAAACTTCTTATAAAAAGTGTTGAAAATAAAAATTTTTCGACAAATTCCTGACGTTTTCAACACCTGTGGATAAACTTATCTACATTATACAGTGTGTCCTACCTCAATTACTGGTAATTATAAACAGTTTACCCACATGTTATCCACTGTTAATTGTGGATAACAGAACGGTTGTTCTACGAAAAAATACGTGGTAGAGTTATCATACAAACAAGCGAAACTACCATTATATGATCATCTTATAGAAACTAGAACTGACAAACACACATAATAAAATCGGACAATACATAGTGACGAAACACTAGGAGGTGTAGGGCAGAGGCCAATCTGATGAGAAAACTTTCTGATGAACTTTTACTGGAATCCTATCACAAAGCTACGGAATTGAAATTAAGTCATGATTTTATTCTACTGATCGAATTAGAGATTAAACGCCGTTCCCTCAGCTATAAAATCAAAGCAACTTCCTAAAAGAACCGGACATCCCGGTTCTTTTTTTATTAGCTCTGTCAAAGCTAGGTATTGATAATGATAAGGTTTCTAGCTGTTGCTTGGAGCAAAAGGCATAGACTCCAGCGAGAGAATAGCGACAGCGACACCCTTTAGAACCCTAAAATGTTGCGAGGAGGCTCATGGATAAGCGAAGCCTTTGGAAGAGTAACAGCGCCATTTAACAAACCCTTTTTTAAAAAAGAAAAGCTAGTGCCTCCACTAGCTTAGCCACGTTCCAATCTTTTGTCCTACCAGGACCTCTTCTTTTTCCTTAATCATTTCATCCATTACAAAACCGTTCTTTTCAAACAACAAGATGACAGTCGAACCAAAAGAGAAATAGGCCATTTCTTCTCCTTTAACAAGTTGTTCGCTTTTATGTGTCAATTCAATACTATTGACAAACATCGCCCCGACCTTCACGACAACAACATGTTTACCGCTGTTTTCAATTTCTGTTAATCGGCGATAATTTTTGGCAAGAGGTTCCTTCCCATATTTAAGTCCCATCTGATTAACAGGATATGATTTTCCACCAAGTGTCCATTGCTTCGTGACAATTCCTGATATAGGTGTATGGATTTTATGGTAGTGGCTTGGACTCAAATAGAGCACCATGTAGAATCCACCCATATACTTTTGAGCCAGATCTGGGTCCGATAACATTTCCCCAACAGAATAGTCAATGCCCTTCGCGGTAAGAAGAAGATCATCTGTAATGGCGCCTGTCTTTTCTACCACCGCATCAACTGGGCTCACTACTGAATTCTTACTAGAGTCGATTGGTCTTACATTTGGCTTAAGACTCCGAATGAAAAATTGCTGTAGGGTTGGAAATGAATCTATCTTCTCCTGCATTTCTTCGGTGTTAATATTATATACCTTCGCGAAAGATGGGATAAACCGCTTGCTCAGCTTAGAACTGGCAAAACGCTTTACTGCCATTGATGACAATTTATGATTTGTCAATTCAATGGATAATCTATACACATTTTTCAACAATTTGCATTCCTCCAAGTTTGATTCTATCTATATAAAAGGTTGGTTTCTTCCATTTTATCTGCCGTCAACTTGACTCCATGAGTGATATTATAACATTTGACCCGCCACTACACTAATAATTTTTAGTTGAGACTGCCACCTACAAAGAAAGAGGAATCTCCTTTATGCGGAAATTCCTCTTTACTTCTATTATTTATTTGTTAGTTGTAAAAATTCCTCGACGTCTTCCAGGGATTTTTTTACCGCCTTTTCCCAGAAGTCACGTTGTGTCAGATCGACGCCAAGGTGCTTCATCGCGAGATCTTCCACTGTCATGGACGCAGTGTCTTTTAATAGAGCGATATATTTCTCTTCGTAATTAGTTCCTTCTTCCAATGCTTGTGTATAGATGCCTAATGAGAACAAATAACCAAATGTGTACGGGAAGTTGTAGAAAGGAACTTGAGTAATAAAGAAGTGCATTTTGGAAGCCCAGAACGTCGAATCATATTCTCCCAACGCATCACAATAAGCCTCTTTTTGTGCCTCTACCATCAACTCATTCAGTCTTTCCACACTTACCAGGCCATGTTTACGCTCGTCGTAGAATCTTGTTTCAAACAGGAAGCGGGCATGGATATTCATGTAGAATGCAACACTGCGTTGAATCTTATCTTCTAGAAGGGAAATCTTCTCTTGTTCGTCCTTTGCATACTTCACAGCTGCATCCGCCACAATCATTTCAGCGAATGTGGACGCCGTTTCCGCCACATTGCTTGCGTAGAAGCGGTTTAATGTCGGCACTCCATGCATAGCATGCTGATGGAATGCATGACCCAACTCATGAGCCAATGTGGAGACATTGGACAGCGTACCGGAATAAGTCATAAAGATTCTAGATTGGCCAGATACAGGGAAGCTTGTACAGAAGCCGCCAGGGCGTTTCCCCGCTCTATCTTCCGCTTCAATCCAGCGATCTTCAAATGATTGTTTCGTGAATTCTGTGAGCTCCGGACCGAACTTGGAGAATTGTTCTATGATAAATTCCGCCCCCTCCTGATAGGACAGAATGGTTTCTTCAGCAGATAGAGGAGCGGACACATCATACATATTCAACTTCTCCAGACCTAAAAGCTCGGCCTTGCGCTCAAGATATTTCTTCAGAGTACCTTTATGGTCAGTGATAACCTGCCACATCATATCAAGTGTTTCCTGTTTCATCCGATTGTTTTCAAGTGGTTCTTTCAACACAGAATCCCAACCGCGTTGCTCATATACTTGCAAACGGAATCCTCCAAGATGGTTTAAAGCCGCTCCAATAGTTTCCGCTTGTCCTTCCCAAGCCTTTTTCCATGCGGCTGATACTTTTTTCCTGACTTCACGATCGCCATTTGAAAAGCGATTTTGTGCTTGTCCTACTGACAGTTCTTTTACTTCCCCATTTTCTTCTACAGGGATTTTAATGGTACCGACAATAGAATTATATAGCTTACCCCAGGCATGATAGCCATCCACTGCTAGGGATGTTATCAATTTTTCCTGCGCAGCCGGCAGTTTATCTCCCGCTCTGCGTCTTCTTTCATTTAAAACGTATTCCAGTGGCTGAAAAACATCTTTTTGAATAAGCTTTGACCACGATACTTCATCTATTCCCACTAGTTTCTCATCCAAAGCGCCTAACTGGACTTGCAACTTCGCATGTAGTTGTGCCACTTTCCCTTGCAGTTGGGAAGCGGACTTATCCTTGACATCCTGTGCAAGAAGACAGCTGATGAATGCGGATGCCTGTACCACTTTTTTCACAACACTTTCGTAGGAAGTCAGTACGTCTTCCAGAGAGTCCGTAGAAAATTGTTGGATCTGTTGTTCGAACTGTTCTAATTCTGTTTGGATTTCAGATAGATATGTATGAAATTCTTTTGAGTTACTTCCACCTTGGAAAAATACTTCTAAGTCCCAAGTTTCACTATAAGTTTTAGTCGTCACGTTGTAATGTCCCCCTTTTGGCATTATGGTTTCATTATAACCGAAGTGTGTAAATATTTCTACAATTCCAAACTATTTGATATGCGTAATTTTCGTATTACGAAATTTTTGATTAAAAAAAGCCTATGCCCGAATGCATAAGCTTATCTAAAAAGGTGATTTTTACAATAATAAGCGCCGCCGATAAGCAACAAGATAAACAGAATTACCAGAAGGCCATACACCCATCCACCATAGAATCCAGGTCCATATGGTCCAGGATATGGCGGAGGACAACAACCAAACCCAGGGTACCCGTACATACCAACACCCCTTTCCCAACTAGGTATCTACACTACTACCATATGCACATCCCAAAAAAGAGACAGGGCAAACGCGGAGAAACCGGCAAATAATTTAGATTTGTTCATTACATTTCGGTTACTGGGGGATTAAATTTCAGAGAGGGGTCAGACCCTTAAAGGAATTCCCCCTTTCACGTCGAAACCCCTTGGAGCTGTTTGCAACCAAGGGGTTTAATGGTAGATTCTATTGTTTTTTCTTTTCTTTTTCAGCCCGATAGAATTCGTGGAACATTTTCATGAGGGCCCGCTTTTCGATCCGAGAGACGTAACTTCTAGAGATACCAAGTTCTTTGGCGATTTCCCGCTGCGTCTTCTCATCTTTCAAGTCGAGACCAAAACGTCCCACAATCACCTCACGCTCTCTTTCATCAAGCACATCAATATACACCTTGATCTTCTCAAGCTCCATATTTAGCTGGATGGTATCTATCACATCTTCGGACTCCGACTTCAATACGTCAATCAGACTAATTTCGTTCCCTTCCTTGTCTTGACCAATCGGATCATGCAACGAGACATCCTTCTTTGTTTTCTTTAAAGCCCTGAGATGCATCAATATTTCATTTTCAATACAACGAGCTGCATAGGTCGCTAGCTTTGTCCCCTTTCCTGAATGAAAACTTTCAATTGCTTTGATCAACCCGATTGTCCCGATGGAAATCAAATCTTCCGAATCTTCCCCGGTATTTTCAAATTTTTTTACAATATGTGCCACAAGCCGCAAGTTATGTTCAATAAGTAGATTCCTTGCCTCTTCATTCCCCTCTGCCATCAATTTCAGATATTTCGCTTCATCCCCAGATGACAATGGTTGTGGAAATGCATTGTTCTTGACATAAGAAACTAGGAAAACAAGTTCTTTGATTAAGTATCCTACCGATGCTAGTATGCTTGACACACTTTCACCTCCATAGAAATGCTTAGGCAAGAGCCTAGTAATAATTCTTATGTAGAAAAAGGCTTACGTGTGCAAGTACACTTCAAAATAAATCCAAAATTAAGTGTCATACAAACTATTCCTAGAAAACATAAATAATGTGCCAATTCTGACGATTAATGGTACAATTTCAATAGGAACAAATGTTCAACCTAAAGCACAAAAAAATCTTCCTAGCGAAGTAGGAAGATCTTAGTATTGAATATACGGGTATTTTTTCAACTTGGAAGGGATGGTACCTTTGCCCACTTTGACTACACTGTACTCTTGAAACAAAGTTTCAAACCACTTAGAGACTTCTGCATATGTTTTATTTTTGTAATCCACAAGCTGGGCAACCCGGTAATGCCTACGTGCCTTTTGCTCACGATCTACTACGATAAACCAAAAGCAAGTAAGCTCAAAAGTGTTCGTACTTGTCGCTGACATGATATCAACCTTCCTTTAATAGAGTAGTTTATCTAAATATAGATTTACATGTGAATTGGCGGTAATTCTTTCTTATGAATAGATGGTAATTCGCTTACTAACGCACCCATATGGATTGGAGGCAATTCCATATGAATTGGTGGTAATTCGCTAACTTGTTTCCCCATGTGAATTGGTGGTAATTCGCTAACTTGTTTCCCCATGTGGATTGGTGGTAATTCCATATGAATTGGTGGTAGTTCGCTTACTTGTTTCGCCATGTGGATTGGAGGCAATTCCATATGGATCGGTGGTAACTCTTCACTGCCAGTAGTTTTTGCATGAGAAGTAACAGCATTTGCCCCTAAACCAATTAAAGAGATTGCTAATACGGAGAGAAAATACTTTTTCATCTTCATTACCTCTTTCTAATTTTATTTAATCAGATTATAAAAAATTTGTTGTACATATTGTTGACTTGACAGAAATTTGATACTTAAGTTTAAAATTAATCAGTGTATAGATGGTAGTTCATTTGTTTTAACATCATCCGAAGTGGTTACATGAGAAGAAACAGCACTTGCTCCAAATAAAGTAATAGTAACGACTAAGAATGTGATTAGAAACCTTTTCATCATCATAACCTCTTTCTCTCAATTTTTTCTGTTATTATCAATTTATGTTATATAAGTATTTTACACTATTTATAATAATCATTATTTCTTCATAATTTGAGGTTTACTAGAAGAAAACAATGATTTCCTTCTGTTTTCTACGTTTTTCATTTCAGATTATAACTCTAGGAATATTTTATTAGTAAGGATGTGATATATTGTGGATTTTTCGTTAATTGGAAAAGAAATAAAAATCCTGCGATCTGCACTAAACTTATCACAAGCGGAGTTAAGTGAGGGGATATGTACACAATCACAAATCAGTAAAATTGAAAAAGGGGAAGTGTTTCCTCTTGCTAACACTTTATATTATATAGCAGAAAGGCTTGGGGTGGATATAAATTATTTTTATGATTTAGCAACTAATCCTCAATTATCCTATATCAAAGAGGTGTTTACACAAGTAAGAGAGTTGCTCCACCGCAATGAATATGAGGAAGTCTATACTATTGTAGAAAACGAAAAGAAAAATCCTCTGTTTATTAACAACCGAAAAAATAAGCAATTCCTCCTATGGACAGAAGGGATTTGCATATACCATTTAAAACGAAATAAACGCGAGGCATTAAAACTTTTACAAAGTGCTCTTGACCTGACAAAAATGACTTCAAAACTAATGGGAGAGAGAGAAATTGAGATACTAAACAGTCTCGCCATCATTCATTTTGAGACTAAAGCTTATGAAGAAGCATTAAATATATACAATTACGCTATAGAAAGTTATATGAAAATTCCTTATCATCATGACCCTACAATTAAAATCAAAATTTTATACAATAAATCAAAAACCTTAACTAGACTTAATATGCTAGAAGAATCAACTAAGTCTTGTAAAGAGGCAATAAAATGGTGTGTAAAACATAATAGCATGTATGCGCTTGGTAGTCTTTACTACCATATCGGGTACAATTATAGTCTACTACTGAATCATGATATTGCCATTGAATACTATAACAAATCCATTCAAATTTTTATGATTCAGGAAAACAAGGTGTTTGTTAAACATATTAAGGAAAAAATTGATGAATTATCTATTCTTATTGATTAAGGTTTTTTCGTAAGCTTTGTTGCTTCTTCGTATTTATTAACTAACATCCTTTCTGTCGGGCTCTTTTCCCGGTTGTATGTAATCAATTCCCAACCTTTTTTCTTTTTAATAGCAAAAAACAAAAAAACTAGGCCGCTAAGCCTAGTTTTTACGTTTATTCACCTAAAAGTCCTTTACTCTCAAGAAAAACTTTTGCTACTTCATAGGTTGTTTTACCTTCTACCGTTACCTGGTAGTTCATATCGCGCATTTCGTCATCATTGATTTGGTTTTCTAATTTGTTTAAGATGTCTTCGAGTTCAGGGTGCTCATCAAGGGTTTCTTTTCTTAGTAGTGCTGCTCCTTGATAAGGTGGGAAGAGGTTTTTATCATCCTCAAGCACTCGGAGGTCGAATTGTTTGATTTCTGCATCTGTCGAGTATGCATCCACCAAATTGACGTCTCCACTTTCCACTGCCTGGTATCTTAGCTTAGCCTGCATGGTTGTGAGGTTAGGGAAGGTAATGCCATACACTTCCTGAATCCCAAGATAGCCATCTTCTCGGTCTGAGAATTCCAGGGTGAATCCTGCTTTAATTTCATTTTTTGCTCCATCAAGATCCGTAATGGTATTTATATCATTCGCCTCAGCAAACTCCTCTGGGACAGCTAAAGCATAGGTGTTATTAAAGCCCATTGGTTTCAAGTAAACCAGTTCGTCCTGTTCCAACAGTCCTTTTTTCGCTTGTTCAAATACTTCTTCGTCATCGATGCTTACCGGCTCTTGATCCAACAGGGTCATGATGGCCGTTCCGGAATACTCGGGGTAAATATCGATATCCTTATTTTTCAAGGCTCTATAAACAAAGGTTGTATTCCCAAGCGAAGGACGTAATTCCACACGTAAGTCTGTTTCTTCTTCAATCAATAATTTATACATGTTAATGATAATATCCGGCTCCGCTCCGATTTTACCGCTGATGACAAGATCGGCTTCGGTGGCTTTTATGATCGCAAATGGAGATAGGAAAAGGAGAACCACCACGATACCAATAATCAAGGCTTTTTTTCCAGAACCTTTTTTAGCAGCCCTTTCAATCATTCTCAACACGATATCAAAAAGAATGGCCAGGAGCGCTGCCGGAATTGCTCCGAGTAGAATGAGGGCATTGTCATTCCGGTCGATTCCAAGAAGAATGAGACTCCCCAGTCCTCCTGCTCCAATCAAAGCGACAATCGTAGCCGTTCCTATGATCAAAACCATTGCTGTACGGATCCCTGCCATGATGACCGGTAGAGCAAGCGGCAACTCCACCCGGAATAACCTTTTCATGGAGGTCATTCCCATCGCTTTAGCAGCTTCGCGTAAGGATGGATCCACTTCCTTTATCCCTGTATAGGTATTCCTCAGGATTGGCAGCAGGGCATATAAAAATAATGCGATGACCGCTGGCACAAATCCAATTCCAACAAGTGGGATGAGCAATCCCAATAAAGCAAGAGATGGAATGGTCTGTAGAACCGCTGTAACACCTATAATAGGTTCTGCAATCTTTTCCTTTCTTGTTAAGAAAACACCCAGCGGAACAGATATGAACACCGCAATGGCGAGGGCTATGACGGAAATTTGAATATGTTCAAGCAGGGCGGTCCATAGCTGGTCGCCACGGGCAGCATATAAATCCTGAAGAAATGTCATTATACTAGCCCTCCTTCCTGGCTATGAACATGAAGAAAATGCAAGACCATATCACTTGTGAGGATTCCGACCGGTTCATTTTCATGCATTACGGTGAGGGCTTTTTCTTCGCTCAATACCGCCAAAGCTTCACCAAGAGTAACACTGCTATCCACTTCCCTAGCAGGGTTTACGGCTGGATTCAATTGCAGGTCCCCCAATAATTCTTCCAATGGCTGCTGAAGAATACTGCGCCTGTTGCCGATGAATGATTTTACAAAATCATTCTTTGGCTGGTTCATAAACTCTTCAGGTGTTCCCACTTGCACGGTTTCCCCATCCTTCATCAAGCAGATCCTGTCACCTAGCGTCAATGCTTCATTCATATCATGTGTGACAAAGACGATGGTTTTTTGAATTTTCTCCTTCAAGCGCAGAAAATCCTGTTGCAATTGCTCTCTGCTAAGAGGATCAAGTGCACTGAATGGCTCGTCCATCAAAATGATGGGTGGATTTGCAGCTAAGGCCCTTGCCACGCCGACACGCTGTTGTTGCCCACCAGACAATTCAGATGGCTTGCGCTTTTTATAGGTAGATGGATCTAACCCAACCAGGTCAAGAAGTTCATCCACACGCTTAGAGATATCCCCCTTCTTCCATGACTTAAGCTCTGGGACGATAGAAATATTCTCCTCAATGGTCATATGAGGAAACAATGCAATCTGTTGCAGTACATAGCCGATATTCCAGCGCAGCTCATGAATATTATGGTCTGAGATACTTTTTCCATCAATAAGGATATCTCCATCAGTTACAGTATGTAATCGGTTAATCATTTTCAGGGTGGTGGTTTTCCCACATCCACTCGGTCCTATTAAAACAAAGAACTCCCCTTCTTTTATATCAAGATTGAAGGATCGAACCGCAGTGGTACCATCCTCATAGGTTTTCGTTACATCACGAAAGGTTATCAAAACCTGCTCACTCCCAGACATTATTTTCTCTTTATCATTTCCTAAAAGCACAAACTATAAATACCCTACTTTTCCACCTGATAAACTTCCTTTAACAATCTCTTCAGATTCTATTCCTTTCCATGGTATAATTGGGAAAGATTTTGAGGATAGAAAGGTGACAATGATGAAAAAGTTTTTGTATGCATGGTGTTTGGCAGTTTTACTTATGTTGACAGGATGTGCAGTAGAAGACGGCTCCTCCACTCAGCTTGCCAATAATTCCACCAACCACGAACCCAGTATTAATGTAAGGGAAGAAACAGAACCCAATATTGAAGAGAATCACGAATTCCCACGCACAGAGGTCCCACTTGTTAGGGTCATTGATGGCGACACCATTAAGGTGAAAATAGATGGAAAAGAAGAAAATGTGCGTTTTTTACTAGTTGATACGCCTGAAACCAGCCATCCAAGGATGAATGGGCCACAGCCTTTCGGACCGGAAGCAAAAGAGTTCATGGAAGAATTTGCAGCCGCCGGAAAACTGGAACTGGAACTAGATGTAAGCGAACGCGACCGTTATGGCCGAGTTTTGGCATATGTGTATGTGAACGGAGTGTCTGCACAAGAGGAACTTCTAAAAAGAGGGTTGGCACGAGTAGCTTATATTTATCCTCCTAATACACGCTATGTAGACCATTATCAAACCCTTCAAGAAAAGGCCCAAGCTGATGGCGTGGGTATCTGGAGTGTGGAGAACTATGCACAGGATGATGGCTTTTATCCTGAATATGTAGAAGATCCTGATTTGAAAGAATCAACAGAGAAACAGCCTGTTACGGAAAACTGTCCTGTCAAAGGAAACATCAGCTCTAGTGGAGAAAAAATCTATCATGTGAAGACTGGTGCCTTTTATGAAAGGACCATCCCCGAGGAGTGTTTTAACACGGAAGAAGAAGCAAAGAAAGCGGGCTATAGGAAATCAAAACGATAATTTCACGCATTTTAGTAAAGGAGCCCCTCGGGAGGCTCCTTTTTTCATTCATTGATCATCTTGTTCTTGCAACAACTTCTTCAGCTTTCTTGCTCTTACCACGAAAAATACGGCCCCACCCAGTAGAATAACAGTAGTCCCCATCATCGTAAAGATTTGAATTGCTTCTTTTCCTGTATGTTGGAAGGCCACGCCAATATATAAAAAAACACTGACGGTCGTTAATATCATGGCATATCTAGTATAATCTTGAACTTTTGCTTGTAACACTTTCGCATTCATCTAGAATCCCCCCATCTATCATTCACTTTAACATAGTTTGCTAGTTTTTCCGGCTTGTAATTTTTTCCGTACGGTGAGAAAAGGCTTTGTTTTTTTCCGTATTATCCCTTATTCAGAAACCTTCTTCCCACTATTCAAAGACTATACTTAGGAACTTTCTATCAATCTGTATTTTTCAAGGAGCTAAACTTTTTTCAACTGGTAAATATCGTTATAATGGAACAATAAATTAGAGAGGAGGAACGAAATTGAAAAAACTGCTCATCTCTTTTTGCCTCTTAACCTTGCTGACAGCCTGTTCCTCTGCAAGTGATACAACAGAAGAAATCATCATTGTCGACAGTCCAAGTACCCCTAATGGTGAACCTGAAGAGAATGCTAAAGACGGTACACTTTATACCAAGAAGAATAATGAGGAAAAGAATCAAGATTGAATATGGAAAAGTCCTTCCGCAACTTGGCGGAAGGACTTTTGTTTTTAAAATTGATAAATAGCAGAGTATTTTTCTTCTAGATATCGCACAAGATATTTGGCATCCAACTCTTCGCCTGTGACCTTCACAATCAACTCGTTTGGAGAATAGAGCTTACCATATTGATGGATGTTTTCTCTTAGCCACCCACGGATCGCCAGGAAGTCTCCCTGCTCGATTTTATCGTAAAAATCAGGCATTTTCTTGATGAACGTATAAAGGATTTGGGCTGCATATAGGTTTCCAAGTGAATAAGAAGGGAAGTAGCCGAATCCACCAAAGGACCAGTGTACATCCTGCAGGACACCTAATGTGTCTGTCGGCGGCGTAATTCCAAGGTACTCCTCCATTTTTTCATTCCAAACCTTAGGTAATTCCTTTACTTCATATTCCCCTGCAAATAACCCTTTTTCGATTTCATAACGAATCATGATATGAAGGTTATAAGTCAGTTCATCCGCTTCGACACGAATATAGGAAGGATCCACACGGTTTGTCGCGGCATAGAAATCTTCCAAGGAAACATCCTTTAGCTGTGCCGGGAAGTGTTCCTGTAGGTCTTTGTAGAAGAAGGTCCAGAACTCTTTACTGCGCCCAACCATATTCTCCAGAAAACGTGATTGAGACTCGTGGATCCCAAAGGAGGTTCCTCTACGGATGACCCTACCTTCAAAATCCGGGTTCACACCTTGCTCATACATGCCATGACCCGCCTCATGGATCGTACCAAAAATGGCAGAACGGACATTTTCTTTTAAATAACGGGTAGTGATGCGCACATCCCCTGTGTTGACGGAAGATGCAAACGGGTGAACCGTTTCATCGAGGCGTCCACCTTCCATATCAAACCCAATAAGTGGGAGTATATATTGGTTGAATTTCTTTTGTGCATCTATATCGTAATTTTGTGCAAAAATGTCTTCTCGTGGTTGGGACTTTGATGCTTTGATCTTATTTAAAATCTCCACGCTTTTTTCACGTAGGTCTTTAAATAGCACATCCAGTTTTTCTACCGTCAGGCCTGGTTCAAATTCATTGAGCATGGCATTGTATGGATGACCTTCATATCCATAGTACTCACCAAACTTCTTTTTGAATGTCAGCACCTTTTCGAGAACAGGGGCATAAGAAGCGAAATCATCCTTCTCACGGGCTTCTTCCCATGCCTCATTGGCATCATTGACAAGGATCACATATTCCTGGTACTCTTCAGCAGGGATCTTGCTGGATTTGTCAAAATTCTTTTTGCGTTCCGCCACACAAGCTTTTGTTGCATCATCCAATTGGGACCATACATGTTCTTCTGTCAAAAAAATCAGCAATTCTCCCATTTCATCCGAGATGGACAATTTGAACGCTTCCGTTGATAAAGTACCGCGAGCCTTCCCGAATAAGGATCTCCCCTTCTTCGGTGCTTTCGTTTTGGAGTCCCAGCTAAGCAATCCTAATACATCATTATAATGGCAAAGCTTTTCATCAAGCTTGTTGAAAGCATCCACTTTTTCTTGTATGTTTTTTTCTAAAACAGGCATGGTTGTCATGTATTCTCCCCCTAGTAAAAATAGTATGAAAATTATGTATTCTTTACCTATTATAACAGAATTTTGCCCGGGAGAGAAAATTTAATCACAACAAAGCCCTATAAGAGACTAGCTCCTATAGGGCTTGATTTTCATAGATTAACCTTCGATTGCTTGTTTTAGATCTGCAATAAGATCTTCTACATCTTCAATTCCTACCGAGATACGAACCAGTCCATCGACAATCCCAAGCTCTGCACGGCGCTCAGCAGGGATGGACGCATGCGTCATACGAGCTGGAACAGAGATAAGGCTCTCCACCGCCCCAAGGCTTTCTGCCAAAGTAAAGTATTTGATCCTCGCCAAGAGCTGATCGGCTTTCTCCGCGCTTCCGATATCAAAGGATACCATCCCGCCGAAGCCACCTGCCTGCTGCTTCGCGACATCATGATTTGGGTGTTCTTCTAATCCCGGATAATACACCTTCCCTACAAATGGGTGACTCTCAAGAAATTCTACAATTCGGCGTGTATTCTTCTCTGTCGCTTCCATGCGCAATCCCAGTGTCTTGATTCCACGCATCAATAACCAGGAATCCTGTGGTCCCAAGATACCGCCAGTAGAGTTTTGGACGAAGTGGAGCTCTTCTGCAAGTTTCTCAGAATTCACCACTACCAAACCAGCTACCACATCACTGTGACCACCAATGTATTTGGTCGCACTATGAAGGACAATATCCGCCCCAAGATTGATTGGAGTCTGCCAGTATGGTGTGCTGAAGGTATTATCGACAATTGTCAGTAATCTATGCTTCTTTGCAACCAAGCTTGCTTTCTGGATGTCCGTCACTTTCAATAATGGATTAGTTGGTGTTTCAATGAAAAGTGCTTTTGTGTTATCTTGAATGGCCGCTTCAATATTCTCCACCTTGCTTGTATCCACGAACGTGGAGCTTATTCCCATTCGGTTCAACACTTTCGTCATTACGCGGTATGTCCCGCCATAGACATCATCTGTCAAAACGACATGGTCCCCACTGTCAAACAACATCATGACAGCTGTTATTGCCGCCATTCCCGAACCGAATGCAAAGCCTGCTTTCCCGTTTTCCAAATCCTTGATTAATTCTTCTAGTGCATGACGTGTCGGATTGCCTGTACGGGAATACTCAAACCCCTTGAAGTTTCCAACACTCTCTTGTTTGTATGTGCTCACCTGATAGATCGGAGTGGATACAGCACCCGTATGTGGGTCACCAAAGATTCCACCATGTATCAATTTCGTTTTCTTATGCATATCAAATGCCCCCTTCATAAATCTTTTTGCTTAAATAGCGCTCACTGCTATCGGCAAAAATCATCACTATGTTGGTTCCGGCTTCTGCAGTTTTTGCTTCTTCCAAGGCCGCATGCAACGCTGCACCTGAAGAACTCCCTACCAATAAGCCTTCTTTTTGCGCCAACTCCTTGACGCGGTTGAACGCATCCACATCATAAACCGTGTGGATGGCGTTGAAATATGTTTCATCCATATAGCCTGGGAGGAATTCCATCCCGATGCCTTCGGTTTTATGTGGGCCTGATTGACCGCCATTCAATATAGATCCTTCCGGTTCCACGATGACGGTTTTCACATCAGGATTCTTTTCTTTTAAATACTTGGCCGTACCCATGAAGGTCCCGCCGGTTCCCGCCCCGGCTACAAACACATCCACGTTACCATCCAGTTGCTCCCACAGCTCAGGACCGAGTGTCTTATAATAGGTTTCTGGATTGGCAGGATTGCCAAACTGCTGGGGACAATAGGAATTGGGGATCTCCTTGATAAGCTCCTGAGCTTTTTCAATGGCACCCTTCATTCCCAGTGGTGTCGGTGTATGGACAATGGTTGCACCAAGAGCTTTCATAAGCTCCTGCTTTTCCACACTGAATTTCTCCGGCATGCAAACCATGACCTTATAGCTCGTTCCCACAGCCGCCAAAGCCAAACCTATGCCTGTATTTCCTGCTGTTGGTTCAATGATGGTCCCGCCTTCTTTTAGTTTGCCGGAACGTATGGCATCTTCCAATAGCTCTTTCCCTAAACGATCTTTGATGCTTCCGCCAGGATTATAAAATTCAAGTTTGGCAAAAAGACGTACCCCTTGCGGCACCTCAAAATTCGCTAACTCCACGACAGGTGTATTGCCTATCAGGCCGTGGACATTTTTAAAAACGTTCATCTTGTATCCCCCCGCACACATTCAAACTGTGTGTTAAGCGTTTTTTAGCTCGCTTAGCATATTTTCAATCAACATGGATGAATGCAATGCCGCCTTGCTTAGGAACTGATCAAAGCTGATGTTCGACTCTTTTCCAGCGATATCCGATAATGCACGGATGACCACAAACGGCACCTCAAAGGAATGACAAACCTGGGCAATCGCCGCTGCTTCCATTTCCGCAGCCTGCAACTCAGGCATTTTTTCACGAACCGCTTCTACACGCACCGGATCGTTCATGAAGGAATCGCCTGTAGCGATCAGTCCTTCCACCACCTGCATGCCGCTTACGTTTTCAGCAGCTTTTTTTGCCACTGCCATAAGTTTCGCATCCGCTTCGAATGCTGCCGGCAAGCCAGGAACTTGTCCATACTCATATCCAAATGCCGTCACGTCCACATCATGATGACGAACTTCTGTTGAAATGACCACATCTCCAACATTTAAGCTTGGAGAGAATCCGCCCGCAGAACCAGTATTGATGACCGCTTCTGGTTTGAAACGCTCTAAAAGCAACGCAGTACTAAGTGCCGCATTCACTTTCCCGATTCCTGACTTGGAAAGGATGACATCCACTCCGTTCAATGTTCCAGTATAATATTCACAACCTGCTATCGTTGTCGTTTCCATGCCTTCTATTTTCTCACGCATGATGGTTACTTCTTCCTCCATTGCTCCGATGATTGCTACTTTCATTACGAAAATCCCTCTTTTCATATTATTAGCGGATGGGCTACTCACTTCTGAAAAGAGAGAAATTACTTGCCCACCTGCTATTGTTTGATCGCTTCCATTACCCAGACAAAATGATTAAAACGCTGGAACTCCACCTTAAAACCATGTTTTTCAAAAATTTCGGTGAGGACGCCCATCGTTGTATAGTATTCCGTTCTTAAATCCTTCGCCAAATTCAGAAACGTATGCTTTTCTGCCTGTTCAATTGTCGCTCTGTACGCCTCCTCATTTTCAAAGACCGTATCAGCAAATACTATTTTACCACCTTTATCAAGTAACTTTCCATAGTGCGCCACCGCTTCTTCCTTTTCTTCATCTGTCAAATGATGAAACGCATAGGTGCTGACAATGGATCGGATCGATTCCGGTGGTGCAGGGAAACTTAAAAAGTCCCCGTCTTCAATGCTGACTGTCTGTGGCAGCTTTTCCGATGCCTTCTCCCGCATTGTTTTGGAAGGTTCAATAGCATAGACTTTATGTCCTTCTTTCAGCAGCTCGGCAGTTAGATTCCCTGTACCAACTCCGAACTCCACGACAGGACTCAGTGCCTTTGCCGCCACATCCTTTAATATATCCTCATATCCACGGAAGACCTCTGCATATTCCTGATCTTTCCCGCTTACCGTAGCATCATAATAGTTTGCCCAATCATTAAACAGTTCGACGAATTCACGCCCCATTGATGATCACTCCACCTATTCCAATAATTTATATAATTCCTATGAGTATAGTATGTTTTAAAAAAATTACTGTTCTCAATCTATCACATCTTTCTATTTTCTTCAATGAAAATGTTTGGTACGATGTACACAGAAAGCTGATAATAGGAGGATGGGAACGTTTACAATCATTCTGATTTTTCTGTAAAATAAAGCCGACGAAAGGACTAGGAATTATGAATTTTGAATTTAGTTTGTTGGAAGATAAAGTGGAGTTTTTTGAAGCACTTGACTTGAAAACATTGGAAAAGAAAATAAACGAACAAATCGACCACAATCGTGCCATTATGTTGGGCGTACATTCTGTGTCCCATCAGATGCATGTGGATGAGGAAGGTAGACGTTTTTATAGTGCAGTGGTGCATTTTAGGTTGAAAGGGAAATGATTCTGATTAGTGGAGAACGCTCGGGAGGGGGCGTTTTTTTGCTTTTACGATAAAAAGTATCTCCTGCCTTTATAGTCTCCTTCAAATCTGAGGTTTAACGATGATAAGTATTTAGAAGTAGCTGTTCTTGTCGGTAGTTGAAGGAACCAGCGTATTCCCTTATTAGTGATGACTTCTCCAATCAATAGTTTATGATCAGAAAGTGCATCAAGATGAGTGATCTTAGAGCACGCTCCACATTCTAGACAATACCATCTCGTTCTCTTTTTACGCATCGGGGTACATTTACAAGTAGTACATATCACTCCAGGTATTAACTCATGGGTCTGCATCTTATAATACCCAAGGAAATTAAACTTATCGGGAGTATGCTTTTTGATCATTAGTTTGCAGAGTTTAAGAAGTTCTTTCATACTCAAATGTTCAATAAAATGATTATCGTCCATTTCTCTTATTCTTTTTGGTAAGTTTGTATGAAAAGTGACTTTCTTTCGAATGGAGGGTGTTGTCTTAATGAGCGTGGCATTTGTATGGGTTAAAGCTATAAGACTTGAGATCGGGATCGGGGGAAAGTTATGCTTTTCAAACCAAAGTGCAAGCTGATGACTTTGCCGTGCCATTTGAGAAATGGGATCACTTAGCTTTTCTATGCCACCATTATCGGGCAAATGTCGTAAAAGTTGATTTGCTGGTTCATCAAACTCCAAAACACCATTTATATATTTTGAATCGACAATAATACAATGGGTTTGCGAAAGAAGCACTGTATCCATCTGAAAAAACCTACCTTTTGGATCTTCAAGCCTTAAACTATTAAGAATTAAATATTTGTCATCAGGCAAAAAGGTTAAAAAGTAATCCATGGCCTCCTCACCTTTATGGCCATAGAACAACCTACCATTTTCTTTTTCCATTATTGGAAATTTAGGATGGTTTTTTGGGACTCTTCGCATTCCAGCCTCATGGGCTAAAAGCCTACGGGACTTTTCTCTCTGCTTTTTGATCATTTTGTACCTCCTTTTTATGACCTTTAAAAGTATTCTCTTCCTCCCACTTGATTTCCTGCTATTAAGTAAGCTATTTTATAGCATTTTTAGCATGAGGAGTTTCAAATTTTCCTCGTGTGGATGTCTTATTTTCCAAACTCTCATTTTTATTTTCCGTTATCCTAATTTACGAGTCATTACATACAATTTTCTTTCCGTTAATTAAAAATACGAGCAGTTACGCAACATTTACGAGCCGTTCGACAAAATACCGCAGGTTCCAACACTCAGCACACCCCCTGAAATAAAAAAGACCCACCCCAAGGGATAGGTCCACCACCATGATATTCTATATTTTCATTACAACGACTTAACCTGCTCCACCTTCGTTGGCTTCCAACCTTTGTTGGTCACCCACTCCAAGTAAATTTTGAAGTTTTCACCGGTGGATTTGTTTTTAATCGAGGCTACAGCTAGGTGCTCGCTGCCGCCATTACCTAAGAAGTACAATGTATAGTCCCCACTGTTCAGGCCGGTAGCTGCATGAACGGCATCCAGTTTTTCTTTCCAGTCGACATGGCCTTCGTCATAGACGGAAGTATGTGGTTCTGACTGAGTCGTGCCGACTGGACCCCAGCCAGGATTTGTCATCGTTTTGATGACGTTAGGGTCATCGGAGTTTTCGGAAACCTCAGTTTCTGAATCGTCGGCTTCATTCGACTCCTTCTCTTTTTCCTTCTCTTCTTTTTCCTTTTCTTTCTTTGCCTCTTCGGCTTTCTTGGCTTCCTCAGATTCGGACTTTTCCTCTTCTTCTGAAGGAGCCGCTTCCTCAGAATCTGCTTCGTTCTCTTGTGTTTCGTTTAATTCTTGTTCTTCTGTTGCCAGCTGGTTTTCGCTGTCTTTTGCTGGATCATTTTTTCCAAAGAACAGAGAGGAAGCGAGAACAATAATAAATATGAATACAACACCAATCAGGATATTCAAGATCATGTTTGTTTTTTTGCGTTTGGTTGTTCGGCCGTAACGTGAGCCACCTTTGTTAAAGTTTAAAGACACGACAGTCCCTCCTAGTCAAAGCCATATATAGTATAATTACAATAGTTTATTGTACCATCAATACTATAAAAAGCACAGTGAAAAGGATTGGTATTATCGTTCCGGGTTTTCCAGATTGTACAGCTGTTGTACCATCTCCACATAGACTGATGAGACATTGTTCTCATCCAGCACGTCCAACTCTACCATCACCATGGCATATTTAGGGCTTTGGATGGGAAAATATCCTGCGAACCACCTGTTCAACAGTTCCCTGTCTCCCTCCGTAAGCTTTCCTGTCTGGGCAGTACCGCTTTTTCCGGCTACCTCATAAGGTAAGTCCCTCATCCTCCAGCCCGTGCCCGTATCTGCTGCTACCACTTCTCTCAGAAGATGTTGGAGCTGCATAATCGTATAAGGGGATAGCTTGTCTACCTTTCTGTCATGCTCTGGAAAAGTGTAGAGTGATGTACCGTTTTTATAGAGGATGTCACTGACCAGCTTCACTTCTTTTGACTTTCCTCCCCGGGCAATGGTCGCCATCATATTGGCAATGGCAAGTGGTGTCACCTTCACGTCCTTTTGACCGATTGAGGTTTGGGCCACTGCGAGCGGGACACTTTTTTCCTTATCATCTGTCCAGATGATGTTCTCCTTTTCAGAAGGGATTTGTGTGAAATCTTCAAAGCCGAACATATCTCCATGCCAACCGACTGTCCCTGTCAGCCCCAAAATTTCTGCGTACCTGTCCAACACATCCCGGTCTTTTGCCATCAGCTGTTTTCCAATTTCCCCAAAAGTATAATTGCAGCTTTGTGCGAAACTTGTTTCGAGATCAAGTGTACCCATCCGTTTCTTTTCATCCTCTAGAAGGTTTCCCCTAATATCTAAATCACAATTATACGCCATCTCTTTATCTACCATATTTTCTTCGATCGCAGCTGCTGTTACGACCGTTTTGAAAACAGATCCGGGAAAATGAGGCTCTAGCATCAAATTATGGGCACCCGGACCTTTAATAGGGTTTTCGGGATCCGCGGCAGGTCTAGAGGCCATGGCTACCACTTCATTTGTAGCAATGTCTATAACAACCAAACCACCCTTTTTCACCTGGTAGTCATCTAACACTTTTTCCGCCATCTGTTGGACATTTTTATCAAGGGTTGTCTTCACAGATAGAGGATAATAGGGGTTCGACGGTGACATATACCGAACATCGATACCAAACAGTGGACCACCAAAGCGATCTACATGATATAGAAGTTTGGTGGACCCTTCCGGAAGGATGATTTCATCAAAAGCCTGCTCCAAACCAGAAACCCCGATTGGTGTGTGTGGAGAGTAATTTTCTTTTGACACCTTATCAGGATACCGCTTCAAAAACGTGTCTGCATCTTCTCCGGTCATACCTATTACGTGCTCAGCGATATTATCCTCGAGTTTGAACTGACGATACAACGCAACCACGCCTGGATAGTCGAGATCATTAATCTTCTCCATCTTCTCTTCCGTCAGGCTTTCTGAAAGCACTACCGGCTTCTCAGCATCCGCAAGCAAACGATCAATTTCATTGGGGCTCATTCCGAGAATGCGTCCAAGTTCATCCTTAGGCCAATCAAGTCCGTTTAAAAAAGGAAACAAAATGACACTTGGGAAATAGTCGTGAGTTAGCGGTAACCCATTTCGGTCAATGAACCTGCCACGCCCTTCATCAATGACGAGGGATTGTGTCCGTTGCTTGACACTCGCTTCGATAAGGTTAATATGGTCTTTTGTAAAGGATTCGGTGCTGATTAGCTGCACTTGAACAAGCCTGCCGATTAGCAGGCTTAACAGCAGGATCACACAGATTCCAAGTTTGTTGATTCTCCCTCTGATTAACCGTTGCATAAAAAAACACCTCATCAACATTGTTGACGAGGTGCGGTTTTTTTAATCAAGTAGGCTATTTTCTATAGAAAGTCGATGCTATTGGCTTGTAAGGTTGACCCTTTCTTTAACTTTACAAATTGCACCAACCTTAACGTAAACAGTCTAAGTCTTATTTTACTGAAACGATTTTCACGTTCATTTCTCCGCCTGGAGTTTGAATGGTTACTTCATCGTTTACACGTTTGCCCATAAGGGAGCTTCCCATTGGGGATTCGTTGGAGATGTTGCCTTCGAATGGATCAGCTTCAGCACTACCAACGATAGTGTAAGTTTCTTCTTCGCCATCTGGAAGCTCAACAAATGTTACTGTCTTTCCTAGACCTACTGCATCTGTTTCCTTGTCTTCCTGGATGATTTTTGCGTTACGGACCATTTGCTCAAGAAGCGTGATACGGCCTTCCACGAATGCCTGCTCTTCTTTTGCGGAATCGTACTCGGAGTTCTCGGAAAGGTCTCCGAAGCTTCGTGCTATCTTAATACGTTCTACCACTTCTTTACGTCTTACGGATTTCAGGTTCTCTAATTCTTGTACAAGCTTGTCTTTACCAGCTTGTGTCATTGGATATACTTTCTCTTGTGCCATGACTATTCACTCCTTCAAGTAATTGCATTCCCCAATTTACGTGTATCAATATGACAACTTCGTCAAAAGCCTATGTAAATGTGGAAAAAGATGTACCCATTTAATGGAATACATCGTCGTCCCTTCCACAATTGGAAAATTCTCTAGCTTCTCATATGTTATTACAAAATCTCTTTTTGTTCAAGAATTGTTTGAATTTTTGTTACCATCAAGTCGATGGCAACGTGGTTTTGTCCACCTTCAGGGATAATAATATCTGCATATCTCTTCGTCGGTTCGATGAATTGGTTATGCATCGGTCGGACTACGGTTACATATTGTTCGATGACAGAATCAATGGTACGTCCACGTTCCTTGATGTCTCGAAGCATGCGGCGGATGATGCGGATGTCGGCATCTGTATCCACAAAAAGCTTTATATCCATTAAGTTACGCAAACGCTCGTCTTCTAATACCAAAATTCCCTCTACAATAATTACATCCTTCGGTTCTACTTCTATCACCTGGGAGGATCTTGTATGAAGTGTGTAGTCATATACCGGCTTTTTCACGGTATCATATTGTAATAAGTTCTCAATGTGCTCAATCAACAGATCGTTGTCGAATGCAAGCGGATGATCATAGTTGGTTTTCAATCTCTCTTCCATTGGTACATCTGCTTGATCCTTGTAATAGTAATCCTGTTCTAGCATCAGGATGGATTTCTCTGTAAAATGGTCAAAAATTGCTTTCGTTACACTAGTTTTTCCTGAGCCAGAACCTCCGGCCACCCCGATTACGATCGGTTTCTTCCCCATTTCCTTACTGCCCCTTTCGCATCATGTTATTTGGATAGACCGGTTTTTCCACTCTGAACTTCACGATCTGCAATGGGTGACGGGCCGCATCTAATTCATTACCCTTTTCATCCCATATTCTCTCTATCTTCTGGGTGAAGTTATCCATTTCAGGTCCGAAAAATTCGACCTCTTCCCCAGGCTTGAAATAGTTTCGTTGTTGCAACGTTACCATTTTCGTTTCCGCGTCATAGTCAAGTACCTGTCCCACAAAGTCAAAGGCAGTCTTCTTGCTATGGTTACCAAACATCTGCTCTTTATACCCTGGAACACCTTCAAAGAACGCAGGCGCCGTTTCACGGTTTGCACATTTATCAAGTTCTTCTAGCCATTCTTGTTGGATGACAAAGTTCTCTGGGTCTGCACAATATGCATCAATCACTTTGCGGTACACACTCACGACTGTAGCCACGTAGTGAATGGATTTCATACGCCCTTCAATTTTCAAGCTGTCAATTCCAAGCTCTATCATTCTTGGAATGGATTCAATCAACTTCAAATCCTTAGGACTCATAGCGAATGGGGCATCGTTTTCAGCAAACAATGCTTTCTCTTCTCCGTCTTTCAGCTCATACAAATCGTAATCCCAACGGCAGGACTGGCAACAACCTCCTCGGTTAGAGTCACGTGCTGTCATATGATTACTTAGCGTACAACGTCCGGAATAGGCGATACACATAGCACCGTGGATGAACGTTTCAATCTCGATGTCCACCTTTTCTTTCATTTCACGGATCTCCTCCGCACTTGTCTCACGAGCAAGCACGACACGCTCCAATCCTTCCTCTTTCCAGAACTGGACAGCTTTCCAGTTGGACAAGGATTGCTGAGTGCTAAGGTGTACTTCAAGCTTAGGAGCCACTCTGCGGCAGGTTTCAATAATAAGCGGGTCTGCAACGATGATACCATGGACCCCAGCTTTTTCGATCCCGATCAGATACTCATCCAGGCCATCCATGTTTTCGTTATGGGCGAATATATTAGTAGTAACGTATATTCTTGCCCCAAATCTTTCCGCAAACTGTACCCCTTCCGCCATTTCCTCAAAAGTGAAGTTGCCGGCGTTGGAGCGCAGTCCATATTCCTGTCCACCGATGAAAACGGCGTCTGCCCCATACTGGACAGCAATTTTCAGTTTTTCGAGATTACCTGCAGGTGCAAGTAATTCGGGCTTTTTTACAATAACACGCTTGCCATCTACTATTTTTGAAATTTTATCATTCACATAGGTTTTCATAAAAGGTTACCTCCTTTTCTACTTAATAAACTGTTTCCTTGAAGAAGAATCCTGTATCCAACCGGCGGTGATCCTGCTGCAGCTCTTCGAGTTCACTTAGAAGATCATCTTTGATTTCTTCATATTGCTCTCTATCTTCCACGCACATATCGATCGCTTTACGGTAGCGTTTGGTCACTTCCACCATATATTCAGGAGTTTGGAGCACCCCATCAATTTTGAAGCTGTCCACTTCTGCATCAATCATTTCTTCTAATTCATCGATGATGCACATATCATTCGGACTCATAATATGGGTTCCATTCTCATCTTCATACACAGGATATTTGTTGTTACGTTCTTTATCGTGGAGAAGCATCGCTCTTTCTTTTCCTTTTTCCACTTCCATTGTTTTTCCTTGGTATTCAAAGTAGTGCCCAATTAGGGAACGCTTAGATTGGAACATACAGGTCATGCCATGTACCTGTACTTCTATTTCCACTTCTGCATTTTCTTTGATTTCCACAATGGAATCCATGTTTATTTCCCGGGCCAGAACCGCACGCTTTGAACCTTTTCTACCCCAATAATTACAGGTATAGTAATTGGTTGCCGTCGTTTCTGTATTCCAGTGTAGCTTCATATCTGGCGCAACTTCCTTCGCAGCCATCAACACCGCTGGATCCCCAAAGATTACGGCATCTGCATTCGCTTCGTTCAAAAATTGCAGGTAATCGGAGAGTTCTTCCACTTTTTCGTTATGAAATAGTGCATTCATAGCCATATAGACCTTTTTGCCCTGAGCATGTGCAAGCGTAATCGCCTCTTTCACTTGATCTCTTCCAAATTCCCCAGCCAGGCGCAGGCCATAACGTTGTTCGCCGATGACAAATGCATCAGCACCAGCATCCATCAGGTCTTTCATATTTTCCAAATCAATTGGAGTCACTAACAATTCCGGTTTCTTCATATTCTTTCACCTCTTTTTTTACTGATGGCAATTCCATCTCCCACAGGCAGGATGGTAGTTATATAATCTGGATGTTCCATCAGCCATCTGTTATAGCGGTCAATTTTTTTAACGAGATTTCTTATTCTTTTCGGTTCAATGGTTTCCTGGTTCTCTGCAACCAGTCCACGGAACAGTACATTATCAGTAATGATGACACCCATGTCATTCAATAGAGGCTCATACATCGTAAAAAAGCGCTCATACTGACCCTTTGCTGCATCCACAAAAATAAGATCAAAGGGTCCTTGCTGTGCTACTTGTGCCTGAACCTCTAGGGCATCCCCAAAAATCAACTCAATACGGTTGGAAAGCCCAGCCTCGGCGATATGCTGCTTCGCTTGTAGGTACCTCTGTTCATCACGTTCGATTGTTACGATAGTCACACCCGGTATTGCTTGTGCCATACGAATCGCTGAGTATCCAATTGCAGCACCGATTTCAAGGATTCGCTTTGGTTGCGACAGTCTTAACAGCTGAAGCAGTGTCTCCATACCAACAAGGTCCATAATCGGAACATTATCTGATTGTGCAAGCTTTTCCATCTTTGTAACTAAATCGTTTCTGGTGGGGACAAGGGAATCAAGATAAGTAATTACTTTATTTTCATTGGCTTCCAATCTAGGCAGCCTCCTTCTTCTATTTAAACAAGGGATAGGAAATATGCAGTTGAACGAATCCCCTTCTAGTTTCAGTGCAAGATGTGAGACTCCGGCGGGAGCGGTAAGTTGAGACCCCTGAAGCGTTGTGAGGAGGCTCAAGCATCGCCCTCTGGATAAGCGAACATCTCGGACGGAAGTCTAGAGGCGAATTACAGGTAAGTAGTTTCCATAAACAAAGAAAATAGAGGTGACCTCACAGGAGGAACCCTCTTAATTTTAAAAATACTTTTCAGTTCAAAACAACTCGATATATTTTATCACAAAAAAAAGGGAAATGCGAATTAATTTCGCACTTCCCCTACTGCCCTAACTGTTATCTTGGTTGGTAATATGTTGGTTCTTATCGTTATTATGCTCTTCAAGTGTTTCGTTGAATAACACTTCTCCATCAGGAGTCGCAAGGAAGTAATAATACTCTGTCTCGGCAGGGTGCATTGCCGCCTGCAACGAAGATATACCAGCATTGGCGATCGGACCAGGAGGCAGACCTTGATGTTTATAGGTGTTATACGGAGAATCCACTTCAAGATGTTCATATAATGTTCTCTCTTTGTGTTCTCCTAAAGCATACAATACTGTCGGATCGGTTTGAAGAGGCATGCCCACATCCATTCGGTTGTAAAAGACACTCGAGATGATTTCACGATCGGTTTGCACGGTAGCCTCTGCCTCTATGAGACTTGCCAATGTCAGTAATTGATGCGGTGTCAAATCTCTGTTCGCCATGCCGATTCGAACTTCGTCATCTGCTAGTATTTCACTCGTTTTCTGGAGCATGACGTCAATGACCTCTTCGGCAGTCGGACTCTCCACATAGAACGGATACGTTGCAGGGAATAGATATCCTTCTAAAGCATATTTTATATCCTCATTCAGTACTTCATCAGTCACAACATTTGGATACTTTTCCATCATGCTTTCTATGAACTTTTTGTCATTAACGGTTTTAAGGAAGTCTTCTTCTTTAAGTCCTATTCTGTTCTCAAGAATAACAGCAATCTGTTCCAACTGTCTTCCTTCGGGGATGGTAATCGTGAACAGAACATCCTGCTGTACCTTCCCTTCTTTTAAGAAGCCGATTATTTCATCAAGGTTCATGGAAGGACTTAAATCATACTCCCCTGCCTGAAAACCGGATTCATTTTTGAACTTTACATAATAGCGGAAAGCTTTTCCATTATGTATGATGCCATTTTCTTCAAGGATATTACCTATCGCGGTTGGAGATGATCCAATCGGAATATCCACCATTACGGTTTCTGTTGAATCCTCGTTCACTGGTTTTAATGCATTTTTTATATAGAAATAACCGCCACCGATAATTCCGGTCAAGGCAAGCATAAGAATGACGAATACGGTAAATACGATGCGGCGAACAATCTTCGCTTCAAAATGCTTCTCTTTCAACTTTTCTTGGATACTGTCTTTACTATTTTTCTCTGACAAAAAAAAGCCCCCCTCTCGCACACCAATTAATTATACAACAATTTCATTATATTTTTGACAAAAAAACAAGCATTTTTGTTTTTCCGACACATTCCTACATCATATTTTACCATTTTTCATGAGTAACGCATTACTTTTGTCCCGATATTATTCAATTTATTAGGAAGTTGTTCTTGTTTCCATTCAGTAGTTATTCCATTTTCATTCAGAATAGATATTATGGTAAGATAAACGTGGAGGGAGTATATGAAACTTACACTATATACAGATTACTCATTAAGAGTTTTATTATATTTAGCTAGCGCACCTGAAGAGAATAGGCTTGTACAAATCAAGGATATTGCGGAGTCCTATAAAATCTCCAAGAATCACTTGATGAAAGTCACCTTTAACCTCGGAAAACTTGGCTATGTAGAAACGATACGTGGACGTAATGGGGGCTTGAAGCTTGCAGTTTTACCAGAGGAAATAAATATTGGAAAGCTGGTGCGCGAGACTGAGGAAGACTTCCATATGGTCGAGTGTTTCCAGGAGCATCCTTCTTGTATCATTTCCCCTAATTGCAAATTAAAGGGTATCTTATATCAGGCACTCCAAGCATTCCTTTCTGTGTTAGACGAATATACCTTATATGATTTGATAACAAATAAAGAACAGCTGACCTCCCTATTGTTTCCTGTGCAGAAACAGGACGAGAGCAGCACATAAAAAGAGAGCAAACAGAAATTTTCTGCTTGCTCTCTTTTGTATTCTTACTCTTCTTCTTCCGCCAAGAACGTGTTCAACATTTCTTCGATCATGTCCCACTCTTCATCCGTTTCAACCGGCTGAAGGTCGCCGCCTTCTTCTGACTCGCTTGGAACGAAGCTGGAAGCATGGATTTCGATGTCATCTTGATCATCATTGTCTGCTCCTACAGGATAGTAAAGTACATATGACTTTCCAAACTCCTCTGAGTCAAATGTGAAAAGCACCTCACATAATTGTTCGTTCCCGTTTTCGTCTACTACTGTAATATTTTGTTCTCCGTGTTCCATTCTGCTCACCTCTAGTTTATTGTTGGCTGTCTAAATATCCTTGTAAAATAACCACTGCAGCCATTTTGTCAATTACTTGCTTTCTTTTTTTTCTACTTACGTCAGCAGAGAGGAGAATTCTTTCTGCTGCTACAGTAGAAAGACGTTCATCCCAATAGATGACAGGCAGCCCGGTTTTGGAGGTCAGCTTCTCGCCATAGTGCTTGCTGGCTTCCCCCCTGGGTCCGATGGAGCCGTTCATGTTTTTGGGTAGCCCTATTACCACTTTTTCAGGCTTATATTCTGCGATAATTTGCTTCAATCGCTTAAAGCCCAAATTTTTAATTGCTTCATCAATTTTTATCGTTTCCAAACCTTGTGCAGTCCATCCCATTTCATCGCTGATGGCCACACCCACCGTTTTGGAACCGACGTCTAAGCCCAAAATGCGCATGTACTACTCCTTGCGGTGCTGTTCTAAGTAGGACTTCACCAATTCTTCAATAAGCTCGTCCCTTTCAATTTTCCGAATAAGCGTTCTCGCGTCTTTATGACGAGGGATATAAGCAGGATCCCCGGATAATAAGTAACCTACGATTTGATTAATCGGATTGTACCCTTTTTCCTGCAACGCCTCATAAACCGTTATTAATACGTCATCAACATTAGCTTCCAATGCATCTTCCGGAAAGTTAAATTTCATTGTTTTGTCAAAGGAGCTCATCATTTGCACCTCTCTCTTAGACTTCTTTTTTTCTATCTGCTTGTCAATTGTTACCTATATTGTACACCAAATGTCGGCAATGTTAAACGGATTTTATCCAATCTTCAACAGATTGTAATGCAGAATCGACTTGTTCCGGGTTTTTTCCGCCTGCTTGTGCCATATCGGGACGACCACCACCGCCGCCACCGCAACGTGTAGCCACCTCTTTAACAACCTTACCGGCATGGTATCCTTTTTCAATAAGATCTTTTGTTACACCTGCAGATATGTTTACTTTTCCATCTTGTACACTTGCAAGTACTATGATACCAGAACCTAATTTATTTTTTAAATCATCCACCATGGTTCGTAGGTTATTCATGTCCGTACCCGCCACTTTGCTCACTAGCATCTTTACTCCATTGACTTCTTTTGCTTTAGAAGAAAGGTTGGATGCTTCGATGTTTCCTAGCTTAGAAGCCAAGGACTGGTTTTCACGTTGTAATTCCTTCATGTCGGAAAGAAGAACATTGATCCTTGCTCCCACCTCTTGAGGTTTTGTTTTCAATTTTGCAGCAGCCTCTTTCAGCAATTGAACCTGATCATTCAACAGACGGTACGCACCTTCACCTGTAACGGCCTCCATACGACGTGTTCCTGCACCAATTCCAGACTCAGACACGATTTTGAATAGACCAATTTCAGAAGTATTCGGTACATGACATCCTCCGCAAAGCTCTAGGCTATATTCGCCAACTTGAACGACGCGCACGATATCCCCATACTTTTCACCGAATAATGCCATTGCCCCCATCGCTTTCGCTTCTGTTATGGACTTGTTTTCAATGACAACATTCATGCTAGCCCAGATCTTTTCGTTGACGATTGCTTCTATTTGCTCCATCTCTTCCTGTGTTACCTGACCAAAGTGTGAGAAGTCAAAACGAAGACGGTCTGCAGTAACCTGGGAACCAGCTTGGTTTACATGTGTGCCAAGCACATCTTTCAAAGCTTGGTGCAGAATGTGCGTAGCAGTGTGATTTTTGATGATTTGAGCACGGTTCTTTGCATGAACTTCTGCTTTTACCGTTTGCTCTCTTTTCAGCACACCTTCCTCTACAACGATGGTATGTAAATTTTGGCCGTTAGGAGCTTTTTGAACATCCTTCACAAATCCTCTTCCGGATTCGGTAACGATATATCCGTGATCAGCAATCTGCCCACCACTCTCGGCGTAGAAAGGTGTTTCTGACAAAATGACTTGTACCTCATCGCCGGTTTCAGCTGAATCTGCAAGCTCCCCATTTTTGACAATGACGGAGAGTGTTGTCTCTGCGGATAGTTGGTCATACCCAATAAAGCTGCTTTCGGAACGGACCTCCCCTAAAACTCCGGATTGGACCTGCATGGAGCTGGAATCTTGACGAGCGGAACGAGCACGATCCCGCTGGCCTTCCATCTCTTTTTCAAACCCTTCGTGATCAAGGGACATGCCCTGTTCTTCCACATACTCTTCTGTTAATTCCACCGGGAAACCGTACGTATCATAAAGGCGGAATGCGTCTGCACCGGAAACGACTGTTCTGCCTTCCTCTTTCGCTTTTGCTATGACGGTCGAAAGGATTGCCAAACCATCATTTAGTGTTTCATGGAATCGCTCTTCTTCTGTTTTTACTACACGCTGGATGAAATCCTGTTTTTCTTTTACTTCTGGGTAGAAATCCACCATGATTTCCGCTACTACTGGCACAAGCTCATACATAAATGGACGGTTGATGCCAAGTTGTTTTGCGTAACGAACAGCTCTTCTTAAAAGGCGACGAAGAACATAGCCACGTCCTTCATTAGAAGGTAGGGCACCGTCACCAACTGCAAATGTCACCGTGCGGATATGGTCAGCAATTACTTTAAATGCCGTATCTTTTTCCTCGTTTGTTCTATACTTTTCACCAGATATTTTTTCAGTCGCTTGTATGATTGGAATGAAAAGGTCTGTATCAAAGTTTGTCGGTACATCTTGGATAACAGATACCATACGCTCAAGGCCCATACCTGTATCAATATTCTTCTTTGGAAGCGGTGTGTAGGTATGATCTGGATTGTGGTTGAACTCTGAGAATACAAGGTTCCAAATTTCGAGATAGCGTTCGTTCTCTCCTCCTGGATATAGTTCCGGATCATTTTGATCGTTCCCATAGCTTTCACCACGGTCATAGAATATTTCCGTATTTGGTCCACTTGGACCTTCACCGATGTCCCAGAAGTTACCCTCGAGTCGGATAATTCTTTCTGCAGGAACACCAATCACTTCATTCCAATACTGATATGCTTCCTCATCTTCAGGATGGATGGTGACAGAGAGTTTTTCCTGGTCAAAGCCGATCCATTTTTCACTTGTAAGGAACTCCCACGCCCAGTCGATTGCTTCTTTCTTGAAGTACTCTCCGATGGAGAAGTTACCAAGCATTTCAAAGAAAGTATGATGACGGGCAGTTTTCCCGACGTTTTCTATATCATTCGTGCGGATGGATTTTTGTGCATTACAAATTCGGGGATTTGCCGGAATGACACGTCCATCAAAGTATTTTTTTAATGTAGCCACTCCACTGTTGATCCATAAAAGGGAAGGATCTTCGTGTGGGACAAGTGATGCGCTAGGTTCAACCGCATGTCCTTTTTCTTTGAAGAAATCTAGGAACATTTGTCGTACTTGAGCGGATGTTAGATGTTTCATGTGATTTTCCTCCTTTAATTGTTACTGTCAATACTCCTGTTTCCTTACGTTCCAAGTGTTAAGCTTTCCACGGGGCGGTGCTTGAGCCTGGTCATTTCATTGAAGGCCATTCAAATTTCTAATGATTTGTTTTACACCGCAAGCTTCCGCAACCGGCTTCGCTTATCCAGAGGGCGACCTTTAGCCTCCCGATGGAGTCACACACCTTTCATTACAGTCAACAGGGGGACTTTGTTTCAAGAAAACAAAAAACTCCCGTCCCTAATAACAGGGACGAGAGTGTTCTCGCGGTACCACCCTGATTATGACAGAAAAGTTCCGTCATCTCTCAGATTGCTTTAACGGTGCAAACCGGCAGGATTTTACCCTGCTCTCCGGATTAGCTTTCCATTACCCTTCATCCTGGAATTCTTTCAGCCGTGGAATTCCTCTCTAAGTGAGCAATGCTCGTCAGGATGGACTGTAACGTACTCAGATCCTTCTTTGAATTGGTTTATGTAGCTAGTATGTTTCGATTATATGCAACAGAAAGACGGTTGTCAATGTTTGATGAAATGAGCAGTAAGATGGGTCAAAGTGACCTTTAACACAGCAAATACCGGTACTGCTAATATCAATCCAATCACTCCCGCCACCTCTCCTCCTATCAAGAGGGCCAAAATGATGAATACAGGATGGATATGCAAGCTTTTTCCTACGATGAGAGGAGATAAAATGTTGCCCTCTATAAATTGAAGTCCAAATATGACGATAATGACGAGAATCACCATTTTCACTGACATAGTCGCGGCGATAATCACAGCCGGGAAAGCCCCTATTATCGGGCCAAAATAAGGGATGATATTGGTGATTCCGATAATAACGCCAAGAACTAAAGCATACTTCATACCACTTAACCAGAGGGCTACCGTTGCTAAAAAGCCAATAATCAGGCAAACAGTAAGCTGTCCTCTTATATAGCTACCTAAAGAGATGTCCACATCTTTTAAAAAGGCGAGCCCCGGCTCCCGCCATTTTCTAGGTGTAAGATACCAGACAAGTTTCTTGACCTGATCGTAATCCTTCAACAGATAAAATACTATAAATGGGATGACAATCAGAATGAAGATGGAATTTAATATTCCTTTCATTCCTGCTACTACCCTTGTTAAAAGATTAGACAGCATCGCTTCGAATTCACCAAAAGTCTGATCTACCCTTTCATGGATTCCGTCAGGCCAACTAGAGGTGGAGCTATGAATTTGTTTGATCCAACCACTATATGTTTGAGCAAGTCGTGGAAAATTGTCGGAAAGCTCCCACAGTTGGTCAATGATGACGGGTATGCCTTTGTACCCTATGAGACCGATTCCACCAAAAAACAATAGATAGATCAGAAGAATGGCTATAGGCCTTGGCATGCCTCTATTGTGCGTGTATTCTACAACCGGGTGCAACAGGTATGTAATGAAAATACTGATTAAAAACGGGATGCTTATGATTATTAAAATCCTTAGAACCGGTTCCCATAATGGACTCAGCTTCATGAAGACATACAAAATGATCATAACGAGTAGAAGTGTACCTAGGCGTAACAGCCATTTCTTCTGATTTTCCAAGAGAAACGCCTCCTACTCGTTATTCTCTATTTAGTTAAAGGGATTTATACGGGTATTTTACTTTAGATCCGAAATAGAATCCGCCACCGTCTCAATGATGAACTGAAGGTCTTCATCACTGATCGACAGAGGAGGAGAAAGTGTAAGCACATTATTATATCCAGCAACTGTAGCCCCGTTTTTCCCCACAATCAATCCTTTCTTTTTACAAGCAGCAATTACTCCATTAATCTTATCGATTTCGATCGGCTCTTTTGTATCTTTATTCTTAACGAGTTCCAATCCGACAAGCAGCCCTTTGCCACGCACATCACCGACATATGGATTAGCTGATAATCGTGATCGAAGTTCACTTAAAAGTACGGCTCCTTTTTCAGCAGAACGCTCTATCAGCTTTTCGTTCTCCATGATTTCCAAGTTTTTCAATGCCAGTGCACAAGAGGCGGGGCTTCCGCCGAAAGTGTTAACATGTCGCAGGTAATCGTATTCCTCCGCCCCTTTAAATTGCTCATAGATTTCCTTTTTGACCGCTGTTGCAGACAGAGGCAGATACGCGCTGGTGATTCCTTTCGCCATCGTGATAATGTCAGGTTTTACACCATAATTCATAAATCCAAATGGCTTGCCTGTTCTTCCAAACCCGCATATTACTTCATCCACAATTAGGAGGGCACCATGTTTCTTGCAAATCTCAGCGACTGCCCCCATGTAATTGTCAGGTGGGGTCAGTATCCCTCCCCCTGTTATGATAGGTTCCATGATCATGGCTGCAATGGTTTCACTGAGCTCCCATGTCATGACCTGATCAACATCTCTCACGCAACGCATCTTCATTGGATCTTCCGTTTGGGCATCTTCTATCCTATAGGTGTCCGGTGGTGGTATGTGTACAAAACCTGGTGCTAGGGGCTCATATTTGTATTTACGTTGCGCCTGTCCAGTGGCGGCTAGGGACCCCATTGTATTTCCGTGATAAGAACGGTATCTGGAAACGATTTTGTAGCGGTTGGCATCGCCACGCTGGGCATGATACTGCCTTGCTATCTTAAAGGCTGTTTCATTTGCTTCTGAACCACTGTTGGAGAAAAAGATGACATATTCTTCTCCCAGCCACTCGTTTAGTTTTTCGGCAAGCTTGATTGCAGGGACATGACTTTGTGTTAAAGGGAAATAAGCCAGTTCTTTCAGTTGTTCATATGCCGCTTCTGCAAGTTCCGTTCTTCCGTAACCGACATTCACACACCAAAGACCGGACATGCCGTCCAAATAACGGATTCCGTCAATATCTGTTACCCACGCACCTTTCGCCTCTTTTACCACCATCGTGGAAGTTGGACTGTAAGGTTTCATGGAATGCCATACATACCGGTCATCCTGAGCCAATAAATCATGTTCTTGCGTCTGATTCACTTTCGTCACCCGATACACCCTTTCCATTTTTAGGGATTTGGGAAAATGCCAACGCCGCTGTTGATTTCCGCTCTGGGCTTCGCTTTCCACGGGGTGCTTGCGGAGCCTCCTCGGCAAGCCTGGTGGCCTCTGAAAAAGTAATGAACTTTAGTAATCTGGTTAACACCGCTGTTGATTTCCGCAAACGGCTTCGCTTTCCGCGGGGCGACAATCTTGAGCCTCCTCGGGCTACGCCCTGCGGGGTCTCAAGATTGTCGCTATCCCCCCGCAGGAGTCTTAGCCTATTGCTCCAATCAACAGCTAGAAACCATAAAAAATGATAAGTTATTAGGTTTATCAGTGGCCTTGCAAGCCTGCGGGGTCTCTTCTAAGCGCTACCTCCCGTAGGAGTCTTCGTCCTGTGCTCCAATCAACAGCTGGGATATCCTATTAACTAATGCTTATTTCAAAAATCGAATCTTGATGTAATCATTTTTTTACGGGTGAAGAAATTCACGCCGTCTTTTCCGTTCACATGAAGATCTCCGTAAAAAGAGTCTTTCCAGCCCGAGAACGGGAAAAACGCCATCGTTGCTGGTACTCCTACATTGACACCAATCATGCCTGCATCCGCTTCTTCCCGGAACTGGCGAACTGCCTTGGCATCTTTTGTGTAGATGGTAGCACCATTTCCAAAACGGGATTTTTCAATATGAGACAATGCTTCATCAAGGTTCTTTGCTCGCAGAAGACTCAATACCGGTGCAAAGATCTCTTCCTTGGCAATTGTCATTTCCGGTGTCACATGGTCAAAGATAGTTGGTCCAAGGTAGTTTCCTTCTGTCATCTCATCCATTTCCTTTCGCCCATCCCTGATCAGGGAAGCCCCTTCTGATAAACCCTGTTTAATGTAGCCAAGTACTTTTTCCCTATGGCTTTCCCTTATAACAGGGGTCAATAATACTTCTTCATCCATTCCGTTTCCGATAGTCAGGGTATTCGCTTTCGTTTTTAACTCTTCTACAAATTGGTCATTATCCCCGACTACCACAACTGCACTACACGCCATGCAACGCTGTCCCGCACTGCCAAAAGCGGAAGTCAGGATATGCTGTGCTGCTTTTTCATTGTTTGCATCTGGCATGACCACATGATGGTTTTTCGCTCCTGATAAAGCCTGAACACGCTTCCCATTTTTCGCGGCAGTCTCATATACATATTTTGCCACAGGCTGCGAACCGACAAAGGATATTGCTTTTACATCCTCATGATTAAGCAGACCATTTACCACGTCGTGTGCTCCATGAACAATGTTTAAAATCCCGTCAGGCGCTCCAGCTTCTGTAAAAAGCTCTACCAAACGATTTGCAAGCATCGGCGTTCGCTCTGAAGGCTTCAGGACAAACGTATTACCGCATGCGATGGCAAGCGGGAACATCCATAACGGAACCATCATTGGAAAGTTGAAAGGCGTAATCCCCCCCACCACTCCAAGGGGATAGCGGTACATGCTGGAATCAATATCTTCTGCTATATTGGATAAGGTTTCCCCCATCATCAAGGTCGGGGCACCGGCTGCAAATTCCACACATTCCAACCCTCTTTGCACTTCCCCATGCGCTTCCTTGAAGGCCTTTCCATTTTCGAGCACGATGAGCTTTGCCAGTTCATCATGGTTTTGCGTCAACAGATGATGATATGCATACATAATGCGGGCACGCTTAGGGACAGGCGTATTCTTCCACATTTGGAACGCGGTTTTTGCAGCCTTAACCGCTTCCTCCACATCCTCTTTCGTCGAAATTGGAACCTTTGCCAAGCATTCCTTTGTCGCAGGGTTGATAACTTCCATCTGTTCCGTCCCCTTGGAATCCACCCATTTTCCATCTATGAAATTCTGCAAAACTGCTGTTTCTTTTGAAGTGATTGTCATGTCTTTGTCCTCCTCATTCTTTTATGGGATTTTTAGAACTTATGACTATTATCTGTGAAATTAGAAAGGCTTTCATTAGACAAAATGTAAAATGGATAAGGTTTTGCCTCTGACATTTTGCCAGAAAAAAAGATTGGTCCGTTTAGGAAACCAATCTCCATACTTTTTATAATGTGTACGATTTGCCATCTCCGTCCAAATACGCATTTGTTGTATTCAGATATTCATATACCATCACCATGAATTCAATTACTAATCTCTTCTCCGAATTCATGAAATCTGCCCCCAGCAAGCTCTCAAGCTTCTGTATCCTGTGATAGAGGGTCTGTCTGACGATATAGAGTTTGCTTGCCGTCTCTTTTTTTGATCCGTTGCAGGCCAGATAGGTTTTCAAGGTTTCGAGCAGCTTTCCATTATGCTTCTGATCATAAACAATCACAGGCTCGAGATATTCCATGACAAAATCACGAAGATCATGATGCTTTTGCATAAATGAAATGAGCCGGTAAATATGGAGATCTTCGAAAAAGGAGAAATACTCCTCTTTTAACAGCTGTTCTTGTATCTGCAAAGCCTCCCACGAGGACTGATAGCTTCTAGATAGCTGATCAAGGGGATGAACATACTTTCCTACAGCTAAACGCAGCGAAGAAGTTCCGTTGTTATCTTTTTGTTTACTAAGAATAACTGCAGCACCCTCAGAAAGCCTCTCTTTCCAGCCTCTCTCTTCCCTTCTGTTGATCAGGATTACCGTCAACGTGTTTTTCATTTCAGTAAAAAAAACTGAAAAGCCCTGCTGTTCAAAAATAGAGCGGAATAACAAGGTAAGATAGGTCTTGTCCAAGGAAGGCGCCTGCTGGTTCTTCTTTTTGCATAAGAGAACCACTCCACCTTTATGAAAGATTGCCTCATTTCGTCCAAGAAATCCGCGGATAGATTCCTTGCTCTGACCACCTTCGAGCCAACTGCGGAGCCACTCGCTTTCTTCCAATCTTCTTTTCTCCTCCACATACAACCCTCTTAAAATATGCTGTGCGAGCGCTGTAACCGTACGATCCAAAAGAAGATGATCAAACTCACTCATCGTGCGGTCCTGTGAAAGGATGTGAATGACACCATGGTGCTTATCCAACACCTGTACAGACTCCTTCAAATATCTTTCCTTAAAAGGGTCCGATTTCAGGGAGCAAAGAATTTTCTTCCGTTCATGGATAGGGACGTCTGGGATAAAGAACCTTTCTTGGTTACCATTTTCGTAAATGATTTGTGTTTCCAAATGTTCTTGAAGATAGGTGAGGATGTCAAGTTCATGTGTAATGGTCAATAGTTTTTTGTTCAAGGTTTGAGAGTAGCTTTCCAATTGAGAGATCATCTGATATTGCTGGTTGATTAAGACAGAATGAATATCTTGTGTAATATCTACAAATGACACTTCCTGATGAAAGAAAATAAGAGGGAATTGATGTGCATTGGCTAAATCAATAATTTCCTGAGGGATGGCGGGGATGTAGGGACCTTTCTCAATACATAATCCGGCGGCCTGACAGTTTATCAACTGTTGGACAAATGAACAGAACTTCTCGATGTCCCCTCCAAAAGATACACCTGTGGATAAAATCAGTTCTTGTCCATTCAATAGTTTTTCTATATTGGTGATTTCCACAACATGCACCCATTTCACTTGGCGATGCATTCCTTGTCCTCCTGCAATTACTTCGGATCTCTCAAACTGTTTTCGCTTCATGATTTCCTGTAAGGACAGCATGGTTTTCATTTATTCACCTCTTAAGCCTTAATGTATGACTAGGTCCTAAAATCATACTCTTATTATAACGTAAGTAGTAAATAAATTTAATTAAAAATTCTGACAAATTAACACAAAAGATGACATGTTCAGTATTTCGACATGTCATCCTTTCTTTTACGGTTAATTATTTATCGGAAAATATAATTGAATCTCCTGGACCATTTCCTGGAATTCACCCTCGTCATTGAAATCACTTGAATCCCAATTTTCCAGGATCCAATTGACCAACTCTTCTGGTGAATTAAAGAACTCTCCACTAGAATCGGCTTTACGAATTGTAAATCTGTTGTTATCCTCGTCAATGGTTACCTCGCAAGGATAAGCACTTTCTTTGCATTTCAATTGATATTCCATAAAAGAATTACTCCTTTCACGATGCAGTTTACATGATTTTATTCCAACCTTGCTCAAACTATGAGAAATTTATTAACTTTCTTGCCGCTGCTGTCTGATTAATAGGGAGGCAAAATACTTCCTCGAATCTGCATGTTTTATGTGTAGAGTTTCTTCATGGGGAATGTCCTTTTTTCCATCATTCATTTCCAGGACAAGAAATGCACCCTCTAAGTTTTCTTCTACATCCTTGATACGGAACCCTTTATTTATGAAAAAATCTATTTTATCTTTTTCCGCTATATATTGTTGATAATCACTCAAAAAATATTCCTCCTCTCAGGTAGTCAGCTCGAAAGCTCCCGTGGTTCTTCATAGGCATCCGCATCATCAAGGATGACCCAATCCCTTCCCACTGTGATTCCTAAATATTTCTCATCATCCGGGTCTTCAATCTCAGCCTGCTGATATTTTTTGAAATACCAATATTTTGCGAGGACATAATATAAACCTCCACCTACTACAAATCCCACAATGAAAGAGTAGTTCGCCAAATAATAAGCTGATGCTCCTCCTACAAACCAGGCGATGAACCCTGCAAGATTAAACCCATTTGTATATTTAAACTGACCGTTGTTTTCATATAGATCGTGGACATTGACTCTCCTTTTTCTTAATAAATAATAATCTGCAAACAAGATTCCTACGATTGCAGATAAAATGCCTCCTACAATCAATAGAACAGGAATCAAAATGTCAAACAGGTTCCATGGTTGTACGACAGATCCCACGATTCCTGCGATCACAACCCCCGCCCAAAATGGAACTTTCGGACCTCCAACATTCGAGAAAATGGTAGCTGCCGGAATAAGGTTCGCCGAAGCATTGGTGGACCATTGGGCAAAAATAATCATCAACAACAGCACTCCTAGAACAATTCCTGTTGCAGCCTCCTGCAAAGCGACGACAGGGTCGTAATTGGAAACGGCGATATACGATACGCCTCCGATAGCCACCATAAATGTTTGTGTGATCGGAAGGGCAATCACACTTCCAACTATGCTGGACTTGTTCCGTTTCAGCCAATTCCTTTCATACTTTGGTGCTTTGATAAACCGGGATATGGATGGAATGTCGGCAGCTAACGTTGCCCAGAAACCCATGTTACTGAAAATAACGATAAGGAAGGCAGTAACCGCCGCTCCCCCAGTCACCGGACTCTCAATCCAGGACCAAACCTCTCGCCCCTGTTCTAACGCTCTATCTGATAGAGTAGTGTACATCCATGCAGAAATGATGATGATGATTGGTGCAGCAAGATCTGCGAATCGTTCCACTGCTTTGATCCCCAGTGCAGTATTCAATAGCTGGACCGCAGCAAAAATCAGGAAGCAGACAAACCAGTTGTCAAAACCGGTCAATGTAAAAAGAATGGCGTTCATTGCAGTCGCGCCGAAAAATGTATTGATCCCAAACCAAAACGATGCTGCCAAGCCCCGGATAATGGAAGGTATATGGGTACCCACCGTCCCAAATGGAGCCCTCATATAGACTGGGAAGGAGAGTCCATGCTCAATGCCAATGTCTCCTGTGATTGTCATGAATAATCCAATTGCGATACTTCCTATAATGGTCGCTACGATTACCCAACCGAGCGATAAGCTTTGTACACCTGCTCCTCCGATAGCAAATGCTGCAAGGACCACTGCCATTCCGACCCACATGACCGCAAATCCTAATGTACCAATTTTTCTGGCAGAATGAGCAATCGGTAGAAGGTCTGGTGATTTTAAGTAGCTTTCATTCTTTTTCATTTCAACACCCCATTAACTAAATTTAAGGCCCTGTTATACACCGCTGGTGATTTCCGCAAACGGCTGCGCTTATTCAGAGGGCGACCTTAAGCTTCCTCGCGCTACGCTCTGCGGGGTCTCAAGATTGTCGCTATCCCCCGCCAATTGCTCCAATCACCAGCTATAAAACTCTTTGAACTAAGAATTTTCTGCGAGTGATCACACATTCAGACAAGCTAGATATAATAAATGCTTGACCTAAGGAAATAATGTAGGTCAAGCATACGGAGGTTGGCAGAATGTAGTTTTAGGATTAGTAGTTTAAATGGATAGTGTCTCGTTCTGTTTTAAGAGAGATGTTTCCCCATATTTGTTCCGTTTAATGTACTGGCCGCTTCCTGCTTTTCCGACATATTGCTTATCACGGACAACGAACTGACCCCGTACCATAACAGAAACTGGTTCCCCAGTAATTTTCATCCCTTCAAAGGCATTGTAATCAACGGCCATATGATGGGTCGAAGCTGATATGGTCCGTTCTTGGTTTGGATCAAAAATGACGATGTCTGCATCCGCACCAACGGATATGGTCCCTTTTTTCGGGAACATACCAAATAGTTTCGCTACCCGTGTGGATACAATATCCACGAACTGGTTGATAGATATACGTCCCTTCTTCACACCCTCAGAGAACAGGATGCTTACTCGGTCTTCAATCATGGGTCCGCCATTCGGTATTTTTGTAAAGTCACCCTTTCCGAGACTCTTTTGCCCGTTAAAGTCAAAGGAGCATTGATCCGAGCCGAGAGTTTGAAGCTGACCGCTTTTGAGCGCATTCCATAAAACATCCTGGTGCCATTTTTCACGCAACGGTGGTGACCAGACATATTTCGCACCTTCAAAATTCGGCTTTTCCAAATAACTCTGATCCAGTGCCAAATATTGAGGACATGTCTCCCCCCAGATCTCCACCCCTTTGTTCCTTGCCTCCGCAATCTTTTCTACTGCTTCCGCACAGGATACGTGGACCACATAAAGCTGGGAATCCGCTAGGGAAGTAAGCTGTGCAGCCCTGCCAGTTGCTTCGCCCTCCACCTCAGGAGGTCTAGTTAAGGCATGGTAGATAGGATCCGTATTTCCATTCTTTAATGCTTCCTTCGTTAAATAATCGATGACATCGCCGTTTTCTGCATGAACCATGACAAGGGCACCGAGATCCTTAGCTGCCTTTAAGGTATGGAACAACGTTGCATCATCCGCCTGGAATACATCTTTATAGGCCATGAACACTTTGAAGGAGGTGATACCTTCCTTATCTATGACTTTAGGAAGTTCGTTCAAGACGTTCTCATTCATTTCTCCTATCATTAAGTGAAAGCTATAATCGATGACCGCTTTGTCTTTTGATTTGTCATGCCATGTCTGAATGGCATCTTGTAGTGGCTTGCCCTTATCTGTCAGGCAGAAATCAATCACGGTTGTCGTGCCACCAAAAGCTGCGGCCATCGTTCCGCTTTCGAAATCGTCCTTTGTAACTGTCCCTCCAAACGGCATATCCAGATGGGTATGCGGATCGATTGCTCCAGGGAATATATAGCAACCCCTTGCATCAATTACTTCTGCGTCTGCGGATGAAAGGTTGAGTCCGATGGAGGAAATTGTTTCTCCGTCAATCAAAATGTCTGCTTCATACTGGTCGCTTGCCGTTACAATTATTCCATTCTTTATTAACTTTTTTGCTGTCATTTTGTTACTTCCCCCTTATTTAACCGTATCCACTTCACATTTCTTCAATAATCCAAGGGCGGTCTGGCGGTCATTCCACGTCATTGGCGGTTGTTCATGCGGGAGCTCCACCATGGTGATGGCATCCTCCACCGGACAGACGATCGAGCATAGATTACAGCCTACACAATCTTCTTCCCTCACCTGTAAATAGGATTTACCAGAAGGGTCCTTCAGCATATCGATGCACTGATGGGACGTATCTTCACAGGCGATATGACATTTATTGCAGTTAATACAGGTATCCTGATTAATTCTGGCGACGATTTTATAGTTTAAATCGAGATTGCCCCAATCCGAGTACTTTGGAACGGATTTCCCAACAAGATCCAGGACTTTAGCTATCCCTTTTTCATCCAGATAGTTGTTCAGGCCATCAATCATGTCTTCCACAATACGGAAACCGTGATGCATGGCGGCTGTACAAATCTGCACGCCAGTTGCCCCCATCAGCATGAATTCCACCGCATTCTGCCAATTCGATACTCCACCCATACCTGATATAGGCACATTGATCCTAGGGTTTCTTGCGCATTCCCCAACCATATTAAGTGCTATCGGTTTTACGGCAGGTCCACAATACCCGCCATGTGCACCCTTGCCGCCTACATGCGGAACTGTATTCCAGCTGTCCAGATCCACCCCGGCCAGACTGTTGATTGTATTGATCATACTTACCGCATCAGCTCCACCCCTGACAGCAGCCTCTGCTGTCACGGTGATATCCGTGATATTTGGAGTCAGTTTTACAATGACGGGAGTTTTAGCTGCTTCTTTTGCCCAGTATGTCTGCTTTTCCACTAGGTCTGGAACCTGGCCTGATGCAGAGCCCATTCCACGTTCCGCCATTCCATGCGGACAGCCGAAGTTCAACTCAAGTCCGTCCACCCCTACCGCTTCTACCTTTTTCACAATTTCATGCCATTTTTCCTGTTTTGGCTCCACCATCAAGGACGCAATTACAGCCCTGTCCGGAAATCTCTTTTTGGTTTCTTCGATTTCCCTTAAGTTCACTTCCAATGGTCTGTCCGTGATAAGCTCAATGTTATTGAACCCCGCCACTCGCTGCCCGTTGAAACTCACAGCAGCAAACCGGGATGATACATTGATGATTGGGTCCCCAAGCGTCTTCCATACAGCCCCTCCCCATCCTGCTTCAAAGGCGCGTTGCACCTGATAGCCAGAGTTTGTCGGCGGTGCAGAAGCCAACCAAAAAGGGTTTGGAGATTTAATTCCTGCCAAATTTATCGATAGATCTGCCAATGCTTTCCCCCCTCAAAACGATTGTTAGGCCGTTTCTATTCGGCTTTTCACCAATTTTTCATAAAGTGCATAAGCGGTAAGCTTGCCCTGTTCTGCAGCCGTTACCACCATCGCCTCACCTTGACCTTTTCCAAAGACGACATCTCCACATGCAAATACCTTCTCATGGGATGTTTGGTGGGTGAGCGGGTCAATTTTCACCACTCCGCCGTCGTGGGAGAGGCCGAATGCATCAATCAGTTTCGTATATCTTGTCTGACCAATCGCTTTGATGACAGCATCCACTTGTAGTGTGAATTCTGAGCCTTCCACCTTTACAGGTCTTCTTCTGCCATCTGTACCAGGTGCACCAAGCTCCATTTTCACACATTCTATGGCCGTGACTTCACCATTCTCATTCCCGATGATTCGATTTGGTGCAGTAAGCCAACCAAATTCCACCCCGTCCTGCTTTGCGAACTCGTACTCAAAATCATAGGCAGTCATCTCTTCCAAGGTTCTGCGATAAAGAATCTTTACATTCTTCGCACCGAGCCTGACAGAACAAGTTGCGCCATCAATTGCGGTATTACCTGCCCCGATCACCACCACATTTTTCCCCTTGAGTTTATTGGAAATCGCATTTGTTTTGGTTTCTTTGACAAATTCAATCGCGTCGAAGACTCCCTCTAACTCTTCCCCATCAATTCCAAGCATCGGAACACTTGCCATTCCAACCGCTAGGATCACTCCGTCATAGTTAGTCAGTATTTCTTCTACGGAAATATCCACACCCACTCTTGTACCTGTCCGAATTTCTACATCAAGACTTCTGACCTGGTCCACTTCCCAATAAGAAACCCTCTTTGGAAGACGAAACGACACGATACCATACGTATTCAAGCCCCCGGCTTCCTTCTCGGCTTCAAAAATTGTTACTTGAAACCCGAGCAGCGCAAGTTCCCTGGCTGCAGAGAGACCTGCTGGCCCCCCTCCGACAATCGCCACTTTCTTCCCATTGGAAGTTCCTTTTTCGAAAAGTATTTGATCGTTCCGGATTGCCCAATCAGTGGCATATCGCTGGAGGTCCCCTATGACAATCGGTTTTGTGTGATGGTTCAGAACACAAGCTCCCTCACACAACTCTTCTGTCGGACACACACGCGAACAGCTTGCACCTACAGGATTGGCACTCATGATCGTTTTCGCGGAGCCCTTCAGATTTCCTGATGCAATCTTTTTGATAAAAGAAGGAATGTCAATACTAGTTGGACAGGCAACAATACAGGGTGCATCATAGCAGTACAGACAGCGATTCGCCTCTTCCACTGCTTCCCTATCCGTCAATCCAGGCTTTGCTTCCAAAAAATTCATCGCCAAATTTTCAAGATCTATTCTTTTCGTTGCTCCTTTCACACAGCCACGCTCCTTTTTTGCAGACTCGCAAGAAAAAAAGCGACCCAAATCGACGCATGTGCCCAAGATTCTATGTAGGAATTAGGTTCACAAACTACGAATGAGCCACCTTTTAACCTTTACGGTAAAAGTGCTGTCATTTCTTCATATGTTTCAGGTCTTCTATCACGATAAAACTGCCATACATCTCTCACTTCACGAATTAGTTTCTTGTTCATTTCACCAATTATTACTTCATCCTTATCTCTACTTCCTATGGAAACGAAAGATCCACGGGGGTCCACCAGATAGGACTGTCCATAAAATTCGCCCATTTTCCAAGGTCCTTCCACGCCTACCCTGTTGATGGCACCGACATAATAGCCGTTTGCCACAGCATGTGCTGGCTGCTCAAGCTTCCACAGGTATTCTGAAAGTCCCGCCACCGTGGCAGATGGGTTGAAAACTATTTCCGCCCCTTTTAAACCAAGTAAACGTGCCCCTTCAGGGAAATGGCGGTCATAACATATGTACACGCCAACTTTTGCGTATGCCGTATCAAAAATCGGATAACCAAGATTACCCGGCTTAAAGTAGAATTTTTCCCAGAAACCATGTCCCTGGTCTCCCACCCCAACTTGCGGAATATGCTGCTTTCGATATTTACCAAGATATTTTCCATCCGCGTCAATGACTGCTGCGGTATTATAATAAGTCGCGATCCCTTCCCTTTCATAAATCGGAAGGACAATGACCACACCCAGTTCCTTTGCCAGGTCCTGAAATAACTTTGTTGTCGGACCATTTGGAATTTCTTCTGCCGCCTCATACCATTTTGCATTTTGTTCACTGCAAAAGTATGGACCATAGAAAATCTCCTGCAAGCAGATGATCTGTGCGCCTTTTGCTTTCGCTTCTCGAACCAATTTAATATGCTTTTCAATGGCCGTCTTCTTGTGGACCTCTACAGCTTCTTTCCCATCCACATCATTCGACGCCTGAATTAAACCAATCATCACTTTATCGGACATACATGAACCTCCTTTTAATGAATTATTGGTAAATTGTTAGAATAATTAGAACTTTATGTTTATTCTACTGTCTTTAAGTAAGTATTTCACTATACATAATGTTAAATTGTAATGGGTGGGGACTGTCCAAAATGTAAAACGACAGTAACCTAGTTGATTGTAGTGGAAGGCGCGCAGAAGCCCGCGGGAGGAAGGGACAGGTGAGACCCCGCAACGGAGTGAGGAGGCTTACGGACCGCACGCAGGCAAGCGAAGCGCCTGGAACGGAAATCAACTGTTCAAAAGAAAAAACCCGCTCCTATAATTAGGAACGGGCTTTCATTAAGAAAACAATCTCTTGGCTTGCTTTCTCATCTTTTTCATATTCCGTTTGGAAGTGATATCTCCCAGGAAGTTTTGTACATCGTTGTTACGGCTTAGTCGAGTGGCAGCGGCTCCAAGGCCGATCATTAATAAGGATGTCATAGCTCTGTTCATGCGACTCACTCCCAAATTTTAGTTACATACTGATTTGTCGATCGTCTTCATGAAACAAATCATCCAAAGAACTTAACGTCCCATCCTCTTCCACCTGATGAGTATGGACCATTCCTTTGGATACGGAAAGCTCAATAAAACAACCCCAACAATAATACTGGTTCACTCCGATTTTGCCGATATCTTTGCTTTTGCAGTTAGGACAACAAAGGACCATCTTAGACACCTCGCGTTAGGATAATACAGAAACGACGACGGTATCTTTTCCTATGACAAGATCAGAAGGATTCTTTACTATCTTTTTTCCTTCAGACAAATCCGCAAAAAAACCGTCCGTTACTTCATATCCTACGATTGTGCCCGTTTCCTCCTCGAAATATACATCATCCAACAGGCCAAGCTTATCTCCTTCTCCAGTAATAAAGGACTTTCCTTTAATACCTTGGAAGTGGTGATAATATACTTGTCCGTCCTCTTTGGTGATGGGATTCAGGACATGTTTTCCCACCATGATTCCTTCATCACCGAAAGAATGGATGTATTCTAACGGGAGAAATTTTGCTCGATGGAAGAGACCTTTTCCATCGATAATTAATCCTTTTATCCGACCTGGCTCTTCAATGCAAAGATCCTTCACTCGGCCAACCTTATTCCCTGATGCCATATCATATATTAGCATCCCAATCACTCGAGAAAATGTTCTCAAAGAATCCACCTCTTTTCGAACATTACTAGCTTTTGTCTGATTGGGTCAACTGATACTGCGAAAGGTTTTCCATTTTAAAATAGGTGTTTTAAAGAAAAAACAGGCTGAAATTATCCACAATTGACCAAGCAGTATTTCTTAAATCGAATAAGATGTAAAGAATTCAATGGAAGGAGGTGAAAATTCATGTCAAAATATTATTACTACAAGAGTGAACAAAAAACTGTCATTGAAGACAACGCAGCAGGATACGACTACAAGAAGCATGATAAGAAGGACCATTGTAAAAAGCATGACGATGATAAAAAGAGACCTTGCAAAAAGCATGACGATGACCATGATAAAAAGGACAAAAAAAGGAATGGTTCCAAATTAGTGGAATTCGCTTATCAAACATTTGAACCAATTACTTCTACACCGCTACCTTTAAATTTCCCACTTAGCACGCAACCACAGGTTATTGCTACAGCTACATTGAGAAATGTCGAAAAAGGCAATGTAGTATGGTTGAATGGCCTTTACCATGTGAACAACAACTCCCCTGAATTCGCAGACGTGATTACAAGAATTTACCGCGGCAACATTTCCCCTGCAAATCTGATTTATCAAAGCATCGTAGAAGTTGATGCGGAAGGAAACGATGACGCAACAGAATCTGTCACTCAGTTTGTGGATGTTATTCCAGCGGACGGAAAAGAAACAACCTATTATCTGACTGCACAAAAGGGACAATTTTCAGGAGACTTGAATGTCTTCGCATATGGTCCTTTCACATTCACTGCTGCAGAAATCAAACAGGAAGACTGATCTCATCAGTCAAAAGAGGCTTGCCCAAAGGTGGACTAGCCTCTTTCCCATAGTAAATTTTATAGTTTACAGCGTCGCTTATTCGTCATCCATAAAATCATATGGACTGACGTTTTCCATGCCGATATTCGCATCCCTCCAGAATGGAATCTCCTGTAAAACAGGATCATCGTCATCTTCTTCCGTTATATCTATAGACTGCTTCACTTGTAGCCGTTCCCTTAAAGACGTTTGCCTTGCCTGCTCATCCGCTCGCTGCACACCAAGCTTCAATGCATCTTCTTCCCCACATAATATCAAGAAGCGTTTGGCACGTGTTACAGCCGTATACAATAGGTTCCTCCTCAACATCCTGTAATAGCTTTTCACCACTGGCAAAACTACTATCGGGAACTCACTTCCTTGCGACTTATGTATGGAGCAGCAGTATGCGTGTGTTATCTGACCGAGATCCTGTTTCGTATAGGTCACTTCATTCCCATCGAATGACACAATGACCATATCTTGTTTCTCTGTGTTCTCTTTCGCATAGAAAATGGAAACAACTTCTCCGATATCCCCGTTGAACACATTGCTTTCCGGTTGATTCACAAGTTGCAATACCTTGTCACCAGTCCTGTACACGACATTCCCAAAGCTGAGTTCACGCCTTTGCTCACTTTTAGGGTTGAACAGCTCCTGAAGCATTTCATTCAGTTTATCTATCCCCGCATTTCCCCTGTACATGGGAGCGAGTACTTGGATATCCCTTGCTGTGTACCCCTTACTTTGTGCATTGGCACAGACCTTTTTCACTACATCCAATATCTGAGCCTGCCCGCATTTTATAAAGGAGCGGTCTTTTTTTCCCGAAAAAATATCAGCTGGTACTACTCCATCCTTCATATCATGTGCCAGCTCAATAATGGAGGATCCATCTGCCTGTCTATAGATATCCGTCAGTTGCACAGTGGGAATGACTTTGGATGCCAACAAATCCTTTAACACCTGTCCTGGTCCCACTGAAGGCAATTGGTCTTCATCTCCCACCAAAACTACTTGAATATCTTCAGGGAGGGATTTGAAAAGTTGATTGGCAAGCCAGATATCAACCATTGATACCTCATCGACTATCAGCAATTTCCCTTTTATCGGATTTTCTTCATCATGTTGAAAACCTTCCGAACCGTTCCAGCCCAAAAGCCTATGTATCGTCAAGGAAGGCAGGCCCGTTGCTTCACTCATCCGTTTGGCAGCGCGGCCAGTCGGTGCCACAAGCATGATGGGAAATGGATCATCTTTGTCATAATCATTCGGTTCAAGGGAACAACCGTGCAGATCTGCATATAATTCAACAATCCCTTTAATGACAGTCGTCTTCCCGGTACCAGGGCCACCTGTTAAAAGCAGCATTGGGGTCATAAGTGCCTGCTGGATGGCTTCTTTTTGAGAGGGGGCATATTGTACCTTCAACCTGTCCTCAAGCTCACCTAATGCAAGCAGGAACTCGGACTCTGGAAACTGGTCTGCATATTGGGTTTGCTCCAGAACTTTTTTGATATTCGTGACTATACCTTGTTCGGAAAAATAAAGGCTAGGAAGATATACTCGACCTTCCTCCGCTTTTAGCTTCCCTTCTTCTGTCAGTTGCAAAATTTCCCGAGAAATGTCAGAGTCTGAAACAAGCCCATGCTGTTTTTCATTTAAAAGCCTTACCACTGCCTCAATAAGCTGGACTTCTTTTACAAAGCAGTGCCCTTCCTGCATGGAATGCTGCTCAAGCATATATAGGCAACCTGCTCTAATGCGATCTGGGTGGTTTCCGGATATTCCAAAGTGATTGCCGAGTTCATCTGCCCGGGCAAATCCGATTCCTTCTATCGTTTCAACTAGTTGATATGGATTTTTTTGGAGGGTTTCAATTGTCAGATCTTTATAGGCTTGATAAATCTTCATGGAAAGCTGTGGACCAAAACCAAATTGGGACAATGCGATCATGACCTGTTCGAGGCCTTGATGCTCCATCAGGCTGTCATAGAGAAGTTTTGCCTTATCCCCAGCAAGCTTTGGAATGGAGTCCAATACTGAAGGGTTTTCCAGAATTTTTGAAATAGCATTCTCACCAAGGGCATCGGCAATCTTCTCTGCCGTCTTTCTTCCGATCCCTGAAAATAAATCACTTGATAAATACTGGACAATCCCCTGTCTTGTTTGTGGAATATCCTTACGAAAGTGCTCTACATGAAACTGAAGCCCAAACCTAGGGTGATCCTTCATCTGTCCAAAAAATATGTAAGTCTCATCTTCATGTATCCGAGGGAAATAGCCTGTGACGACCGCTTCCTTTTCATCATAAGCAACATTCGTCTCCGTCACTCTGATCCGCACGACCGAATACATATTGGATTCATTATGGAAGATAGTAACAAGATGCGAACCTTTTATAAACTTTTCATGTTCCTCGAAAAGATCGAGAGAGGATTGTTGCTTTTGGTCCTTCATGGGAATTTCCCTCCGTTCCCTAGTTTTCTGTCAGGATTTTCTTAGCATGTGCCGCAAGCATGTGATCTGCCTGAACGTCCAATGCTTTATCAAGATTCTCTAATGCTTTTTCCCTGTTTTCTTGATAAGCATAAGCAACTCCCAAGTTGTAGTATGCATCTGCATGCATGTCATCAGCCTCTATCACTTTTTCAAACTCTGCTGTAGCTTCTTGAATCAGGCCTTGTCCCGCCAAGCAAAGCCCGTACTGGAATCTCGCTTCAGCATCTTCAGGCTTTAATTCTACAGCACGTTGAAAATAAGGGAGCGCAAGTTTTGCATGTTCAAACTGCAAAAGAGTCATCCCCATCATAAAGAAGATATCACTGTCCTTAACACCTTTTTTCAGCGCAAGTTCAAACTGATCTTTTGCTTCATTCCATTTTTCAAGCTGGTAAAATACATTTCCAAGCCCATAGTGAGCAGTTCCGATTGTGCCGTCTTTCTCCAACGCACGTTCGAAAAACTTCATCGCTTTTTCTAACTCACCAACAGCACTTAGAACATTTCCGAAGTTAACATACGCTACCGCATTATCCGGATTTTCTTCTATTTCTTTTGAAAAAGCCGTGAGCGCTTCCTCATATTTTCCTTCTTGAAGGTATTGAATCCCTAATGCATTATTATCTAACATCTTTACGTACACCTCATCCATTTAATAAGTCTTTTTAGTATATCACAGAGAAAACCTCCATTCCCTATGGAATCGAGGTTTTCACTTTTAGCCTACATACCAAAGCTTCTCGTTGTTTTTGAACACATGATCAATCGTACCCCCACCAAGGCACTCGTCGCCATTATAAAAGACAACAGCTTGTCCGGGAGTAATCGCTCGTACCGGTTCATCAAAGATAACTTTTACTTTGTTATCTTCTAGGTGTTGAATGGTTACTTTATTATCGGACTGGCGATAACGGAACTTGGCTGTGCAAGCTGTCCCGTCAGCAGGTGGATGATCGGACACCCAACTGATATCGGTTGCGGTTATGGAATCGGAATATAGCAACTCATTGTGGAAGCTTTGCCCCACATACAAAACGTTCTTTTCCAGATCCTTACCGATTACGAACCACGGATCCCCGCTTCCACCGATACCAAGACCATGACGCTGTCCGATTGTATAATACATTAATCCGTCATGCTTCCCTTTTACTTCTCCATCCATCGTCACCATGTTTCCTGGTTGAGCTGGAAGGTAACCGCTCAGGAATTCTTTGAAATTGCGTTCGCCGATGAAGCAAATTCCTGTGCTATCTTTTTTCGTTGCTGTCGCAAGACCTGCACGCTTTGCAATTTCACGAACTTCTGACTTTTCGATATTGCCAATCGGGAACATTACTTTAGAAAGTTGTTCCTGACCGAGTTGATTTAAGAAATAGGTTTGATCTTTATTGTCATCAAGGCCGCGAAGCATTTTGTATTCGCCATCACGAAATTCCACTTGTGCATAGTGCCCTGTTGCCAAATAGTCGGCTCCAAGGTCCAATGCATGCTCAAGGAAAGCCTTGAATTTGATTTCTTTGTTACACATAACATCAGGATTTGGCGTGCGTCCTGCTTTGTACTCATCTAAGAAATATTGGAACACTTTGTCCCAATATTGTTTTTCAAAATTTACCGCGTAATAAGGGATTCCGATTTGGTTGCAGACACGGATGACATCGTTGTAGTCTTCCGTTGCCGTACAAACCCCAAATTCATCGGTGTCGTCCCAGTTTTTCATGAAAATACCGATTACATCGTAGCCTTGTTCTTTTAGAAGAAGGGCTGCTACGGATGAATCCACTCCACCAGACATTCCTATTACTACACGGGTATCTTTTGGTGCTTTTGTCATCTTGATCACCCCGTATTTAATTTAAATATTCTATATAACTCTGTTGCTTTGCGTTTCAAGAGTTCGCTTTCCGCGGGACGGTGCTTGAGCCTCCTCACTTCGTTGCGGGGTCTCAAGCTACCGTTTTCTCCCACAGGACAAGAAATGCTACAGCAGTGATTCATCGCACGAAGAAAATGCGTTAGCATTTTCGAGGAGTCTCACTCCTTCCACTCCAACCAACAGGCGTCTCTTATCAACCTTCAAACATATTATTTCTTTCGTGATAGTCGTTTAACGACTTTTGCTGTTTCTTTTGCAGCGAATGTGATATCTTCTGTCGTGTTGCCAAGGCCGAAGCTGAAACGGATAGATGATGCAATTTTATCCGAATCCTTTCCGAACATGGCTACAAGGACATGAGAAGGATCAATGGAGCCTGCTGTGCACGCTGATCCACTTGATACGGCAATCCCTGACAAGTCCAGATTCACTAACAAAGATTCCACATTTGTTCCCGGAAAATAGACATTCAGGATATGTGGTAACGTTTCTTCTGCAGCACTGTTTATTTCAAAAGGAACTTCTTCCTCCTGCCATATTTGGAGCATTTTATTTTTAAAGCTGTTATATAATGTCACCTTTTCTTCCGCTTCCTCTGTACTGAGTTCAATCGCGGTTTTCAAGCCGACAATACCTGCCACATTTTCTGTCCCTGCACGGCGTTTCCGTTCCTGTTCCCCGCCATAGGTAAGAGTGGAGAAATTCACACCTGACCTTGCATATAAAAAGCCTACACCTTTTGGTCCATTGATTTTATGTGATGACATGGAGAGAAAATCGATGCCATGTTCCTCCACATTGATCGGAAGAAGACCGAAGGCTTGGACGGCATCCGTATGAAAGTAGGCTGGATGTTCTTTCAGCATTTCTCCAATTTCTTTTATTGGCTGCACGGTGCCCACTTCGTTATTCCCAAACATGATGGTTACGAGGATGGTTTGATCTGTCAATGCGCCTTTTAAGTCTTCTAGTCCCACCTGTCCTTTTTCATCTACTGGAAGATAGGTAACCTTAAACCCTTCCTTTTCCAATTGCTCACAAGTATGAAGAACGGCATGGTGCTCGACTTGCGTCGTGATGACATGCTTGCCGCGAGAACTGTTTGTCCTGGCTACACCAAGTATGGCCAGGTTGTCCGCTTCTGTCCCGCCGCTTGTGAAAATTATTTCCGTTTCTTTCGCACCTATAGCTTTGGCAGCAACATGTCTTGCCTCATCCACCAAATGTCTCGTTTTTCTGCCAAATCCGTGGATGCTCGAGGGATTTCCGAAATCTTCTCTCATGGCAGGAAGCATACTATCGAGGACAGCCGGGTGCATTGGTGCCGTTGCTGCATGGTCTAAATAGATCTGTTTCAATGAGGACGCCTCCTTTCATAATAGTTACTGTTCCCTTGTTCCACTCCTTGCATAACTATCTTTAATGGGGAACTTAGATGTAAAACATATATGCTTCTTGATCTCCGCCTTCATAATTGGCCAGATCGTCTAATGTTGTGCTATCTAATACGTCCTTCACCGCATCACGGATCCTAATCCATAGTTCACGCTTTGCCGGCTCTTCATCATCAATCACTTCAACAGGGCTGATTGGTCCTTCGAGTACGCGAATAATGTCTCCGGCCGTAATTTTCGTCGGCTCATCTGCTAAAATATATCCTCCGTATGCACCTCTTATACTTTTTACAAGGCCTGCATTACGTAATGGAGCAATTAGTTGCTCCAAATAGTGCTCTGACAAGTCATGTGTCTGAGCAATGGTTTTTAAGGAAAGCGGACCTTCCCCTACATTTTTTGCAAGTTCAATCATGATGGTTAACCCGTAACGTCCCTTGGTTGAAATTTTCATTTCGAACACCCCTACTTTTTCTATTCAATTTCTATATTTGAAGAGTAACCTTTTTATCATTTCTATGTTGAATTTTATAAAGTATTAAGTCCGTAGCTTTTTGACAGGCCGGCAAAGTCAAGCCGACGATGCTTCCAATGGTAAGACTGAATAGTATGGTCCCAATGAAAATCGGACCACCCAATAGCCAACCTAAACATAATACTACTAATTCCATTCCTAATCTAATATATTGCACTTTCCAGCCAGTCACTTGGGTCAAGGAAATCATCAAGCTGTCCCTTGGTCCGGCACCGCAACGCGATGAAATATACACGCCAATTCCAACTCCGATGATCACGATCCCCAAGACAAGCATCGTAATTTTACCCATGATTGTATCTGGAGTATGCAACTGGGGAACCATCAAGTACAGATCAATAAAAATCCCGACCATAAGCATATTCAGAAAAGCTCCAATCTGAGGCAGCTTTTTGGAAATAATAGAAGAAATCATCAAAATAAAAAAGCCTACAATGATGGACCATGTACCGATCGTCAATCCAATCTGGTAGAAGAGTCCAATATGAAAAACATCCCATGGCGCACTGCCAAGGTTTGCACGTATCATCAATACAATCCCAAAAGCCATGATGAGTAGTCCGATGAAATAGATGGACCATTTCGCCATAAACAATTTTCTCCCTAAACTCCGCTCTCCTTGCATGCTTCTCTACCCTTCTGTCTTCGCTAATTTCTGTATCTATTTAAAATCTATCCTATTATAGCATAATTCCATAGGTTTTACATTTTAAACCATGATGATAATTGTGGTACAGTGGGTATGGGACATTACATGTCATTGTAAGCAGGAAGGTGTTTATCTCAATGAATAACAAACCACTGGCCTTTCGGATGAGGCCGCGAACGATAGAGGAAATGGTTGGCCAGGAGCATCTGGTGGGAGAAGGGAAAATCATTCAAAGAATGGTAAAAGCCAAACACCTTTCTTCCATGATCCTTTACGGGCCGCCAGGGATAGGAAAAACGTCGATAGCAACAGCCATTGCCGGTAGTACGCAATATGCTTTTCGCACATTGAATGCGGTCGTCCACAATAAAAAAGATATGGAAATAGTCGCAGAAGAAGCGAAAATGTCAGGCAAGGTCATCCTTATCCTTGATGAGGTGCATCGCTTGGACAAGGCAAAACAGGACTTTCTGTTACCTCACCTTGAAAATGGGCGGATCGTTCTGATCGGAGCAACCACGAGCAACCCCTATCACGCCATCAACCCTGCCATCCGGAGCAGATGCCAGATTTTTGAGCTTCATCCCTTGTCAGTAGAAGAAATTAAGCATGTCATCATGCAGGCATTGCAAGATAAAGTACGGGGGCTTGGAGAACAAGAGATTAATCTTGATGCCAGAGCTTTAGAACATTTTGCGAACGGGTGCGGCGGGGATGTGCGCTCAGCGCTGAATGCATTGGAACTTGCAGTGCTTTCCACAAGTCCAAATGAAGATGGAAGTATAGTCATTAGCTTGGAAACGGCCGAAGAATGCCTGCAGAAAAAAAGCTTTTATCATGACAAGGACGGAGACGGGCACTATGATGTTCTCTCCGCTTTTCAAAAGTCCATCCGGGGCAGTGATGTAGATGCGGCCCTTCATTATTTGGGTAGATTGATTGAAGCGGGAGATCTCGTTAGTATCGGAAGACGGTTGCTTGTCATCGCATATGAGGATATCAGTTTGGCCAACCCGCAGGCCGGGGCACGCACACTCTCCGCCATCGAGGCGGCAGAGAGACTCGGGTTTCCAGAAGCACGTATTCCTTTGGCAAATGCAGTCATCGAGCTTTGCCTATCTCCTAAATCCAATTCTGCCTATAAAGCGTTGGATGAAGCATTGGCCGATATCCGGAAAGGGCTGGTCGGGGAAGTGCCCGCCCACTTAAAGGATGCCCATTATAAAGGGGCGGCTGACCTTGGAAGAGGTGTCGAATATAAGTATCCACATGACTATGCGAGTGGATGGGTTGCCCAGCAATACTTACCTGACAAGTTGAAGCATAAATCCTACTATAAACCGAAAGATACGAGTAAATTTGAAACGGCCCTAGGGCAGATATATGAAAATACGAAGAAGAAAAAGTAAGGAGGGATTAAATTCCCTTCTTATTTCTTTTCAATAAGCCCTATACCATTACCTGTCGGGTCCGCGAGATATGCTAGTAAGAAAGTCTCAAACTCCATCTTCTCTCTCACAACCATCGCGCCGCTCGCCTTTGGTTTTCCAATTGCTGTTTCGAGCAATCCACTTCAATCTGGATGCGCGTTCTCTGAGGATACTCACTCTCTCCTTTTGCAATTCCACCATTTATGCTGGTTTCAGCCGTACTGACAGGCCAATAATCCCAGTTTTCTTCACCGTTATTCCAACCGAAGACTTCTTGATAAAATTTCGTTGCCTCATTCGAATTTTGGCTGCTAATCTCAAATCCTACCACTTTTCCCATTTCCATTCCTCCCATTTCCCCATGAATGTTCTCGTAAACTAAAGAGTTTTCCTCTTTTTTCTAGTAATCTTCCGTATATTTCTTTTGTTTTGTGGAAATGATGGGTAAAAAAGACCGTTTCAAGGAGTGGATAAGGATGAAAGTCAGACAGGATGCATGGTCTCACGAAGATGATTTATTACTTGCAGAGACTGTTTTACGATACATACGCGATGGCGGTACACAACTTGCCGCCTTCGAAGAGGTTGGCGATGCGTTAAACCGCACTTCCGCCGCTTGTGGATTCAGATGGAATGCAGAAGTCAGGAAGAAATATGAACCTGCCGTTGCCATAGCCAAAAAGCAACGAAAAGAGAAAAAACGAGCGCAAGAAAAATTAGCAAAGCTACAACAGAAACAAAAAGGAGAGCCGGTTTCAATTAAAAAAGTTACCACACCTTCTCTGGAAATGGAATGGCTGCCAGCACCCAAAACAGCTTCAAACGAAAATGAAAACAAGCTTCCGTTCGAATATGACATGGAAGATGAAGAATATGCACCTCTTCCGGTAAGGAATGCAGCTGTTGATACTTCGATTACCTTGGATGACTGTATTCATTTCCTACAAACCTTCCAACAAAATCAAAACTCTGATTATCGCTTGCAGTTGGAAAGTGAAAGATTACAAAAGGAAAATCAGTTACTAAAACAGAAAAACCAGTCCCTGGAACAGCAGCTCAAGAATTTAGAAGAACAGCAAGTTGCCATAAACGAAGATTACGAAATGCTGGTCCAGATCATGGACCGTGCAAGAAGAATGACCGGTGGAGTCCAGGATGAAGTGATGTAAGTCCCCTAAAAAAGGTCTTCATAACGGCGATGAAGACCTTTTACATGGAACAAAACTTAAACAGAGGTCTTCATAACGGTGATGAAGACCTTTTACATGTGAATCGACACAAACAGAGGTCTTCATAACAGCGATGAAGACCTTTTACATGTGAATTAACACAAACAGAGGTCTTCATAACAGCGATGAAGACCTTTTACATGTGAATCGACACAAACAGAGGTCTTCATAACAGCGATGAAGACCTTTTACATGTGAATCGACACAAACAGAGGTCTTCATTAATATAATGAAAACCTCTGAAGTAAATAATATTATTGCTGGCCACCAACACGCTGGATTTTAACATCCTTCAGGATATCGTTGATCACGTATCCGCCAAGAATAAGCCCTGCAACAGATGGTACGAATGCATTGGAGGAAGGTGGCATTTTCGCCTTACGAATTTCCGCTTTATCGTTCCCAACCGTTTTACGGACATCTTCCCGAATGATTATCGGGCTTTCATCCGAGAAAACCACTTTGATGCCACGGTGAATTCCCTCTTTGCGAAGTCGTGTACGAATAACCTTCGCAATAGGATCTGTGTGAGTTTTAGAGATGTCAGCCATTTTGAATCTTGTTGGATCCATTTTATTTGCCGCTCCCATACTGGAAACCATCGGAATCTTCCGCTTTAAACACTCTTTCATCAAGTGGATTTTATAGGAAATCGTATCAGATGCATCAATGACATAATCCAAACCATAGCTGAAGAACTCTTCATAAGTCTCTTCTGTGTAGAACATTTTAAGAGCTATGACTTCACAGTCAGGATTGATATCTTGAATGCGCGCTTTCATAAGGTCCGCTTTCGGCTGCCCCACTGTGGACATGAGTGCGTGAATTTGACGGTTTACGTTTGTGATATCCACATCATCTTTATCCACTAAAATAAGGCGTCCAACGCCGGAACGTGCCAATGCTTCTGCTGAAAAAGAACCGACCCCACCGATTCCTAATACTGCAACCGTGCTATTTTTAAGTGTTTCCAATCCTTCTTTTCCTATTGCCAATTCATTTCTTGAAAATTGGTGTAACATTGCATATCAACTCCATTTATCGCTTGTTTCATTTCAAACGTCTTTTAAAGATTGTACCCGAAATCGAATATAACATACTTTGGATGAAAAGCAAGTAGTCGGATAGGAATTTTGTTTTTTTACAAAAATAGGTTTATATGCCTTATAATATAGGGAATAGTTATTGGATATTTATTTTTATTGAAGGCGGGGAGTTTGTAATGAAAAATCTGTTTAAGGCCTTATCTTTCTTCTTAGTGATTGGCAGTGGGTTAGTAACAATCTTTCGCTTGAACAAAACAAATAAGCAGTTAATAGCACGGGAAACAACCTCGTTTCAAGTGAAGCAGACATTGAAAGCCATTGCTGCGACATTGGAGAAGTCGAAGGAAAATGAGCGTTTTTCGAAGGTAGAGGGCAATCAAAATACTTTGGAGGTCACTAATGAAGAATCGAATCTCCAGGGCTCGAAAGCCTTAGAAACATCAAATGAACAAGAAGAAGCCGTGAACCAACAAGAGGAACCTCCTTTGATAAAAGCGAACAAGAACGCACGTGGTGAGTATATCTATCATGTTCCTGGAGGCGTTTTCTATAACCGGACGACCCCGGTGGAATGGTTCCATACAGAGGAAGAGGCGCAGGCAAAGGGATACCGGAAGTCAGCGAGGTAATAATTATTAGACAACCTTCATTTGGATGAGGGTTGTTTTTTTGATTTCTAAGCGGAAAGAGTGCAATGTTGTTTGGCTTTTGGAGGCGCCGGGAGTTTTAGAACAATAGAGTAAGAAGATAAAGTCTAAAAAACAAAAAAACCGGCACCACGCCATAGAGCACAGTACCGGTTTTTAATCCGTATGTAGGCAAGTCCCAATCGTGCCGTCGTCGATGCCTTCGTTTTGATCCCCGCTCACAGCAGGTGGGTGCTCTGTTTCATGCATGTAGTAAGTCCTCACGAGGAAGGCTTTTACGCAGCGACGAAAACTCTGAGCTCCCGTATAATCTATTGTTCGGTCAAAACAATAGGTTATACGACGAACACATCAGGACTTGCGACTTCTTGAAGTAATCTTAACACAGGGGATAGCTATTTTCAAGCTATCACCGTATAGGAAAATCTACTCTTTTTTGACAGCCAGCGACAAATGTAGCTCGTCTAATTGCCCACCTGCTACAGGACTTGGAGCTTCTGTAAGGATGCAGCTTGCACTCGCTGTTTTCGGGAATGCAATGGTGTCACGCAGGTTCGTTCTGCCAGCTAACAACATGACTAGACGGTCCAAGCCTAACGCGATTCCACCATGTGGAGGTGTTCCGTATTCGAATGCTTCAAGAAGGAAGCCGAATTGTTCTGTTGCCTCTTCTTTACTGAATCCAAGTACTTCAAACATTTTCTCTTGGATATCACGTTCATAAATACGTAGGGATCCTCCGCCGAGTTCATATCCGTTCAATACCAAGTCATAGGCTTGTGCGCGGACTTCACCAGGATTTGTTGCAAGTAATGGAAGGTCTTCACGTACTGGCATCGTAAATGGATGGTGGGCGGCAAAGTAGCGGCCCGCTTCTTCGTCATACTCCAGTAACGGCCAGTCTGTTACCCATAGGAAGTTGAACTTGCTATCGTCGATAAGGCCAAGCTCTTTTCCGAGCTTCATGCGTAGTGCGCCAAGTGCATCGGCCACCACTGACTTTTTATCAGCCACAAAAAGGATCAAGTCCCCTTCCTCAGCATCAAGGGATTTAATGAAGCCTTGTTGTTCTTCTTCGTTGAAGAATTTTGCGATTGGTCCTTTTAATCCTTCTGCTTCAACCTTTAACCAAGCTAGACCTTTTGCTCCATATACCGCAACATATTCAGTCAAGGCATCGATGTCTTTACGGGAGTACTTGCCTGCCGCTCCTTTGACGTTGATTGCTTTTACCTGGCCACCATTATTAACGGCCGCACTGAATACTTTAAATCCACACTCTGCCACCTGTTCAGAAAGGTCAACGAGCTCCATGTCAAAACGGGTGTCCGGCTTATCGGAACCGTATCTGCTCATGGCATCCTGATAGGTGATACGCGGGAAGTTTTCTGGAACGTCCACTCCCTTGGTATTCTTCATCACCATTCTCATCATCTCTTCCATCATACCGATGATCTCTTCTTGAGATAAGAATGATGTTTCGATGTCGACTTGTGTGAACTCAGGCTGTCTGTCTGCACGAAGGTCCTCATCACGGAAGCAGCGGGCAATCTGATAATAGCGTTCCACACCCGAAACCATCAAAAGTTGCTTAAAGATTTGTGGGGATTGTGGCAGTGCATAGAACTCACCAGGGTGTACACGGCTTGGTACTAGGTAATCGCGCGCCCCTTCTGGCGTGCTTTTTGTTAAGATAGGTGTTTCCACTTCCATGAATTGTTGGTCATTTAGGAATTCACGGATGGAGCGTGTCACATCATGGCGCATCTTCAATGTGTCGAACATCACCGGACGACGAAGGTCTAGATAACGGTATTTCAACCGTATATCTTCATTGACTTCTGTTTTGTTGTCTAGGACGAATGGCGGTGTTTTTGCTGCGTTCAGCACTTCGATCGTTTCCGCTTGGACTTCGATCGCACCTGTTTTCAGATTAGGGTTCACAGTGGCTTCGTCACGTGCAACCACTTTCCCTTTTATATATAAAACATATTCATTACGTACATTTTCTGCTGTTTGAAGAGCTTCTGCAGATACATCGGGATTGAACACGATCTGAACAATTCCAGTACGGTCGCGAAGGTCTAGGAAAATAAGTCCTCCAAGGTCACGGCGCTTTTGCACCCACCCTTTTAATTCGATTACTTCTCCGATTGATGATTGTGGTACTTCGCCACAGTTATATGTTCTTCCTTGCATCATTTATCTCTCCCTACTTTTCTTTTCTGCGATGTATGCAACTGCTTCTTTAAAAGAAACTTCCTGTTGCTCACCTGTTTCCATTTCTTTTATGGAGACAACACCTTTATCCAGTTCATCATCCCCAAAGACGATGGTGTATTTCGCTTGGAGGCGGTCGGCCGCTTTGAATTGCGCTTTAAGTTTTTTGTCCTGATAGTCTTTTTCCGCGACAATTCCTGCTTTTCTTAAATCGAATAGTAGTTTCACTGCTGTTTCCTTCGCTTTGTCTCCCAGTGCAACAACATAGCAGTCGATAGAATCTTCAAACGGGAACTTCACATTTTCCGCTTCCATTGCTGAAATGAGGCGCTCGATGCTGAGTGCAAATCCGATACCAGGTGTTTCCGGTCCGCCGATTTCTTGGACCAATCCATTGTATCGTCCCCCACCACATAGAGTCGTGATGGCACCAAAACCTTCGGATGTGCTCATGATTTCAAATGCTGTGTGGTAATAGTAATCAAGTCCGCGCACCAAGTTCGGATCAATTTCATATTGAATGCCTAGTGCGGAAAGGTAAGCTACCACTTTGTCAAAATAAACCTTGGATTCCTCGTTCAAGTAATCAAGGATGGATGGCGCAGTTGCCATCAACTCGTGATCGCGGTCTTTCTTGCAATCAAGGATTCTAAGAGGATTCTTCTCCAGACGTCCCTGGCAATCGCCACAAAATTCGTTGATTCTCGGTTGAAAATGATTAATCAGCGCATCCCTGTGTGCTTGTCTGCTTTCTTTGTCACCCAAGCTGTTGATGACCACCTTCAAGTTGTTAAGACCTAAGCTTTTGTATAATTCCACTGCTAAAGCAATTACTTCTGCATCAATGGAGGGATCATCACTTCCGAGTGCCTCTATTCCGAATTGGACGAACTGGCGGAAACGGCCCGCCTGTGGGCGCTCGTATCGGAACATCTGGCCGATGTAGTAAAGCTTTGTCGGTTGTGTCGGCGAACCGAACATTTTGTTGTTTACATAAGAACGCGCCACTGAAGCCGTTCCCTCCGGACGAAGTGTCAGGCTTCTGCCACCTCTGTCTTCAAAGGTGTACATCTCCTTCTGCACCACATCCGTTGTATCCCCAACCCCTCTCAAGAACAACTCCGTGCTCTCAAAGATCGGCGTCCTAATCTCCTTATAATTATAAAGCTCACAAATCTCCTTCGCCTTCGCCTCAATATACTGCCACTTCTCCACCGTACCAGGTAAAATATCCTGCGTACCACGCGGTATCTGAATTGCCATTCGCGGTTCCTCCTTTAAAGGGGGTCAGACCCCTTTTCGTTATTTAAAGTGGTAAAGAGGGTCTAACCCTCTCTCCGTTAATACGTTACACCATTAAAGAATTTTTCTTTTATCAATACAAAAAACTCCCGTCCCTTGTTTATTTTCTAAACAAGGGACGGGAGTTATATATCCCGTGGTGCCACCCTAATTGAAGTTTGAAGGCATTTCAAATATCTTTTGTGCCTTCGGTTACTTCCACTCAAGCAGTTAACGCCTGCAACGTCCATCTCCTAGTAAAGCAATTTGTGCTGTCTGCAGCAAGTTAAAACAACCATGCAACTGACTGGCAATGCTTTTTCAGAGCGGATCCTACGGAGTGTTCATTCATTGAGTCATCAAGGGGAAATGCTTTCAGCCCAGGGCATTTCTTCTCTTTCCATGTGGTTCCCAACTACTGTTCTCCATCATCGGTATCATATATTTTGGCTATTTCGTAAATTTTGTTGCTATTTCGTATTTAGTAACGCCTCGTAATACTTAGTACTGTCGTGCTCTTTTCCTTACCATGCAAGCAATGAGGCACTCCATATTTAGTATAAAAAGCGGTAAAAAGTCCAAAAGCCGACTTTTTACTAGGTAATTACAACAATCTCTGTGAAAAGAGCCTACATTTTAGTCCATTAACGCGACTGTTTGTTATGTAAGATACTTGCTAGTATATATACTTTCAATTCTAGTTGTCAAGGCTTTATTGAATTCGGTTCAATTGTTTTTTTAACGACTTTACGTCACGCATGGTAATCCCGAACTCCGAAGCAAGCTCCATGTATGTGGAATCCTTCTCCTTTTCAATAAAATCATGAAAGCTTACCCCAAAAACATCTCTACTGCCATATGCACGGTTATGTTTATCGCTGAATTTCATCTTTTTACGCTCCTTTTTTGCTACACTAGTATCTATCCTGTCCCTTTTTTGCTTATTTCTTTCAGATTTAGCAGGAATTTTTTCCACTTTTGTAGAAAAAGAAAGTTTGAACTTTCTTTAAGGAGGCCTAGTATTGCGTCATAAACTACCTATTTTTCTTACTGCACTATTATTATTTACTACCATCTTTTCCTTCATGGATGCTTCACCAGCAGAGGCCAATAGGACTGTCGTGGTTGCGACAGATGTATTGAATGTCCGTGAAACCCCCGACGCGGACGGGGTTATCATTTCAAAAGTCCAAAGAGGAGAATCCTATCCTGTTGTGGACAGCCAAGGGGAATGGCTGAAGATACAAGTATCTTCGACCAAGGCCGGATGGGTTGCCTCATTCCTTGTAACAGAAAGCAGCCAAGGAGCCCGTTCTACCGCTTCAAGGGCGGCAAGTGATGCCACCGTACAAGTCCTGACAGACGATCTGAGAATGAGGTCAGGTCCCGGTACTAATTTTTCCGTGGTCGGCTATCTCCATTCTTCCGCTTCAACTGTCCAATATCTTGAAGAAAATGAAAACTGGGTAAAGGTTCATTTTGACGGTGTGGAAGGATGGGTCGCCAAAGAATACGTTACCATCCTGGCCAAAAAGAAAGAAGAAACTGCCGAACAGCCTGAGGAGCCAGCGGAAGATGCCAATGGGCAGGTTGCCATCATTACAACAGACGGACTGAACATCCGAAGTGAGCCTTCCACCCAAAGTGAGGTGCTGGGTTCCTTATCTAATGGACAACAGGTGGATGTATTGGCAATTCGTGGAGATTGGTTGAACATTTCTTATAATGGCACAGTAGGGTGGATTCACAGGGATTATGCAACGATTGGAACATCTAGTTCTGGAGGCCAAGGAGGGAAGACACCTAAAACTGGTGCAACCATCAAGGTGTCCGGACTGAATGTGCGAAGTGAACCATCACTTAATGGAAAAGTATTGGAGCAGCTTTCGCAAGGAACTGCAGTAACGATTATCAACGAAAAAAACAATTGGTGTGAAATTGAATACGGCAACGGGGAAACAGGCTGGATCGCAGGCTGGTTTCTGGAGCGAAGCGGCGTTTCTAATCCTGTTCCTTCCACAAGCAATGAAGGGACAATCGTGATCGTTGACGATGGCACCAATATTCGAAATGCGCCTTCCACTAATGCCAACGTAGTTCTGCGGGCAAATGAAGGGGAGGAATTTTCGATTGTCGGCGTAGAAGACAACTGGTATAAAATAAAGCTAAAAGATGGCTCAGAAGCATATGTTGCCGGTTGGATTGTCGCCACAAAAGGAAGCACGCCTAATATTGCTAGGGCTGGTGCAGAACAATACCTGTCAAGCAAGGTGATTGTAATCGATCCTGGGCATGGCGGCAGAGATGTTGGAGCGATAGGTGTACAAGGAACACTAGAGAAGGATTTAACGCTTAGAACCTCCTTGCTGTTGCAGGATAAGTTAAGAGCTGCCGGAGCGACCGTGTACATGACAAGGCAGCACGACACATCCGTCCCACTTCTGGCAAGGCCTCAAATGGCCAATTATCATCGTGCAGATGCTTTTATCAGCGTGCATTATGATAGCATCGATGATAGTAGCGTCACAGGCACCACCACCTTCTACTATAGTCATTCCGATAAAACGCTCGCGGACAGTGTGCATTCTTCTCTCATCCAGTTTACGAACCTGCGTGACCGTAGCGTTCGCCAGGAGAACTACCTGGTATTGAGAGAAAGCATGCAACCCTCCTTGCTTTTGGAATTAGGTTATATTAGCAACCGTGGAGAGGAATTAACGGTAATCTCCGGGGATTTTCAAGAGAGAGCTTCCACTGCCATCTACCAGGGATTGGCACAATATTTTAGGGGGAACTGATTAAGAGGACCTATTTGAGGTCCTCTCAGTGTGTAGACAAAGTATAATCTAAAAGAAATATGTAATAACCATGTTGATCGTAGTGGAAGGCGCGTAGACTCCAGCGGGAGGAAGGGACAGGTAAGACCCCGCAACGGAGTGAGGAGACTTACGGGCCGCCCTGTAGATAAGCGAAGCTCCTGGAACGAAGATCAACAAGAAAATGCAACACTAAAGATGATTAGAACTTGTCAACAGTCTGAGAGGACCTATCTGAGGTCCTCTTTTGTTGTTAATGGCAGTCGGAAATTGGTTATTGTGACAATTTAGTTGGTTATTGTGACTTTTGAGGAGGTTATTGTGACTTTTCCAGCCATTATTGTGACAATGGTACAATTTGACCACCAAGAGAAGACTCCCCCCACACCCACATACAGAAACACCCCACAATTTCCCACAAAAAAAGCCGGCCACACACCTCCAGATAAAGGCGTGCAACCAGCTTCACAAATCAAATCATTTACTCTCCACAATCAACGTCACCGGTCCATCATTTACAAAATCCACGTCCATCATCGCACCGAACTGGCCGGTTTCCACTGTCACGCCTTTATTGCGCAACGCTTCGTTAAACGCTTCATAGATGGTTTCTGCATGGTCTGGCTTGGCTGCCTCCATGAAGTTGGGACGGCGCCCTTTGCGGCAGTCTCCATATAAGGTGAACTGGGATACGGAAAGGACCTGCCCATCCACATCCAGCAAGGACAGATTCATCTTGTCTTGATCATCCTCGAAAATACGCAGGTTGGCCACCTTTTCGGCAACATAGGCTGCATCTTCAGGGGAATCCTCATGTGTAACGCCAACGAGAAGCATCAATCCACGATCGATTTTCCCGACGACCTCACCACCGACACGAACTTCTGCTTTTTTCGCTCTCTGTAAAACCACTCTCATATCAATAAACCTCTCTTACTGCATTATTCGACGAACCGCATAAATATCGGAAATCTGTTTGATCCGATCCACCACTTTTTGAAGATGGTTGATATTATGAATGGCAATGGCCATATGGATGGTCGCCATCTTGTTCCGGTCCGAACGGCCTGACACCGCGGTAATATCGGTTTTCGTCTCATTTACAGCCTGTAGCACCTCATTCAATAATCCGCGGCGGTCGTAACCTGTAATTTCAATTTCTACGTTGTATTCGCGATTATCTTTAACATCACTTTCCCAGTCTACATCAATGAGGCGGTCGTTTGTCCCCTCTGCTTCCACGTTCGCACAGTCAGCACGGTGGACGGAAACGCCACGGCCTCTTGTGATGAAGCCAACGATGTCATCTCCTGGAACAGGATTACAGCACTTTGAAAGTCGGACAAGCAAGCTGTCGATTCCTTGAACGACGACACCTGCGTCTTTTCTCTTCTTTACCGGCGCTGTTTTCTTCTTCTCGGCATTTTCGGTAATATCTGTAATCTGTTGTTCCTTGTCACGCTGTCGTCGCTGTTTTTCTGTCAGACGGTTTGCCACTTGAAGAGCGGTGATTCCGTTATACCCAACTGCAGCAAACATGTCTTCCGCCGACATGAAGTTGAATTTTTCCGAAACGCGGTTGATATTTTCGGCATTCAGGATTTCCTTCAGATCAAAGTCCATTCCTTTGATTTCTTTTTCAACTAAATCGCGGCCCTTTTCTACATTTTCTTCACGGCGTTGCTTTTTGAAAAACTGTCGGATCCTGTTTTTGGCCTGGGAGGTTTGTGCAAGCTTCAACCAGTCCTGACTCGGTCCATAGGAATGCTTGGACGTCAGGATTTCGATGATGTCCCCTGTTTTTAATTTATAATCCAGGGTCACCATTTTACCATTCACTTTCGCACCTATTGTTTTATTCCCGATTTCCGAATGAATACGATAGGAAAAGTCGATTGGTACAGATCCGGAAGGAAGTTCGATGACATCCCCTTTAGGTGTAAATACAAAAACCATATCCGAGAATAGATCAATTTTCAGTGATTCCATGAATTCTTCCGCATTGGTAGCGTCATTTTGCCACTCCAAGATTTCACGGAACCATGTTAACTTCTCTTCAAAGGAAGCGCGGTCATCAGCTTCTTTGTCTTCTTTGTACGCCCAGTGCGCAGCAATCCCGTACTCTGCGATCTGATGCATATCGCTTGTGCGGATCTGCACTTCTAACGGGTCTCCCTTTGGTCCGATCACAGTTGTATGCAGGGACTGGTACATATTAGGCTTTGGCATGGCAATATAATCTTTGAAGCGGCCAGGCATCGGTTTCCAACATGTATGGATGATTCCAAGAACCGCATAACAGTCTTTGATACTGTTAACGATGATGCGCACGGCTAATAAATCGTAAATTTCGCTAAACTGCTTGTTTTGTTTAGCCATTTTACGATAGATACTATAAATATGCTTCGGACGTCCAGACAGCTCTGCGGTGATTTCCACTTCTTCTAGACGGTCGTTTACTTCATTCATTACTTCGGAAATATATTGCTCGCGTTCTGCACGTTTTCGTTTCATCAGGTTGACGATACGGTAATATTGCTGTGGATTTAAATATCTTAAAGCAGTATCCTCTAGCTCCCACTTGATTTTACTGATCCCCAAACGGTGGGCAAGTGGTGCAAATATTTCAAGGGTTTCGTTAGAGATACGGCGTTGCTTTTCTTGTGGAAGATGCTTCAAGGTCCTCATATTATGAAGACGGTCAGCAAGTTTGATCAAAATGACACGGATATCCTGAGCCATTGCCACGAACATTTTACGGTGATTTTCCGCTTGTTGTTCCTCTTGGGACTTATACTTGATTTTACCAAGCTTTGTTACACCGTCCACAAGCATTGCCACTTCGGCATTGAAGGCTTCCTTGATCTCTTCAAGAGAAACGGACGTATCCTCTACAACATCATGAAGAAACCCAGCCGCAATGGTGGATGGATCTAGATCAAGGTCCACAAGGATTCCTGCGACCTGTATTGGATGTATGATATAAGGCTCACCGGATTTTCGATATTGTTCTGCATGAGCGTTTTTGGCAAACTCATACGCTCTTTCCAAAAAGGCGATGTCCTCATCCTTTAGATAGCGCCTTGCATTATCTATCACCTGGTCTGCAGTTAATACTTGCTCATTTGCCATATTTCTACTCACCTTTTTGACTTCTTTTTTTATTTGGCTCTGTTTAACACCGCCGTTGATTTCCGCAACGGGCTTCGCTTGCCGCGGGGCGCTTGCGGAGCCTCCCCTAAGCACTACCTCCCGAGGGAGTCTACGCCCTCTGCTTCAATCAACAGCTATAAAACTCGTTGAGCATCTTTAACAGAGTGATTTATCAAAAAAACTATTAAAAAACGCATGCGCTATGGTAGTCTTGTTAATTTTATCATTATGGTCAAGATTCTTTCGTTCTTTACTTGGATATAACAAATAAGTATATTGTTTTTATTATCGTGAAATTTTATGTAGATGTAAAGAGATTATGAGGGAAAAATAAAGATTTGTCGACAGATTTTTCAGGAATTAGTGTAAAAAAAATACTTTTCTAAAAAAAGAAGCCTTTTCACCTATTATTTCATCATATTGATTATACCAAAAGAAGGTTTTCGTAAACTTTGTTGTTTTTCGTACTATTGAATCAACCGTTATATTCATTACTGTCGTGCTCTTTTCCCTGTGGTACTGAAAATCACTACCTGCATATTATCGGTAAGTAGGCAGTAAAAATTCCATTTGCCGACTTTTTACTGGTAATAGCAACAATCCTTGAGAAAAGAGCCTACCAAAAAATAGTACTGGGTATTTTTCATCCATATATACAAAAGAACCAGAGCAATCACGTTGCTCTAGTTCTTTTCGTTACTTCCTTAGTACTTCATCAATGTGAGGATATCAAATCCGTCCAACTTGTCACGGCCATCCAGGTAGGATAACTCAATGAGGAAGGCGATTCCTGCAACCACTCCTCCAAGCTCTTCTACAAGCTTGATTGTCGCTTCAATCGTTCCGCCTGTCGCAAGAAGGTCGTCCGTGATCAATACACGTTGTCCTGGTTTGATTGCATCCTTATGGATGGTCAGTACATCTTTCCCGTACTCCAATCCGTATTCCACACGTGCTACTTCACGTGGAAGTTTTCCTTCTTTACGAACCGGCGCAAAACCAACTCCAAGAGAATACGCAACCGGACAACCGATGATAAATCCACGTGCTTCCGGTCCAACAATTAAATCTACTTCTTTATCACGAGCATATTCAACGATTTGGTCTGTTGCATAACGGTATGCATCGCCATTATCCATCAACGTTGTTATATCCTTGAACTGAATTCCAGGTTTTGGCCAATCAGGAACGATTGTTACGAATTTCTTTAAATCCATCTTCTATTTTCCTCCTATGAATGAACAGTGCATTGCTTGGTTAGATGCTGATCAAACCACGCTTTCAATTGTTTATATGATGAATATAAAAACAAGTTTTCAAGCATCACTTGCTGTTGCTTTTTACGATAAGTGGGAGACTCTTCAAAGTCCCGTTTTTTCGCTGCATGGTTTAATGCGATAAAACCCTTGTCTATTGTAACAAATTCTAAGTCAAAAAACACCTGTGATATAAAATCTACCGTTTCTTTTGACCATCCACGATGTTTGGCAATATCTTCAGCATGCTTGCTCAAATCAAACGACCCTTTTTTTGATAATAGGGCATAGAACCATTTGAAGTGCTCCCTTGTTGGGATGGTGGAGAAAAAATGATTCTCTTTTTGATAGAACGAGGCATAGATTCTCTCAGGCTCAGCTTTTTCCAACAGATTGGAAAGCAATGATTTCTCAGCCGGGATATCCAAAATGACTACGAACTTCCCGGTTATGTCCGGTGTGGTTTCTCCATTTATATGGGTGGCAAACGGACGAAGTTCCGCTTGGAGCATCACGTCATCCAACGTCCTTTCATTGAAATATAGGATATGAAGTTTCTCTTTATCTATACCTGCTAATGTCTGGTTAAGCTGTTTAATAGAACGGATATCAAATAGCTGCCAATCTGTCACCCTGATATCCTTTAAAAATATCTGAGGCTTTCTAAAGTTATTCCATTCATTTATAGACAATTCCCCAAGCACATCAAGTGATGCTCCTGGAGAGACGTGATGATAGATTTCGCCGAAACCGAACCCCACACAATCTAGGGAGCTTCCTTCCTGTTCAATGACAAGTTTCAAGTGGTTGCTTTTATTGCCAATCTGGCGGATCTGCTGTGGAAGCACACCTTTGACGAGAACTTTAGGTTTCGGATTATTCACACCGAATGGTGAAAGCAGTTCCAATTGCTCAATCGTCTCGAGTGTAACCTCTTCCACCTTGCATTCCATATCCACTTCGGTGATTGGGGTATAATCCTCTTCCGTTAAGATAGCAGCCGCTTTTTGATTCATTCTTTGACGAAGCTCTTCTACATCCGCTATTTTTAATGTCATTCCGGCAGCCATTGGATGTCCACCAAAATGAGGGAGGATATCTCGGCATTCCGAAAGGTTTTCAAAGAGGTCAAACCCTATAATGGAACGTGCCGACCCCTTCGCCAGCCCTTTTTCCTCGTCAAGGCTCAGTACGATGGTCGGTCTGTAGAATCGGTCGACAAGGCGTGATGCCACAATACCGATCACTCCTGCATTCCAGTTATTACCCTCTACGATAATAAAACTGTTTTCTTGTGGAGGATACTTCTCTTCTACCTGCTTGATTGCTTCTTCTGTAATCTGGGTGACAATCTGCTGTCGCTCTTTATTATACGTTTCCATTTCCTCGGCAAGCATTTTTGCTTCTTCTACATCATCCGTCATTAGAAGGTGCACAGCCGGATCTGCATTGTCCAAGCGACCCACAGCATTGATTCTTGGGCCGATGGAAAATCCGACTGTCTCCTCTGTAATCGTATGCAGTTCCACTCCACATTTTTGCAGAAGTGCTTTTAGTCCTACTCTTGTCGTCTGCTTCATCTTTTTGATTCCTTTTGATGCAAGTAATCGATTTTCACCTACCAATGGTACAAGGTCGGCTATAGTACCTATTGCAGCCACTTCCAATAGGTGCTCAGGATTTTTCCCTAAAAGCGCATGAGCAACTTTGTAAGCAACTCCCACTCCAGCAAGGTCATCAAATGGATAGGTGCAGGTTTCCTTTTTCGGGTGGATGATAGCGTAAGCATCAGGTAGCACTGGTCCAGGTTCATGGTGGTCAGTGATAATAAGGTCGATGTTCAGCTCTTTTGCAATCTTTGCTTCATGTAGAGCTGATATCCCGGTATCAACCGTTATAATGACGGAATAACCGTTTTCCTTTGCCTGTCGGAAAGCATTTTCGTTTGGTCCGTATCCTTCTGTGAAGCGATTTGGAATATAAAAGTCAACGAGCGCCCCGATTTCACGAAGAGCAGTAACCATCACAGTCGTGCTGCTGACTCCATCGGCATCATAGTCCCCAAATACAAGGATCTTTTCGCTATCTTCCATTGCTTGGTTAACCCGTTGAACAAGTTTGTCCATATCCTCCATAAGAAAAGGGTCGTGAAAATCCTGGTCATCTGTATATAAAAATTCCTTTGCTGCGTCTATTGTGTCAAGCCCCCTGTTTACTAAAAGGGAAGCAATAAGTGGGGCAATATTCATTGATTCAATTAATTGTTCGACTTGTTCTCTCTTTGGTTCTTTCACATTCCATCTTGATTTAGAAGCTAACAAACTAATTCCTCCCTTAGCTTTCCTAATTATACTAGAGACTGATTGTAGCTTCAATAAAGTTTAAAATAACCCACAGGTACCTGACCCCTAAAACAGATACTCTAAATTCATAAAATTCACTTTGCAGGGGTCTGGTACCGCACTAAGATCTGGACCGCAAAAAGTGGTTTCGTACCGTAAAAAAAAAAAAAAAACAGGCCCATCACCTGGACCTGCGTCTCTCTCCTACCGTTTCATTTTTACTCTCAATAGCTTCTGTTTCCTTTGCTTCTGCTGTCTTTTTTGTTGTTTCACCTGCATGCTGCTTATGTTGCAGCCTCCGCTTCACCATGATCACCTGGTAGATTCCAATGGATCCGGCAATCACGATTCCCATCAGTGTGGAAAATAAAATCACGAGTACCAAGGGCCATTCGGCTGTACCAAAAAGGAAATTCACTTCAACAGGAGCTACATTAAGCACGGCGAAAATGGCCACCACAATCGTGAACAACACTCCTGCCAGTAAATACCATTGAGTTTTCATGTTCCTCCCCCCTCTACTTCTTACTATTCAGAGTATGGATTGATGTGCACGAAAACATCCTGCACCTCTTTGTTTTCCATCAATTTGGCCTTTACCTGTTTGCCTATTAGATGGCCATCTTCCACTGTAATATAAGGGTCTACAGATATTTTCAGATCGATGATGACATAATGGCCATGCTCTCTTGCGTGCAGACTGTCAAGCTTCATGACGCCTGGTACCGTCACGACAACCTCACGGAACTCCTCTGTATCCTCTTCATGCATCACATGATCCATCGTGTTATGGATGGATTCTGAACCCAACTGCCAAGATATTTTAATAATAAGAAGCGCAACGACAATTCCCGCAACCGGATCAAGATAGACAAGCCAGTCTACTCCAATATAACCGCCAAGTACCGCTCCGGCGATCCCGATTAAGGCAGCGATGGAAGAAAATACATCTGAACGATGTTCATACGCATTGACGATAATCGCATCACTCTTAATTCTTTTTCCCAAATTATACTTATATCGAAACATCGCCTCTTTGACAATGATGGAAATGACCACCGCATAGATTGCTAAGGCTTTTGGCGCTTCAATCGGTTCAAAGAAGGCTTGGAACGAAGATTTGCCAATTTCAAACCCTACAATGAGCAAAAGCACCGCAACGATGATTGCGGCAATATTTTCAGCCTTCCCATGACCATATGGATGATCCTCATCTGGAGGTTGTTTTGCCGCTTTGAGCCCTATGTATACAGCCATTGACCCTGCCACATCAGAAGCAGAATGCACAGCATCCGCAACAAGCGCGCGACTGTTGGCCACCACCCCGACCCATCCTTTCAAAATTGCCAAGATGATGTTTCCGACCACACCTATCAATGCGGCAAACTCTGCTTTTTTAAAACGTTCATTATGGTCCATACCGCACACCTCTTTCTAATCTCTTCTCCTATTGTACCCGAATTGAAGCAGAATCTCGGAAAAAAATAAAAAAACGTCGCAAAGCAACCATATGCTTTGCGACGTCTTAATTATACCTCAGGTTCCGGATCTTCAACCGGTGCCTTTTTCGGTTTACTCAACTGCTTGTGCTTCCAAATCAACCATAACTGCGCTGCGATGAACAAGGAAGAGTACGTACCAACGACTAATCCTACCAATAACGCAACAGAGAAGTTTGTGATAGACTCACTTCCAAAAATCAACAATGCGATAACTGCAATCAGTACTGTCCCCACTGTATTGATGGAGCGGACGAATGTCTGCTGTAGGCTGCGGTTGACCACTTCTGAAAGGTCATCAAAGGTTTTGACACGCTTTTTACGCTTCAGGTTTTCTCGTATCCTGTCAAAGGTGACGATTGTATCATTTATTGAATACCCGACAATGGTCAAGACAGCTGCAATGAAGGTGATATCAACCTCCAAGCGAACGAGGCTGAAGAATGCAACAATAAAGAATGCATCATGGAACAATGCCACAATCGCCGCTACTGCAAAGAGCCATTCAAATCGGATAGTCACATAAATGATAATCCCGATAGCCGCGATTAAAACCGCAAAGAATGCGTTCCGGGCGAGCTCCTGTCCTACGGTAGGAGATACCGTGCTGACACTTGGTTCTGATCCGTACTTTCCTTCAATAAATTGCTTGATTTCCGCAATTTCCGTTTGGGTGAAGTCATCCACATAACGGGCAACTGCTATTTCATTATTCGTACCAGCCAAGACAACATCTTTTGGCTCATAGTCAATGGAGGCAAGCTCATCTGTAATTTCTTCAGCTGTCAAACGGTTGTCACTCATGATTTCTACACGCGTTCCACTTGCAAAATCAATACCCAGGTTCAAACGGAAAGCTGCGAGAAGAATGATTCCAACTACAATCATCGCTCCTGAGAAAAGAAAGAACTTTTTGCGATGCTTTACAAAGTCCCAATTGGAGAAACGATTTGGTGGCTCTGTGTTCTCATCTGTCTTGTTAATATCCAGCATGTCTTCTTTTTTCACACCGAATAGATGTGGTTTATTGTTCATAAACCTGCTGCTTACCCATAAGCCGAGCAATAATCTTGTACCAAGTACCGCCGTTAGGAAGCTTAACAAGATACTCACAATCAACATGGTAGCAAACCCTTTTACAGAACTTGTCCCATAGACAAACATGACACCTGCTGCAAGTAACGTTGTAATGTTTGCATCCAAAATGGTAGACAACGAGTTGCGGTTTCCTGCACGGAATGCGGACATCGCCGACCTTCCAAGCTTTAACTCCTCTTTGATCCGTTCATATGTGATGATATTGGCATCTACCGCCATCCCCACTCCTAAAATTAGGGCCGCAATTCCTGGAAGGGTAAGGACACCATTCATCAACTCAAACACTAATAGAATTAAGAAAATATAAGCACTCAATGTCAAAACAGCTACTAATCCAGGCAAACGGTATGCTACAAGCATGAACAGCAGGATGGCACTAATACCGATCATCCCAGCAAGAACTGTTTTCTGAAGTGCTGTTTCTCCGAATTTTGCTCCAACAGAAGTGGAGTAGATCTCTTCCAACTCTACAGGAAGGGAACCGGCATTAAGCAACTCCGCAAGCTCCTTTGCCTCTTCAATGGAAAAGTTACCTGTAATCTGTACATTCGTATCATTGAAAACTCGATCTACGCCTGCAGCTGAAAGGTACTTGGGATCAGCCTTCCCCGCTTCTGCTTCATAGGAATCGACGCCTTCTTCAAAATCCAGCCAGATAACCATCAGGTTACGACCGGTACCAATACCCATGTCACGGACTTGACGCGTCACTTCGGCAAACTCAGTAGCATCTTTCAATGTCAGTGCCACACTTGGACGGTTATTTGGATCGAACGATTGAGAAGCACCGTTTTCCGCCAAGGAAGACCCATCCATCAAGAGATTGTCATCAACGTCCCGGAAGGTCAGCTTGGCTTCTGTCGATAACAGTTCCCGAGCCCTTGACTGATCATCCACCCCGGCAAGCTGAACGCGGATCCTGTCCTCTCCCTCAATCTGGATATTCGGTTCGCTTACTCCAAGCACATTGACACGTTTATTTAACGCGCTGACGGTGCTTAGTAAAACATCCCTGTTAATTTCACTATCTTCATTGATTGGCGTAACCTCATAAAGAACTTCAAATCCTCCTTGAAGGTCAAGGCCAAGTTTAATGTCTTTTGTAATTAGGTTCGTAAACACTCCTATTGTGCTTCCGATTAAAATAAGAAGTAAAAAGAATGCAACGATCCGTCCTCTTTTGACCATGCGTAAAAAATCCTCCTTCTGCTCTTACAATCGATGAAATGAAATTGTAGTATGGACAAGTGGCTAGCTTACATGCTTCACATTCCCAGTATGTATAATTATGTAAAATCGTTCAATAAAAGCCGTTTTCATGCCATCATGTACCATTATGATTCATCCATTAATGACTGTCAATTTTTGCTGAAAATTTAATCTTTTTGTGATGCAAAGTAGTTTGGTGCCTTATATGCTTCAATCGTGATGTAGCTCATATAGTCGGTGACCGATAAACTGTACACATCATTGACCAGCTCAAACAGCCTTTTCGTTTCTGGGCGCTTCCATTTCTTTTTTGTCAAGCATTCCCACAGTTCATCTTCTGATACGGTATCATATCCGAATAACTGAAATTCCTCCAGTTTACTTTGTAGAACTGGCCCCAACTCGTACCGGAAAAGATCATAAGCATGCTGTGCATCGGTTTCCTTCTTCATTGTTCATTGAACCCCCATTCAATTCACTCTCTGATTCGTTACGTATGCTTTAATCGGATAACCTTCTTTCCCTCTTCCATGCACCTTCATAATACTTGTCATGCTTGGCCTACTCCACTGCATATAGATAATTGTATATGAAATCTCCGTAATTGAGAAGGCAGGGAATCACATGACAAAGCAAACATTTCTTAAAGGGACATTAATATTGATTGTTGCAGGACTTATTACGCGCGTACTAGGTTTTGTGAATCGAATTGTGGTGGCAAGATTTATCGGGGAAGAAGGCGTGGGACTATATATGATGGCCGTTCCAACCCTTGTCCTGACCATCACCATTACGCAGCTTGGGTTACCTGTTGCCATTTCTAAGTTGGTGGCAGAAGCCGAGGCCCAGGGTAATCATCGTAAAATAAAAAAAATACTGGTCGTTTCCCTGGCAACAACCGGAGCACTCAGCCTTGTCTTCACTCCCGCCATGATTCTCCTCGCTCCGTACCTGTCCAACCACCTGTTCACAGACCCAAGAACCTATTATCCTTTAATGGCCATAGCGCCGGTAGTGCCGATCATTGCCATTTCCTCTGTATTGCGAGGATACTTCCAAGGCAGACAGAACATGAAACCATCGGCCATTTCACAGGTCATCGAGCAAGTTGTAAGAATATCATTGGTAGCAGCCTGTACAAAAGCATTACTACCCTATGGCATCGAATACGCCGCAGCAGGTGCCATGCTATCTGCTGTCGTCGGTGAGCTGATGTCTTTACTGTACATGTTATTCGTTTTTAAAAACAAAAAGGCGTTCCGCTTGCGTGCAAAATTCTTTAATTACGTTGGGGAAGGAAAGGAAACCTTCAGGGATCTGATGAGAATCGCCCTACCTACAACCGGAAGCAGGATGATCGGGTCCATCGCCTGGTTTTTTGAGCCGATAGTCGTCGCACAAAGCTTGGCTATCGCAGGTGTCGCAACCGCCATGGCCACCAAGCAATACGGGGAACTGGTAGGCTTTGCCCTGCCGCTCATGATGTTACCATCCTTTATTACTTATTCCTTATCCACCGCCCTTGTTCCTGCCATAAGTGAAGCAGCTGCCAAAAAAAATAGCATCCTCATTGAGCATCGCCTACAGCAAGCACTGAGACTTTCCTTTGTAACTGGCGGTCTTGCCGTCGTACTCCTTTTTGTTTATGCAGAGCCAATCATGCTACTGATGTATGGCAGCAGCAAAGCAGCTATCTATATTAAAGTGATGGCACCATTCTTTTTGTTCTATTACTTCCAGGGACCCCTCCAGGCAACCCTTCAGGCACTCGACCTTGCAAAGGCAGCCATGATTAACAGCTTTATCGGTGCGGCAGTAAAGACGGCGGTCATCTTCATTCTGGCGAGTAAGCCCGCATTTGGAATCATGGGGGCAGCACTCGGGATCGTCATCGGCATGATGCTCGTCACCTTGTTGCATATGGCAACCATCATGAAGGTCCTCTCCTACTCGCTTTATGTGCGAGATTATATCAAGAGCTTTATTACGATGGGTGTGTGTGTAGCATTTGGTTTGTGGATGCATGACCATCTCTGGCTAAGCCTTGGAGTTGGACAACGGAGCGGGCTGATGATTTTGCTGACCTGCCTATTATATTTGTTGTTATTGCTGATTTTCGGCCTAGTTAAAAGAGATGAGCTCGCCAGGCTACCATTTTTGAAGAAATGGCTGGCGAGGTGAATAGGAGTTTTTATCATGGAATTGATTTTGGGGAATCCGGCTTTTGGGCAGGATTCTCTTTTATTTTGACGGGAACTCGCGGGGGCCATAAGAGGGGGCTTGGCTTTGAGGTGAGCCTGAGTTGGGCGACTTTAGGTATTTTCAGCGTTCGCCCGATTGTACTTTGCTTTCGTCCATAATGTTGAATTTCCGCCCGTTTACAAAAGGGAGATCTAATTCAAAGAAGCGATACCCTCCGCTTTTTTAACCAACCCCCCATCTCCCCCATATCTGCTATTCATCCTTTAGATCGATAAAAAACACACCTTTATCATAGCTACAGAAGGAAATGTTCTTAAGATCCTTGTACCCAAGGGATCTTAATTGCTGCCTAAGCCAAAGGTTTGTTTTGTTGATCTGTTTAAGGTGATCTTCTTGTATGGTTCCGTCCATTATGAGAGGGAGATTTAAAGTACCTTCTTCCTCCTGTTGGTCTTCCACGGACGTTCCTTCCTCTTTCTTTTTCTCAAAAACAGACAGCTTTCCGGAAGGTTCGAGAATGGCAAACTCTACATCTGCCACATTTTTCACATTTTTATCTCTAAGCTGAACAAGCAGGTCGTCAAAGTTATAGCGTTGCTTTTTCATCATGTTTTCATCGATTTTCCCATTGTTGATGATGACACTTGGTTTTCCGTCGATGACATCCCTGATCCGCTGGCTTTTCAAGGAAACATATGCGAGGAGTATTTGTATCCCCATCAGTAAGAACATCGGCAACATAGAATGACTAAGCGGGTCCTTTGGGTTTTCTATAGCCACCACTGCCATTTCGGCAATCATGATGAAGACGACAAGATCTAAGACACTCAGTTCACCAATTTCCCGCTTGCCCATGACACGAAAGATAATGAGGATGATAATATAAAGAAAAATGGTCCTGCCTATTATCAGTATGTAATCTTCCATCATCATTCCCCCTAGACTCACCATAATTAAGCATGATTACTTCTAGTCTTAAACAAAGATGGTTTTTTCATGACATGAAGTCTTTACCAAATTCCGTAGTAACTCCCAGTAAGGCCACTCGTAGAAAATATTTATATTCTATTTGTTTCAACTCGTGAATATGCTTGTATTACTTAGCATGTACCAAGAAAGGGGAAGAATCCAGATGGAATCAAAACGACTTGGATTGGCCATCATGTATGGTCTGATCACCGTTTTTATGTTCGCGATAGGAATCAGTCTTTTATTTTCATTACTCTTACGTTTCACCTCTCTGCAGGAAACCAGTGTCGCCTGGATTATTGTGACATTATCTTTCATCACACTTTTCATCGGAGGCTTTGTGTCTGGAGGGAAAGGAAAGGAAAAGGGGTGGTTGCTTGGGGGAGCAACTGGGGGAGCGTACACGCTGGTCATCTTCCTTTTTCAGTATTTAGGAAACGACTCCTTATTCACCCTACACCAACTACTATTCCATCTTGGGTTTATTGGGACAGCCGCCCTTGGGGGAATTATCGGGGTGAACCTGAGCGGGGGATATGTGTCCAAAGCATAACTATGTTTACTGCATGAAAAAAGAGCATGGTCCCAAGGGATTCATGCTCTTACTTGTACATTAGTCTTGAACTACATCTCTAACCGCTTGGCGGTCGTATGTAAGACGAGATCCGTCTCCTGCTTTGATGACGATTTTGTCCTCATCCAATGCATCCACGATACCGTGTAATCCACCGATTGTAACAACCTTGTCCCCTTTTTGCAGGTTTGTCTGCATGTTACGTACTTGCTTTTGACGCTTTTGTTGTGGGCGAATTAACAAGAAGTAGAAAATAGCAAACATTAATACTAAAGGTAAAATAGCACCAGCCATTCCATCCATGTTGTAACGCCTCCTTTCTCACTAGTCATGTATGGGAAGAGATTTTAGAAGTTTTTCGCATTCGGTTTATTGAATCCATATTTCTCAAAAAACTCTTCTTTGAAGTCCCCCAGACGATCTTCGCGGATCGCTTGTCTGACATCCTCCATTAATTTTACCAGAAAATAAAGGTTATGGTAAGTTGTAAGTCTAATTCCCAAAGTTTCGTCACATTTGATTAGGTGACGGATGTAAGCCCTGGAATAATTTGTGCAAGTATAGCAGTCGCACTCCGGATCCAACGGTCCAAAGTCACGTGCAAATTTTGCATTTTTCACTACCAGGCGCCCTTCACTAGTCATTAATGTCCCATTTCGGGCAATTCTAGTCGGCAGTACGCAGTCAAACATATCAATTCCTCGAATTGCTCCATCAATAAGGGAGTCAGGAGATCCAACTCCCATCAAGTAACGCGGTTTATCCGTCGGCAGCCAAGGTGTCGTAAACTCCAGTGTGCGGTTCATCACGTCTTTTGGCTCTCCAACAGAAAGTCCACCTACTGCATAGCCAGGGAAGTCCATAGAAACAAGATCCTGTGCACTTAGCTTACGGAGATCCTCATACTCCCCACCTTGAACGATACCGAAAAGGCCTTGGTCTTGAGGACGTTGGTGTGCTTCTAAGCAACGCTCTGCCCAGCGGGAGGTTCTCTCCACTGACTTTTTCATGTATTCATGTGTCGCAGGGTATGGCGGGCACTCGTCAAAAGCCATCATGATGTCAGAGCCAAGGTCGTTCTGGATGTGCATCGCTTTCTCTGGCGATAGGAAAAGTTTATCCCCATTCATATGATTCCGGAAGTGGACCCCCTCTTCCTCGATTTTCCGTAGGTCGCTTAAACTGAAGACCTGGAAACCGCCTGAATCTGTCAGGATGGCACGATCCCAGTTCATAAATTTATGAAGGCCACCTGCCTCTTTGACGATCTCGTTACCTGGACGCAGCCATAGGTGGTAGGTGTTGCTCAGGATGATTCCAGCACCCATTGCTTTGACATCTTCAGGGGACATCGTCTTGACCGTTGCAAGTGTTCCCACCGGCATAAATACGGGAGTTTCGAAGCTTCCGTGTGGGGTGTGGACGATGCCTAAACGTGCTCCTGTTTGTTTACATGTTTTGATTAGTTCGTATCTGATTGCTGTCATTGTATTCTCCTTAGGATTTCTATAAAGCATTTCGTTGCTTGGTTAACTCATGTAGATTTCCGTTTCGGGTGTTCGCTAATCCAGAGGAGGTGCTTGAGCCTCCTCTGCTTCGCCTGTGGGTCCCAAGCTACCGTTTCCCCCACAGGACAAGGAAGGCTTCGGAGCGATTCATCCCACGAAGAAAATGCGTTAGCATTTTCGAGGAGTCTCACACCCTGCACTTCAATCTACAGGTAAGCCATCATTACAAAGAAACAGCCTCTTTCAATTTTTAAAGTATCAGCATGGCATCGCCAAAACTGAAGAAGCGGTATCTTTGGTTGACTGCTTCTTCGTAGGCGTGCATGACATTTTCACGACCTGCAAGTGCGCTGACAAGCATGATCAAGGTTGATTTTGGCAAGTGGAAGTTTGTTATCATACCGTCAATGGCAGCAAACCTATAACCTGGGTATATGAATATGTTTGTCCAACCGCTCGCCTCTTTAAACTCACCATGATCACGTGCGATGGTTTCTAGCGTCCGCGTGGAAGTGGTCCCCACCGTGATGATTCTTCCCCCGTTGCTACGCACATCATTCAAAAGTCTTGCAGTACCTTCTGACATCTGATAAAACTCTGCATGCATATCATGCTCTTCTACGGAATCCACACTCACAGGGCGGAATGTCCCAAGTCCTACGTGAAGGGTAATGAAAGCGGTATGTACCCCTTTATCCTTCAATGCTGCTAGTAGTTCTTCTGTAAAATGCAGACCAGCAGTCGGAGCTGCAGCTGAACCTGTTTCTCTTGCAAAAACAGTCTGATAACGGTCACGGTCCTCTAATTGTTCCTTGATATATGGAGGAAGTGGCATTTCACCTAGACTGTCTAACACTTCGTAAAAGATACCTTCATAGCGGAAATCGAGCTTTCTGCCACCATGCTCGCTTTCACCGGTACATACTGCAGTCAGCCTTCCGTCACCGAAGGACACCACAGTGCCTTCTTTTACTCGTTTGGCAGGCTTGATGAGGGTTTCCCATGTGTCGCCTTCAAGCTGCTTTAATAAAAGTACCTCAATCTTTGCTCCGGTTTCACTTTTCACACCAAAAAGTCGAGCCGGCAATACCCTTGTATCATTTAATACGAGGCAATCGCCTTCATTGACGTACTCCAATATGGATCGGAAAGAGGGTTCATGTGTAAGTTTTCCTGTTTCCTTGTTCAGCACCATTAGGCGTGAGGCTTCTCTTTGTTCAAGTGGGGTTTGTGCTATCAGTTCTTCTGGTAAGTGGAAATCAAATAAATCTATCTTCATACTGTCACCTTTTCTTGTTTGCTATCTTTGTATCTCGTTAACTCCTGTATCCTTGCGTTCCAGGGGTTCGCTTACCCAGAGTGGCATGTGCTTGAGCCTCTCACAACGCTTCAGGGGGTCCCAACCTACCGCTATCTCCGCAGGAGTCTCACACCTTGCACTTTAGTCTACAGGTAGAATCTTTTTTCACCTAAAGCGACCAATAAAATAAAACACCAGACTGAGTACGATGCTGATGATGATGGAGGTTACGATAGGGAAGAAGAATGTCATATTCCCTTTTTTCACAACGATGTCTCCCGGTATCTTGCCGACGACTTGCCAGAGCAATCCTACAATTAAAAGTACCGCTCCAACTACCATCAGCATTTTAGGCAGTTCCATTATTCTTTTGGCACCTCCATATTGAAGTGTCGATAGACTAGGTCTGTTACAACGCGACCTCGTGGGGTTCGTTGAAGAAATCCGATTTGAAGAAGGTATGGTTCATAAACATCCTCAATGGTGTGGGATTCCTCACCGATAGTAGCGGCAATGGTGTCCACCCCTACAGGTCCCCCCCGGAACTTTTCGATGATTCCCATCAACAGTTTATGGTCGATATGGTCGAGTCCGAGTTTATCCACCTGCAAGCGATCAAGCGCCTCTTTTGCAAGGGACGCACTAATGGTATCTTTTCCTAATACCTGCGCAAAATCCCTGACACGACGTAGAAGACGGTTGGCGATTCGCGGCGTTCCCCTCGCTCTTCTGCTTATTTCTGTTGCCGCATCCTGTTCTAAGCCTATCTCCAAAATCTGGGCGGTGCGGAGGCAAATCTCGGTAAGCTGTGCTTCGTTATAGTATTCTAATCTGCTAAGGACGCCAAAGCGGTCTCTTAGCGGTGCCGTCAGTAAGCCGACCCTTGTGGTAGCGCCAACAAGTGTGAAAGGAGGAAGATCCAAACGGACAGATTTTGAGGTTGGGCCTTTTCCAATCACTATATCCAAGCAGTAATCCTCCATTGCTGGATAAAGGACCTCCTCTATGGAGCGATGAAGGCGGTGAATTTCATCAATAAACAACACATCTCCAGGCTCAAGGGCAGAAAGGATGGCAGCCAAATCACCTGGGCGTTCAATCGCAGGGCCTGCAGTCGTGCGGAGCTGGACCCCCATTTCATTGGCGATGATCGCAGCAAGCGTCGTTTTACCGAGTCCTGGCGGGCCATAAAGCAGAACATGATCCAACGTTTCCTGGCGCATTTTTGCCGCTTGGATAAATACTTCCAGGTTTTCCTTCACTTTATCTTGACCTATGTACTGCTGAAGCGTCTGTGGTCGTAAGCTGTATTCCAAGGAATGCTCTTCTAGAGTAGCATCTTGTGAAACCATGCGGTCATCCATCATTGGGTTCCCCCTTTCCGGGACAGAATAGTCCCCCATATAAATATACTTCCTAAGAAAACGTCGCTGTTGATTTCCTCCCTGTACTACATTCAACAGCTTAATTAACTAATGATGCAACAGAGACTACTTGAGAAGCAGCTGCAAAGCCTTCTTTACATATTGATCGGTTGTTAAATCTTCCTTTTGCAAAGCAGGTACAACCTTCTTGATTTCCCTATCACCATATCCTAATACCTTCAAAGCTTCCAATGCTTCATCAAGTGCGGTGCTACTCCCACCAGGAACACTGACTTCCACGTCAGGCTGAAACAAATCAGGAAAGGCACTTGGTACTAGATCATTCAATTTGCCTTTCAAATCAAGAATTATCTGCCTAGCTGTTTTCTTTCCGACTCCAGGAAATTTCACCAAGAATTTTTCATCTTCGTTTTCAATGGCATGAACAACTTGTGCCGGCTGTCCGGAAGCCAAAATAGCAAGCGCCCCTTTGGGCCCAATCCCTGTGACATTCAAGAGTTTCATGAACAAGTTCTTATCTTCTCGTGTTTTAAAGCCGTAAAGGGCCAATATATCTTCTCTCACATGTTGATATGTATAAATGGTCACTTCTTTATCCGCATCTACGCGGTAAATGAAAGGATTGGGGGCATTAACTTGATAACCCACTCCCATCACTTCCACCACGACATATTCCGGTGACACATATGCCACAAAACCTTTGATAAAATCAATCAACGTCCAAATACTCCCCTTTATGTTCAACTTCTATTCTCCATTTTACCATGAATAGAACAAACAATCGGCTCAAAAGAAAAAGATAGCATAATTTAATATAATTGTTAAGCATACAACGCTAAAAAAACAGACCAGCAGAGTGCCGGTCTGTCTATTGTTTATTGGTGGTATAAGGCTTGAAGGTTTCAAGCACCTGTACATAGTCATCCTTGTTCACCACTTTAATTCCGCCTTTTAATTGTTCATGCTGGTGGCTTTCCAGCTTGCCGACATCAATTTGGAAAAAGGATTGAATGATCTTGGATGCTTCTGTGGGCTTCCCTTCATAAATAGTCAGAATGCCTTCTTCAGAGATACCGAAATAACCGTTCGACTTCAAGAGTGGGGAGATATCGTCAATATACTGTTGAAACACTACTTGCTCACTATCAAGATCGATGACTTGCCAATCCTCATATTGAGCCCAGAAATCCTCCATTGCCCAAACAGTTTCATCCAGGATCTCTTCACTGACTTCTCCATCCAGATAGATTCGCTCCAAGACGACCTTCAGTGTCAAAGGACCACTTACTTCAAATGCATCCTCCAATACCTCTTCATCTACATATTCATTCTCATCTGCAGCACCTTCAAATGTGGCAAACGTATAAAACAATCCAAACGCGGTTGCAAAAACTGTGACAAGTAAAATCCACTTTTTTAGTATGATGGGTTTCATTGTTACATTGCCCCCTCACATTCTGTTTAGTTTAATTTCTAAGTAATTTGCTAGTCTTATCTTTTTTAGTTTGACCATATTTAGGAATAATAACCATGCAATGTGGATGATTTTTCTAATAATATTGATAAAGAGATAAATCAGATACTAGTTGAATGTAGCGGAAGGTGTGCAGAGAGCGCGCAGAGAGACCCCGCATGGCCGGAGGAGGCTCAAGATCGCCCTCTGGATAAGTGAAGCAGTTTGCGGAAATCAACAGTGGTATGAAACAGATTACTAAAATAATGTATTTTTTCAGTCGCCTTAAGTATTTTGAGAATGCTCCCTAGAAGCGCCTGGAACGGAAGTCAACTGTTTTGCATTTATCATCAAAAAACAGCCTCCATTAATCAGAGGCTGCTCAAAAGGGTTTATCTAGTCATCGTACGTGTAAGTCCACGCATCGTATCATCCAAGTCTCGTAAGTGCCACTCGCCGTCCCTCAGGTCATTATCCACACTTTGGACCGTGTTATAGACACCTTCCTTTGTAGAAATACGTAACTCTTTGTTTTCCACAAGTGGTTTCACAGCACGTTGTACCTCACGCTTTAGATCACTTGTATCTGCATTGTTTTCGGGGTTTACTGCAACGATGACATCATCCCCATTGACAAGGGCACGTGCATTTCTCACTCCATCTACCTGCTCCGCACGCTTTACTAAACGATCGGCTAATCTGCCATCGTAGATATTATAATAAGATGGGTTGCCGACATGATCTATGCCATTCAAGCTTTCGTGATAATTTCTATCTGTACGGCTGAAACGTGGAGTATCATACCCGATGTTCATAAACCCTCTGTTGTCCGTTCTATTTCTTGTTTGTCTGACTCCCTTGTCCTTATTACGTCTTACTCTGTTTTCGTCATAGACAACAGAACGGTCCAGTATTTCATTCAAAGGACCATCATTATCTTCCAGAAGACGGGCATTGCCCCTTTCTTCCGGTTCGCGACGTGTACGGTCATTGTTTACATAAGGATTGTGTTCGCTTGTATAATAACCAATAGGTCTTGTTTCCTGATAATACCTATTGTCTGTTGCACTTTCCTTTTGGCCGCATCCAGCTAGACCGCCAACTAAAAGTGCCGCAGAGGTTACAGTGAATAGTGACTTCCTCAATGTAAAAACCCCCTAACGAGTCAGTTGAGTACAAAAGATGTACTCTCCATTAGGGTGACAAGTTAAGGGGGTTTTTATTTTGTTAGTTCTCTCCAACTTCTTAAAATTTTGGAGGGCTGTATGCCAATTGACGTTTATGTTCCGTGCGTTTATGCATTCTATCAATGATTTGCTTGTCTTTTTCGGGAATTTCCTCACCCTTAAGGTAGCTGTCAATCATATTGTAAGTTGTTCCCATTTCGTTTTCGTCTGTTTGACCTTCCCATAGTCCGGCACTAGGTGGTTTATTAATGATGCTATCCGGTACTCCAAGCACTTTAGCCATTTCACGAACTTCGCCTTTGGTGAAATTCACAAGAGGTACTAAGTCCACTCCGCCATCTCCGTATTTTGTAAAATAACCGGTATGCCATTCAGCAGCATTATCTGTTCCAACTACCAGATACCCATAGTTGTTGGCTACTGCATAAAGAGTGGTCATGCGAAGGCGTGCACGTGTATTAGCATCACCAAGACGGGATGTTTCCTCGTTCCATTCGCCTTTTTCCTTCAATTGTTTTTCCATGGCGGAAAAAAGGACGGTATGTGTTTCAGAAAGATCGATGGTCGTGTGGGATATTCCACAGCTCTCGATTACTTCAAGTGCATATTCTTGGTCTTTAGGGTCACTTTTACACGGCATAATCACACCGAGGGAATCTTCAGGGAATGCTCTTTTGATGAGATGTGCGACGACTGCGGAATCGATTCCTCCACTAACCCCGACAATTGCTCCATTTAATCCTGAATCCTTCACTTTTTCTTGAATCCATTGTACTAACTTGGCAATTTTTTCTTCCATTACGTATTCTTCCCTCCATTTGTCATTATTGATTATTGTATCAGATTGTTGAAATTCGTCAAAAACTGTTTGCGATGATTCCAGGTAGAAATAAAAAAGGAAAGATTCGCATAACTACTTGGTACCCCTTTTTCATCCCTTGTTTGGGAGAATGAATTCCCCTCTCTTAGGATGTCCATTGGAAAAGAAAGCGCCGTCCAACACCATGGATGCTTGTTGAGAAGATCCTCCAAAAAGAAATGCGTTCCAAACAGGGTCCTATCCCATCTAAGGAAAGGCAGAATTCTGCTAGCATACTGAACATAATCCCATTCAGCAGCCCCTATGGAAAGGAGGTCATAATCGATTAAATACACTTTATTATCTGTACTTCGAATAAAATTATGACTTGCGACATCCCCGTGCAGGACTACAGCTTCAGATTCCTTAAAATTGGAAGACAAGGCATCAAGCGCAAGATGACTATAGTATTGAATTTCACTAATTACTCCAGGATTAAACCATTTTGCTAAAAAAGGTACGTTCTGCTCAAATATTTCAATTCGTTTTCTCCACTTTTGCATCGTTGTTTCAACAGGTAGGTCTGGTAGGAGGTCAGGAAAAATCTTTTTGGAATGGTGATGAAAATCCCGGAGAACCATCAACCCATCCATCCTGTCCTCATTCTTCAAATAAGTGAACTTTCTTTTCGCAGAGAGAAAGCGTGTCAGCACCCAATAACGCCCTTGTTCGTTCATCACGTACGTTCCTTGGCCAAACTGCTCATACATAAGACCGTTATGAAAACCGCTTTTATGCAGAAAGCGGCTGAAATGGATGATGGAATCAAGGTTCCCGTATTCATAATAGCCCTTTATAATGTAACTTCCATCATCCGTTTGGATTTTGTAAAGATTATCTTTTATTTTATTGTAGGATTGAATGTTCATATTTGTTTCATGTGCTAAACGGAAGAAAAGACGATTTCGATTGAAATCGTCCCTAAAAGTAGGTTGGTTAGTTTTCATCATCATATTCTGGACCTTCGAAATCCGATCCTTCATTCCGCTCTTCATTAGTGTTTCCATAACCATAGCCTTGTGGATTATAATATCCCGAAGGTGCCATTGGGTAGCCGTAAGGGGCATAGCCATATGGAACATCGCTGCGATAGCCTTGTGGTGCTCCACAGCCACAGTCGCCACCAGAGCTGGTTCCTACTCCTGCTACCTGCTGTTGGTCACCACCCATCGGTCCGAAACCTGAACCGGGAGCAACCGGCCCCATCGGATAGCACGGATAACCGCCCATTCCACCCATCGGACCCATTGGCATTCCTTGTGGCATCATTTGTGGCATTCCCATTCCTTGCATACCTGGCATCATTTGCGGCATTCCCATTCCTTGCATACCTGGCATCATCTGTGGCATTCCCATTCCTTGCATGCCGTTTTGACTCATCTGATCCTGAACACCCATTACTGCGCTTTCCATCTCTTCATTACTCATGTTCGGCATTTGGCCCATTTGTTGCATCTGTTGCATTTGCTGCATCATTTGCTGTTGCATTTGACCATAATCCACGTCTGGGGATTCTTCGCCTTGTTGAACTCCCATTACTTGCGATTCATCCATTCCTTGCATTCCAGGCATCATCCCTGGCATTCCCATTTCTTGCATTCCAGGCATCATCCCCGGCATTCCCATTCCTTGTATTCCAGGCATCATCCCTGGCATTCCCATTCCTTGCATCCCAGGCATCATCCCTGGCACTCCCATTCCCTGCATTCCAGGCATCATTCCTGGCATTCCCATTCCTGGAGCTCCCCAGCCTGGTCCCCAACCATGGTGGTGATGGTGGTGTTTTGGCGGACACGGTGGTGGGCATAATCCGCTACCAGGTAAAACCGGTGAAATTGGATAGCACTCTTCCATATGAGGAGCTGGCTGTTCTACACCCAATACCTGCTCCGGGCTTTCCTCTTTCGGTTTTGGTATGTTCACAGGCATGTTAACATTTGGCATCTTTATGTTCGGCATTTTCATGTTTGGCATTTTGATGTTAGGCATCTTCATGTTCGGCATCTTCTCATTAGGCATTTTTTCATTTGGCATTTTCATGTTCGTCGGCTGTTTCTGAAAGTAATTATTTACTTCCACTTCAGGAAAGTACGGTTTCAGCTGAGGCATCTTAGGTGTGTATGGTGTTTTCGGAGCCTCTTTAACCGGTTGTTCTTTCACTGCAGGCTTTTTCGGCATTTCCTTATAGGGATGCTGCGCTTTCGGTGCCTGTACTCCCATCACTTGCTTTGGTGCTTCCTTCGTCACACCCATCACTTGGCTTTCTTTCTTGACAGGTACCCCTGCCATCGGCACTTTTATTTTCATTCCAGGCATAATCATGTCAGGATTGCTTAATTGTGAATTCGATTTCTTTAGCTCTTCGAAATTCACGTTATATTTCTGGGCAATCTTCCACAAAGTATCCCCTTTTTGGACAATATGGATTTTCAAGGATTTTCCCTCCTTAGCAAAGTCTCTACAGTCTATGAGTTGTGTAGGCATTTTGCCACTATTCTTCACATCAACATATGCGTGAAAAAGGAAGTTTATGATAAAAAACATGGACACCGCAGGGAAAAAAGATATTTTCCCTGCGGCGCCCATTTTTATTTTTTGCTATATTTTCTAACGTAGCTTTTCTTGAGAAGACCCTACTAACGAAGAACTTTTTAATAAAGTTCATGCCAAATGGAGGTGAGTCGATGTCAAAATGCCTCGAGTTCGTGCCAAAACACACCGAGTTGATGCCAAAACTTATTTTCGCAGCTGTTACGCACCTTTGCTCTCAACACAACAACAAAGTACACATAATGCATCCAGCAGCCCACTACCTAAGCACAGAAATTCTCAGGCATGTTCTAGCATTTTGTCCAAGGCAGAAATGGCGTGGTCTGCTATTTCTTTTTCTACAGTGATGCGATTGATGACCTTTCCTTTTTCAATGGATTCTAATGCCCATAATAGGTGAGGAAGGTCGATTCGATTCATGGTGAGACATGGGCACATGTTAGGGTTGAGCGATACAATGTCCTTGTCCGGATGCTGCTGGATGATTCTGTTCACCAGATTCATTTCGGTACCGATTGCCCATTTGCTTCCAGCGGGCGCTTTTTCGATTGTTTCTATGATATATTTCGTACTGCCTGCAAGGTCGCTTTGCTGCACCACTTCCCACGTGCATTCCGGATGGACGATTATGTTCATGTCAGGCTTCTCTGCTCTTAGCTCGGCAATATTGGCGAGCGTGAACTTTTCATGGACGGAACAATGGCCTTTCCAGAGGATGACCTTAACATTTGATGGGTCACCTTCGTATTCTAATTTGTCTGTAATCGGATTCCAAACAGCCATTTCATCAAGAGGAATGCCTAGATCATAGGCTGTATTTCTCCCAAGGTGTTGATCTGGCAAAAATAAGATTCTTTCCTTTTGGGTAAATGCCCACTTTACCATTTTGTGCGCATTCGATGAGGTGACGGTTGCCCCTCCTCTTTTTCCGCAAAATGCCTTGATGGCAGCCGTCGAGTTTACATAGGTGAGCGGCAGCACCGTATCGCCAAAAACCTGCTCCAACTCTATCCATGCACGTTCGGTCTGATGGATGTCTGCCATGTCAGCCATGGAACAGCCTGCACGCATATCCGGCAAAACCACCACCTGATCTTGATTTGTAAGGATATCCGCAGTTTCCGCCATAAAGTGAACGCCACAAAAAACAATATTGGACGCTGTTGTCTCAGCAGCTGCTTGAGCCAACTGAAGGGAATCCCCCGTAGCATCCGCAAATTCAATCACTTCATCCTTCTGGTAATGATGGCCCGGTATAAAGAGGTCAGTTCCCATTCTTTCTTTTATTGCCTTTACTTTCGTTTTCATTTCCCCTATTGACATATCATGATATTTTGTGGGCAACATCCCGTTGTCTTTTTTCACTAATTCTAATATATTCACCCTGTTAAACCCCTTTCATCCCAACATTAAAACTTATATCCAGCGCTCGTGCAGAATGGGTAAGGTAGCCGAGCGATATATAATCGACACCTGTTTCACGGTAGGAAGCGATAGTGCTAAGATTGATCCCACCAGACGCTTCCGTAACGATATGCTTTGGTACATGTTGGATGTATTCTTTTATCTCTTCAGGTGTACGGTTATCAAACATGATGACGTCCACTCCAGCTTCCACTGCTTCCTGCACCTGTGCCAGTGTTTCTGTTTCGACTTCGATTTTGATCATATGGCCAATTTTCTCGCGCACTCGTTTTACCGCTTCTGTGATGCTACCGGCAAATTCGATGTGATTGTCTTTAATCATTACCCCGTCATATAATCCAAATCGGTGGTTATATCCCCCACCGCAAGTGACAGCATACTTTTCTATCATTCTTAATCCAGGTGTCGTTTTTCTAGTATCACAGACTTTTGAATGGTCACTTGAAAGGGTGGATACAGCTTCTGCAGTCAATGTGGCGATTCCGCTAAGTCGCTGAATCAGATTCAGGGATACACGTTCTGCACCTAAAAGTGCCCTCATGCTTCCTTCCACCGTTCCGATGACTTCCCCTTTTTCCATCCGCTCACCATCTTTTTTATAAAGGGTCACCGCAATGTTGGAATCAAGCATAGCAAATGCCTCTTGTATCACTTGTTGACCGACAAATACCCCATTCTCTTTCGATAGGAATGTCCCTCTCCCTTTTTCCTCTTTTTGAAATAGAACGTCGGAAGTGACATCCCTTTCTCCCATATCTTCTTTAAAAAAACCACGCAGCATCTCTTGCAGCATGATGGTATTCATTTGACTCCCTCTCCTTTAGCCCTGATTTTTTCTCTGTATGAATAATTCTGACCTTTCTCCACGCATCATGGGACACAGGATAGTCAGATCGATAATGCGCCCCCCTGCTTTCCTGTCTTTGGAGTGCGGATTCTGTTATAAGGAAACTTAATTGAAGCATATGAATTATTTCTAAAACTTCCATTTCAAAGATTTCTGTAAAATGATGAACCGCCTGCCAATATGGCTGATAGGTTAGCAGCCAATTTCTCAATTCGGTCAATCCATCCTCATGCCGGACAATACCAGCATGCTTCATCATCATTTGCTGGATGTCTGATTTACTTGGAAGTGGCACTGCCCTTTGTTGCAACAGGTCTAAATCTCTTGTCATCATGGTGCTTCGGTTCCATGGCACGTCTTGATTGGAAGGCTCCCTTTTCAGAAGATGCTCTGCAAGCGTTTTGGAAAAGACAATGGTCTCTAATAAGGAGTTGCTCGCCAATCTATTAGCCCCATGTACTCCATTACAAGCAGCCTCCCCAACAGCATATAGTCCAGGCAAAGTCGTATCACCATGGATGGTCGTTTGAATACCCCCCATATAAAAGTGGGCGCCAGGGACTACTGGAATAAGCTTTGTCTTCAGGTTGATGCCATGGTTCGTGCAAAGGTTGGTTATGGCAGGAAACCGCTCTTCGAACTTATCCACTCCATCAATATTTAGATAAACTTTTTCCCCTTGCTCCAGTTCATGAAAAATTGCCCTTGAGACAACATCTCTAGGTGCCAGGTCCTTAAGTGGGTGGGTCGATTTCATGAAACGGTCACCCTTACCATTTTGGAGATAAGCACCTTCCCCCCGCACCGCTTCCGAAATCAGCCCAACCACTTTTCCTTCCACAGAGAGCATGGTCGGATGAAACTGCATAAACTCCAAATCTGTCAGTGCAGCACCTGCTTGATACGCAAGGGACAGGGCCATCCCGTTGATACTTTCATTATTGGATGTGTATGGATAGAGCGCTCCTGCCCCGCCTGTAGCAAGCACCACATAAGAAGCAAAATAATTCGTTCTTTCTCCGTTAAGATTAAATGTCTGCACACCACAACAGCTATTGTTTTCGACTAAAATCTTGATAACGGTTTCATGTTCCACCACCAGGACCTTCTCAGATAGTGTTGATTGCAGCCACTCCATCAATTCCTTTCCGGTCTGGTCTCCGCCTGCATGGAGGATGCGGCGTTTTGAATGGGCACCCTCCAACCCAAGCATATAATCGCCATGGCCATTTTTATCAAATTGCATGCCTTTTTGAATGAGGTGCTGCAATTCAGCCGGCCCCATCTTCGTCAGAACCTCCACCGCATCTTCTTCGTTATGGTAGCAGCCAGCCGAAAGTGTATCCTCATAATGTAGTTTCCATGAATCTGTATGTTCGATGGCACAAGCAACCCCGCCTTGTGCAAGAAAAGAATTATTATCTTTTTTACTTGACTTTGTGAAAATAATCACATTCATGTGCTCACTTAAATAATTTGCAGTCAGCAAAGCAGACAATCCGCTTCCAACTACAATGACATTTGGTCGTAAAATAGACACAAAAAAACCTCCTGTGTATATAAGTGTCTTGACACCTATATTTACATATTTTTATACTGATGACAAGAGATTTTTTCAAAGACTAGAAGATCGCTAGATGAACTGGTTTAGCACACTTCAATCGAGAAGGAGATTTACTGATGATATATTTGGATTATGCCGCAACTACTCCTATGAGCAAAGAAGCCTTAGAGGCCTACCAACAGGTTGCACGCCAATATTACGGCAACAGCAGCAGTTTGCATGATTACGGCTCCGCTTCTACCAACCTTCTTGAAACATGCAGATCCGAGCTTGCCCGGATGATTTCCGGAAAAGCAGAGGGAATCTATTTTACAAGTGGCGGAAGTGAAGCAAACTATCTGGGAATCCGCTCCCTCCTAAAAGGAAATGAACAGAAAGGAAAGCATCTCATCACAACCCAAACCGAGCATGCTTCCATTCACGCTCTATGCAAGACACTCGAAAAAGAAGGCTATGACGTAACATGGCTACCTGTGGACGAAAATGGCATCATCGCATTATCTCAGTTAAAAGCGGCATTGAGGGAAGATACATGCCTCGTTTCCATCCACCATGCCAATTCGGAAACTGGTATCCTGCAACCACTTGAAGCAATAGGCTCTCTATTAAAAGAGAAAAACATCCTCTTTCATAGCGATTGTGTACAGACTTTTGGTAAAATACCTATAGATGTGGAAAAGTTCCACCTGACAAGCCTGTCCCTCTCCGCCCATAAAATTTATGGTCCAAAGGGCGTGGGTGCACTATATATTGATCCAAAGGCAACTTGGAAGTCACCATACGAAGAGGCCAGTCATGAAAAGGGAATGCGTCCAGGAACCGTGGATGTTCCTGCAATTGCCTCCTTTTTGACCGCCGCACAGGCGTTGGAACCATTGCTGAAGGATTTGAGAGAAAAATATGAAATGCTTCGGATCTTTTTCTTGAGACAGATCCAAAAGGCCTGGCTACCAATATCCGTAGAAGGCGAGCATACCAACGGGTTGCCACATATACTCGGTCTTAGGATCACAGGATTGGAAGGGCAGCATGTGATGTTGGAGTGCAACAGAAAAGGCATCGCGATTTCTACAGGAAGTGCGTGCCAGGTTGGTTCCCAATCCCCCTCCCGCACCATGCTAGCCACTGGCAAAACAGATGACCAAGCACGAGAATTCATTCGCATCTCATTTGGAAAACACACAACTATCAAAGATCTGGAGCTTGCGGTGCAGGCCTTAAAAGAAATCATAGAAGAACAGATGAAAAGGAGCGGCTGATTAATGACCCAAGAAAAGAAAGTCCTAGGGGAAGAGCGAAGAAACCTGCTGTTGCATTGGCTGCAAACGGAAGACAAGCCGCTGACCGGCGGAGAATTGGCTGGACGGACCAATGTAAGCAGACAGGTAATCGTTCAGGACATCTCCCTTTTGAAAGCTAAAAACGAACCGATCCTGGCAACAAGCCAAGGCTACGTCTATATGAAACCTTTCGGAGAGCAGGTGAAAAAGGAGCGCATCATCGTTTCCTTCCATGAACCCCATCGCACGAAAGAAGAGCTGTATATCTTAGTCGATCATGGCGTAACCGTGAAAGACGTGCGAATCGAACATCCGGTCTATGGCGACTTAAATGCATCGGTGATGGTATCGAGCCGTGCAGAAGTCGATGCTTTCATACGTAAAATAAAACAGACGAAGGCATCCTACCTTTCCCAACTGACAGATGGGACGCACCTGCATACGATTGAAGCGGATTCGGACGAGAAGTTGGATGCAGCATGCGCAGCATTGAAAGATGCCGGGATGATTGTGGAATAGGTCAAATCCTTTTACCAGAGCCAAAGACAACGCTACTATTCCAAAACAAAAGCCTGTCTGGAATGCACCAACACGCATTCCAGACAGGCCTTTTCATTTTTCATTTCAATAAATAACTATTATATCTCCCCAACACTTTCACGGAACACCCAAGCGCCTCCAGCTCCTCGATGGCCGGCGAAATGAGCGGATGGTCCATTGCCTCATTCACATCAATGATGAAAAAATAATTACCCAAACCCGTTTTCATCGGACGTGATTCAATTTTGGATAGGTTTAGTTTTCTCCACGCAAACACAGACAACACTTGGTGTAATGCACCTGATTGATCGGTCGGAAGCGTCACCATCATGGTGGTCTTCTCCCCTGCGCTTTTATATTCTTCATTATATAAGTTTACCGTATCATCACGATGGAGAATGATGAATTTGGTATGATTGTTGTCATAATCATGGATGTTTTCCTGAAGGATTTTCAGGTTGTATTCCTTTGCGGCAAGCGCATTGGCGATACACGCAGCCTTTTGGGAAACCCTGTGATCGGAAATCAATTTAGCTGCTGCGGCCGTCGATGATGTTGTTTCATAAACTGCATTCGGGTATTTCTTATGTAAAAATTTATGGCACTGAGCAATCGCATGCGAGTGGGAGTAAATTACTTCCAACTCATCGCCACTATGAACAGTTTCAGGGTGTACCAAAAGATGCTGGCTGATGGGGATTGTCAATTCTCCTACTATCGGAAGAGGGCAATCATGAATCAGATAATCTAGCGTTACATTGACAGACCCTTCAATCGCATTTTCAAGCGGTACAACCGCAAACTCAACCTCCCCTTCCAACACCGCATCCATACATTCCGGGATTGTGGAAAAAGCCTTTTTACTAGCTTCTGGAAAAAATCTTGTCACGGCCATATCGGTAAACGTTGCTTTCGGCCCTAAAAATCCAATTCTTTGTTGTGATGGTGTCATTCTCTCTACTCCCCTATCTAAACTATGCTTACTCAGGGTTGCACCTTCCCACCTTCCAATAGGAATCCGGTGTTAAGCGCCTGTCCCCAAAATCTCTACTTTATCTACAAATTCTAATCGCTTTAACATCGAAAGTAAAGCATTGATATCACCTTTCAACCCGGACATATCAAGGGAAAGGGTGACGTTTGCTTTCCCTTGAAGCGGGATGGTCTGGTGAATAGTCAAGACATTGCATCCGACAGTGGCAACGGTTGCAAGAAGTTGCGACAACGCACCTGTCTGATCTTCCAGATGAAAAAACAAGGTCATGATTTTTTCTTTAACCATGGTGTGGAACGGAAAAACGGTATCGCGGTATTTGTAAAAGGCACTGCGGCTGAGGTCCACCTTCTGGACTGCTTCGGCGATGGACTCCACTTTCCCCCGAGCAAGCATTTCTTTCACTTCAAGCGACTTTTTCATCGCTTCGGGCAGGACATCTTCCCGCACTAAAAAGAACTTCTCCTCTAACATCGGATATCTCTCCTTTTTCTCATAAAGCATTATAGGATAAAAAATTTGGTTTACTTCCTGTGGACTTCGTTCCAGGTGATCAGTCAACAGGATATCGCTATATGTAAAGAAGAGAGGATAATATGAATTATCCCCTCCTGTAAATCTATTCTACAAATTCAAATTCGTATTTCTGAAGACGCACGATGTCGCCGTCTTTGGCACCTCGTGCACGCAATGCTTCATCGACACCCATTCCGCGAAGCTGGCGGGCAAAACGCTTGATAGACTCTTCATGGTTGAAGTTTGTCATCACAAACAGTTTCTCCAGCTTTTCGCCAGAAAGTACGTAAGCACCGTCAGGATCCCTTGTGATTCTGAAGTCTGCTTCCTCTTTCTCATGCTTGTAGACCACGCGTTGCTCAATCGCTTCTTCTTCATAAAGCGGGTACTCCGGTGCATGCTCAAGCTCGTCCGCCACCGCGTACAATAGGTCGCGAAGACCGCTGCGGGTAAGAGCAGAGATAGGGAATACCTTCACTTCATCGCCCACCTGTTGCTTGAATATTTCAAGGTTTTCCTCTGCATCCGGCATGTCCATTTTGTTGGCAACGACAATTTGTGCACGCTCTGTGAGACGCAGATTATATTCTTTCAGCTCTTCATTGATTGTTTTGTAATCCTCATATGGATCACGGCCTTCTAGCCCGCCCATATCCACTACATGGATGATGACACGAGTACGCTCGATATGACGTAGGAATTGATGTCCAAGACCTACACCTTCATGCGCACCTTGAATCAGACCTGGTAAATCGGCCATGACAAAGCTGCGGCCGTCTTCGGTCTCCACTACCCCAAGATTTGGTACGATAGTGGTGAAGTGGTATTCGGCAATTTTCGGTTTTGCTGCAGATACAACCGATAAAAGGGTAGACTTCCCTACACTTGGGAAACCCACAAGTCCAACATCGGCAAGCACTTTCAATTCAAGTACGACATAGCGCTCCTGGCCTGGTTCCCCGTTTTCGGCTACTTCCGGAGCAGGATTTCTAGGTGTAGCAAAGCGCGTGTTTCCGCGACCTCCACGTCCACCCTTCGCAACTACATACTGTTGTCCGTGTTCTGTTAAGTCAGCTAATGTTTCCTTTGTATCATCGTCCATGACTACAGTTCCAGGTGGAACCTTTACAATCATAGCTTCCGAGTTTCTGCCATGCTGGTTCTTGGACATTCCGTGCTCTCCACGGTTTGCTTTAAAGTGACGCTTGTAACGGAAATCCATTAACGTACGTAGCCCTTCTTCTACTTGAAGGATGACGTCCGCACCTTTACCACCGTCACCGCCAGCTGGTCCACCATCCGGCACATATTTTTCACGACGGAAGGCTACCATTCCGTTCCCACCGTCGCCACCTTTTACATAAATCTTGACCTGATCGACAAACATTGATTATTCACTCCGATATGTCAAAAGGTAAAAGAACACCTTTTGCGTTCATTTTTTAAAGCTCTTTTCTTAAAAATTGTTGCTATTCACGAGTAAAAAGTCGGCAATTGGACTTTTTACTGATTACATTACCTAAAAATCGCAATTAGTCTGCATTCTAAAACAGGGAAAAGAGCACGTCAGTAAGTAATATAAGACTAATTATTTATTTACGAAACAGCAACAAAGTTTACGAAAATCGGCTTTTTAAAGCTTATAAGACACCTGGATGGTACTTTGCTCAGATGTTATCGCCTGTTCATGCACTGTAAATCCATCCGGCTGTGTTTGCAGCCACTCCGTTAAAAAGTCTGTATCTTCTAGTATTCCATTTATATCAAAAAAGAAACGAATTTCTTCTGCCTCTTCTATATTCAAACTTAAAAACAAATGGTTATCTGCTTTTTTGTTCACCGCATTTTCTAGGTCGGTAAACAAAGAAGAAATCCATTTGTATAATACCCCATCCGCTTTTGACAAGTTCACCGGCTCCCCGATGACCTCGTATTCCATCGCAAACAATCTCGGCTCCCAATGGAAGGTAATCAGATATTCTGCAAATGCAGGGGCGTGTAAATTCGTCAAATTGGATTCATGATTAGCCTCAAGCACAATCTCATCTATCAAATTATTCACTCGCTCCAAACGCCCCAAAGACAAATTCGCTTTAATCAACTGAATCCGATTAAGCCAATCATGCCTCGAATGACGCAACACATCCAACGTCCCTCTATTTATCATAATACCGTACTCCTAGTCCCAACTTTAATTCCAACACCTTCTTAACTATGTCGATTATAGCATAAAAAAAGAAGAAAAGGGGGTCAGACCCCTAAAGGATTTTCGTTAATGACGTCGAATATATGTCGAATATATAAAGTTTGCTTCTGCATTTTTTGCCTAGCTGTTCTTTTGTCCAGCGCAATAAAAAAACTCTAACCTAAACATAGGCTAGAGTTCCTTTGGAATTATGCTTCTTGAGCAACAGGATATACGCTAACTTGTTTGCGGTCACGGCCTAGGCGCTCGTAACGAACGATTCCGTCAACCTTCGCGAACAATGTATCGTCTCCACCACGTCCAACGTTTGCTCCTGGGTAAATTTTAGTACCGCGTTGACGGTATAAAATAGAACCACCAGATACTAGTTGACCGTCTGCACGCTTAGCGCCAAGACGCTTAGAGATAGAGTCACGACCGTTTTTAGTACTACCTACTCCCTTTTTGGAAGCAAAGAACTGAAGATCTAATCTTAACATGTATTCCACCTCCTACTTAGAAATGGTTATATAATTTCCATAGTCACGTTCAATCGTCTCTAAAGACACAACCATACCTTCCAGCAACAGCTGTACTTTCTCATGTGTCGCCTCATCCAGACCGGATGGGACCGAACACTTTAAAAATCCATCTGCCCCTTGCTCAATATCAGGAGTAACCTGACATAATGACATGACCGCGTTCACCGCACCGAAAGATACGGCAGAAACCCCGGCACACACAATGTCTGCACCCTTTTTGGCAAAGTTAGCATGTCCAGTTATGGTAAACGATTGGATCAACTTGTGATCGTCTCGTTTAATTGTAACTTTAATCATCCGATCACCTTTAAATTACAGGTTGATTGCATCAACAGTAACTTTTGTGTAAGGTTGACGATGACCTTGTTTTTTACGGTAGTTTTTCTTCGCTTTGTACTTGAATACAGTAAGCTTCTTCGCACGACCTTGTTTTTCAACTTTAGCCGTTACAGTTGCTCCCGCTACTAGTGGGCTACCGACTTTAACATCGTCGCCACCAACGAAAAGAACCTTGTCGAAAGTTACTACATCTCCAGTAGCTCCATCAAGTTTTTCGATGTAGATCGTTTGACCTGCTTCAACCTTGATTTGTTTACCACCTGTTTCAATAATTGCGTACATTCTCTTGCACCTCCTCAATAGACTCAGACTCGCCAGTATCAGGTATATGTAACGAATTCACGCCCATATTTCACGGAACCTGGACTGTGCGGTTGTAGCACGGGTGCTACAAACTAACAAAGAACATCTTAGCATATTCCAAACCCTTATGTCAATAAGGTTTCAGAGCGTTTTTAACCTTTCTTTCGCGTCCTCGACAGACCCGGCAAACCTAACTTCAAAACGTGGGACCCCGTCTTTTTTAATAAAATAAATCTCGAGTCCCGTTCTTTCCATTATAGCAGAAAGACTCATCAGTTTGTTGACGACCTCTATGCTTGCTTCCACCACTACCGCTTCGACATCACTTCCTTTAAACTCCAGAAGTTCACGCTCCAGTTGATAGGTGACAGTATCCACAGAAAACACCACACCTTTCCCTTCGCACGGTTCGCAAGGTTGCAGCAACATGTTCGTCAATGGTTCACGCACCTTCTTACGCGTAAGTTGCAATAGGTTCAGTTCGGTAAATCCTATCACCCTCACATGGGAGCGGTCTTTCTGCACCGCATTCTGTACAGAACGGAACACCTGCTGCCGCTCCCCGTCATTTGTCATATCAATGAAATCGACAATAATGATGCCGCCGATCTGCCTTAAACGAAGCTGTCTCGCAATCTCGACTGCCGCTTCGAGGTTGGTTTTCAGCACCGTTTCTTTTTGACCGGTCTTTCCTATGTATTTACCCGTATTCACATCAATGACCGTCATCGCTTCGGTGTGTTCAATGATGATGTAGCCTCCACTTGGCAGCCACACGATCCGCTTCAACGCTTTTTCGAGTTCCTGCTCCATGCCCCTTCTTTTAAATATGCCTTCCTTGCCTTGATAAAAGCGGACAGGATAGCCTTTCTTTTTCAAAAGCTGGGAAGTGTAGACCTCATCCACCTCAGCAAGTTTCACATCAGAAGCAGGGATCTCTCTTAGTATTTTTGATAAAAAATGATCTTCTTCGTGTACCAGACAAGGAATCTTTACCGCCGAGCCTTGCTTCTCCTGGACCTCCAAGAACTGCTGCTGCAACTCCAACAATTCCGCCTCCACCACATCGGCCTCAATATGCTCACTTGCCGTCCGTAAAATAACCCCTTCTTCTGAAGTCAGCCATTCCTGCAAAAGCTTTCGCCATTCCTGCCTTTTGGCATCCGACATTTTCTTGGAAATGGCTTTATACTTCCCGTATGGCTGGTACACAATATGTGTCCCCGGAAACTCAAGGAGACCCGTCAGCTTTGCTCCTTTTGTCCCTTCGCCCTCCTTGACTACCTGTACGAGAATTGCTTCTCCCTGGTGGACAAAATGGGAAATGCCCTTTTGTTCCTTTTCCGATTTGGAGAGGGTAGAGGTTTGATAAGAACACAAATGGTCACGATGAAGATATCCTGGTTTCTTTTGTCCAAAATCAACAAAAGCGGCTTGCATGCCTGGCAGGACATTCACAACGCGACCCACATATATATTCCCTTCAATCGGATGAGAAGTTGGCCGGTAAATCAATAACTCGACAATTTTGTCATCCTCTTTTATCGCGACCCGTTTCTCCGTCGCTTTCATATCCATAATTAACTCTATCAATGAATTAGCCCCAGCTTTCAACGTGAAGTTTTAGTAAGGCTCTTTTCTCGACTATTGTTTATATTATTGGTAAAAAGTCTTTTTACCGCTTATCCGCTCTGAATAAGGCATGTAACCTTTTATGTTAAACCAGGAAAAGAGCAGGACAGCAAAATAAAAACAGGTGTTATAAAAATACGACAAAGCAACACCGTATACGAAAAGAACCTAGTATGAATACAGGATATCTCCTATATCAATTGTCGTCAACTTCTCCTTGAAATAAGCATGAAGCAACTCATTTTCATCAAGCGGTGGCTGTTTATCGTTTCCCTTCATCACAATGATATTATGCTTGCAATCGCGCTTGAACCTTTGAAGCACCTGATGGATCTTCTCTTTTTCATCGACGACAATCGGGGTGATGGTTGAAAAGGAATTATTCTTTCCGTAATACCGCTCCATCAGAAATCGCATAAACATGAAATGCCTCTGTCTCCATTCTGTATATAAGGAAAAAAAGAGGAAAATCGTAATGATCCAAACATTGATATGCAACGGGTCAATAAACAGATACGTCGCAGTAAAAAGCGCCAAGATGACAAAGGAAACCTTTAGTGTCCGCTCATGGGCCTGTGCAAATGGGGAGAACCTGCTGAACAACAGCCCCATGATTTTCCCGCCATCAAGTGGCCAGATCGGTAGAAGGTTCACAAGGAAAATCATCAAATTAAAGGTGAAAAACAACTCCCACATCCCCGGAGATAAATACCCCATCTCATATAGAAGGAAACCACCCGCTCCAAGCCATACATGCTGCAATGGCCCCGCGAGTGTGACAATCAGTTCTTCTTTCAAGGGACGGTTCCCGTGCTCCTCCATTTCAGCCACCCCGCCGAACGGCAATAGCAGTACCTGTTTGATCCGCCAATTATAGTGCGTTGCCGCAACACTATGTCCTAGCTCATGAACTAGAACAATGAAAAAAAGTAGTAACAGCTCCCGGAAGCTCGCAGTCAAAATGGCCAGTCCCACCAAAAACCACATGAGTGGATGGACATGTATTTTCTGAAATAGCCTCAGCCACTTATTATTCAAATGATATCACCTGCATAGGGTCGATAAATTCATTATCCTTTTGGATGGCAAAATAGAACATCCCTTTTGATCCATCCTCAAGCACCGTCGTTTTTCCGAGCACATCGCCTGTCTCAATATAATCATAGAGCTTCACTTCCACTTCCCCAAGCTGTCCATACCACGTGTAGCTGTTATCTGCGTGCTGGATGATGACTGTTTTTCCTGTGTCCTCTTTAACTCCGACGAACGAGACAAAGCCCCCATTCATCGCCTCCACATTAGAGTGAGCCATCGTTTCCACCATCACACCCTGCCCGTTCACCTCAAAGCTCTCAAAAACCCTACCGGAAGCCGGGATGACATAATCATCCGGATTCACCTGGGGCTGTGCACTATTATTAGGTAACGGTAAGAGTGCCAAGGACTTCCCAAACTTCTCTTCATACCAGTTAGTAAAAGCTGCGAACTGAAAGCTTTGCTCCATCGTTTTCGAGACAAACTGACGCGGCTTTTCAAACACACCGGAAGGGTTCTGGAACATAATGGCCACAACCAACACAAGAATCGCCGACGCCAAAATCTTGAACATGAACATTTCCTTGTTGAATAGAGGATGTCCACCATTCCCATCAGGTCCACTTTCATAAGAGGAATAGCCTGACCCTCCATACCTCTCCTCATCACGCATAATATGTTGTGTTGGCCCCGAGTTATTCCGTTTGGGCAATTGGTTCTGCCGTTGCTTCCTGCGCTTTGCGGCCCTTCTTTTAATTTCCGCTATCCGATCGTTCATACAAACACCCTTCCCGCAAATAGGTTTGTACCATTTTATGACTTGTCCCGGTAGGATATGACGGGTCATCAAGAAGCATTTTAAATCTATTATTTTCAGGAAAAAATAGATTACCTTTTAAAAGTTTTTAGTATAATGGAAGAATAGGAAGAAAGTAGTATTGTTAACCTTGAAAAAAGTAGGGGAATATAGTGAGAATAAATCAAAGAATTCATGACCAAAAAGGACTAACGTTGATAGAAATTCTAGTATCCATTGTTATTTTAGGTATTATCTTTACAGGTATGTTAGGCTTTTTCTCTCAAACGGTAAAGTACTCCTCTCATAATGAAAACAAAATCATTTCCATAAATCTAGCCGAAAAAATGCTATCTGAATACAAAGCCAGCAATTCATATACCCGGGAGCACACTTTAAACGGTAAAGACTATTACGTTGAAATTACTGAGCTCTCCGCTCATCAAAACATGGACTTAGTACCGATAGCCGTAAAAGTGTATACTGATCCATCCCTTACACCTACCTCATTAACTACAGAACTCTATAGTTATAGGGAGGACAAATGAAATGATGACAAATCAAAACTCCCAAAAAGGCTATGCACTTCTATATGTATTATTAACTATCGTCTTGATCGGATTGTTTATTCCGCCTTTAATAAATTCGGTACTTTCAAGTAGTCTCCAGTACAAAAAAACAGAAGAAATCATTCAGCACGATAAACTTGCTGAAATGGGGACTATCTATTTCGAGAAAAAAGTAATTGATATACTTGAAGATTGGGAGTTTCCTGAAGATTGGGCTCCCGATAATAAAGAAGCGTGGAACGCAAAGTCTCGTGAAGAGAAAAATGATAACCTAAATCAATACGTTCTCCGCAATGTAACGAACAAAATTGAGAGTAATCACAACTCCACTTTTTTAGAAACAGATGGATATAAAATAGAACTGACAAATATTCGCGTCATGCGAGCAACCGGAACCATCAACTATCAAATTTCCACCTCCTTAAATAGTGAAGCACCGAGATATTTTACAAAAGAGATGATCATTCCCATAATCGATTTTGATTTAGAGGAAAATTAAAAACAGGAGATTATTACTAATGAAAAGGAAATTTTCTTTAAATCAATCCGGTGTTACCCTTTTAGAAGTGCTGGTTTCCCTTGCTATTCTAGCCTTCGTAGGAACTTTAACTTTCAGTGTACTTGCTACAACTATCAAACATGAAGAAACAACGGGTTCACACATTATCTTAAGGCAAGAATCAAATATTATTATTTCATCCATAAGACAAAATCATCAAACAACGTCACCTAATTACACATTGTGCCCTCAAGACTTATTAGCAAGTAACGAAATGGAATTCAAGGATTTTTCCATCAATCAAACAGTAATTGACAAAAATGATTGCATACAAATTGATCCATCTGAAAAAACAGATGTGACTTTTACGCTTATAGATAACTTAAATAAAACTTTTAATGTAAGTACGACGCTAGAGCCTAGCCATGTACAGAGTTCCATAAATATTAAGAAAGACCCACCACTTCTAGTAGAACCGCCACCAACTATGTACGAGTCTTTCCTATATGAGAATATTTTTATTTTCGGTTCGGATTTTGGTATTTATGGATCAACACCTGTCAATGGGGTTCCGAAAGAAAAGTTAGGAACGATTCTGATAAACAACTATAATAAAAAGGATCTAAGGTTCACTGGTAACAACCAAGTGGTAGTTCATAGAGTTTTAATCGATAAAAAAGGAAATGCCGTAACGTTTGATAGCAGTACCAAACTCGGAAGGATCGGAACAACTGAGGCGATCCATATTAATGGCGATGTAAATCTGAATAACGGTGGATCGGAAATTAATGCTGATACTGTTGTTATTGACGGCAACGTGCACTTTGAAAGTAGTGGAAAAATCACTGCCAAAAAGGTTTTCATTAGTGGGAATGTTAATTTTGTGAATTGGTCTGCATTGATACAAGCCGATGAAATTTATATTGCAGGAATAATTACAGAACGACACAGTGGGAATGTGGTAGGTAGAAAAAAAACATATAATCCATTGGATGTGCCTACTAATGAAGATTTATTTGAGAATGTGATGCCAGCTTTGAAGGAAGATAGTTGGTATCGAAACAACGGTTATGCTACTGGAGGAGTACTTCAGGAAAACTCAAAAATCTTTGCTAATAATTACACTTCTACTTCATACAATCACAACAACCTAAATAATGTAGTAGTAGTAAGCAAAGGCGACATAACTATTACAGGCTTAGGTGCAAAAGGTTTAAAAGGAATACTTATCGCTCCTTACGGAAAGGTAACCTTTGGCGGGGCTTCATTTGAAGGGATCGTTATTGCAAGGGACGGTTTTTACACACAAACCAATCCCTCCATTACATTTAACAATATCGAGAACTTTTTTCAAGTTGAGAGTGCCCTTCCATTTCAATAATAAAAAGCTGCTCAGAACCATGAGCAGCTTTACCTTTATCTACCACTTAGTACCTCTATCCGGTTCGTCCAAATGTATCCCGAGAAATAATCAGGTATTCTCTCCAGATCCTCTTTCGAATCAAATCCTTCGGAGAAACCTCCATCCCCAGCAACAATAACCACCCTTGTATCTACTTTTTCCATACGTTCGTGAAACTTGCCGGACCATCCCCATAGAAATGGGCCAATCTTTTCAGGTACATGAAGTTGTGTTCCTTCACATGCTTCAGGAACATAGCCCGTCCATCCAATGGCAAGGTATGGGATCAGGCAACTCTTCATCGATCCTTTGGACATCACTCTCATATCAGGCACCATGTTTTTTAAGCTAGAGATAGGTTGGTCTCCTCCATACACGGTTAATTGTTCCATGCCATTAACGGTGTTCTTTTCCAGATAGTCCGCTAGCAGCTCCCCCTCTTTGGGATCATCACTTTTAATGTGGATCAGTAGCTCTTGATTCGGAAATTGTTCCAACACTTCTTTAAGTGTAGGAATGAGTCCTATTCCTTTTCCTCGGAATGGGTATGTTTTGCCACCATCTGCGGTATAACCATGCCCAACATCCAATTGACGCAGTTCCTCCATGGAATGCTCGCGGGTCACCCCCGCACCGTCTGTACGGCATTCCAATGTCCAATCATGAAATACGGCAAATTCTCCATCCGTTGTTGGATGAACATCCAATTCTACTATGTCTGCTCCAAGTCGAAACGCCTCTTCCATGGAAGCGATAGTGTTTTCGATATAGGCATGTTCAGGCTCAAAGATACGTTCTGCGGTGCATGCATCCCGGGTAATATCCTCCATCGTAAACGTTTGATGCACGCCCCTATGAGCAAGATACTTCGCTTCAACATTCTCTCTTTCCATAAAGAGAGAGGTGTTATTTAAAAACATAAAAACTATCAAAATGATAATACCGATCCCAATATACTTGAACGCTTTTTTGATGTTCTTCAATTTGTCCCTCTCCCATTCAAATAAAGCCGCCTCTTTTAAGAGACGGCTCGATTGAACCCTTAGCGTACGCCAAAGAATTTTTTTATTTTAAACATAACGCCTTTGTTTTCATCTTCAAGGGATTGCAACGGCACGGATTCACCCAAAATGCGTCTTGCAATGTTACGATACGCGATGGACGCTTTGCTTGTCGGATCCATGACAATCGGTTCCCCACTGTTAGATGCGCGGATGACACTATCGTCATCTGCAACGATACCAATGATATCGATTGCAAGTATGGATACAATTTCATCTACATCAAGCATCTCGCCGTTCTTTACCATATGGTTTCGAATACGATTGACAACAAGACGAGGAGGTTGGATGTTTTCCTCTTTCTCGAGCAATCCGATAATACGGTCTGCATCACGTACAGAAGATACTTCAGGTGTTGTGACAACGATGGCTCTGTCAGCACCGGCAATGGCATTCTGGAAGCCCTGCTCGATACCAGCAGGACAGTCTATGATGATATAATCATAGTCCTGCTTCAGTTCCATCACTAGTTTTTTCATTTGATCCGGTTTTACAGCCGACTTATCACTTGTTTGCGCTGCAGGCAAGAGCTTCAGGCATTCGAAGCGTTTATCATTGATCAAGGCCTGATGTGTTTTGCAACGACCTTCAATGACGTCGACCAGATCATAAATGATACGGTTCTCAAGTCCCATGACAACATCGAGATTTCTTAACCCAATATCTGTATCTATCAAACATACTCTTTTTCCTTGTAATGCAAGAGCCGTTCCTATATTTGCAGAAGTTGTCGTTTTGCCGACTCCACCTTTACCGGAAGTAATTACGATAGCCTCTCCCACTTGTTACATTCTCCTTTCAAGCCGTGTTAACATCGGTCTTAGTTGTGAAAGCAATTGTAAGCGGTCTATGACAATTTGTTCTTGATCATCTATATAGGCGCATTCCATCTCACTGCTTCCTTCTAGTTGCTCACTTAAATCTGGAGCGCGGTTTATTGTGTTATCAATGGAAAGCAATGTAGGCTTCATCAAACTTGCAGCTATGATAGCATCCTTTTTGCCTTGTAGGCCAGCATAGGCACTTCCCCTCAACGCACCCATAACGAATACATTGCCGCCTGCCTTCACCGTACCTCCAGGATTGACATCTCCTATCAAGAGGAGATCTCCCTCCACTTCTAGCACCTGCCCTGATCGGATCATCCTTGCAACAGGTAGAATCTCGGATTCTTTTTTCCACTGGATTGCCTGTTCTTTTGTTACTACATTGCTTTCTATGTCTTCCACAATAAAGTTCTTCTTGCTTCGAATTACATTTCGTAATTTTTCCTGCTGCTTATTGGTTAAGTAACGATTTCCGACTCTTAGACGTACACCTAAGAGCGGCGCTTCGTCCGGATTGCTATTCGACGTTAATTTTGCTTCTATTTCAGCTAAAAGCTCTGGAAACGAGCATGTATCATCGAGATGCAGGGTTAAGCCCTCTTTTGTGCCCTTAATGGTTACATACTGTTGTTTTTGTCTATTCACGACGTTCACCTCAACAAGTATATAATTCGACATTGTCCTTCTATTTCCTTTTTCCTATATCCATAAAATAAAAAAAAGATTGCTAGATTTTTTATGTAATGGAAAAGCCCGTCCCTTTTTGGGGGATGGGGCTTTTCCAATAACTTTTAGTTCCCTTGTAACTCCGCTTTTGATTTACGCACTAGGCTTCGCTTTCCACGGGGCCCTTGTGGAGCCTCCTCGGCAAGCCTGCGGGGTCTCCACTAAGCGCTACCTCTCGGAGGAGTCTTCGCCTTGTGCTCCAATCAAAAGCTAGAAGACTTACATTTACAATGATTATTTAAAAAATATCTTACAACTCATCCTTTTGTTCGATTGCAAGGCGCTCCATGAAGAGTTTGATTGGAAATAGTAGTATTAATGTGATGATGGCATTAAATACTAGTGTAGGTACGACTCGCATGTATAAAAATTCGGAATGGACCAGTTGTGTTGTCCCAATCAAGGAATGGATTCCAAAGACAAGGTGCTCGGTGATGGTAATGGATAGTAGCACCAATAAAAAGGATATCAAGTAATTTGTATTCACAAATCTCAAGATACCGGAAACAATATAGACGGACACCCCGAATGCAAATAGATAGACACCCAGGATTTCCGTATAAACTATATCATAGAGAAAGCCGAACAGCATGGCACAGATCAGGCCCACATATGGGCTTGTATAGATGGCACAGAGGACGATGACAATCAACATAAACCTAGGTACGATAATCCAGTCTTCCCGGATTTCGTGAAGGCCAAAGAAATCGACGCTCATGCTTTCGAGTATAAATAAGAAAAGAAGCAGGGCTGGTAAGATATATTTTCTCACTCAGAGCCCCCCTCTTCGGCAGCTTCTTCTGTTGGTTCCTCTTCTCCTGATATGAGTGTTCGTTTTACAATCATAACCTGAGTGATGTTATAGAAGTCAGCGGCTGGTTTGACATAGGCCATCTGCGTCAATCCATACTCATCTGCCACAACCTCCGTCACTTCACCAATCATCAGACCTTCCGGGAATACACCGCCCAACCCGGAGGATAGTACGGTTTCCCCTTCCTTCACTTCCGCTTGGTGAGGGATACGCTTTAACAGAAGGGCGCCTTTTTCTTCATCATAGCCTTCGATCAACCCAAATATGTCTTCTTCTCCTTGTATGTACGCAGAGATGCGGTTCTTTGGATCCAAGGAACTAAGGAGTTGCACAGTGGAAGTAAAGGCATTGGCATGTTTGACCTTACCGATCAGTCCACCCGAGGTGACGACCGCCATGTCCTTTTCCACACCGTTTTGCTTCCCTTTATTCACCGTGATTTGCTCGACCCATTGATCAGGGTTTCTGCCAATGACGGTGGCAGGTTTTGGTTCATAATCACGAAGCGAATCGAGTTCCCCGATCACTTCACGAAACTCGTCGTTTTCTTTTTCTAGCTTTTGGACCTTTGTTTCTAAAAGAGCATATTCTTCCAGTCTAGCACGCAGCAATTTATTCTCTTCATACGTATCTTTTAAATATCCTACATTATCAAAGAAGCCCGCGACAAAATGTGCGGGCCTATAAAAGATAGATTGGACAAAGCCTGTCGAGTCCTTTACGAACTGTTCAGGCCATGTCAAATCGTCCCGTTCTTTTAAAGAGAAACCAATCAATGCCACCAGAAAAATTAAGCTCACCAACAAAATAATCAACCTTTTATTGAGGAAAAATTGTGGCATGACTTAACACCTACTTAGCGATAATCTCTTGATTTCTTTTTAAACTCATCAATATAATCCAATGCTTTGCCTGTTCCTATTGCCACACAATCCAATGGATTTTCGGCAATAATCACCGGCATTCTAGTCTCATCGCTGATCACTTTATCCAGGTTACGGAGTAAAGCTCCGCCACCTGTCAGTACGATTCCACGATCCATGATATCTGACGCCAGTTCAGGAGGTGTGCGCTCCAATGTCGCTTTAACAGAATCTACAATGGCCGTCACTGTGTCCTTCAAAGCTTCAGCTACTTCTTTTGCAGTGATTTCCACTGTTTTCGGAAGTCCTGTCAAAAGATCGCGGCCACGGATGTCCATTGGCTCGATCCCTTCTGTATCCCCAGCAGATCCTACTTCAAGCTTCAAGGCTTCTGCGGTACGCTCCCCGATCATCAGGTTGTAGTTTTTACGGATATAGGCAATGATGGCATCATCCATTTCATCCCCTGCTACACGGATTGATTGGCTTGTTACGATACCTCCAAGTGAGATGATGGCTACTTCGGTCGTTCCGCCACCAATATCCACCACCATGCTTCCTGTTGGTTCCCATACAGGCAGGTTCGCACCGATTGCCGCAGCAAATGGCTCTTCGATCGGATACGCATCACGCGCGCCAGCTTGGCGAGTCGCATCGATTACCGCTCTTTCTTCCACAGCCGTGATACCCGATGGCACACAAACCATCACATATGGCTTGCGTGAAAAGGAACTTTTGTTCCTTAAAGCTTGTTTAATATAATATTTCATCATGGTCGCTGTCGTTTCATAGTCCGCAATGACTCCGTCTTTCATTGGACGAAGTGCGACAACATTCCCCGGAGTTCGACCGATCATGTTTTTTGCATCGTTACCGACCGCGACAATCTGCCTGTTATCGGTCTGCAATGCGACAACAGAAGGTTCACGCACAACAATACCTTTTCCTTTAATAAAAACTAATGTATTGGCTGTTCCCAAGTCAATACCAAGATCTCTCGTTCCAAACATATAAGTGTATCTCCCTTTCTGATACTAATGCGTAATAGTGGTAAATGAAAAGTGATAAAACGGACGAAGCATGCCCTTTTATTTTCATAAACATGTGGATAAGTTTTTTTGTAGAAATTTGATGGATTAAGAAGGTTGTCCTTCGAAACTCATGAGTAATATTATAGCGTAGGATATGCAAAATGCCTAGTATTACACATAGCCTTTTTCTTTTAAACTGATGAATTTCTGATCGCCGATGATCAAATGGTCCAAAAGCTCTATACCAATCAGCTTTCCGCATTCACTTAATCGTTTTGTGACATCTATATCCTCCCGGCTTGGAGCAGGATCGCCCGATGGATGATTATGGATACAGATGAACGAGGCAGCAGATCGCCTGAAAGCTTCTTTGAATACCTCGCGCGGATGCACGATGGATGCATTTAGGCTACCGATAAAGACAGTCTGTTGATGGAGGACCTGATTTTTCGTATTAAGATAGAGGCAAACAAAATGTTCCTGTGATAAAAACCTCATGTCTTCCATGACATAATTGGCAGCATCCTCCGGAGATCGGATTACATATCGGTCTTCATATTGCAAGCGGTGGATTCTCCGTCCGAGTTCGACGGCAGCCATAATCTGAACGGCCTTCACCTTCCCAATTCCCTTTGTTTCGATGATTTCTTCAATAGAAGCATCTTTTAAAAGGCGCAGTCCTTCAAAATTCACTAGGAGCTTATTGGCCAGCTGCAGGACAGATTCGTCCTTTGAACCAGTACGTAGCAGGATGGCCAGCAACTCATGGTTGGACAGGCTTTTCGGTCCATCCTGTATCATTCGCTCTCTTGGCCGTTGATCTTCGGGATAATCTTTAATCATCAGTGCGGTGGATGTGGTGGATTCCAATTTTCTTCCTCCCCTTTTAGTGGATGGAGGGTCATGCCACGACCGTTCTATTAGGCTCTTTTCTCAAAGATTGTTACTATTTTCTTGTAAAAAGTCGGCAATTGGACTTTTTACTAATTACGTACTCTAAAAGGTGCAAGCTTGTTATTACGTACAGCAGGGAAAAGAGCACGACAATAAGGAAAATAACGATTGATATATCCATACGAAACAGCAACTAAGTTTACGAAAAGAGCCTTCTATTGAAAACTTTTCAATTCACGAATCGTTCTTGAAAGCGGAAGCCCCACAATCGAAAAGTAGTCTCCTTTGATCTCTTTTACAAAAAGCGCACCGACTTCCTGAATCCCGTAAGAACCGGCTTTGTCCATCGGTTCTCCTGATTGGATGTAAAACTCGATATCCTCATCGGTCAGATCCCAAAATGTGACGGAGGTTTTTTCATAAAAGGTCACCTCTTTTTCTTCACTCAAGATGGCAACTCCACTTATGACATAGTGTGTATTGCCGCTCAGTGTTCGGAGGGTGGCTCTGGCCTCGTTTTCACTTTCCGGTTTGCCGAGAACCTTGTCACCAAGGACAACGATGGTATCGGATCCGATGATAACGGAGTCTCTATTTTTCATAAAGACATCTTGGGCTTTCTGATAAGCCAAGGTAGTCGCAATTTCTTCTGGTGTCAGGGATGGGTCGAAGGTTTCTTCGATGTTACTCACCTTCACGGTAAAAGGGAGGTGTACTTGTTGGAGAAGTTCCTTTCTTCTGGGGGATCCTGAGGCTAAAATAAGAGGTTTCATGTTTTATCACCTTTCGCAAATAGTAGTTGGTTGAGAGATACATGTTAATCCTATCACAAACATTATGGCAGGGCCAAATATCTTCCGATGAATTGGGAAAATTGTTTTTTTGACAGAAAAAAGGCCCCAAAATGGAATTTTGGGGCTGGCGTCTGTATGGTATCGTTAATAAGTTTGACGTTTCTTTTCGCTGCGGTCACTTGCTTTCCGCAGGCGGTCCGGGAGCCTCCCGCAGGAGTAAAGTGACTTCCGCTTCAATCCACTTATCTATTAATATAAGAATTTGGTTGCGTCTAATAGTTTTTGTTGGGCATCCCAGAGTGCTTCGGTGTTATTGGATGATTGATGGGACTGCAAGCTTTCATAGGCTCCGGAAAGTGTTGCCTTCCATTCTTTTATGCTCTCTGTTAATTCCGAATCATTAATGGCGGCTACTTTATCGAAGGAGGCTCCAAGGGTTTCAGAGGTTGCAGCATCCAAGGATCTGCCTTGTAATAAAAGTGCGGTAGCAACCGTAAGCTGCTTGTACAATACCTGACCTTCTTGAAGCAAAAGTGCATCCTGGTCTGTGAGGGAATTTACCGTTTTTTCCGAAAGACTGATTTCTTTTGCATAAGGTTCAAACCCTTTTTCTTGTGCCGCCCCTGCCATTTGCTTCATCCCTTCCACATTTTGCCCGACAGCCATAAAGACATATGTGGGATCAGAACCTAGGGCGGTTGCTGGAAAACCGGCAGCCTTCAGACGCTCCATTTCTGCATTGGCTCCCTCCGCCGTGGTAAAGGCACCTGCTTGAAGGACAGAAATAGTTTGAGCAGGAATGGTGGCGTTTCCTTCCCCACTGACTGCAGGGGTCTCAGGTGCATCATTCGTTTGATTCGTCACCGGTGCAGCGGCTGGCACTTCTGGATTAACTGGTGTTCCGGACATATTCATGACTGCAAGAATCAGAAAACCTAAACAAGTTCCAATACCGATAGCCATACCAATGGATAATAGAAGCTGCTTTGAGAAGGATGGAGGAGCAAGCTTTTTCTTTTTACCAAAAGGGGTCGGACGCACCTTTGTTCCTTTGTCTTTGTTCATCTGACGGAGATCTTCAATATATGAAGTGTTATCTTGTGAGTCTTTTGACTTTTTAGACTCCTTTGAGTTTTTTGGTGGCTCTTTCGGTAGCACCCATTCAAATTCTTCTTCCTTTTTTTCAGCAGCAGCTGCTGATTCGTCCACAATGATGATCGGCAATTCCTCTTCCGGGAAATCATCCTTGATCGGGACCTCTTTTTGCTGAGACGGCACTTTCTCTTTGTAATTCTTTTTCTTCTTTCCACTTCCGTACGGCTTTTCTTTTCCATTTATTTTTATTTTTACCTGGTGATTGTCCACTTTCCACACCTCCGTTTACGTTTGACAAATTTTGTCTTGGTTAGATTTGTTTTATCCTATCATAGGCCATAAAAAAAAGAACAAGACTTTTGTCGTCTTGTCCTAATTCTTTTCCGACACAATATCCATCCCCAAGATGAATTCGACTATTTCCACGGAAATAATTAATTGGTGTCGATAAATGGATTTGTTCGATTACTTGGTTCCGGAACAGATAAAGGAGGTAGGTCTTCCACCAGATCATCAAGTTCAGGAAGGTAAAATGCTGAAAGAGTTACGGAGTAAGTAAGAGATTCCAATTCCTGTTCGGTCGAAGTCACTTCAGGTAGACCGGTGAAGCTTACGGATTCCACCTGCGTTATCCGCGTCAAACTCTCCAGGGAAGAAAGAAAGGTGGTCAAATCTTCATATACTTCCGATTCAACGGATAGATTAACTGTGACTTTTTTCAGTCCTTCTGGTAAATACGCTTCCTCCTGGACTGTTTCCCCTTCGTCTTCATGCATCGTTTCATATTCTTCCAAGGTTGTACCGGCAGGAATGAACTCACCCTCACCGAAAGTCATGCTTACGATTCTACTATTTGATAGGACTTCTGCCTTTTCCATTTCCAAAATAAGCTGCTCCAAATAAGGGGTGACAGGAATCTTACGTTGAAGCTCAACCGTTGTATTGCCGATTGCGTTAGCCGTTTCCTCCTGTTGCTCCAACACTTGGATAAGCTGCTCTTCTATTTTTTTCTCGTCATGCAACTGTTGTGCTCTTGCTTCCTTTGGTGCATAAGACAAATAGTAGAAACCGGCGATACCCAATACGATCAGGAGAACACAAGAGCTTAACAAGATGTAATGTTTCTTTTCCAGTTCAATCATCATAACTCTTCGTCCTCCTCCACTTCCGTATCAGTTTCGCTTTCCACTTCTTCTTCCTCTTCTACTTCCTCTTCGACGGTTTGGAATGCATCGCGGTCAAATGCCAAGGTGTATTGTCCTATATACCTTGGGAGCACACCGACTGTTTCTTCCGTTCCGACATCAACTGTTGAAATGGAAGAGAGATCGATGGAATGGTATAGAGTCGATTCGTTCAAATGATAGAGGAAATAGGCAGCATCCCTTGATTCATCAAATTGAACGGATAGGTTTAATAATCCTGTTTCATCATAGGTAAAGCTTTGAATGAATCCTCGTTCTGGCAACAGCCTGATTAGGTCCTGCATCACAGGAACCATCTCAAGCGGGTACTCCTCCGCCCATACAACCGTATCTTCGAGTCGTTTAGCTGAGGAAGAGTTTTGCGAACGGTTCACCGGATCTTCCTTGGCAACCCTTAATTGCTGCACCATTTCCAGTTCCTGTTGGGCTGTCTGTACATCGTTATTGACCATGTTATAAAAGGTAAAAAGAATGATAGCTGAAAACAAAAGAAAAAATGCACAAATGCCATACACAAGAGGCGTGGTAATATTTCTGGATTTCTTTTTCGGTAATAAATCGATATCTACTAACATCATTGCACCTCTTTTAACGCCAACCCTAAGGAGTAGTAGTATTTCGGGTCAACCACCTCTTGGTCTAGTGTGTAAACTTCCTGTTCATACGTATCTACTTTCACCGAAGTCTTCTCTTTGAGCTTTGCATGAATCAAAGGCAGATTCGGATGGTCTCCGTAAAGTAGAACCCTACCAATCTCTTCATTCCCCTGATTCAAGGAATAACGGAAAAAGTTCATGATACGCTCCACTTCAATGATGAAATCCTCCAGGAACACATTGAACTGTACGATGTCCCCCGCCCATTCTAGCTGGGTATTGGTGACAGACACTTCCCAAACCTTCATGTCCTGCGGGAATGCAACGGTACGCATGAAAACAGGAACATGGTTCATGAAGATGCTCAGAGTAATACAGCTCACATCAAAATGGATGACTAACAGATGATCTTGTTCATTACGCTGACCAAATTCATAATACAGGCGATATAAACAAAGGGAGGAGACATCCGCTGCCGACGGTTTCATTTTGTTGTCTTCAAGCAACGAAGATATCTGGGTTACCACTTCTTCAGGCGAAGCAAAAAGAACCAGCTCCGTCTTTTCCGAACGATGAAGAACATGTACATCAAACACGGGATCCTCAAATGGCAGATGGATGGTCGAACCCAACTCCAGATACAAATGACCAATGATTTCGTCATCCATGATATTAGAGGGAATCGTCAGTTTCCGGGTGACGACGTATTGATCTGGCACAACAAAACGGACATGCTTCCGTTTTAGTCCCCAGTCTTCTACACATTCTTCTAAAATGAGACGAAAAATATTTTCATCGACAATCTTTCCATCTCGGATGATATTTGGCGGCAAATATCGCTCATTTGTGCGCTTGATTGTCAATGGATCCAAACTTTTCAACTCTACCATTCGAATGACATGGTCACGGATAATCAAATTTATGAAATTGTTTTGCTTTGGTTGCAGAAACGAAAATTCCATCCAGAAAGCTCCTTATGTAAGTTGTTGTACTAGAAGAGTAAGGAAAAATACCAAAATAGTATTTCTTCCCCTTTAAAATAAGTAATCACTGAAGCAAGTGCGATGGATGGACCGAATGGAAACGGCACACCTCTTTTTACTTTTCCAAGTAGCATTCCGATAAGGGCTGCAATCATTCCGATTAATGATGCTAGGAAGAAGGTAAGTATAACAAGCTCCCAACCCAGGACAAACCCCAGTACGGCAAAAAGCTTCACATCTCCCCCACCCATCCCGCCTTTTGAAAGAATGGCAACCAAAAAGGGAATGAAAAATCCAACCGCCAATCCTATTAGATGGTCCGGTATGGTTTGATAGGGAATGAAAAACCGTTCAATGATGAAAAGTCCAAAGAAAAATAGGAGGATCTTGTTCGGAATGAGCATATAATAAAGGTCCGATATAACAATGATAATGAGCATGGAAATAAATGTCCATGCGACAATCAGTTCATAAGTCCATCCCATCAATAGGGGAGCTAGGACAAAAAGCACAGCCGTCAAAAGCTCGAATAATGGATAAATAGGAGACACGGACTTTTGACAGTGCCGACATCTCCCTTTAAGAAATACATATGAAAGGACGGGAACTAAATCTAGCCCCGTCAATGTGGTTTTGCAATTGGTACAATGTGATCTTGGTGTGACTATTGACTCACCCTTTGGTATCCGTAGGCCCACTACGTTGTAGAAGGAGCCTAGGAGGAGGGCGAAGCTAATTATAAAAACCTTCATTACTCAGGTTTAACAGACGATCTACTTAGGCTTGTGACAGAGACTACAGTCTCCGAACCAGCACTTCCAGAATACACTCCATGAGCAGTGTCCTTAGATAGTAACAAAACACCTGTAACAGTGGTCCCTGAAACAACTACATATGAGTTATCAATATCATATGCATCACCATGTGGATGCTTAATATTACTCTCAATTAACCCCGCGCCTTGAAGGGCTCCCAATGTAATTTGATTAGTATCCTCATCAATTATATCTGCATTATTTACAATTGCTAGTTTCCCTGCACTTACCATTTGCTGCGCATTTGCTAAATGGGCATCTTTTTTTGAATTATCTATTATTTTCCCGATACTAGGCACAGCAATCGCAGCAATAATCCCCAAAATAACAACAACAGCAAGTAATTCGATCAATGTTAACCCTTTTTCGTTGCGAAGCATTTTTCTACATTTTTGCAACATCGTAATTTTCCTCCCGTAATGGAAATATGTAGTAATCTATCTACATATAATTCTATTATACTATCTTTCAAATTTCAATAAGATTTTACACGTTTCTACATTTGAATATGGTTAAAAATATCGAACATTGGAACTAGGATTGATGTGACTATAGTCCCGACTATCACAGCGAGCACAACAATCATTAGTGGCTCAATTAAACTTTTCAATCGGTCGGTTGCATAGTCGACTTCTTTTTCATAGAATTCGGCTATTTTGTCCAACATGGTATCAAGTGAACCTGTGCTTTCCCCTATGCTGATCATCTGTGTGACAAGCGGCGGAAAAGCCCAATGCTCTTTCATCGGCCCAGTGAGGGATTCACCTTTTTCTAATTCCATTTTACTACGCGCCAACACTCTCGCAATCACTTCGTTTTCGACAATCTTTTCTACAATGGTGATGGCCTGCAAAATCGGGACTGAACTTGAAAACAATGAACTCAGTGTCCTTGTCAGTCTCGCAATGACAGCCTTCTGCAATAATGGTCCGAAGATTGGCAGACGCAATAACGCATAGTCGATATAATATTTTGTCTGTTTCTGCTTGTTCATCGCCATGATCCCCACTAAGATTCCCCCAAGCAGCAACAGCAATAACCACCAAAAGCTTTGCATCCATTCACTTGCACCAAGTACGAATCTTGTAATCAACGGAAGGTCCGCTCCAAAGTCGCTGAACATCGAAACAAAGGTGGGAACAACTCCCACAAGCAAAAAGATGACTACCCCGATTGCAATGACTCCAAGTACCAACGGATAGGTCAGGGCTGAAACAATTTTCTGCCTTGTCTCATTCTGCTTTTCAAATTGAGTGGCGAGACGGTCCAGGGTATCGTCCAGTGCTCCACTTGCCTCCCCTGCCTTGATCATATTGATGAACATAGTGGAGAAAACCTTAGGGTGCTTGGCAGCCGCTTCTGATAGCGGGTTTCCTTGCTTCAGCTCTTCCTCCACATCAAAAAGCACGCGTTTCAACGCTTTGCTTGATGTCTGTTGGGCCAATACATTGGTTGCTTCCACAACCGATATTCCGGCACGGATCAAAGTGGAAAATTGGCGCAGGAAGATAACGAAGTCCCTCAATTTCACAGGATTTCCGATGGTGATTTCCTTTGTGAAAATGGATTCCGGCACTTCCTCGAGGTTCATCACCCGGATTCCTTTTTCCTTTAGCATTACAATCGCTTCCCGGCGCGAGCTGCTTGTGATGTTTCCTGTCTGTTTGCCGGCTGTGTTCCTGCCGGTATAGGTGAATCTAGGCATGTTGAATCGTCTCCTGTAAGAAGCTCTCGGCAGTTATCCTGCTGATATGGCCTTGTTGAATGAGTTGTTTGATGCTCATTTCCAATGTATGCATGCCAAGCGCCTTGCTTGTTTGCATCACGTTTTGTATTTGATGGATCTTTTCGTTACGAATCAGGTTGGCCACTGCCGGTGTGTTGACAAGTATCTCTGTGGCCACTTTCCTTCCTTGCCTATCAATGGTAGGGAATAGTCTTTGGGACACGATGGAAACGAGAACAGATGCCAACTGAATACGTATCTGTGCTTGTTGTGGGCCTGGGAATACATCAATGATTCGATCGATCGTCGATGGTGCGCTTGTGGTGTGAAGCGTTCCTAAAACAAGATGCCCCGTTTCCGCAGCCGTGATGGCCGTCTGGATGGTTTCTAGGTCTCGTAATTCTCCAACTAAAATGATATCCGGATCCTGCCTCAAGGAAGCACGGAGTCCTGTTGCAAATGTCTTCGTGTCAAAGCCGACCTCACGCTGATCGATCATGCACTGATTATGGCGGTGCAAATACTCAATCGGATCCTCTAGTGTGATGATATGTTTTTTCTGAGATCTATTAATAAAATCAATCATGGATGCAAGGGTCGTGGATTTCCCGCTTCCAGTTGGTCCTGTCACTAGAATAAGTCCCTGCGGTTTGTCCATGAGTGTTTGTAAAATCGAAGGCAGTTGCAGCTCTTCCAGTGATGGGATCCTTGTTGGGATAATCCGTATCGCTATCGCAACAGAGTTTCGCTGTCTGTAGGCATTAACTCGGAAGCGTGAAATTCCAGGAACACTATAGGAAAAGTCCAATTCCCCTTTTTCCTTAAAGCGTTCCCACATGAAATCCGGAATCATCTGTTTAGCAAGTGTTTCAGTGTCTTCAGGTGTTAGAATTTCTTGTCCGTATCGCTTCAGATCGCCATTGATTCGAAATACAGGTGCGACCCCAACAGAAAGATGGATGTCGGAAGCCTTGTATTCGTATGCGGCATGAAGCCAATCATTCATTTTTTCAATCATTGCTCATCACCTACTCTGACAAGGCGACACGCAAGATTTCCTCGGTCGTCGTCAACCCTTGCTTTACTTTTTCCAAGCCGTCATCGATAAGGAAAACGGTATCCTGCTCATATGCCAGTTCCCGAATGGTGGATACGGACTCATTATTCATGATCATTTTTTTCATTTTATCGTTAATGACCAAAAGTTCATGGATGGCAAGACGGCCCTTGTAGCCTGTCATATTACATGTTCCACAGCCCTTCCCTCTTGGCACCTTCTCCACCGTGAGGCCGCGTTTTGCAAAAATTTCGACCTCTCTTTGTGTCGGCTCTTCCATTTTGGCGCAATCACGGCACACTTTTCTGACCAAGCGTTGAGCGAGCACACCATTGATGGAGGAAGCGACAAGGAACGGCTCCACCTTCATATCAATCAATCTTGTAATCGTACTGATAGAATCATTGGTATGTAATGTACTAAGAACAAGGTGGCCTGTCAGGGATGCACGAACGGCCACTTCCGCTGTTTCCCGGTCGCGAATCTCCCCAACCATGATGACATTCGGATCCTGGCGGAGGATGGCACGTAGCCCCTTGGCAAAGGTCATGCCAACATTGGTATTCACTTGGATCTGGTTGATACCTTCAAGTTGGTACTCCACCGGATCCTCCACGGTGATGATGTTGACTTCTTCACTGTTCAAGTGATTAAGGGCGGCATAAAGGGTAGAGGATTTACCAGAACCGGTCGGACCGGTAATCAGGATGATTCCTGTAGGGCGATGGATCAGCTCCAAAAATCGTTCGTTATTTTTTCGGTTGAATCCAAGTTGGGCAATATCATTCAATGCACTGCTCATATCGAGGATACGCATAACGATTTTTTCCCCGAAAACCGTCGGCAGGGTGGAAACACGTACATCAACTGGATGGAAGTCGAAATTGGTCTTGATCCGGCCATCCTGTGGGACACGGTGTTCGGTGATATCCATTTTCCCTAAGATCTTGATCCTCGCTATCAATACGTTTTGTGTATGCTTTGGCAGGGTTCTCTCTGTCCGCAAAACTCCGTCAATTCGATACCGCACGACCACCTTCGTTTCATGCGGATCGATATGGATATCACTTGCCCGCTGTTGCACGGCATTTTGAAGAAGCTGGTTCACAATCCTTACGATCGGAGAATCATCCTCTGTGATACTCTCTTCCTGGACCTTAACTTCTATATTTGGTTCGAAGCCTTCCAACAGTTCATCCATGGAATCGGTCGTTTCATAGTACTTATTGATGGAACGCAGAATATCGTCCTTTGTTGCGATAACAGGCTCCACTTCAAACCCTGTAGAAAGCCGCAAGTCGTCCATCGCAAAAAAGTCCATCGGATCGGCCATGGCGACAAACAGCTTATTCTGTTCTTTTTTTAGCGGAATAATGAGATTTCTTTTTGCAAAATCCTTGGAAATCAAATGGACCAGACTCTCATCAAGTGGATATCGGTACAGACTCACATGTGGAATTCCAAGTTGAAATTCCAGCACTTCTATGAGCTGCTGCTCAGTAATATAGCCTTTCTGAAGCAATACATCGCCTATCTTCTGATCCCGTGCCTTTTCATTTAAAGCGCTTTGTAATTGGCTTTCTGTGATGATCCCAGCATCTACAAGCAGGTCACCAAGTCTCTTTCTAGTTTGAACCATATGGAGATCATCCTTTTACTTCACTTATTTTCCTACAGCCCCTGAACCTGTCCCTGGATTTTTGTTGTCATCGTTATTGCCACTTCCGGTGCCAGGGTTCGTGGTGCTGTTGGAACCACCTGTGTTATTGTTTTCCCCTCCCGTTGTGTTGGTCGGGTTTGTGTTTGGATTAGCGTTCGTGCCCGTATTGGTGTTTGTATTTGTATTGGAACCGGTATTGGTGTTTGTGCTGGTTCCTGTATTGGTATTGGTATTCGTACCTGTGTTTGTCCCTGTGTTGGTGCCAGTATTGATTCCTGTATTCGTACCCGTGTTGGACCCAGGCAGATTAGGGTTGGTATTATCCGCTACAACGGGAGGCTTGGTCAGGGCGTGCAATTCAACGCGCTGGATTGGAGCATAAAAATCTTCGCTGTATATGAGTGTTTCCACCACTTTTCCTGAAGCGTCTGTAGCCGTACGGACCATTTGAATATAGGAGCCGTTTTTACCGGTTTCTTTTACCTGCTTCCCTGTAGAAGGGATCGTCGCAGAGTACTGCACGACCGTTTTAGGTGAGAGTGTCTGCATCTCTGCCTGCTTTACCTCATACACATAAGGCAGTGGGCCACCATTCAGCTCTCCGGATAGAACGTTCGACTCCGCCGATAACGCGATGGTAAAGTCACTGTTATTTGGGTTGGTAATAGTAAAATCCATCTTATCCTTTTGGATGCGTGCTTCATATCCGTTCGAAGCCCAGACAGGCAGTTCCTTGGAAATATGGCGTTCCACGACCGCAAAGTTTGTTGGTGCTATTAACTCGAATAGCATGGATGCAAAGATGCTTGCCGCCTCATCCGATAATTCTATCTCTTCCTTGATCAACCAGTTCTGTACAGAGAATATTTCATTGGCTCTAAGCTTAATCTCTTTTCCGTTCAATGCTGTATTTAATTCCGTTCCTGCTGTCTGTCCGAATAGATTCAATTGTACTTGAAGGGCTGTCTGATTCATCACTTCTTCATCAACAAGATAGTTGGAGAAAGAAAAAGTATGATCCCCTTCTTTCAGTTGGGACGCCACCTCTTCCAGATCCTTTTTCAGTTGTTCCGTATCCATGGCGGAGAAAATGTCACTAGTCTGGGAAAGTGTTTCAATCTGCTCCAGCAGTGTTCCATTCGGAAGTTCCACCTTCAAGTTGTTCTGGGAGCCGTCCACGGCATATTCCACCGATTCGGATATGTAATAGGTGAAGGCTTCTTTAGGGAAGGGCTGTAATTCCCCTGCCCATTCCAAATAAATAGTCCCATTGGTTAACCAATTGCTTTTGGCTGCCTCCATTTTTTCCAGTGCATCTGGCTTGGATGTATTGCTCACTTCTTCATTGGCAATAAGTGTGGCCTCTGCAAATGAATTTGTGTGTGGGAGCCATTGATTGATTACCAGGGTCCCCACCTGGGAAAAACCGAAAATAAAAACTGTACATACGAGCAAAGCAACTAGCAGCTTCAGACTTTGCATCCCGTTCCCTCCAAATAAAAAGCTTATCTTTTTTCTATCAGCTCATCAGACAGTTCTTCAAAAGATGGCTTGCTTTTTGAAGCTGTTGTAGGATGGGCTGATTGGTTAATTCTATTTTCTTGTTCCATTGTCTTCTGTGATTGAATAGTATCTGTTTCTGTTGAAGTGATGAATAATGGTAATCGTTGAAGTAGGATAGCGGTTAGCAGTAGAAGTAGAATCATTGATAGTATGCTATGCCATAGTGTGAGAAGTTCAAATATGTATATTCCTAATACACTGACCAGAAAAGCGATTACTGGAATGACCCATTTTCCTATTTTAGAAAATTTCATCGGAAACAAAAAGAAGATTGCCGTCAGTAAGATTAGTGCCAGTCCGGCAAATAGATAATCCCCCATATCCTCACCGCTTTCTATGTATTTTTAAAGGAAATTGTAGAACGAAGTAAACTATTGTTATTGTATAATAAAGCCAGGTATTTTGAAATAGTAGATTACAAGATAAAACATTTTATTGAAAAAATTGTTTATTCCTCTATTTTTTACTCCTCATAAAATCTACCTGTAGAGAAATTTTAACAAACTCCCTGTTTCCTTTCGTTCCAGGTGTTCGCTTTCCGTGGGGCGGTGCTTGTGCCTCCTCACTGCGTTGCGGGGTCTCAACCTACCGCTACCTCCCTTCGGAGTCTAACACCTTGCTCTCCAGTCAACAGGGTAGAATTTCTTTAAAGTATTTTTTCATTTCCTTGAAACATTTCCATATTTCGGACGTTGTTGTTGTGAAAGGGGGGCCAGATGAGACAGTCCATTGATGATATATACCAAGAACATATGCAGGATATTTTCCGGTACCTCCTTTCTTTGTGCAGGGACCATCACCTTGCGGAAGATCTCGTGCAGGAGACATTTTTGCGTGCGTATTTATATGTGGAGAATTACAAGGGTGAGGACATCAAGCCCTGGCTGTTCCGGATTGCCCATAACGCGTTTATTGATCACTACCGGAAGCACAAGCGTACCGTGTTGAAAGAGCAAGGTTTTTTCCAGAGACTTTTTGGAAAGGGGCATGGAACAGAACAGGAAGTGCTTCTGAAATCAAAGGTTGCAGAGGCCATGGGGGTTACAGATACGTATTTTAAAGTGCTGCTCTACCGCGCCCGCTTAAAAGTGAGACTCATGCAAGGAAAGGAGAACGAAAAAGATGAATGATGATTTTAAAAGAAAACTGGATATGTTTGATAAAGGGGAGATGACTGAGGAAGAAAAAATAGAGTTTGAAAAAGAAATGGATACCCAGGAAAAACAGTGGATGAAGCCCAGTATGGATAAAAATAAACAATGGAAAATATTACGAGCTAGTAAGTGGAAGGCGCGGATTGGCACGGCACTGACCGTAATACCTATTTTACTGCTGGTTATGATGGTTTCCTCTTTCGTTACTAACATATACTATCACGGTTTTTCTACTGGTTTGTCAGAAGACTACACAAGGTCTCAAAAGTTAGCTGACGTCATAAACTTCTCGCAATTAATCACAGACCCTTTTGCAGATAAGTACTCCATTGATACGGAGGTAGGGACATTCTTTAATATGGGGATTACTATGGAGTTAAGAAAGCAAGTCGGAAAAGAATTTTATACTGTTGGAGAAATGGATGTAGATTTTTTGTTTTCTAAAATGGGGGATGTGGAGAAGAAGTATTACGGTAAAGATGAAAATTCCCAAGTACAATTTTTGCATCCATCCTTCCTAAAAGAATATCCATCAGAGTCCACTTCAGAATGGGAAAGACTTGAGATGCTTCCTGAAGGCACAGTTGCTACGGCTTTCATTACCTTTGATGAGATTATGTCTACTGAAAAAGTGTTTGAGCACTTCCAAGGTAAAGACCTCGACTTGATTTGGTTTCCAGTGGATATTCCAAATGATAGAGATAACTATTATCCCATTTCCAACATTGGTTTTCCCAATTATCCCATCTTTCACAGTGAGGATTGGACACTTACTTCACGAGCAGAGGAACGTTCTCTTTTTGGATCAACTATTACGGAAGGTAGGTCTGCACCTGAATATAAAGAAGGGGATACTGAGATGTTGCACAAACAGTTTAAAAAGACACTTCAGTTTCTGAAAGATTATCAAAAGGAATTTAATCAAATTCAAGTGATGCATAATGAAATAAAGCTGAATCATGTTATCAGTTACCTAGAGAAAAATGAAATATCCCATCACGGAGTTGTCATTACCGGACCGACAAAAGAAGTGCTCTCCCTGAAAGAAGATGACTGGATTGGAGCTATTCATATTGACGAAGTCGCCCTTTGGAATTGGAGTAACTAATTGTAAAGGAAAAAACTGAATTTATGGTTATTCTAGCTGGTGATTGAAGCGAAAGGTGAAGCACCCGGGGGGGAAGAAACAGTAGACTTGAGACACCTAAGGCTTGCCGACCGCCCTGCAGAATGCGAAGTCTGACGCTGAGATCACCAGCGCCGTTATTTATATCCCTTCAAAAAAACTCTCGTCATCAATGACGAGAGTTTCCTTTTGTTATGATGTCTTCCGATACTCGGCTACCTTATTCCTTCCAGCCTGCTTCGCCCCGACATACATCGCACGGTCCGCATGGCGTATGAGGTCAAGTGTGTCTTCCGCATCATCCGGAGCGGTCGCAAATCCGATACTTGCTGTTACTTTTACAAGCTGGGAACCTTGCGCATCGCGTATGTGTTGCTTGAGTGGGAATGATCTAGTGGCTAGATGCACCCGTATGCGCTCAGCCAGTTCAAGACATTGTCCCCGCTCCACATTAGGAAGAAGGATGACGAACTCTTCCCCACCATATCTTGCAACCGTCCCCTTATTACCAACAATTGCTGTCAATCGATCGGCTACCTGCATTAGGATCTCATTTCCACTCTGGTGGCCATATATATCATTGATTCTTTTGAAATGATCAAGATCCAGCATGATGAGAGAAAGAGACTTGGATTGTCCATTGTTAAGCTTTTCATACTCATTATCAAGGACACTTTCAAAAAAGCGATAATTATATAGTTTTGTAAGGGCACAGCGTTCGCTTTTTCTTTTTGTTTCTTGATAGTGGCGTGCTTTTTCCATCGCCACCCCAAAATAGGAGCAAAGTATATCGACAATCATCAATTGGGATTTATCGTATGTGCGCTTGGATGAGCTTGCAAGCAATACGAGCCCCTCAATTTTATGATTACGGATGACTGGGACGCACATCACACTTTGCATGGAAGCGGGAAGATGTGTCTTGGAAATATGCTTCCATTCTTTCTTCGTCAAATAACAGACGCTTTTTCCACGTTTTAACACATAGGCCAATAGTTCTTCTTCGTCTGTGAGAAGGATGGTATTGGGCTCCACGCTGTTTTCCTTGTCCATCACACGGAGCACTTTCATGATCTTATCCCCGTTCACGTCAATAATTGCTGCATAATCTACCTTGAAGAGAGTGGAGATTTTCTCTAGGAACACATCCAATACCCCTATTGTATCAAGTCTTTCCGTTAATTGATGGCCGACATCTGCAGCTTGTTGGAGATGAACATTGACCTTTTGACTGGAATGATAGAGTTGCAGAATCAAGGTTAAGATGACGAAGGGCAAACCGACATATAACAAGGCAACTGCTCCCACTTGCTCATAGAGCGTGTAGAGGATTAACCCCACCGGTAAGACCATGATGCTTGTAACGGCATCCCACTTCGTATCAGGAGTGATGAATTTACTTCTTCGCTCATATATAGATAATTGAATAAAATATAAATATACTGTATTAAGGGTGAAATAGACTAATTCATGTGCAAGTATCGGAGTAAGGACGCCGATATTCCATAACCTTGTATCTCCAGGCGTTCCACCTAAAGCATAAAAAACAAAACCAGCTACCAATGATATGCTAGAAAACATCAGCATATTAATGGGAATGCGCACCAAGTTCTGCCTGTTCATCCGCATATACACCATTAAGGCAAGGACCGAGATGAGTGTCACAATCATCTCGATAAATAGACCAAAGGACAGGAGGGCTGCCAGCGAAACTCCTTGCGCCAAAAATAGCGGTACCTCTCCTACCACTATCGGAATCAGGGCAAGTATAATAGCCAAAGCTATAAACCCGACAAGGTGCCAAATTGGCAAATCTTTTAACACTACAGGTGAAAGCTGATATCCTAACCATAAAAAGATGGGGACCAACACGATAAAGCTTGTCCAAATCACCATTTCCTTTTGGCGATTCACTCCCTGAGCTACCAAACTAACCCCTCCCTTCTCTATCCATTTTTCGACGTGCTTTCTCAATAATTAAATATTATCAAATTTTCTAACATTTGTCACAACAAAAATAGGATAAATATCCCTTATCTCTCTTCATCTTTTCGTGTGAGATAAGACCTAGTTTCTGAAATGAAGTAAAGGGAACCTGTAACAAGCAATACGGATTCCTCATTAAGCCTTGATACAGCAGCATCGAGAGCGATTTCCCACACTCTCTCTAATTGTTTTTTTGGATGATGGCTTATATGATAAATATCTTCTGCCCGGGCAGCTCGAGGAAAATGAAAGGAAGTAAAAATAATTTCAGATGCCACCTTTTCCAACTTTTTCACCATGGATTCAATCGGTTTATCTTTAAGCGCACTGAAAAGAACGATTACTGTCCTATTTGAATAGCATCTCTCGACAGAACGCACCAATGCATCCACCGCCTCGTCATTATGTGCCCCATCCATGATGATGAGTGGGTTATGGCTAACCACTTCAAATCTTCCTGGGTGGGTCGCTTTCAATATCCCCCGCTTTAATATTTTTTCCTCATATCGAGCTAATCCCTTTTCCGTCAACGTGAGGTATGCCTTTATTGCAAGTGAAGCGTTAGCCACCTGATGTTCTCCCTGCATCGAAATCCTTATATCACTTATCAACTTATCCTTAGCATGGTACTTAAAGGTCTCTCCTTCCTGCTCCATATCTACTAGTGAATAAGAAAAATCCTCTTCCATAAAACTGATGGGACTTCCGTTTGTCTTTGCTTCTGCCCTGATGACTTCTTTCGCCTCTGCCTTTTGTTCCCCACTAATAACAGGAACCCCTTTTTTGATGATGCCCGCTTTATGAGCGGCTATTTCTTTAATGGTTGTCCCCAAGAAGCCGATATGGTCATAACCTACGTTAGTTATAATGGACAGGACCGGCTTCATCACATTAGTGGAATCCTCCCTACCACCGAGGCCAACCTCGATCAAGGCAAAATCCACCTTCTTCATGCAAGCAAAATAATAAAATGCCGTGGCAGTCTGCAACTCAAACTCGGTCAATCCAACTTCATCAAGACCCTTTTCATTAAATAATTTCATTACTTCCATTAGTTCTGAATCTGTTATGTACTCACCATTCACAGAAATCTGGTCATTTATATACTCATAGGAAGGGGAATGAAACGTCCCGACATTATGGCCTGCCTCAAGTAGCATGCTCTCTAGAAAGCGCAACGTGGATCCCTTGCCATTCGTCCCTCCAATGTGAACTATTTTTATTTGATCCTGAGGATTGCCTACCTTCTCCAAAAAGCGGAGCATTCGCTCCAATCCCAGGTTTATCTCGCTTTTCATCGTGAAACTAATTTCCTTTTGAAGCTCCTTCAATGATGTAAACATATTGCAACTCCTTTTCAACCGACAATTCCTTAGGTAAAATAATGGATGTTACTCATTAATAGGCTCTTTTCGTAAACTTTGTTGCTTTTACGAATTTTTAAACCGTCTGTTATCTTCCCTACTGTCGTGCTCTTTTCCCTGCTGTACTGAAGAAACTACTTGCACCTTATAGAGTCTGATAACAGTAAAAAGTCCGATTGCCTACTTTTTACAAGTAAATAGCAACAATCTTTGAGAAAAGAGCCTATTAATATTGTTATAGCAAACTTTATCATAGAAAACGAGGCCTTTACCATGTCAAAATACCTTTGCTGGATTATTTATAACGGAAACCTTCCTGAAGAGAAATTTATCGAGATGGCTACTTGGATCAATAATGTGGCAATAGAGCATTCCATCGCCAGCAAACTCGTGAAAAACAACCGATTGATACCCGCCATTATCGACGGAAAGCCGGACCTAGTGCGTTCTGAGAGGGAACCCCTTCCGGATTTTATCATTTTTTTTGATAAGGATGTCGTTCTGGCAAAACATCTTGAAATGATGGGCATACCTGTTTACAACAGCGCTGCTAGCATCGAGATTTGTGATAATAAATCACTTACATATCAAGCACTTGCCGGAAAAAACATTCCAATGCCTAAAACACTATTGGCTCCCTTCGTTTTTTATGCCCACGATGACTATCAACCATTTTATCGTGCAAGTGAAGCCCTGGGCTTTCCACTGGTTGTGAAGGAAGCCTATGGTTCTTTCGGCATACAAGTATACCTGATTCATACTATGGAAGAACTTCTCGAGAAAGTGAAGGAAATAGGTAACCGCCCGTTTCTGCTTCAGGAATACATCGCATCAAGCAAAGGAAAGGATATTCGCTTGAATGTCGTGGGTGATCAAGTTGTTGCATCCGTTATGCGAATATCAGAGACAGATTTCCGGGCCAATGTCGGCAATGGTGGTAGGATGATCAAGTATGAACCTACCGCATATGAAAAAGAAATAGCGCTCAAAAGCACGCAGCTTGTGGGTGCGGACTTTGCTGGAGTGGATCTGTTGATTGGAGAAGACGGCTCGCCGCTTGTTTGTGAAATTAACTCCAACGCCCACTTCAAAGCCGTCCACAACTATACCGGGATCAATGTCGCAACCTATATTGTTCCCCATATTATAAAAAAATGGAAAGAGACGAAATGATGAGAAGAAAAGGCTGGCTTATATACGAAGAAGAACACTCCAAAAAGAATGCATCCTTTATCCAATGGTTTATGGAAGAATCCGAAGCATTAAATATAGAGTTGACGTTCCTGCTACAGTCCCAAATATCCTTTGGTGTGCGAGATGGCAAGCTGGAAATAAGGCTTGATGGACTAACCGCTGCCTCTCCCGACTTTGTCATCATGCGAAATGTTACCCCTTTGTTCAGTAAGCATTTGGAACGCATGACCATTCCATGCTTCAATTCCTACCAGGTGGCTTCCATTTGTAATGACAAGGCAAAAACCCATCAATATTTAGCAGGTAAAGGAATCCCGATGCTAGATACTTATTTTGTCACAGCGCATGAACTTACGCATGAAAACCTTCCCGTCCCTTACCCATTTGTGGTGAAGTCGGCAGCAGGCAGAGGTGGAGTCGAGGTGTACTTAATAGAAAATGAGGAGCAGTTGGCAACTATCCGGCAGGAGCTTGCCTCCCTCCCAGTCGTGATCCAACCACTTGCCGCTACACCAGGAAAGGACCTGCGTGTTTATGTTCTCGGCAAACAAATTGTTGCAGCTGTCCTTCGTACCAATGAAAATAGCTTCAAAGCGAATTTCTCTCTTGGTGGCAAAGCTGAGGTTTATACGTTGAATGAAGTAGAGCAACAATTGGTAGAAAAAATCATAGCACAATTTGATTTCGCTCTCGTTGGTGTGGACTTCTTATTTGATAGTGATGGACAGCTCCTCTTCAATGAAATCGAGGATGTCGTCGGCTGTCGGATGCTGTGTCAGACAACCGATATCAATATCGTAAAGCTTTACTTGGAATTTGTTTTGGGGAAGCTTGAGGAAAGCGAGGCAAACGATGAAGTTTTATAACATGCGCGAAGCCCTTTCCTACGTATATGCTTCCTTTCTAAAAGCAAAGCCCCATCAAAAGGAACTAGATGATGCAATCGTCCGCTCCCCACACTTAACGAAGGAGCTGTTGACCAGTTTAAATCTAATCTTCCCAAAAGAGAAGGTCATCCTTGTGACAGGGAGTAAAGGTAAGGGTTCCACATCCAGAATGATTGCCGCCATCCTGCGTCAAAAGGGGTACAATGTCGGCCTCTATACCTCTCCTCACCTTGTAGAATATAACGAACGGATCCGGGTGAACGGGAAAGCCATTTCAGATGAAGCCTTTCTTCAGCATCTTAACAATCAGGTTCCGGCTATAGATAAGATACTGGCTTCGATTGCTACCCCTCAACAATACCTTGGTCCAACAGGTATTCTGCTATCTATTGCACTTGCCCATTTCAAGGAGCAAGAGACAGATATCAATGTCATTGAAATCGGCCGTGGCGGTACTTATGACGATACAAATGTTTTGGAAAACAAATGGGCTGTCATTTCGAAAGTGATGGAAGAACATGTAGGTTACCTGGGAAATTCGCTTGAGGAGATTGTCGGCCATAAAGCCGGGATTGTAAAGGAATGCACGGACCATGTGATGGTTGGAAGTCAAAGTGAACCTGTTAAGCAAATGTTGGGGAGAAAGTTGGGAAGCAATGTTTCTGTTTTTGGAGTAGATTATTCTCCTTCCATCAAGCATGCAAGTTTGAAAGGAAGCTTATTTTCCTTACATACTAAGTTGAGCACATATGAAGATATTTTCCTTCCGTTGCTAGGCTCGTTTCAAGTGGAAAATGCCGCACTCGCTATTCAGACATGTGAAAAGGTAATTGGTAATCAGCTCACAGATGAGTTATTGAATGATTGTTTCCGAGAGTTGAGATGGCCGGGCAGATTGGAAGTGGTGGAAGAACATCCGACCGTCGTGCTGGACGGATCCATCAATCGTGTTTCAGCTGCTTATCTAAAAGAAGTACTCCCACTAGTGGACTCGACGAAAGTTGCCACCATCATAGCGGTCCCGGAAAATAAGGATTATGAAGGTGTCATAGAGGTTTGCAGTGAGTTCTCGGATGTTTTGGTGGTAACCACGCCTGATAACTCCCACAAGACATTTCCATCCGATGCACTTGCCGTTGCCCGTCGATATCATGCAGGGGCGATGGAGGTTGGCTTGCTTTCAGAAGCTGTTCCGCTGGTGCGAAGCTTAGAACCTACTCTCATTTTTATAGTTGGCACTCAGTCGATGATTGGAAGTGCCAAGGAGATTTGGAGGGATTCCTTAATGGATATTGGATAGATTTACGTTTACGCTACGGCATCCTTTTGGTCTTTTGGACCAGGTGAGGGCCGGAGCGTTTTTTGTTGGTTTGGGGGATTGGGGGTTTGAGGATTGGGGTATTAGCGTGCTACTTCTTCCACTTCAGGAAGAGGTTCTATTCTTCACCGGCTCCATTCTACCACTTCAGCATGAATTTCTACCACTTTCGTACAAGGTTCTACCACTTCAGCATGAACTTCTACCACTTCCGCACAAGGTTCTACAACTTCAACAAAAATCAACTCACCACGCATTCTCATACCTCCGTCACCAGTCACCCCCAAAAAAACCCCACTTGCAACAAAAAAATCCCAAGCAACCTCCCCTCATTAAAGGACAGGCTACCCAGGATCTTTTCACCGAAAAGCATTTACCCCTTCAACTCATCAATTCGAGCTTGAACAGCATCACGCTTTTCAACATAATCTTTTTCTTTCGCTTTTTCTTCTTCAATGACATTCGCAGGTGCCTTCGCAATGAATCCTTGGTTGGAAAGCTTCTTCTGAACGCGCTCCACTTCCTTATCAAGCTTCGCAAGCTCCTTGTTTAGACGGGAGATCTCTTCGTCAATGTTGATCAGCCCTTGCAGAGGAAGAATTAATTCCGCACCAGTTACCACTGCTGTCATCGCCTTTTCGCCACCGTCCAATGCAACATCTGTTCCGATCAACAGCTCGCTTGGGTTACAGAAGCGTTCTAGGTAAGAACGGTTTCTTTCAAGTTTCCCTTCAATCTCAGAAGTTTTTGCTTTCACAAGCAATTTAACCTGTTTGCTCATTGGCGTGTTCACTTCTGCACGAACGTTACGAACGCTGCGGATGATGTCCACTAGTAAACGCATATCCGATGCCGCTTCCTTGTCTGTCAATTCATCGCGAACTTCCGGCCATTTTGCAAGCGTGATGGACTCGCCTTCGTGAGGAAGCTGCTGCCAGATTTCCTCTGTGATGAATGGCATAAATGGATGCAACAGGCGCATTGTGTTATCCAATACGTAAGCCAAAATGGAGCGTGTTGTCTTTTTCGCCGCTTCATCTTCGCTGTACAATGGAATTTTCGCCATTTCGATATACCAGTCACAGAAATCATCCCAGATGAAGTTGTAAAGGGCACGGCCCACTTCACCGAACTCATATTTCTCAGCAAGCTTGGTCACTGTCTCAATTGTTTCGTTCAAACGAGTCAGGATCCACTTGTCTGCAACGGACTTCTCGCCGCTCAAATCGATATCCTCGAACTTCATGTCGCCCATGTTCATCAAGGCAAAACGGGATGCGTTCCAGATCTTGTTCGCAAAGTTCCAAGTCGACTCCACCTTTTCATAGCTGAAACGTAGGTCCTGACCTGGTGAGCTTCCTGTAGATAGGAAGTAACGTAGGGAATCCGCTCCGTACTTTTCGATAACTTCCATTGGATCCACACCATTACCAAGGGACTTACTCATTTTACGACCTTGCTCGTCACGAACCAGCCCATGGATGAGAACATCTTTAAATGGACGCTCGCCAGTGAATTCAAGACCTTGGAATATCATACGGGATACCCAGAAGAAAATGATATCATACCCTGTTACTAAGGTACTTGTTGGATAGTAACGTTGGTAGTCCAGTGATTCTGTTTCTGGCCAGCCCATTGTAGAGAACGGCCATAATGCAGAACTGAACCATGTATCAAGTACGTCTGTATCCTGCTCCCAATTTTCGATATCTTCCGGCGGGTTATGATCAACATGGATTTCTCCGGTTTCTTTGTTATACCAAGCCGGAATTCGGTGGCCCCACCATAGCTGACGGGAGATACACCAGTCGCGGATATTTTCCATCCAACGCATGTAAGTGTTCTCAAAGCGGTTTGGTACAAAGTTAACTTTGTCTTCTTGAGACTGAAGGTCAACTGCTTTGTCTGCAAGTGGTTGCATTTTAACGAACCATTGTGTGGAAAGATACGGCTCAACCACCGCTCCGCTTCGCTCACTGTGACCAACAGAATGCATGTGCTCTTCAATTTTGAAAAGGACGCCACTTTCTTGCAAGTCTTTTACAAGCTGCTTACGGCATTCAAAACGATCCATACCATTGTATTTGCCAGCTTTTTCGTTCATACTGCCGTCCTCGTGCATAACAAGGATGCGCTCTAGGTTATGACGGTTTCCGATTTCAAAGTCGTTCGGGTCATGGGCTGGGGTGATTTTCACGGCACCGGAACCGAATTCCATGTCTACATAATCATCGGCAACAATTGGAATTTCACGGCCTGTGATAGGAAGTGTTACCATTTTTCCAATTAAGTGCTTGTAGCGCTCGTCTTCCGGATGAACCGCAACCGCTGTGTCTCCAAGCATTGTTTCAGGACGTGTTGTCGCAATTTCAATGGAACCGGACCCATCTGTTAGAGGGTATCTCATATGATAGAAGGCACCTTGAACATCTTGGTGAATTACCTCGATATCAGAAAGAGCCGTCTTTGTTGCAGGATCCCAGTTGATGATGTATTCGCCACGGTAGATTAAACCTTTTTTATAAAGCGTTACGAACACTTCATTAACTGCTTTGGATAGCCCTTCATCCAAAGTGAAGCGTTCGCGGCTGTAATCCAGGCCAAGACCTAGCTTTGACCATTGCTGGCGGATATGTTGCGCATACTCGTCTTTCCACTTCCACGCTTCTTCCATGAACTTTTCACGGCCAAGTTCATAACGATTGATTCCTTGGTTACGAAGTTTCTCATCAACTTTAGCTTGAGTCGCGATTCCTGCGTGGTCCATTCCAGGTAACCATAGAACATCAAAGCCTTGCATGCGTTTCATGCGCGTGATGATGTCTTGTAGGGTGGTATCCCATGCGTGACCAAGGTGCAGGCGCCCTGTAACGTTTGGTGGCGGGATAACGATTGTGTATGGTGTTTTGTCATGGTCGTTCGTCGCTTCAAAAAAGCGGCCATCCAGCCAGTATTGATAACGATTTTTTTCGATTGTTTGTGGATCGTATTTAGTGGGAAGGTTTACTTCTTTCATTTCCATCCTGATTCCTCCTATTCTCTTATAGAAAATGGTTCTGTATAGCACCGCTGTTGATTTCCGCGCCAGTCTTCGCTTTCCGTGGGGCGGTGTTTGAGCCTCCTAGGCTCCGCCTGTGGGGTCTCAAGTTTCCCGCTACCTCCCGCCGGAGTCTTCGCCTTTCGCTCCAATCACAAGCTATGGAACTTCAAAACCAAAATAAAAAACTCCCTTCATCCAAATAAAAGGACGAAAGGAGTTAAGTTTCGCGGTACCACCTTTTTTTACAGGGTAAAAATAAATACACTATCCCCTGTACACTCAAATCTTTTAACGGCTCTCCACCGGTTTCAACTACTGAACAAACTGCGTTCGCTGAAACTACTCGAGGGCGACCTTCCAATCCGACTTTCCTGAGAAACCTTTCAGCTGATGGTTTCCCTCTCTAAAGGAGCCAGGCATTGTACTCTTCCCTGTCACTGTATTTTATCGTTATCTTATTACCTTACTATGTTACATAAAGGATATGCTAATAGTCAATAAGCTTCTCCAATTTTTTATTAAGTTATGCACAAATTTAAATATTTGTTCCGAATTGGGCACTATTTTCCGCTCGTAATCATATCTTAGGTATATATACTTCGAGAATAGTGTGCTTAAAGGAGGTACCTTATGCGGAAATACAACCCCTATTCCTTGCCGCCTTGGCTGAGACAGGTTCGAGGTGTATGTGCGCAATTCATTATTCCTATTTGTGTGTTTCAGGGAATACGTACCATCTTTCTTCCCACAACCTTTGACGTTCTGATTTTGGCCATTTGCATTGTCATCGCCATCTGTTTTCATTTGGAATGGATTTAGTTCATTCTAAAACTGCCGCATAATTTGTGGCAGTTTTTTATTACATGAAGTCTTCACCACTGAAAAAAACAAGGCCCAACCCAGCTTAACTGGTTTGGGCCTCTTTGCTTTTGTTTTGTTCCTCAATTTGATTGATCCTGCCTGCCACATATTCTATATTTTTAGCTAGCCAATAGCTTCCCTGAATCCTTTTTACTAATTCCCGTTCTGATAATGAACGCCTTTGGTTGGGATTTGATGGCTGTTGAAACTGCTCGACCGCCTGCATGAAGGAAGCGGGATGTGAGAGATAGCTGAGCGTCAAGTCCTTTTCATATGGTTGCAAACTGAATCCTTTTTGATATTCATAGAACCATTCAATACAATCGTCACAGAAAAGCGGATAGGTCCTTAAATATCGATGATAAAAAGAGATGATGTCGTTTGCTGGTGCTGCTTGCTTTGCCCGCTCCCAGCTTATGAAGTAGCCCCTTCCCTCGGTATCCTTTACGAAATGGTGAAATGATACCCTCCCATGGGTCATGGCCACGCGATGTTTCTTCGTCTCCTTTACTGCCTCTTGCCAGTTTTCTAGCTTTTGCAGTGAAAATTTCTGGGCAAGCGAAATTTCATGAGCATACGTGCACACCTGAAGCTCAAATGGCGACATATATAGCTTTTTTTCGCATACATCCACAAATTTCTCTAGGTCCTGCTGCTCTTTTGTCCACTTTTCAGAAACCCGGTTATAGAAGCTGGTTATTTCCTCTTCCGGGTACTCTTTCTCTTGCACTGTCATGCTGTGGAGCTTGGCAAGCTCTTTGAACATCAAGCTGTCCTTGAAATCCAGTTCCCTTTCTTCCGTATCTTCTATCCATGGCATCAAGTAGTAGGCGTCATTATAACTTTCTATAAAATAATAGCCCTGCCTTGTTTGATAGATTGGTACAACCGTCTTGATGCCCTTTTGAAAGAGGGAATGGATATTCCTAAACAGCGGATAGGCATGATCCTTCCTAATTTTCTTCAATGCAAAAGCACCATTCTTCGTGGCGATTCTCCATACTCCACCATGCTGTTCCACGAATTCCGGTATTATGCCATATTGATATACCAACTCTTCGACGCTTTGCTCATTCGTCTGCATAGCGATAACTCACTTCCGTTGTGATTTTTTATTAGGTGATCATAGGTAAAAAAGAAGTGAGAAAGGTAACACCTCCCTCACATTCCTCTTCAGCCGGTTATTAACTTTTAGAGGAAGCCTTTACCGGAATATAAAGTAACTGTCCTTCATTGATATGATCATCCGTTGAAAGCCTGTTGACCCGGATCAACTGTTGAATACTCACATCATATCGCTCCGCAATATGATCCATCGATTCTCCCTGTTGAACGATACAAATTTTCAGCTTTGTGAAATCTTCTCCCCCATCATCAGCGAAAATCTTGGTCAGGGATAAATCATTTTCATCTCTGGGTTCATCGGAAGTATTGGCTGTCTCATGCTGCTGGGCCTCTGCAACAGCTTGTTGACCTTTTCGTTTATCTAAGAAGGAAACAACATTTGATGTTTCTTCTTCGGTTTGGTCGTTTTTACTGGCATGCAAGGAATGCAACGGTGCATAGGCATCTTCCGCTTTATCTTGGTAAATAAAGTCGGCAGGGTTATATGGCGCTTCTTCCTCGGTCGCAGGAGGTTTTCTTGCCTCCACCTCAAAAGGTGCATACTCTCCATCATCGTCATAGTTGTATTGCATGCTTCCATCAATTTCATGCTGATTGAGGATTTCCTCTTCCTCATCTTCTTCCGTATAGTACTTGTAGGTATCCTCTTCGTATTCATTATCGGTGTTGGCACTGCGATACATCGGTTCGTACTCGAATACCTCTTCTTCCTGTTCTTCTACTACTTCTACTACTTCTACTACTTCCTCTTCTACTTCCTCCTGCTCGTAAGAATCTTCCTCGTTTTGAACATTTTGTGAAGCGTATGCTTCTTCATGATCCCTATTCGGTTCCACTTCATACACTTCTTCCTGCTCCTCTTCCCAAGCGGGACTGCTTTGTTGATGGCCATAGATGCCGGAGATGGACAGCTCTGCATCCAGTTGCAGGCAGCCACGAGTCGGGACACTGTAATCGAATGACTCGATTGCTACGTAAATGTCGTCCAGGCTCTGAATCCTGTTTTTCGGTATCGTAATATCCACCGGAAAACGATGATGCAAGGCGCAGACTCCATCCTCCCGCTCCTCTACTTCCTGCACGACACGGGCTTGTGGATGATACTCCTCTTCCTCGGCTTCCGCTCCTGCTTCTGCGTTTACTTGGTATTCTCCTGTTAATAATAAAGCTCCCCGTATGGAAACATATTGGTCCTGCTCATAAATTTGTATATCTGGATCTAACGCAATGGAGATGAGCTCAGATACTTCCTGTCCCTTTTGAAACCATATTGATTCCTCTACTGAAAACCGCAAGCACGATTGTTGTTCTGAAGACAAAGGGGTTCCTCCTTTCACACCTAAAAAAATTTACTATATCAATAAAGATGTATGATTGGATGGAGGGGATTATGAATAAAATGGTGAGATTATTCATTTGTTGATTTTAATTGGGTTCGCCTTGGGGGCAAGTGGTAGAACATTGATGTCAAGTGGTAGAACATTCAGCGGAAGTAGTAGAACATTGATGTCAAGTGGTAGAACATTTGCCTGAAGTGGTGGAATAAAAATCAGAAGTTGTAGAATCAAGCCCGGGAAGTGGAGAAGTACCCAAGTGAAGTTAAGAACTCTCTTGGAATTCAAGGAGTTGGCCCACTTCTAAAATATGAAGTAACCCCATGAAATAGTCCTCACCCCCTCGTAAAACCAGTAACCACAAAAAGCCCGTCCCAATAGCTTGGGGCGGGCATCATTACTATAATTATTAAATGCTTATCACTTAATCGCTGCAAACGACTTTTCAATAGCATCTAATGTTTTCTCGATATCTTCATCGGTGTGTGCTGTGGATAAGAACAATCCTTCAAACTGGGACGGCGGCAAGAATACGCCGTTGTTCGCCATTTCACGGAAGAACTTCGCGAAATACCCCAAGTCAGATGACTTCGCCACATCATAGTTCACAACTTCCTCACTATTAAAGAAGAAACCGATCATGGAACCGGCCCGGTTCACTGAAACAGGAACATTGTATTTCTCGCCGAGTGCCACAATACCTTCCTCTAAACGGTCCGCTTTCTTGGCAAACTCTTTATATGTTTCCGGAGTCAACTGCGCCAATGTTTCATATCCAGCTGTCATTGCAAGAGGGTTACCGGATAATGTTCCAGCCTGGTAGATTGGCCCGCTCGGAGCGATCTGTGCCATGATTTCCGCTTTCCCACCGTATGCTCCAACAGGAAGGCCTCCACCGATAACTTTTCCAAGGCACGTTAAGTCAGGTGTTACACCGTAGTACCCTTGTGCACAATGGTAATCTACACGGAATCCGGTCATAACCTCGTCAAAAATCAATACTGCACCATATTCAGTCGTCACATCACGCAATCCTTCCAAGAATCCGGGCTGCGGCGGGACTACTCCCATGTTTCCAGCTACAGGCTCGACTATGACTCCGGCGATATCGTCCCCGAACTCCTTGAATGCATAACGGATGCTTTCCATGTCATTGTAAGGAACGGTAATCGTGTTTTGCGCGACACCTTCTGGAACACCAGGGCTATCAGGCAAACCTAATGTAGCCACACCAGAACCCGCTTTAATCAAAAGGGAATCCCCGTGGCCGTGGTAGCAACCTTCAAACTTAACAATTTTGTTGCGTCCTGTATAGCCGCGTGCCAAACGGAGTGCACTCATCGTTGCTTCTGTCCCGGAGCTTACCATACGAACCACTTCGATGGAAGGAACGCGATCAATCACAAGTTTTGCCAACTCGTTTTCAATCAATGTAGGAGCACCGAAGCTTGTCCCTGATTCCGTCACCTTTTTGATGCCTTCCACTACGCGATCATTGGAGTGTCCGTGAATTAGTGGTCCCCAAGAAAGTACGTAATCTATGTATTCATTTCCATCTACATCGTAGATCTTGGATCCTTTTCCACGTTCCATAAAGATTGGGTCCATGTCCACTGATTTAAACGCGCGAACAGGGCTGTTTACCCCGCCTGGCATCAGTTTTGACGCTTCTACAAAAGCTTCTTTAGACTTTTCATAACTTCTCATTCTTCTATCATCCTTTCTTTTGCACGAATGGATTGCATCTTGCTTAATATTGTTTAATCGCGGCAGTTCTAACTAATCACTTCTCGTCCAACCAGCGAGCCACATCTTTCGCATAGTACGTAATGATGAGATCTACACCTGCACGCTTCATGCCAATCAGCTTTTCCATCACGATTTCCCGCTCATTGATCCAGCCGTTCATGGCAGCTGCTTTGATCATGGAATATTCCCCACTCACATTGTAGGCAACAACCGGCACGTTAAAGTTATTCTTCACATCACGGATGATATCCAAGTATGCCATAGCAGGCTTTACAATCAGGAAGTCCGCTCCTTCAAGCATATCCGATTCCGCCTCTCGAAGAGCCTCTTGACGGTTTGCCGGATCCATTTGGTAGGTTTTTCTGTCCCCGAATTGTGGAGAGCTGTGTGCTGCATCACGGAAGGGTCCGTAGAATGCGGAGGAATACTTGACTGCATAAGACATGATTGGAACATCTTCAAAGCCGTTCTCATCCAACCCTGCACGGATTGCAGCCACAAACCCGTCCATCATATTGGATGGTGCAATGATGTCCGCCCCTGCACGCGCTTGGCTGACAGCAGTGCGTGCCAAAAGGTCCAGTGTCGGGTCGTTTAAGATCTTGCCTTCTTCCACGATTCCACAGTGCCCGTGAGAAGTGTATTGGCATAGACAAGTATCAGCAATCACTACAAGCTCAGGAAAGTGTACTTTAATCTGGGTGATTGCCTGTTGAACAATCCCATGCTCGTGATAAGCCTGTGTCCCCACTTCATCCTTCTCTTTTGGTACACCGAATACAATAACTGATTTAATGCCAAGTTCTGAAACCTCTGCCATTTCCGCATTCAGTAGGTCAAGAGATATATGGTACACCCCTGGCATGGAAGGTACTTCATTTCTGATATTTTCTCCTTCGACCACAAAAATAGGATAAATGAAGTCTTCCTTATGTAGGTATGTTTCACGCACCAATGAGCGCATGTTATCGGAATTTCTTAATCTGCGATGACGGTTGAATTGCAAGTCTTTCATATTATGTATCCTCCTTTTGAAAATATTGCACGATTTCTTCTAGCAGGCCATCCATGGTGTATTCTGCAGGACTGATAGACACCATGACACCTGCCTGTTCTGCAGCCTGTCTTGTAATGGGACCTATTGTTGCTACAGGTCCGTCTGGAAGGCCGAACAATTCAATGTAATTATGTATCGTGGAAGGACTGGTAAACGTGTAAAGGTCCACTTGTCCACCTTTCAATACGGTCATTTCCTTTTTCTCTGGTACACGGAGCTTATTTTCATAAACCACTATCTGCTTAACATTGTACCCTATTCTCCCTAGTTCTTCACGTAAAAGCGGTCGGGCCAGATTCCCTTGAATCAATAAAATGGACGTAGGGTCCATTGCTTTGAAACTGTCCACAAGGTCTTCGGCAGAAAATCGCTTAGGAATCATGTCCACGTTATACCCCAAAGCTTCCAATGCTTCTTTCGTTTTAGCCCCGACCGCTGCTATACGGTTTGGCAACTTCCCCTGATAAAGCTCAAAGAAATACTTCACACCATTGACACTCGTGAAAACAATCCAGTCATAAAGGGGCAGGCTCTTTTCAATCTCCGTTGAAACATGTACACTTTCGGAAACCCGCTGAAATTGAATAAGAGGGACTTCTAGCGAGGTCCCTCCGAGCGCTTCAATCTGCGTGGAAAAGTACCTTGTCTGCTCTTTGCTTCTTGAAATAAGAATGCGTTTATCGGCTAAAGGCAAAGTACGTTTCATTACTGATCAAGCTCCTTTTTTACATCATCTATTAATTTCTTGCCTCCCTGTTCCGTTAGGCTTTCTGCTGCTTCAAGCCCGACCTTCACAGGGTCCGTTCCTGTAATTCTCTCTTTATACAAAACAGATCCGTCCGGCGCACCTACAAGTACCGTCAACGTCACTTGTTCTTCTTGTCCAACAGAGGCATAGCCGGCGATTGGAACCTGGCATCCGCCTTCCATTTTATGAAGGAATGCACGCTCTGCAACAACCGCTTTTTCTGTAACGGCATCTGTAAACAATCCTAGTACCTCAAGCAGTTCGGCATCATCTTCCCGGCATTCGATGGAAAGAGCCCCTTGCCCTACTGCAGGCAAGCATAGATCCTCATCCAGGAATTCCGTGACCACATCACTTGACCAACCCATTCTCGCAAGACCTGCTGCCGCCAAAATGATGGCATCATAATCTTCATTTTTTAGCTTGGCAAGTCGCGTATCAATGTTACCGCGTATCCATTTAATCTCTAGGTCAGGACGCTTAGCAAGAAGCTGGGCACCCCGGCGCAAGCTGCTTGTCCCTACGATGGATCCGCTAGGAAGATCGGCAAACTTCACATGGTCTTTGGAAATGAATGCATCGCGATGATCTTCACGGAACGGGATACAACCAATCATTAATCCTTCTGGTAAAACCGCCGGCATATCCTTCATGCTGTGGACCGCCATGTCAATTTCCTTATCCAACATTGCCTGCTCGATCTCTTTTACAAAAAGGCCTTTCCCACCGACCTTGGATAATGTAACATCAAGGATTTGATCGCCCTTTGTCACAATTTCCTTCACTTCGAAGTCAAAAGGGGCACCTAATGCCTTCAATTGGTCAATGACCCAGTTCGTTTGGGTTAAAGCAAGCTTACTTCTTCTAGAACCTACAATAATTTTTCTCATATTTCCTCCTTACCCAAAGCATTGGGATTCTTCACCTATAAGATCATAAGATCCAAAAATGAAAATTTGATAATCTACCGAATAGGAAAAAGTTGATGAGCACGACTAGAAACGCTGCGATATTCCAGTTGGCAATAGCCTTCCCACTAATTCCCTTGGCAAGTCTCTGATAAAAATAATAGCTGTATGCAGCAATCACAATAAAGGATCCTATCACTTTCATGTCATACCATGCAAACTCTGACAATTTTACCGTCGCCCATATGCTTCCTAAGATAAGGGATAGCAGAAGCATCGGCACCCCTATGACATTTAACACATAGGACATATGATCAAGCTTTGCCAAGTCTTGAATCCGTAATAAACGTTTACCCCACTTTTTCTCTTTCAAAAGCTTATATTGAATGACATAGAGCAAGGAAAATGCAAAGGACAGGGAAAATGCTCCATATGATAGGATAGCCATCGTGATATGTATGATAAGCAATTCGGAAACCAGAGCTTGCGCGACCACCTGCGACTCATGCTGAATCGGGGTGAATGTATGCAAGGCAAGGACAAGGAAGCCTATCACATTTGTAAAAAACACGATGAAATCCACACGCAGTATCCTATTGATGACCAAAGAAAAGGTAATCAGTACCCATGTATAGAAATACATGCCTTCATACAAGGTCAATATCGGAAAACGACCGGTGTCTAGCATCCGTAGAAATAAAAAGACCGTTTGCAATACCCATACAATTGCAAGTAACCAGAAGGCCGTTTTGTTAGCCTTCTGGTTATGTTGAAGAAAATCGATGAAATATAAGAGTACGCTTAAGGCATAGATCAGGATTGTTAATTCATATAGCCTTGCGATAGTCATCTCTAGCATAAGTTAACAGCCTCTCTTACGACCTGTATGTCGCGGCTTGAGGAAGCGGGATGCCCACAGGAGCTGTGGAGCTCTTTTCCTTTTTCACAGTATAGTACTGGGATTGAACTTCTTGCTGAACCGCTTCTTCGATATTAAAGATTTTTGTGAACAGTTCGAGAGACTCCTTGGCGTCAGATTCTGATGACAGTTCTTTCGCACGTAAAATCGGGTCACGGAGCATCTGGTTGATGATGCTTTTCGTATGCTTGTTCAGAACTTTTATTTCCCGTTCCGACAGGTGAGGAAGCTTACGTTGGATACTTTGCATTGTTTCAGATTGGATATCCAGCGCTTTTTGACGCAGAGCAGAAATGACCGGCACTACACCCAGAGTGTTTAGCCAATGTTTGAACTCTACAATTTCCTCTTCAATGAACAGTTCAATCTCTTCTGCCGCTTTCTTGCGTTCAGCCAAGTTGGCATTGACGATTCCTTCGAGATCATCAATATCGTATAAGAAGACACTTTCCAGCTTATCCAAATCAGGATCCAAATCCCTTGGAACCGCGATATCCACCATGAAAAGTGGACGCCCTTTCCTCATACGCTCCACATAGGTCATATCGTCTTTAGTCACTACATAATCTTTGGCTCCGGTAGAAGAGATAAGAATATCCGCTTCTACCAACGCACAGGATAGCTCCTGCATCGATTTTGCCTGACCTGCAAAACGATTCGCCAAACTTGTCGCTTTTTCCATGGTACGGTTAATGACCGTAACCTTTTTTACCCCGTTGCTGTGAAGATTCTGGACGGCGAGTTCTCCCATTTTTCCTGCGCCTAAAATTAAAACATGTTTGTTCGTTAAATCCCCGAATATCTTTTTCGCCAGCTCCACAGCTGCATAACTAACAGAAACGGCATTTGATCCAATCTCGGTTTCGGAATGTGCACGCTTTGCCACCGTGATAGCTTGTTTGAATAATTGATTGAAAATGGTTCCGACCGTTTGATGTTCTTGTGCGGATAGGAAGCTTGTACGGATTTGACCCAAGATCTGTGTCTCTCCAAGCACCATGCTATCCAACCCACAGGAAACACGATATAAATGCTCAATCGCTCCGTCATTTTCATAGATGTTCAAGTAAGGAGAAAACTCTTCCTTGTCCAAACCGAACCAGTCTGCAAGGAAAGCTTTAATATAATAACGTCCAGTATGCAACTGATCGACTACTGCATAGACTTCCGTACGATTGCAGGTAGAAACGATGACATTCTCCAATATGGACTTACGGTCCTTAAGAGCGACCATCGCCTTGTTCAAATCAGCTGGATTAAAAGTTAATTTTTCACGTATTTCAACAGGGGCCGTTTTATAATTAACACCGACTACTATGATATGCACTTGTTCGTACACCCCCAGAAAAAATAATATCATCTACTAAAATTATAACATGACTAACACCGGATACATTTGTTAAAATGTGAACAAATAGTTTCCAATTTGAAACGAAATGTACATCGCTTACATAGAAAAAAACAACGAAATACTTACACTTTCTTAGTTATATATTACAAACATTACAATTCTTTTATTCACCAACTTGTACATTAACAGAAATTCATTGCAGAATCAAGGTTTCAGCCTCGATCTCAGGGAGGAAAATATGAAGAAGAATAGCTTTCTACCAGGTTTACTTTTATTGTTTTTTGGTCTATATTTCCTGTTACAACAATTAAACATTGTATTATGGGAAGGAATGTATTCATGGTCTACTCTCCTCGCTATTACAGGAGTTGCATTATTGTTACAAGCATATAAACAGAATGATTACCCCAACATACTGCCTGGTTTCATACTTGTGGGGATTGGGTTGCATTTTCAACTAAAAGATACAGTGGATGCCTGGCCCGATCATTTCGCTGTCTTCATTTTAATTATTGGTGTCGGCTTTATACTCCGCTCCCAGAAGACAAAAGGTGGTATGTTTGAAGGAGTGCTGCTATGCATTCTTGCAAGTTTCTTTCTATTCTATGACTCGTTTATGGAGATGCTCGGTGTTGTGGAAACTGGTGTTGCAAGTTTACATACTTTTTGGCCGGTTTTGTTGATTTTGATTGGTGCGTTCTTTGTTTTTAAGAAGAAATAAGAGAAGACCTACTAACAATGGGTGCTATTCCGTTGTTGTAGGTCTTTTTGTTTGTAAACCTATGATTTACCATTTAACTCCCTGTTTTCTTGCGTTCCAGGTGTTCGCTTTCCTAGGGGCGGTGCTTGAGCCTCCTCACTTCGTTCCGGGGTCTCAAGCTACCGCTATCTCCCTCAGGAGTCTCACACCTTGCACTCCAGAAAACAGGGGAGATTTGCATTACTTATTTGTTTACTGGTTACAGTACAGCCTCTAAGAAATCTCTTGTTCGTTGGTTTTTTGGGTTGTTGAAGAGGTCCTGTGGGGGGCCTTCTTCGACGATTTTGCCGTCGTGCATGTAGATGACCCGGTCGGCAACTTCTTGGGCGAATCCCATCTCATGGGTAACAACCACCATGGTCATTCCTTCTTCGGCGAGTTCTTTCATGGTTTTAAGTACTTCCCCTACTAGTTCGGGATCAAGGGCGGATGTTGGCTCATCAAAGAGCATCACCTCCGGCCTCATGGCAAGGGCTCTTGCAATGGCGACTCGTTGTTTTTGTCCGCCGGAAAGCTTTTCAGGATAGACATTTTCCTTATCTGAAAGCCCAACCTTCGCTAAAAGATCCGATGCTCTTTTTTTCGCTTCTGCCTTTTTCAGACCTTCCACTTGTACCGGAGCCTCCATTACATTTTCCACTACCGTTTTGTGGGGGAATAGGTGGAAATGTTGAAACACCATCCCCACTTTTTGACGGACCTTATTCAGGTTATCCTTCTTTACATCCACTTCTTTCCCATCAATGACAACAGAACCGCTATCTTTCATTTCCAGGAAATTCAAGCAGCGTAAAATGGTACTTTTACCAGATCCACTTGCACCGATAAGGCAGACCACTTCTTTATTTTTCACAGTCAAGGAAATGTCTTTCAAAACATGCAGACTGCCGAAAGATTTATTCAAGTCCTTTACTTCAATTTTATTACTCATGTTCTACCTCCTATCTTTCACTTGCTGAGAATTTGCGTTCCAATAGATTTACAACGATTCCAATCAATCCGACTAGGATTAGATAGTAAACAGACACGACCAATAGATATGTCATAACATCGTATGAGTTGGCTCCCTGGGTTTGTGCGACATTGAACAACTCGTAGTAGCCGATGAATGCAGCAAGGGATGAATCCTTCAAACAGATGATGAACTGGTTACCAAGTGGGGGTAATGCCCTTCTGAACGCCTGTGGCAAGATTATTCTTCTCATTGTCAGGTTTCCGGTCATTCCTAATGACCTTCCTGCTTCCATCTGTCCTTTGTCTATCGACTGTATGCTTCCTCTGAAGATCTCCGCGATATAGGCTCCGTTATGGAACGCCAGTGCTAGTGTGACGGACCAGAATTGGGAGATTCCCAATGTTACTAATCCAAAGTAGAATACAAAGATTTGCACGATAAGTGGTGTACCGCGAATTAGAAAGATGTAAGTATTTGCAATCCATTCGAGAACTTTTATTTTGGAAATTTTCAAGAAAGCGAAAAATAACCCGATTAGAAGTGCGATGGCAATGGATACTGCCGTTATTTGGAGGGTTCTGATCATCCCTCGGAAAAACATGTCGTATGTATTTAAGAATACTTCAAAAAAGTGCAAAAAACTGGGCATACCGCTTTCACTCTCCTTATTTTTAGGCTCTGTTGAACACCGCTGTTGATTGGCGCACCCGGCTTCGCTTACCCAGAGGGCGACCTTTTGCCTCCTCGGGCTGCGCACTGCGGGTCTCAAGAATATCGCTATCCTCCCAAAGGAGTCTACGCCCTACACTTCAATCAACAGCATAAAGGTTTTATGTGATCAAGAAAATTCTTTTTGATAAAAAATGTGTGGTGAATGAACACCACACATTTTCGAACTGGATTTATGGTCAGCCGCTTTTAAACAGCTTGTTATTCTTGCTCATCCGGGTCTGAAGTGATGTCTTCTCCAAAGTACTTTTCACTTATTTCTTTCAGCTTGCCGTTCTCACGTAATGTTTCCAATGCGTCATTGATGGCTTCAAGGAGTGCTTCGTTACCTTTTGCGACTCCAACTGCCTGTTCACTGCGATCCAGAAGTTCACGTCCTTCTAACTCCATGCCTGCGCCAATTGCTTCACGGCCAGTTACAAAGTCCGTTACCACTGCATCATGACGGCCATTATTCAATGCTTCCAACGCTACGACATCGCTATCGTAGTTTTGAATGTTGTCAGAGATATCACTGACAAGGTCTGCATATGTAGACCCTCTGGAAACCGCAATTTCTTTCCCTTCTAGGTCATCTAAAGTTTGGATGTCGCTGTCAGGTCTTACAAAAATCTGTGCACCGGAATAGTAATAAGGTGTGGAGAAATCCACTTCCTTTAATCTTTCTTCTGTAATGGTGTGACTTGCAACTGCGGCATCGAAACGTCCGCTTTTTACTCCTTCAACAATACTCGCAAATGTGTACTTCTCCTGATCTGGTTCAAGACCTAGCTCAGCAGCAATGGCTTCTCCGACTTCAATATCAAAACCGGTCATTTCCCCATTTCCATCCGTTACACTAAATGGTGCAAATTCTCCTGAAGAAGCAAACTTGAATTTCCCTTCCTCTACTAGTTCATACCCTTCACTTGTTGTTACTTTTCCGCCGCAAGCTGCTAGAATCGTAGACAACAAAAATAACGTGGCTAACAATACCCTTTTTTTCAATTTCCATAATCCCCCTTAGTGTCCTTTTTTTCGTCTCCCTTTTATGTTAACAATTACGGAAAACTACCACAAATGAGCTTAAATTTCATTTTTGCTAATAATTCTGTAAATTCTAACTTCAGAAGACCTGACTACCTATGTATCGTATGTATGCTTGGAAATACTCCTTGTACATCCTATTCCCTAATGCTTCACTTTAATAAACATATTTTTCGAAATTTTTCTTGCTTTTTAAAAACAAAAAAATAGATTCCATAGCTTTTATCTCATGTAAGCTATAAAATCTATTTTAATTTTTACTCGTTCGATAAGATAAGCATTATTCTTTCTATCACTTCTGCCCCTGTATGCGTTGTTTCTCCCCCACCTTGGACGAAGTTTTCTCTACCGCCTCCCTTTCCATTTATGAAAGCAAATACTTCTTTGGCGATGAACTTCATATCGAGATTAGTTTTGCTTCCTCTAGCTCCAACAAATTGTAGCTTGCCTGCATTTTCAGCCACAAGGAACACGTTGATGTCATCCCTAGAAGAAACTAATTTTCGCGCCATACTCTGGAGTTCTGTCATTTCCTTATTTTGTAGCACAGACTTTATTATTATCCGACCTGAAACTACTTCCGCTTGAGAAGAAAGTGTAGCTGCCTCGTAATCTAGAAGCTTTTCTTTTAGTTCTTTTAACTCTTTAGACTGTTCTTTACTTTGCCCCAACAATCTTGAAACCGCTTCTGCCATTCCATTCTGTGGTGCATTTAGTAAAGCGGATAATTCCGAAACGACCTGTTGTTTTTCATGAAGGTTTGTTAACACACGATGGCCAGCAACAAAGGAGACTCTAATCATGTTCTTTTGTTTTTCCAGGTCAAGAATTTTAAGAGATGCTACTCCACCAGTTGAATGTGGGTGTGTTCCCCCACACCCGTTATAGTCGAATTCCGGGATGATGACGAGGCGGATATTATCCGATACTGACACCTCTTTTCTTAGTGGATAGGCGGAGAGTTCTTCCTTTGTAATCCACTTGGCCTCTATCTTGCGGTTTTCAAGGATTATTTTATTAACGAGTGCCTCAGCCTCAAGTACTTCCTGTTCCGTTAACACAGTAGTGTCAAGATCGATGGTGGACACTGTTTTTCCCAGGTGAAAACTTTTGGTTTTGTATGAAAATAGTTCTTCAAATGCAGCAGATAAAAGGTGCTGTCCTGCGTGTTGCTGCATATGATCATACCGTCTTTCCCAATCGATGTTCCCTTGTATTTTCTTTGTTGTCTCTGAAAGCCGCCGATCTAGGTAATGTCTGATTTCTCCATTGACTTCTTGCACCTCGATGACCTTATGATCATTCAGTTTTCCCGTGTCGTATGGTTGCCCACCGCCTTCTGGATAAAATGCGGTTTGTTCTAAGATAGCGTACCATTTTCCGGATTCGCTTTGTGCTTGTGCAGTTAGGGTTGTGGTAAATGATTGTATGTATGGGTCTTGATAAAATAACTTTTCCATCTATTTGGCTCCTGACTTTAAACCAAAAAACTGCGGTCAGAGTATTTCTTTCTCTGATTCGCAGTTTCGGTTTTACTTCATTCTTTTTTGCAGCATTCCCCAGACTTCATCTTTCCCTTGTCCTGTTTCAGAGGAAAAGAGAATCAATTCGTCTTCTTTTTCCATTCCGAGTGTTTCTCTTATTACCTTCAAGTGCTTTTGCCACTTTCCTTTTGGAATCTTGTCCGCTTTGGTGGCGATGACGACGACTGGAAGCTCGTAATGCTTCAGGTATTCGTACATGGTGACGTCATCCTTGGATGGCGGATGGCGGAGGTCGACAATTTGCAGGACTGCACGGAGCTGTTCTCTGCTTGTCAAATACGTTTCCATCATTCTGCCCCAAGCATCGCGCTCGGATTTTGGAACCTTGGCAAAACCATATCCAGGTACATCGACGAAATGCAACATTTCATTGATCAGATAAAAGTTCAATGTTTGTGTTTTTCCTGGCTTCGAGGATGTTCTAGCAAGGTTCTTACGGTTGATCATCTTGTTGATGAAAGATGATTTCCCTACGTTTGAGCGGCCCGCCAAGGCGAATTCCGGTAATAGTTCACTTGGATATTGTTCTGGTTTAACGGCACTGATTACTATTTCTGCTTGTGTTACTTTCATTTTTTCTCTCCTGCTAATGCGTGTTCTAACACTTGATCTAAATGTGATACTAAAACAAACGTTAAATCTTCTCGCACACTTTCTGGAATATCATCCAAATCTTTTTCGTTCTCTTTAGGTAGTATAACCTTTTTCAGGCCTGCACGGTGAGCGCTTAAGGATTTCTCCTTCAATCCGCCAATCGGCAATACACGTCCTCTTAAGGTGATTTCCCCTGTCATGCCAACATCTCGTCTTACCGGTCTACCGGTAAGCGCTGAAATGAGTGCGGTTGCCATCGTAATACCTGCTGATGGTCCGTCTTTTGGAACGGCACCTTCTGGGACATGTATATGGATATCATTCTTCTCGTTAAAATCAGGATCAATATTCAACTCGTTCGCCCGTGAACGGATGAAGCTGAATGCCGCATGGGCAGACTCTTTCATGACGTCTCCAAGCTTACCGGTCAACATCAGTTTCCCTTTACCAGGGGATAAGGATACTTCAATGGACAGTGTATCTCCTCCCACCGTTGTATATGCAAGGCCTGTTGCCACCCCAACTTGGTCTTCCACCTCGGCCTGTCCGTATCGAAACTTAGGCTTGCCAAGGAATTCCGCCAGATTCTTGTCGGTAATAACCACACGCTTTTTCTCACCGGAAACGATGATCTTTGCAGCTTTTCTGCAAATGGAGGCAAGCTGCCTTTCCAAACTACGTACACCTGCTTCACGAGTATGGTAGCGGATGATGGACATTAACGCTTCGTCCCTGATTTGCAGCAAGTTCTTCTGAAGACCGTGCTCCTTCGCTTGGCGCGGAAGCAAGTGGTCTTTTCCAATATTCAATTTCTCAATCTCTGTGTAACCGGCAATCGTGATGATTTCCATGCGATCACGTAACGGTCCAGGGATTGTGGCTAAGTTGTTCGCCGTTGCGATGAACATAACATTTGATAGGTCATATGGCTCTTCAATATAGTGATCACTGAAATTGAAGTTCTGTTCAGGGTCCAGTACTTCCAAAAGTGCAGAAGAAGGATCTCCCCTGAAATCATTAGACATCTTATCTATTTCATCTAAAAGAAAGACCGGATTGATGGTTCCCGCTTTTTTCATCCCTTGGATGATACGACCAGGCATCGCCCCTACATAGGTTCTGCGGTGACCGCGGATTTCTGATTCGTCCCTCACCCCGCCTAAGGATACACGGACAAATTTTCGGTCCAGGGACTTTGCGATGGAACGTGCAAGGGAGGTTTTCCCCACTCCTGGAGGTCCTGCCAGACAGAGGATCGGTCCTTTGAGGGATTTCGTCAGCTGCTGTACTGCCAGATATTCAAGTACACGTTCTTTGACCTTTTCCAATCCGAAGTGGTCTTCATTCAGAATCTCTTCTGCGCGGATGATATTAAGCTGGTCTTCTGTCGCTTCCGTCCACGGAAGGTTCAATAGCCAGTCAATATAGTTGCGGATAACAGAGCTTTCTGCGGAACTGGATGGAATTTTCTCATAGCGGTCGATTTCTTTCAATGCAATTTTCTTCACATTTTCCGGCATTCCGATACTTTCCAATTTCTCCTTGAGGTCTTGGATTTCTCCACCTTTTCCTTCTTTATCCCCAAGCTCCTTCTGAATCGCTTTCATCTGCTCGCGAAGGTAGTATTCCTTTTGTGTGCGTTCCATGGAACGCTTCACACGCAACCCAATTTTCTTTTCCAGCTGAAGCACTTCTTTTTCATTATTTACATGCTTGATAACCTTGTTCAGACGCTCTTTGACATCCCTTGTTTCCAAGATGTCCTGCTTTTCCTTCATGTTGACAGGCAAATGAGAGGTGATGATATCCGCCATACGGCCAGGCTCTGTTATATCAGATACCGTATGATACGTCTCAATCGTCGTCTTTTTGGACAGCTTTGTATATGTATGAAAATAGTCCAGCAATGTTCTCATCAACGCTTCGTCTTCCGGATCTTTCACTTCGGTATCCGGATACGTCAGAAGTTTGGCTTCCCAGTGCGTATCCTTTTCGATGAACTCTTCTATTTTCGCACGCTCTAGCCCTTCCACCAAAACACGGACCGTTCCATTTGGAAGCTTTAACATTTGTTTTACCTTTGTCAAAGTACCCCATTCATATAGGTCATCCTTTGTTGGATTGTCCGTTCCCACTTCCTTTTGGGTAGAAAGAACGACAATATCGTCTCCAAGCATCGCTTGTTCTAACGCTTCTATCGACTTTTCCCTTCCGACATCTAAATGTAAAACCATTGTCGGAAAGACCATTAGTCCTCTTAACGGCAATAATGGAACATGATATTCCTTATTTGTTGCCATGGTAACACCCCCGTACGCTCTTCCTTTGTGTATCTTTGTTCAATTCTATCCTAATTAAATAGCCCTGTCTAATCAAAGAGACAGTTTGGATTGTAAAAGAGTTTTGTTCTATTATCTTTTACAAATTTGCCTCGATTAATAAGGCTCTTTTCGTAAACTTTGTTTCTTTTACGCACTTTTGAACCAACCGTTATCTACTTTTTGGTCGTGCTCTTTTCCCTGCACGACAAAATATTTTATGTGCATATCTAGAGTTGGTATGCAGTAAAAAGTCCAATTGCCGACTTTTTACTCGTGAATAGCAACAATCTTAGAGAAATGCTGTTTTCGTAAACTTTGTTGCTAATACGTATTTTTAAACCATTCGTAATATTACTTACTGTCGTGCTCTTTTCGCTGGAACACTAATTATATTTCATGCATATTGAGACTACCCAGCTGTAAAAAGTCCAATTGCCGACTTTTTACTAGTGAATAGCAACAATCTTTGAGAAAAGAGCCTTGAGAAAAGAGCTATTAATAAAGAAACCGGTAGTAAAAATTTTACCTTTTTCACGTGGCAAGTGCAATGAGTAAGCTTTCACAATATGTAAACAGGCAGACCATACAAGGCCTGCCTATCCTTTACATGGATTCTGTTTTAGGAATACTGATCGGAGCCTGAAGGATTGTATCAAAGCTCGTTTCAGAGATTTTTTCTCTCACTAATGCCAAATCCAATACCTCTTGGAACTCTTTTACCGGAATGACCTCAATCCCGTCGATTTCCTTAATAATCGACTGCATATTATCTGCCGGAATGATGACCCTTTCCGCTCCGGCCTGTTTGGCAGCCTTAATTTTCGGAATCACACCACCGATTGGCTTAACAGTTCCATGTATACTGATTTCCCCTGTCATGGCCACTAGATTACATACTGGTATTTTGAAAATGGCAGAGTAGATGCCCGTTGCCATCGCTATTCCAGCTGAAGGCCCATCAATTGGGATCCCACCAGGAAAATTGACATGTATATCGTAATCAGCTGCAGGCACTCCGAGTTTTCTTAAAACAGTGATAACGTTTTCCACAGACCCTTTAGCCATACTCTTTCTGCGGATAGACTTTCCTCCTTGATTGCCCATGCTTTCCTCTTCCACGATTCCCGTGATGTTCACCGTTCCTTTTTTCTCTTCTGTCGGAATCGCTGTCACCTCTATTTCAAGCAGAGCTCCGGAGTTTGGTCCAAATACAGCAAGACCATTAACAAGTCCTGGTTGCGCGGCCTCTTTGATTTTGTTCTCATATTTTGGCGCCAATTGACTAGAGTGGATCACCCATTCGATGTCTGCCACCTTAACTGTATCCCGGTCTTCGGTGATGGCCAGTCCACATGCAATTTGCATCATATTTACCACTTCTCGCCCGTTCCTGGTATAGGACGCAAGCAGGCTTATTCCTTCTTCTTCGACCATCATATTGATCTTCGAAGCTGCATTCCTTGCGACTGATTCCAGCTCTTCCTGATCAAGCTCCCGGAAGAAAACCTCCATGCACCTTGATCTGATTGCCGGTGGGATTTCATTTGGTGTTCTTGTTGTCGCTCCGACAAGGCGGAAATCAGCAGGAAGGCCATTCTGGAAAATATCATGGATATGTGTAGGGATTTGGTTATTTTCTTCGCTGTAGTACGCGCTATCTAAGTACACTTTCCGGTCTTCCAACACTTTAAGTAATTTGTTCATTTGGATGGAGTGAAGTTCCCCGATTTCATCAATGAAGAGCATCCCTCCATGCGCATGTGTTACAGCTCCCTGCTTAGGTTGGGGAATCCCCGCCTGCCCCATCGCTCCTGCACCTTGATAGATTGGATCATGTACCGAACCAATTAATGGATCCGCGATGCCTCTCTCATCAAATCGTGCAGTGGTAGCATCCAATTCAATAAAAACAGCAGAGCCCCTGAATGGAGATTTTGGATTCTTTTTTGCTTCTTCAAGAACGAGCCTTGCTGCTGCGGTTTTCCCAACTCCCGGCGGCCCATAGATGATGACATGCTGGGGGTTTGGTCCACAAATGGCAGCTTTTAATGCCTTAATACCATCCTCTTGCCCGACAATCTCTTTGAAGCTTGTGGGCCTAACTTTTTCCGCAAGTGGTTCAGACAATGAAATACTTCTCATTTTTCTCAGTTGTTCCATTTCCTTTTTTGATTCTTTATCAATCGTCACTTTTTGCGTCCGTTGGTTCTTGAGCAAGTTCCAGAAATAAAGCCCGATGATGACCCCGAAGAAAAGCTGTATGAACAGTGCTATACCTGTAAAAGACATAGAAACCCTCCTGCATTCTTGATGTGATTATATGGTAGTATCTCCGCGGGAAGGGGGAATAATCCAATAAAAAATATTTGGTTAAAATAGGCTCCACACGAAAAGATTGGAGGGTATAACACGTTTTCTGAAAATAAGAAATATGAAACTTGTTCTGGTATCTCTTCGTAATAATATAAAAGGAGGCGAAAACCTATGACAGAGCCAACTTTCACCCTCCCACTACTAACACATTCTTCTAAACCAATACCAATCCTGGACTCAACTGGACACCAAGTCGCATCTTTTAACCGTACATACAGAAAAAAGTGGGTAGAAATTATGTCAAAGTTGCCAATCCCGATCCTCTCAGAAGGTGTACAAGCTTTTTTCGAAAAAAAAGATTTGATTGGAGTTTCACATATTGGAGAAGCGATCAAAGTAGAGGAGCGTACATTTAAAGAGAACCTCTTTAAACCAAAATGGGATGTTCACTATACTACAAGCCCGGGAGGAGAAGAAACCTATTTCTTTCAAGATGTTACTAAAATCAAAACCCACGGACGGTTTATTTACAAAAGAAACGAACGAAAATTCATTCTTGAAAAAAACATTCTGGACGGTACTACGTACATAAAAGAAGAAGGGATTTTACTAACTGAAATCACTAGGGTAAAATCATTTCCAAGACCAACCTATATCGTTAAATCTCCGGAAGAGTGTCCCATTTCATTACTGGAAATTGCTGTCCTACATCAAATATGCCATCTTCAATTAAAGGATTGATATTTAAACGAACAACCAAACTCAAAAGAGCACTCTCCCTTAAAGGAAAGTGCTCTTTGTCGTTCATATTATGCTGAAGTCTTTTCGTCTTCTTTCAACTCAGACCCATCGTCTAAAATTAATTTCGGTGCAACATTATCCGCAACTGTTTCAGCAGTTATCACACATTTCTTGATATCCTCACGAGAAGGAAGCTCATACATAACATCAAGCATAAGTCCCTCAATGATAGATCGTAATCCACGTGCACCAGTTTTTCTTTCGATCGCTTTTTTCGCAATCTCGGATAATGCGCCTTCTTCAAACTCAAGTTCCACATTATCAAGATCAAGCATCTTTTGATATTGTTTCACAAGTGCATTTTTAGGCTTTGTAAGGATTTCAATTAAAGCATCCTCATCAAGCGGCATTAAGCTTGCTGTAACAGGAAGACGCCCGATGAATTCTGGAATCAAACCGAAACGAAGTAAATCTTCCGGCAATACTTTTCCAAGCAATTCTTTTTGCTCCAAGTCATCCGCTTTTGTTTCAGCAGTGCCGAAGCCGATAACTTTCTTACCTAGACGGCGTTTGATGATTTGTTCGATCCCATCAAATGCACCACCGCAAATAAATAGGATGTTCGTCGTATCGATTTGAATAAATTCTTGATGTGGGTGCTTACGACCACCTTGAGGAGGAACGCTTGCAACAGTACCTTCAAGAATCTTCAATAGCGCCTGCTGTACACCTTCCCCAGACACATCACGAGTGATGGACGGATTTTCAGATTTACGAGCTACTTTATCAATTTCATCGATGTAGATGATTCCTTTTTCGGCTTTTTCCACATCATAATCAGCAGCTTGGATCAGCTTTAAAAGAATGTTTTCAACATCTTCCCCAACATAACCAGCTTCTGTTAAGGAAGTAGCATCCGCAATGGCGAACGGCACATTCAGAATTCTTGCAAGTGTTTGAGCAAGGAGAGTTTTACCGCTACCAGTTGGTCCGATCATAGCTATATTACTCTTTGCAAGTTCTACATCATCAATCTTACTGTTGGAGTTAATTCGCTTGTAGTGGTTATATACCGCTACAGATAAAGATTTCTTCGCAGACTCCTGACCAATAACATATTCGTCTAAAATATCGCGAATTTCTTTTGGTTTTGGAACGTCTTTGAATTCTACTTCTTCCTCTGTACCCAACTCTTCTTCTACGATTTCCGTACAAAGTTCAATACATTCATCACATATGTATACGCCTGGACCTGCTACAAGTTTACGAACTTGATCTTGTGTCTTTCCACAGAAAGAACACTTTAATTGTCCTTTTTCGTCATTAAATTTAAACAAATTGTTTCACCCCTTATCATTTCTCTCTTTTCCCATCCATCGGCTGGTTTCCTAAAAAATGAGAAAAACTCATCACTTTAAAAAAATAGTTATGTACTGCATTTTACCACATTTTAGCCTAACATTTCTAATAATAATACTTTGGTTATGTATGGATATTTTAGAAGCTGGGTCCGTACTATTGTATCCATGAATTCATTTTACTAACACAGTGATGAATGGAAAAAGCGGAAAACTTTACTTTTAAAAATGATCTGTTTAACACCCCTGTTGATTTCCGCACCGGGCTTCGACAACTTTACATCCCATGAAGAAAATGCGTAGCATTTTCGAGGAGTCTACGCCCTACGCTCCAATCAACAGCTGTAAAACTCTTTGAAGTCATCAATATCCATTAAAGAACTTTAAAAAAGGTCTAGATGGTACAAAACAAGGCACGATCAAGTCGCGCCTTGTCTCTTAAACTCTATTATGCAACATCTTTGCTGTTTTCTACAAGGAAATCAATTGCTTTTCTGATTTTCAAATCTTCTTTAAGACCTTCCAAGCTGCCTAATGCTTGCTTGATTTGGTCAACAGACATGTTGTACATGCCAGCCATTTTTTCGATTTCTTCGTTTGCTTCTTCATCTGTTACTTCGATGTTTTCAGCTTTGGAGATAGCTTCAAGCGTAAGGTTCATTTTCACACGCTTTTCTGCATCTTCTTTCATTTGAGTGCGAAGAGCTTCTTCGTCTTGACCGGAGAACTGGAAGTAAAGCTCCATGTTCATTCCTTGCATTTGAAGGCGTTGTTCGAATTCACGAACCATGCGGTCTGTTTCAGTTTTAACCATTGCTTCAGGAACTTCCACTTCTGCGTTAGCAGCAGCTTTGTCCACTAGCGTGTCGCGAAGGTGGTTGTCAGCTTCTGTTTTCTTCGCTTCTTCAAGGCGAGCTTTTGTTTTAGCTTTAAGCTCTTCAAGCGTTTCAACTTCTTCGTCTACATCTTTCGCGAACTCATCGTCAAGTGCAGGAAGTTCTTTTGTTTTGATTTCGTGTACAGTCACTTTGAAAACTGCAGGCTTACCAGCAAGCTCTTCAGCGTGGTATTCTTCAGGGAAAGAAACTTCTACTTCTTTCTCCGCTCCAGCTGCAAGTCCTACTAATTGCTCTTCGAAACCTGGGATGAACGTATTAGAACCGATTTCTAAAGAATAGTTCTCCGCTTTTCCACCTTCGAATGCTTCGCCGTTAACGAATCCTTCAAAGTCCATAACAACTGTATCGCCGTTCTCTACAGTTCCTTCTTCTTTAACAACAAGCTCAGCTTGACGCTCTTGAAGGCCTTTCAAGTCAGCTTCCACGTCTTCGTCAGTAACATTAGCGTCTAAACGCTCCACTTCTAATCCTTTGTATTCGCCAAGTTTAACTTCAGGCTTCACGATAACTTTAGCAGTGAATACAAGCTTTTCGTTTTTAGCGATTGTTTCGATGTCGATTTCTGGTTGATCAACAGGCTCGATTCCAGTTTCAACAACTGCGTTAGAGTATGCAGTTGGAAGAATGATATCAAGAGCATCTTGGTATAGGGATTCTACACCAAAACGTTGTTCGAACATTCCACGAGGAATTTTCCCTTTACGGAAACCTGGTACGTTTACTTTAGTTACTACTTTTTTGAATGCAGCGTCAAGACCTTTGTTAACAGTGTCAGCATCCACTTCAACCGTTAATACGCCTTGATTACCTTCTAACTTTTCCCATTTAGCAGACATAATTTTCCCTCCAACATCTATTTTCAAAAAAGATAATGTTTCGGACACTATCCATTCTGATGAACCACACATGGTGGTTGTTGTTTTCTACAATTTGCTGCAAGTACACAGTCTTAAACACCCCTTAAACAAGAGGTAATCTAAGAACCTATATCGTATATACAGTTTACAACCCTTACATTATAACATAATCCACGACGAGTTCAACACATAGCCTTATAATCGCAAATATGAAAAATCTTCAAGCTTATTGATCTCCCGTACTGCCGATTTCATTTCTAATGCAGACACATCATATTCCCCTGCCAGTTCCTCATCTGCCACACCTAAACTAAATAGTTCCACACCCGCACAATGCAGCCCAGCCGCCCATACTTCTGGTTTATCGGGAGTGAAAGGGAAAGGAAATTGAACAGTATGAATACGTACCAGCATTTCTTTTAACCCTTCAAAAAGTGTTGGATTATCACTTTCCACTTTGTCTTCCAGTATGGTGATGATCTTGTTTAAGAAAGGATCATTTTCACCGCTCATCAAATCTGTTGGAACGATGGTGATCCGTTGACCCATCTTATGCACTTCTGTTTCCTTGTCCCAGCCTTGTTCTATAAGAATATGAAGCAAGAACGTTTTCAGGACCGGATGCTTTAGTTCATCTACTAAATATTTTTGAATATCAGGGATGAGTGGACGAATATTACGGTGCTTAAACATCTGGATCAACTCATATTGTTTTTGAACTGTCCCTTCATGTAACAAAAAAACCTCATCTTCTTGGTCGTTTGCTTGACCATAGTCTGGCTCAACCTGATCCGTTTCTTCGGAAGGGAGCATTTTTCTGGCAAATTCCAAGAGCTGATAAAAATTTTGTGCATACTGAGCGGGCAATTTATCTTCTTCGAGGATTGCTTCTATTGTCAATTTGACTTCTGCATACTCTTTTAATTGAATCAGTATGGTTATGTAAATTTGAAGCACATGAAAATAATCACCGATATCCTCACGCAACATTTTCTTGCAACGATTCTTTGCCTCTGTCAGTTGACCGAGTTCCATAAAGCAAACAACCATCCCAAGTTCAACTTCCGCATAGGCATAATCATTTTCTCGAGCCTGTTCAAAAAGCTCCAATGCCTCCGAGAACTTTTTCTCTTTCATGGTTTGCATCGCTTTTTCCAACAGCCTCTGTTTAAGATTCGGAAACTCAACTATCTTTTTTGGTTTTTTCATATGTATGTAGCCGTCCTATTTTTATTGTGGAAATATTTGAAACAAGTTTATCAGTGTTTTAAGGGGAGCACAAGTGATAGGGGGGATGGTTATGTTTTAATCGAAAAAGCAAAAACACCATGCAATCATTTTTATCAGCACTCTTTTTAAGAGTATTCATAAAAATGCACATGGTGTTCTTTAGGTAAAATGGCGTCCCAGGAGGGATTCGAACCCCCGACACACGGCTTAGAAGGCCGTTGCTCTATCCAACTGAGCTACTGGGACAATATAAAAGACTTGCAATGTATTCCCCGATAAGAAATATTTACTAATTATCATCAGCGACAAGATTTATTATATGAGATACATAAATTAAAGTCAACACTTTTTGAAAACTTTCCTCGAATAATTTTAATTCAATTAAAGAGAGAGGGTTAACCTCTCCCTTGTCACTTATCAAATGTATGGGAAGAAAGTTTTTCTCCCTTTTCATTATAGTAATGTACAAAATAAGTGGAGTCTTTTGTATCTAGTATAGCATAGGTCTTGTTGCGTGTCATACGGGGAAGTTCTATGCTGCCCGGATTTATAAATAGGATTCCATCCAGAAACTCGACACCTGCGATATGCGAATGTCCGAAGCAAACAATATTCGCTTCCTCTTCTTCTGCGGCATATTTTAATGGCAGCAAAGAAGATTTCACTTGATAAAGATGTCCATGTGTAGCAAAAAGTCGGTTGTTGGAAAATTCCTTGGTTAATTGTTGAGGATAATCATCATCATAATCGCAGTTTCCTCTTACACCATAAAAGCCTTTCATTTCTTCACATGCCGATGGGAGTTCAGAATCACCACAATGGATGAAAAGGTCCACTTCCCCTTGATGACGGGCCTTTATTTGCCGAAGTACCTCTGCTTGTCCATGATTGTCACTAACAATTAAAACTTTCATGCTTCCACTCCTAGTTTTTGCGGGAGAGCATCTCCCACTGATTGGTCAATTGACTGATGGCATTTCCCCTGTGACTGATTTCACTTTTTTCTTCTTTGGAAAGTTGGGCCATCGTCCTCTGTTTCTCTTCCACATAAAAAATCGGATCATAGCCAAAACCGTTATCCCCTACAGGTTCAAAAGCGATGGTACCTTCACACGTGCCACGAACGGTAAACTTTTCCCCATCAGGATCGACTACTGCCAATACACATACAAATCGAGCCGTACGCTTCTTTTCAGGTACTCCTTCCATTCTTTTGAGCACCTTTAGGATGTTTTTTCTATCATCTTTATCCATACCCGCATAGCGAGCGGAATACACACCAGGCTCTCCATTTAGTGCATCCACCTCAAGGCCGGAATCATCTGCAAGCACTATTTTTCCTAGGTGTGCCGATACCGCCTCCGCTTTTAGTAAAGCATTTGCTTCAAAGGTAGTTCCCGTTTCCTCCACGTCTGGGACGTGAGGGAAGTCAGCAAGGGATTTAACCATAAATCCCTTGGGTTCCAAGATCACTTTAAAATCTTTTACTTTCCCAGGATTATTGGTTGCAATGATAATCTCAGTCATCTTGATTTTCTCCTTTTTCCTTTTTCACTGATACTCTCAGCCAAGGCTCCTAATGCCTTTTTTTGTTCCTCCACCAGATGGAGGACCCCTTCTTCTGCCAGATCCAACAATTCATTCAGTTGTTTTCTTGAAAATGTTGCTTCTTCTCCAGTTCCCTGCAATTCCACAAGTTCCAAGGAACCCGTCATGATGACGTTCATATCCACTTGGGCAGTGGAGTCTTCTATGTAATTCAAATCAAGCAGCGGCTCCCCGTCTTCCATTACTCCAACTGAAGTAGCCGCCAAAAAGTCTGTCACTGGTATATCAGCTATCTTTTTTGCTTCCACTAGTTTCTGAAAGGCTAGCACCATCGCCACAAACGCACCTGTGATGGATGCCGTTCTTGTTCCACCATCAGCTTGGATGACATCACAGTCGATCCAAATCGTCTTTTCACCTATTTTCTCCAATTCCACAACCGACCGTAGCGCACGACCGATCAGACGTTGGATTTCCATTGTTCTGCCGGTGACCTTGCCTTTTGTGGACTCCCGCATGGTTCTTTTCTCTGTTGCCCTTGGAAGCATGGAATATTCCGCTGTAATCCATCCTTTTCCTCCACCGCGCATAAAAGGTGGCACCCTGTCTTCTATCGTTGCTGAACAAATTACTTTTGTATTTCCTACACAAATTAAAACCGATCCTTCTGGATGGGTGATGTAATCGGTGATAACTTCAACTGTTCTAATTTGATTTTGTTCTCTTCCATCTGATCTGGACATTCTAACAAACTCCTTTTGTCGCCATTATATAAAAAGGCTGTTTTCGTATACTTTGTTGCTTTTCGTATATTCAAATCATCCGTTATATTACTTACTGTCGTGCTCTTTTCCACTATAGGATTTAAATTACTACTTGCATATTTACAGATACGTAAGCAATAAATAGTCCTACTGCCGACTTTTTATTAGTGAATAGCAACAATCTTTTAGAAAAGTGCCTATAAAAAAGAAGGCTCTATTATCCTCGCTGTTGATTTCCGTACCGGGCTTCGCTTTCCACGGGGCGGTGCTTGAGCCTCCTCACAACGCTTCAGGGATCTCAAGTCTACCGCTTCCACCCTCAGGAGTCTACACCCTATACTACAATCAACAGCTATAAAACAAGCTAAATTCAACAATAACTTCTATTACAGAATAAAAAGAAAGAAGAGGCAGTGTCTCACCTCTTCTCGGTTCTATTATTAGTATATCAAATTTTACACTTTAAAACCTGCCCGTGTTCACTTTTTCAGGACGTGTCACAGGTTCAGAGATGTTCGTGCCATCTGTCGCCATAAGATCGCCTTCCCCGTCCACCGTGATGGCAATGCTCTCCACACCTGTCTGCTCGGTCAAAGTGAGTACCAAGGAATCTACAATTGACTTGGACACTATACGCCCCTCAAGACCTAAGATCGCTTCATTAAAATTCAGTACTAGATTTCCATCTTCCATTACCGGATCATCCAAGAGGGCAATTTCATTGCTCAAGTCATTCGTTAAGCCCGAATTATGCGCTGGTCCTTTGATAAGGGCCTCCACAATCGCAGCATACTTATCTTTACCATCTAAGCTCAGTCTCGCTGTGACCGGAACATAATATGGGTCTCCTTCATTGCTTTCCGCCATAAAGTATAGCGTCACGGCGCGGGAACTCATTAGATCGACGGCTTCGGCCGTATCATAGTTAATCCCATTGGCTCTGCTTACACCTTCCCCAATAGGGGTTTTGTTGACAGGCATCACTGTTTGCAGATGTCCATTCACCATTATTTGGACCTTATCCACATTTTCGAATTGTGTGAGCGTCCATGTGATTGCTTGAAGAATTTTCTCTTCATCTGCAGCATCATAACTCATGAATTCGTTGTTGAAATCAGCAACGATGGTGCCGTCTTCCTTAAGGTTCACGTCCACTTCCGTTCCAGCAGGTAAAACGGCACGGAACCCATTCGGCAGCATGGCATCCACCGGTCCACCGGCAACTAAGTATTCCAATGCCTGTTTCGCCACTTCGTTTGTTTTTGGCAACTCCATCGTCTGCGAAACAACATATCCATTGCTATCAATTAAGTATAATTCTCTTTGGACATTTTCGGATGCAGCCTCTTCCCCATCCGTTTCTTCCCCGGTTACATCATTTTCTGTACCATTTTCGTTTGCTACATCATCTACATATGAAACATCCTGCGGAATATCCTGTTCGGAGCCTGCTTGCTCGTCACCTCCAAATAATCCACATCCAGATAAAAGCACAGAAGAAGCAAGCACGGCAGCAGCGGTCATTTTCACTTTTTTATGAGACATAGGTTTCCCTCCTAAGACGGTTTGTACTAATATATATACGAGCTTTCCAAAAAATAGACCGAGCTCTGTAAAAAGTTTTGTCCCATTTGTAAATTGCTTTATTTTTTTGTTCCGAATGGCTCTTTGCTCAAAGATTGTTGCTATATCCTTATAAAAAGTCTGCAATTGGACTTTTTACTGCTTTCATACTCTAAAAGGTGCAAGCAGTTTCTTAAGAACGGCAGGGAAAGGAGCACGACAGTAAGGAAAATAACGGTTATTGTATCCATACGAAAAAGCAACAAGTTTACGAAAAGAGCCTTCTGAATAAATCACAAAAAAGCCACTCTATCCAAATTGGATAGGGTGGCCTCTCATATACTTTGTAGATTGTTAGATCCCAATCGGATCCAGTACAATCGTTTGTACATTTTCAATCGGCTGCTCGAACAGTTTGCTTGCTATTTTCTCAAACATTTCCTTTGAGCCGGTTGTGTAGAATTGGTGCTGTTCTTTTAATTGGCTTTTGTTTAAAAGCTTTTTGAAATTGAGGATCGTACTGACTTCACGGGCCGTTTCATCACCCGAACATATCAGCTGGATATCCTCCCCCATCACTTCCTGGATTGTAGAACGCAATAAAGGATAATGGGTACATCCAAGTATCAATGTATCGATCTTTGAGCCCTTGAAAAGGTGTAGGGTATCCTGAACAATCCCTCTAGCCCGCTCGCCTTCGAAATCCCCGCTTTCGACTAACGGCACGAAGTTCGGGCAAGCCAAGCTTTCCACATGCACTTCATTGTTGATAGATCTAAGGGCATCGGCATAGGCACCACTGTTAATCGTCCCGACAGTACCGATGACACCTACCTGATAATTTGAAGTGACCTTCAGCGCCGTTCTGGCACCAGGATCCACAACTCCTATAACAGGAATGTCCAATTGTTCCCTTATCTCATCCAATATAACAGCTGTGGCGGTGTTACAAGCGATAACGAGCATCTTGATATCATGGGTCAACAGGTACCTGGTCATTTCCCATGTGTAAAGCCTTACCTCGTCAACAGGCCTTGGCCCATAGGGACAACGAGCCGTATCCCCCAGATAAATGATGCGCTCTTTTGGCAACTGACGCATGATTTCTTTCGCAACCGTCAGGCCTCCTACTCCAGAATCAATAACTCCAATTGGTCTTTGCAACTAAATCCCTCATTCTTTCATTTCTAGATGTAAACGTGCTAAACACTTTTCTAACATGAAAATCTCATCTTTGGAATAGTTCTTTAGTATGTTTTGCAAGTAGTCCTGACGTTTTTTTACCACTTCTGCAATGATGCGCTCTCCTTCTTCTAACAGATGGATTCGCACTACACGACGGTCGTTCGGATCTTTTACACGCTGGACAAGTTCATTCTTTTCCATACGGTCTACAAGATCTGTAGTCGTACTGCATGCCAAATACATTTTCGTGGACAATTCACCAATCGTCATATCCCCACCTTCAAGCAACCATTGCAACGCAACGAATTGAGGAGGTGTGATCGTGTAATTGCTCAGAATTTCGCGACCTTTTTGCTTTACTAATGTCGCTATGTATCTTAATGATTTTTCTATATCAGCCACTAATTGTTGGTCCTGTAATACTGCTTCATTCTGATTCGTCATTCTCGACCCTCTTTCTTCCCTTTTTCTTTTTATCTCAGCTCTTCTCAAGAATTGTTGCTATCCCACGTAAAATGTCAGTAATGGAATTTTTTACCGTAAATCTACTCTAATTTACACATGCAACTATTCTCATTCTTAACAAGAAAAGAGCACGACAGTAAGGAGTAAAACGAGTTACTTATAAATACGAAAAGCAACAAAGTTACGAAAACAGCCTTATCTGAACATAAGATGTCATGTATTCATTGTGTCTAGTATGTTTATTTTCTTATGTTTTCATATAAAAAGCAAGATGTAAAGGCTTATAAACATATTTACCCACATTGAAATACTTGGTTTAATCAAGAATAAATAACCGACTACCATTCATAACAGGTTTGTTAGAAGATAGTCGGCAGGTTAAGTTAAAGCTCTAATTCTCCCATGCGAAGAAGCTCGACAACTGCTTGGGAACGCCCCTTTACTCCCAGCTTTTGCATAGCATTTGAAATGTGGTTCCGAACTGTCTTTTCACTGATAAACAACTCACCAGCAATCTCTTTGGTTGTCTTATCCTGAACTAACAGCTCAAATACTTCTCTTTCTCTTTTGGTAAGCAATGGCTTTGGTTGAAACTCTTTCTCCTTCAATAATTGTAACCCTCCTTGCCTTAGCCAGAGCTGAACTAGCGGATGGGTGTATATTTAGTCATGGTATAATATGTTAGAAGGAGGGCGGGAGTTACATGTATTTAGACGTATTTTCATTATTTTTTCAAAGTTTCTATAGAAAGAAAGAGATTTTTCTGCTCCTCAGTCCATGCTTCCCCTTTTCCAGTGTGTTTATTGAGCTGGACCATGCGTCCTCTTCCTACAAAACATGGCTCTCCATTACTCTTTCTACCAAGATAATGCAGATCGACAGAAGAGGTTCCTACTTGATTCGCTTTTACACATACCTCTAATTCCTCACCAAAATAAACCTGCTTTAGAAAATCACATTGTAAATCCGCTACGACTGGAATGGTATTGCTTCCTTCCTGTGTCCAGTCTTGCATAAAACCCAGACTCTTAAAAAATTCAATTCTAGCTTCTTCAAAATAAACAAACGGAACTGTATTGTTCATATGCCCGAACATATCCGTCTCGGAAAATCTCACTTTGACTCCGTGACTGAATGAGAACTCATTCATCCATTGTTGAAGATCTTCTATATAAGCTGGTTTTTTCATCTATATTCCTCCCTATTTTAAAAAATATTGATGTTGGCTTTAACTCCCTGTTTCCTTTCGTTTTAGGTGTTCGCTTTCCCCGAGAGGAAGGGACAGGAGACCCCTCAGGCTTGCCGAGGAGGCTCCCGGACCGCCCGCAGAAAAACGAAGCGCCTGGAACGGAAATTAACCGTCGTTTAAATCATTCTGAATTTTCTAACATGCGCATTTGTAAAAAACGCCCCTTTTTAGTAAAGAGGCGTTCTGTTGGTTGTTTATTACCCTTGGTCGGAACCAAAGAAGTTTCTGAACATCTGAACCGTCGTGTCGCGGTTAAGCGCAGCGATGGATGTTGTCAAAGGAATACCTTTCGGGCAAGACTGCACACAGTTCTGTGAGTTACCACAGTTTGCAAGGCCTCCGTCACCCATGATTGCTTCCAGACGCTCGGATTTGTTCATTTCCCCAGTTGGATGGGCGTTGAATAAACGCACTTGGGATAACGGTGCAGGACCGATGAACTCAGATTTGCTATTAACATTAGGACAAGCTTCCAAACATACTCCACATGTCATACATTTGGAGAGTTCATATGCCCATTGACGTTTTTTCTCCGGCATACGAGGACCAGGTCCAAGATCGTAGGTACCATCGATTGGAATCCATGCTTTAACCTTTTTCAAGGAATCGAACATGCGACTTCTATCCACTTGAAGGTCACGAACCACAGGGAATGTGCTCATCGGCTCAAGTACGATCGGTTGCTCCAATTGGTCTACAAGCGCCGTACAGGATTGTCTCGGCTTGCCGTTGATCACCATGGAACACGCTCCACACACTTCCTCCAAACAGTTCATATCCCAGTTTACAGGAGTCGTCTCTTTCCCTTCATTGTTAACAGGGTTACGACGAACTTCCATAAGTGCAGAGATTACGTTCATGTTCGGGCGGTATGGTAATTCAAACGTTTCATAATAAGGGGTTCCCTCGGGACCATCTTGACGCTTCACTTTAAACGTTACAGTTTTTGTTTGTTCAGCCATCATTCTTTACCCCCTTTTTTCTTAGAGTAGTCACGCTTACGCGGCGGAATCAAGCTTACATCTACCTCTTCATAATGGAACTCTGGGGCAGATTTAGGACCTGTGAATTTCGCCATTGTTGTTTTTAAGAACTCCTCATCGTTACGCTCTGGGAAGTCCGGTTTATAATGAGCTCCACGGCTCTCATTACGATTGTATGCACCAATGGTGATAACACGTGCTAATTGAAGCATGTGCTGTAGCTGACGAGTGAACGCCGCTCCTTGGTTGCTCCATTTCGCTGTATCGTGGATGTTGATATTATCATAGCGCTCAAGAAGCTCTTGGATTTTCTCATCCGTTTGCTTCAGCTTGTCGTTGTAACGTACAACTGTTACGTTGTCTGTCATCCACTCCCCAAGCTCTTTATGAAGCACATAAGCATTCTCTGTACCATTCATTGTCATGATCTTGTTCCACTTTGCTTCTTCTTCTTTTACATAGCGATCGAAAAGGGAGGAAGAAAGGGAATCTGTGGATTTCTCCAATCCGTTCATGTATTCTACCGCTTTTGGACCAGCTACCATACCACCATAGATTGCAGAAAGTAAGGAGTTCGCTCCAAGACGGTTTGCACCATGCTGGGAATAATCACATTCACCTGCAGCAAATAGTCCAGGGATGTTTGTCATTTGGTCATAATCTACCCAGATTCCACCCATGGAATAGTGAACAGCAGGGAAAATTTTCATTGGTACTTTACGCGGATCGTCACCCATGAATTTTTCATAGATTTCAATGATACCGCCAAGTTTGATATCCAATTCTTTCGGATCCTTATGGGAAAGATCCAGGTATACCATGTTTTCACCGTTAACACCAAGCTTCTGGTTTACACACACATCGAAGATTTCACGTGTCGCGATGTCACGTGGCACAAGGTTACCGTAAGCAGGATATTTTTCCTCCAGGAAGTACCAAGGCTTACCATCTTTGTAAGTCCAAACACGTCCACCTTCTCCACGAGCCGACTCACTCATCAGACGAAGCTTGTCATCTCCAGGAATGGCTGTCGGATGAATCTGGATGAACTCACCGTTCGCATAATAAGCACCTTGCTGATACACGATGGAAGCAGCAGAACCTGTATTGATAACAGAGTTTGTGGATTTCCCGAAGATGATACCAGGTCCACCGGTTGCCATAATTACAGCATCTGCAGGGAATGATACGATCTCCATGCTTGTAAGGTTTTGTGCGACAACTCCGCGGCAAACGCCATCGTCATCGATAACAGAACCCAAGAACTCCCAGCCTTCATATTTTGTTACAAGACCGGATACTTCGTGTCGACGAACTTGCTCGTCCAACGCATATAACAGCTGCTGACCTGTTGTTGCACCAGCAAATGCTGTACGGTGATGCTGTGTCCCACCAAAGCGACGGAAGTCTAGTAATCCCTCAGGAGTACGGTTGAACATAACTCCCATACGGTCCAATAGATGGATGATTCCTGGTGCCGCTTCACACATCGCTTTTACAGGAGGCTGATTCGCTAGGAAATCTCCCCCGTATACGGAATCGTCAAAGTGTTCCCAAGGAGAATCCCCTTCTCCTTTAGTGTTAACTGCCCCGTTTATTCCACCCTGGGCACAAACTGAGTGAGAACGTTTAACTGGTACTAATGAAAATAGATCAACTGGCACACCGGCTTCAGCGACTTTGATGGTTGCCATCAACCCCGCAAGTCCACCGCCGACCACGATAACTTTTTTACTCATATGTAACTCACTCCTTAATAGTTGCTGATTAGACGAATGCTAGAATTGCACGGACACCTACGAAAGATAATGCAAAGAAAATCCCGATTGTTACGTAGGTTGCAATAAGTTGAGAACGAGGAGTTACAGTGATTCCCCAGCTAACACAGAAAGACCATAGGCCATTTGCAAAGTGGAAGATCGTTGCAATTACACCAACAATGTAGAACCAGAACATAAACGGGCTGGACAGGATGTCTGCCATCATGTTGTAGTTAACGTCCGCTCCAAGTGCTGCTGCGATTCTCGTTTCCCATACATGCCATACGATAAAAATTAATGTAACGATTCCTGTAAAGCGTTGAAGCATAAACATCCAGTTACGAACAAATCCATATTTGCTTACATTGTTTTTTGCTGTAAAAGCAATATATAAGCCATAGATAGCGTGGAATAGGATTGGAAGAAAGATTACAAAAATTTCTAGCGCATAACGAAACGGCAAGCTCTCCATAAAGTGTGCCGCTTTGTTAAAAGATTCTGGCCCTTTAGTCGCAAAATGGTTGATAACCAAATGCTGAACTAAGAAAAGACCAACAGGAATGACTCCTAGTAACGAGTGGAGTCTACGAAGTAAAAATTCACGTTCAGTTGCCATCACTTAACCCCCTTTTTCGAATAAGAAAATAGATTAGATGTTTTGTAAGTTCTGCTTTTCACTATCTATTATAGTAGAAAATCAAGGAACTCCCCATCTCATTTTTGAAACTTTCAATAAAATGAAAGCCTTTGCAGATTTATCGACAAATATGTGACATATTTATTTTACTCCCCTATATGTGTAGCGTCAAGAAAACGCGAACAAAAATTGAACTTTTAGAAAAACTCTATCCTCCACTGTAATTATCAGAAAAATAGAAAAATATTTTCGTAGAATAAAATACTCCATACGTTTCATTTATTTAAGGGCTTGGATGGTATATAATAAAGGTAGAGAAAGAGGGGAACTAAATGACAGAATCGAACAACCAACAACAAGTGGTCGACACACAAATCCAAGTCCCTATCTTCGGGTACGAATTGATCCGCGACATGCTCCTGCCTGACCTATTGGGAAAGGATCATATTCAGCTCATTTACTGGGCTGGAAAACAGCTTGCACGTAAGTTCACGATTGATACCCAAGAGGAAATTGTCCAGTTCTTTAAAGAGGCTGGGTGGGGCGAGCTTGAACTGATCGAACAGAGCAAATATGAAGTAAAATACCTCATACGCGGTGAGATGGTTGCGCGCCGCCTTGATTTGAACAAGGACGCTACCTTCCAACTTGAAGCAGGTTTCCTCGCTGAGCAGATCCAACGCCAAAAAGGGAAAACCGCAGAGGCGATTGAAGAACAAAAAAAACGAAAAGAGATTACGATTACAGTACAGTGGGATAGGTAATGGAGTTCGTTGCTGCCTCCAGGGTGGTTGGCGGACAGCCATGCATAGAGTGAACATGCAGTGGGTTCTGGGTGGATGGCTTTTGACTACCTTACGGGTGGCAACCTAATGATGTTAGATTTTCCGCTTACTAAATTTGAGATAGGTGATGGCCGATTGCCCTTTGTTGGGGTGGTCGGCTTTTTTTGGTGGAATTATTGTGGGGGAAGGGGGGACTCGGGAGGGGGATATTGCGGTTTTTTGTCGATCGGCTCGTATTTTTTGTTTAACTGCTCATATATTTGTGTAACAGCTCGTATTTTTGTTTAACGGCTCATATATTTGTGTAACAGCTCGTATTTTTGTTTAACGGCTCATATATTTGTTTAGCAGCTCGTATTTTCATTAACGGAAAGTATTTTGCTTGCTTTGGCTTGTAACGGTTGGTCATTGCACGCGCACACTCTCTACTTAAGCAAAAAAAGCGCCCTCTCAAGTAGGAAAAGGGCACTTTCGAAATAAAAACTAGTATTCTTTTAGCTTAATACTCTCTCAACAGACTCTTCTCCCAGCTTAAATGCCACGTGAAGCGCCTCTACCGCACGAACCATTTCAGCAACATCGACTACTGTAGAAACCTTGATTTCGGAAGTACTTACCATTTTCACATGGATGCCTTCTGTTGCAAGGACCTGGAACATTTCTGCTGCCACCCCTGGATTTGATACCATTCCGGAACCGACGATGGATACCTTCGCAAGTCCGCTCTCCTGCTCGATGGCTGTGAATCCTAAGCGGCTTTGGTGTTGCTCCAACACTTCAATTGTATCTTTCACGTCTACTGTTTTAACAGAGAACGAGATATTTGTAGTATCTTTATCCATGCTTGTTTGGATGATGATATCCACGTTCAAGCTATGTTGAGCTAAAGTCGTAAAAATGGTCGATAATGTATGTAGCTCATTAGGCAGGCTACAAACGGTAATGCGGGTGATTTGATCTTCAAATGCGATTCCTCTTACAACTAGATTTTTTTCCATGGATACTTCCTCCTCAATGATCGTTCCTTCTTCCTCTTCCATACTGGACCGCACAACCAGCTGCACTCCATAATTTTTAGCAAATTCAACCGCACGGGGGTGAAGAACCCCTGCACCTAGATTGGCCAGTTCGAGCATTTCATCATATGCGATGGCAGCAAGTTTTCTTGCTCCTTTTACAAACCGCGGGTCTGTGGTGAAGACACCAGTAACATCTGTATAAATGTCACACTTCTCTGCGTTTAGGGCCGCAGCCAATGCAACCGCAGTAGTGTCCGATCCACCGCGTCCAAGCGTTGTGATTTCATTTGTGGCCGTAATCCCTTGGAATCCTGCAACAATGACAATTTTCCCCGCATTTAAGTGACTTTTTAAAAGATCTGTTTCAATATGCGTAATCCTTGCGTTTCCATGGACCGGCTCTGTACGGATTCCCGCTTGCCAGCCTGTTAGGGAAACCGCTTCATGCCCTCTAACCTGCAAGGCCATGGCAAGTAAAGAGATGGTGATTTGCTCACCAGTTGTCAAAAGCATATCCATATCGCGCTTGCTAGGATGGGGGTTGATAGCATTCGCTAACGTCAACAGCTCATCTGTTGTTTTTCCCATAGCCGAAACCACTACTACTACTTTATGTCCGTTTTCCACTTCACTGATGACCCGACTTGCAACGTGCTGAATTCGTTCAACCGAGCCTACTGATGTTCCTCCGAATTTCTGTACAACAATCGTTGACATGTGCACCATTCCCTTTTCATTAGTTAGTTCTGTTAAACGCCGCTGTTGATTTCCAATCCGGGCTTCGCTTTCCCAAGGACGCCACTGGAGCCTCCTCGGCAAGCCTGCGGGTCTCCACCTAGCGCTATCTCCCTCATGAGTCTTCGCCCTGTGCTCCAATCAATAGCTAAGTTTTTACAGAATTTGTAATTTCATCATAATGTTAGATAGCTCTCAGTACGCATTTAGCCAAAGCAGCTTTTTGAGGATATAAAAAAACAGCAATGAGCTAATGTCTCATTGCTGTGATTGGTCAAATAAAGAATCCGTTCACGCGGTGAGATAGCTCTCCAGGCAGCACAAAGACAACCTGACAGTCCTACATTTCTTAAACGCAGAACCAGTAAAAAAAAGAAAAAGAGACTTTTTTTTACTTCGGCGATCCTCCCCTTTCCGTAATCATCCCGGAAGCTCTTTCTTCTCCGATTACATACTTTTGAAGTTCGCACCTCTATCATCACTTCATCGATTTGAAGTGGTACATTATGAAATTAATAGTGATTATAACAGACAATAGATTCCGTTACAACACCTATTCACGAAGTTTTTTAAAAATTTCTTCAGCTATCGGCTTCGGTATTTTCGCAGCCTGTATTTCTTCCACAGTGGCCTCTTTCATCTTTGCGACAGAACCGAAGTGTTTCATGAGGACCTTTTTCCTTGTAGCCCCAACCCCTGTAATTTCATCAAGTATGGATTGAAACACACTTTTACTTCTGATCTGCCGGTGGAAGGTAATGGCGAATCGATGGACTTCATCCTGAATACGTTGAAGAAGATAGAACTCCTGACTTGTTCTCTCGAGCGGAACAATCATTGCATCCTCCCCAGCGAGGAGGTTACTTGTTCTATGCTTGTCGTCTTTGGCAAGGCCGACAATCGGAATGAATAAATCCAGTTCATTTTCAAGGACATCCCTTACAGCACTCATATGACCTTTGGCACCATCAATTACAATCAGGTCCGGGAGTGGTAATGACTCTTTCAAAACTCGTGTATATCTTCTTCGCACTACCTCTCTCATGGATTCATAGTCATCAGGACCTTGGACACTTTTGGTCTTATACTTGCGATACTCTCTTTTCTCTGGCTTGCCATCAATAAAGACGACCATGGCTGAGACCGGATCAGTGCCTTGGATATTCGAGTTATCAAAGGCTTCAATACGGTGCGGTGTCATGATGCCAAGGATTTCGCCGAGGTTTTCGACCGCTTTGATGGTTCTGCCCTCATCCCGCTCAATTAAAGAGAATTTTTCTCCAAGTGCAACTTTTGCGTTCTTATTGGCGAGATCCACCAACTGCTTCTTTTTTCCCCGTTGCGGCTGAAGCACGTTTGTTTGTAAAAGCTCTTGCGCAACCGGCAGGTCTATTTGACTTGGAAGCATGACTTCTTTTGGTACAAAATGATTCTGCTTAGAGTAAAACTGACCCAGGAACGTGAGGAAATCTTCTTCCGGCTCATTGTAGATTGGAAACAAGGACACATCACGCTCGATCAATTTTCCCTGACGGATGAAAAAGACTTGTACGCACATCCACCCCTTGTCATAAGCGTATCCGAATACATCCCGGTCAACGAAGTCATTCATTTCCATTTTCTGCTTTTCCATTGTCGCTTCAATATTGATGATTTGATCTCGGAATTCCTGTGCCCGTTCAAATTCCAGGTTTTCTGAGGCTTTCATCATTTTTTCAGTAAGCTCGGTTTTGACTTCCTTATAGCCACCGTTCAAAAAGCGGACAATCCCATCGACCATTTGCTTGTTCGTCTCCTCGGATACATGTTCCACACAAGGGGCAAGACATTGTCCCATGTGATAGTAAAGACATACCCTGTCTGGAAGCGTCATGCACTTTCGGAGAGGATAGATCCGGTCAAGCAACTTTTTCGTTTCATTAGCAGCTTGAACATTCGGGTAAGGTCCAAAATACTTCCCTTTATCCTTTTGAACTTTTCTGGTGATCAAAAGACGCGGATGCTTTTCCGCAGTAATTTTAATAAAGGGGTAACGCTTGTCATCTTTTAGCATGACATTGTATTTAGGGTTGTGTTTTTTTATAAGATTAAGTTCAAGTATCAGTGCTTCAATATTGGATGAAGTCACAATATATTCAAAGTTGACAATTTCATTTACAAGTCGGAGCGTCTTACCATCATGGCTCCCAGTAAAATACGAGCGAACTCGATTTTTCAGGACCTTCGCCTTTCCGACATAGATAATCGTTCCTTGACGATCTTTCATCAGATAGCATCCTGGTTGGTCAGGCAAAATGGCGAGCTTTTCTTTTAATGATTCATTCAATGATTCTTCCTCCCAACCCAAGATTTTTCGTATATTTCTATTATACCTTGTTTCGTACGTACGTTCCATTTGAGAGCTTGGGGGATGTTTGTAGATTCGGAGTAGCAAGGGAAAACGAAGTGGAAGATTGATGTGGTGAATTACTGATATATCTTGAGAATTATTGATATATCCTGAAAATTACTGATATAACTTGAAAATTATTGATATATCTTCAGAATTATTGATATATCTTCAAAATTACTGATATTTTGTATTTTTTTTGATATATCCTAGATTTTATTGATATAAGTATTAGCCGAGTACTATTCAAACCTATAGCATGCAAAAAACCCGGTCAAAGGACCGGGCTTCCTCAAAGTGTATTAAGCGTGCTTGTTTAAAAGTTCAGCCAAAGCTTCTTTCGGTTGGTAACCTACTGCTTTGTCTACTACTTCACCGTTTTTGATAACAAGTAAAGTCGGGATGCTCATAACGCCGAATTTCCCGGCAGTTTCTTGGTTCTCATCAACATCCACTTTTACGATTTTAACTTTTTCGCCCATGTCTTGATCTAATTCTTCAAGAACTGGAGCAATCATTTTACAAGGTCCGCACCATGGTGCCCAGAAATCTGCAAGAACTAGACCTTCGCTAGTTTCTTGTGTAAAGTTTTGGTCAGTTGCATTTGTAATTGCCATAATAAATTCCTCCTAAGCCTTTTATCTCACAGTTAACAATATATGCTGTTAATGTGTGCTCTGACAGATGGAAAATCTTTCAGAGTATTACTATAGCTAAAGTATAGCATTTACCATATAGCGTTGCTAATTTTTTGCTTCGTTATAGGTTTACCCGTTTTCGGCCATTTTATTTCATGCTAGAATTCCTCAAACTCCGCTGGTGATTTCCGCACTGGGCTTCGCTTTCCTAGGGGCTGACGAGAGCCCTCCTCGCTTCGCTGTGGGGTCTCCACCTAGCGCTACCTCCCTCAGGAGTCTTCGCCCTATGCTCCAATCACCAGCTAGGTTATCCCTAATCCTTCACATCAAAACAGCCAAGCATCCAAGTGCCTGGCTGTTTCTCGATTTAATCTTAGTTCGTCACCAACAGCTTTTTGAATTCAGCTGTCAACATTGGTACTACTTCGAACAGGTCACCGACGATACCATAGTCAGCTACTTTGAAAATATTTGCTTCCGGATCTTTATTGATCGCAACGATCACCTTGGAGTTGGACATACCGGCAAGATGCTGGATGGCGCCGGAGATACCGCATGCAATGTAAAGATCAGGTGTCACCACTTTTCCTGTTTGACCGATTTGCAAGGAGTAATCACAATAGTCTGCGTCACACGCTCCACGGGAAGCACCTACTGCTGCTCCAAGTACGTCTGCCAATTCTTTTAATGGTTCGAAACCTTCTGTGGATTTCACTCCACGGCCACCAGCCACAACCACTTTCGCCTCGGAAAGGTCCACTCCTTCGGTTGCCTTGCGAACCACTTCTTTAATGATAGTGCGAAGGTCCTTCACATCTACATCTAGGGAAGATACGTCACCTGAACGTGCTTCATCTTTATCTAGGGATGCGATATTGTTCGGACGAATAGTCGCAAAAATAACACCGTCTGTTACGATTTTCTTTTCGAATGCTTTACCGGAGTAGATTGGTCTAGTGAATACTAGGTTTCCACCGACTTCTTCTACTTCTGTTGCATCAGAGATCAATCCGGAATTCAGTTTGGACGCCAGTTTAGGAGATAGATCTTTTCCTAATGCTGTATGACCAAAAATTATTCCTTCCGGTTTTTCTGAGTCGATAACCGCCATTAACGCTTGGGAGTATCCGTCAGATGTGTACGCTTTCAAATTTGCGTGTTCTACAGTTACGACGCGGTCTGCACCGTAAGAGATTAATTCTTGTGCAAGAGAACCTACGCTTTCCCCAACTAGTACAGTGACTACTTCGCCACCTTCTGCTACTGTTTTTCCTGCTGCAATTGCTTCAAATGATACATTACGCAATGCGGAATCACGCACTTCTGCTAATGTTAATACTTTTCTTGCCATGTTTGTCTCCTCCTGTCCATATATCTATCTATAAATATCTCGTAAACGACGCTTTTGATTTCCGTAGCTGGCTTCGCTTTCCGCGGGGCTCTTGTGGAGCCTCCTCAGGCCTCCTGCGGGGTCTCCTCTAAGCGCAACCTCCCGCCGAGTCTATGACATCTGCTTCAATCAAACGCCTAAATGTTTATAGGACGTATTAAATTACTTTCGCTTCGTTTCTTAATGCTGAAACTAGTTCTTTTACTTGTGCATCTAATTCACCTTGAAGCACGCGACCTGCTTCTTTTTTCGGTGGAAGGTAGATTTCCAAGGTTTTTGTTTTTGCTTCTACAACATCCTCATCAAGGTCTAGATCATCTAGTTCTAGTTCATCAAGAGGCTTTTTCTTTGCCTTCATGATCCCTGGAAGAGATGGATAACGTGGATCATTTAATCCTTGTTGTGCTGTTACAAGCAATGGAAGGGATGTTTCAATAACTTCAGAATCACCTTCAACATCGCGTACGATAGTAGCTTTTCCGCCCTCGATTTCTAGCTTCGTGATGGTTGTCACGTAAGGGATATCCAATAATTCCGCAACACGTGGTCCAACTTGTCCGGAACCACCGTCGATTGCTACGTTACCGCCGATAATCAAATCCGCATCTTTATCTTTTAAGAATTCTGCTAAGATTTTCGCTGTAGTGAATTGGTCTCCATTTTCTACATCGTCTTCTGTGTTGATCAAGACTGCTTTGTCGGCCCCCATCGCCAGCGCAGTGCGAAGTTCTTTTTCTGCTTCTTCAGATCCCACTGTCACGACTGTTACTTCTCCGCCATGAGCGTCTCTTACTTGAATTGCTTCCTCCACCGCATACTCGTCATACGGGTTGATAATGAATTCTGCACCATCTTCATTTATGCTGCCATTTGACACCGTCAGTCTTTCCTCTGTATCAAATGTTCTTTTTAATAAAACAAAAATATTCATCAAAGTACCTCCTGTTTAAACATTATTTTTATTAATAATTTTCAGATTTTATATTATAAAAAAATTACTTCCCTTTGAACTCGGGAGCTCTTTTTTCCATAAACGCGGTGATTCCTTCTTTACCATCTTCTGAAGTGAAGACCTTACCGAATAGTTGAGCTTCTTTCTCCACTCCTTGGTAAAATTCTTCATGTTTACCATAACGGGACAGCTCGATTACCGAAGCAACAGAGATAGGTCCTTTTTGTGCAATCTTCTTCGCCATCTTCAAAGCTTCATCCATCAAAACTTCTTCATCGACGGCTTTATTTGCAAGGCCCCATTGAACCGCTTCTTCCCCTGTTAAGGTATCGCTGGTGAACAGCATTTCAAAGGCTTTCGCAGAACCGACAAGTTTAGGTAAACGTTGTGTCCCAGCGAACCCTGGAATTAACCCTAACTGCAATTCAGGTAATCCAAGCTTAGCAGTTTTCGTTACCAACCGGATATGGCAGCCCATTGCAAGCTCCAGTCCTCCGCCCAATGCGGCACCATGGATGGCAGCAATGATCGGTTTAGGGAAATTCTCCATTCGTTCAAAAAGATCCTGGCCGAACTTTGCCAGCTGTGCAAATTCTTCCCCGGTTTCCACCGTGGTGAACTCTTTGATATCTGCTCCTGCTGAGAAGAATCTTCCTTCTCCGTGAAGCAATACCACCCTCACATCCTCTTGCTTCTCCAGGTCATCCATCAAGGATGAAAGCTCTTTCAAAACTACGGATGACAAAGCATTTGCCGGTGCTTTATTAATGGTGATGATAGCAATTCGGTCTTCTACTTTCATTTGCAAGAATTCCATAATAAATCCCTCCTTATGTAAAGCGAAGAGCTACTTAAGGTGTAGCTCCAAAACCTTTGATTAGTAATTCGTGCACTCTTGGCGCGATGGATGCCAGGTCGTACTTTTGGTCATTCATCACCCAGGTGGTAACCGTTTCATCTATCGTGCCGAACACCATCTGTCTTGCTAGTCGGACATCCAGGTCCGCACGAAGCTCCCCATTCTTGGTACCAGCCAGCAAAATCTCATCTACCACATGTAAATACCCTTTTAGCACCTCGTTAATCTTTAAGCGAAGCTCCAGGTTGGATTGTCGCAACTCCAATTGGGTTACGATTGCTAGATGGTGATCTGCAGCAAGCATGGTGAAATGTTTTTCAATCAACGTTAATAATTTCTCTGTTGATGTCGATTTTCCTGCAATTTCTTGACGAATCTTTTCGACGAAGAGTCCCATTTTTTCTTGAAAAAGAGAAATGAGGATATCTTCTTTATTTTTAAAGTATAGATAGATGGTACCGTCCGCTACTCCTGCCTGTTTGGCAATCTTAGAAACTTGCGCGTGATGGTAGCCGTTTTCGGCTATGACAATAACCGCCGCATCTATTATTTGCTTATATTTAGGCTTTTGTTGTTTCAACCTATTCGCTCCTTTTAGGAAAATGAATGAATCATCATTCATATTTTCATGATACTGTACCCTGAATGAACTGTCAATCATTATCTTATCATAATTTTCGTGCAAATTACTAATTATTTATTTGGTGAGAAAAGAGCCAATTAAAAAGAGAGGGTATCATCCCTCTCCCCCCGGTCTAACTTATTTTGCGATTTTCTGTTTTTCTTCATCCACAAGTGCTCTTCTCAAAATCTTTCCAACTGCTGTCTTTGGAAGCTCATCTCTGAATTCATAAAGTCTTGGAACCTTGTAGGCAGCTAAGTGTTTGCGGGCATAGGCATCCAGTTCTTCTTCTGTAAGAGTGGCTCCTGCCTTTTTAACAATATAAGCCTTCACGGTCTCACCACGATATGCATCCGGGACGCCTGCCACCACTACCTCCTGGATTTGTTCATGCTCATAAAGCACTTCCTCTATCTCCCGTGGATAGATGTTGAAACCGCCAGCAATGATCATGTCTTTCTTACGGTCTACCACATAGAAATAGCCACGTTCGTCCATATAGCCAAGGTCCCCTGTCAATAACCATCCGTCTTTTAGCACTGCTTCTGTTTCTTCTTTTCTGTTCCAGTAACCCTTCATGATTTGAGGGCCTTTTACAGCAATTTCACCAATTTCCCCGACAGGAGCCAGTTCGCCGTTTTCCATGGAGAGGATGACGGATTCTGTATTTGGCCAAGGAATGCCGATGCTACCAGATACCCTTTCATCCCAAAGGAAGTTTGCATGCGTGACCGGGGATGCTTCTGAAAGCCCGTATCCTTCCACCAACTTCCCTCCTGTTACTCGTTCGAACTGTTCCTGCACTTCAACAGGCAATGCTGCCGAACCACTGATACAGGAATCAATGGATGATAGGTCATATTTTTGAATATCAGGATGGTTCAAGAGAGCGATATAGATCGTGGGTGCTCCCGGGAAAAGCGTCGGCTTCTCCTTTTGGATGGTTTTCAAGGTTGTCTCCGGATCGAATTTAGGCAAGAGCACCATTTCGAAAGCCTGCATGATGGAAAGGTTCATAACAGCTGTCATTCCATACACATGGAAGAACGGAAGGATACCGATGACCTTTTCCTGTGCTTTTTTGCATCGATACATCCATTTTACACTCATCATCGTATTGGAAACGAGATTCATATGTGTCAACATGACTCCTTTAGGAAATCCTGTTGTTCCTCCTGTATATTGAAGCAAAGCAAGATCTTCGTTCGGGTCTATCGGAATATCAATCATTTGTGCTTCTGATTGTTTGATCACTTCCGTAAATAAGTGGTTTTCCCCGCTATGTTCCACTTTAACGACAATCCCATATTGTTTCTTCTGTACAAACGGATACAGCATGTTCTTAGGGAACGGTAGATAGTCCTTTATTCCCGTGACAATGACATGCTTCAATTTTGTCAGCGCTTTCACTTTTGAAACTCTCGGATAAAGAATATCCAATGTGATGATGACTTCCGAACCGGAATCATTCACCTGATATTCGAGCTCACGTTCCATGTAAAGAGGGTTCGTCTGCACGACAATTCCTCCTGCAAACAGGACACCATAATAACTGATAACCGCTTGGGGACAGTTGGGCAGCATGATGGACACCCTGTCACCCTTTTCAATTCCGAGTCCTTTTAAGTAGTTTGCCAGTTTTAAAGATTGATCATACACTTCTTCAAATGTCAGTTTCTTGCCAAGGAAGCTTATGGCCGTTTTTGTTGGGTACTCTTCCGCTGCTTGTTTTAAAAATGACTGCAATGTTCGTTCTTCGAAGTTGATCTCATGAGGTATTTCATCTGGATAAAGTGATAGCCACGGCTTATTCACTACTTGCTCCATTCCATTCCCTCCTCTTTATCGGCCTGTACTACTACAAAAGGCCCATATCTGTTTGTTATAGTATATCAGTAATCCGATGAAAATTATAACATTTTTTTGATTTTTGCAAAAATATAGTTTTGACAGCTATTCAAAAACCCGCATCGTTGTCTTACTTTCTAACAACTGATTGCGGGTTTCAACTTATGAAGGAACTTTTAAATTTCTTTTTTTCTTTTGTTTTTTTCCATAGATTAAATCCGTTAACTTAGGTGCAAAGATAAAAAACAGGATACCGAGCATTGCCGATACTAAAATAAACATGCCGCTGAAAACTTTTGTTGCCCCCGTGGCTATACCGGCTATGACGACAGAGAATTCTCCCCGTGGAGTAAGCGAAAATCCTGCTCTTAATGCCACTCTTTTTGACAGTCCATACCATCTCCCACCAAGCATGCCTACGATTATTTTCCCTACTAGAGCCCAACCGACAAGGGTGAAGAGCAGTCCAACATAAGGGATACCTTCCCCAAGGTTGATGGTCGTACCAAAGTGCAAGAAGAAAATTGGTAACAGTAAGTCTCTTACAGGAAGCGTTACGTTTTCAATGTCATGTGACCGTTTGGTTTCAGCAAGCATGATACCAGCTAAAAATGCACCCAAAACTTCAGAAAGACCTAATAATAAAGCAAGTCCACCATAGGTCAGCGCAATTCCGACCGTCAACAAAATGAACCTATCACTTCCGATCAGTCGCTCAATGAATTTCTCGAGCCTAGAGAACCCAAAACGACCTATCAGCATGGCACCTGCTGTCAAAAGGATAATTTTCCCTAGTAAAATAGCAAAATCCAAACCTGTAATTCCCCCATCGGAGGCCATTCCTATCAAAACGGCAACGATGATTGGCGCTACAATATCTTCAAAGATGAGGATGGCAAGTATGTATTCCGATTCCGCATTTGCAAGCCTCTTTGTACTTTCAAGCAGCTTAGCGGAAATGGAAGAGCTTGTAGCATATAAGACACCACCGATAATGAGGGAAGGCAAGAGGTCTAGTCCAAAGAACAGGCAGATGAAAGTGGAAACTCCCAGATTCAGAACGACATCGAGCAATCCCGGCTTCCAAACCTTAACGGCCATTCCTTTCAATTTCGCTAATGGAAATTCCAGACCCAGCAGGAAAAAAAGAAGCACAATTCCCACCTCGCTTGCGATATGAAGAATCTCATTATCGGAAATGAAGGATCCGATTCCAATTCCTAAAATAATATAAAGGATGACCCCTGGAATTTTTATTTTCCCACCTATATAGCTAATAAGAAAAAGAACCAATAATATGACACCTATGCTCAAAAGTATCGGTGCTCCATGATCCATCAGGAAGTGCCGCCTCCCTCACAAAGCTTGGTAAGCTTTGCAATCTGCGCCTGCTTTCCGCAGATCATCAACACATCACCTTCGTGTAGGATAACATCAATATCTGGAACGGCGATATTGTCTTCCCCTTTGACGATTCCAATGATGGAGGCACCAGTTCTAGTCCTTATCTGGGATTGCCCAATGGTCTTCCCAACAAGGGGCGATCCCTTTTTTACATCGACCCATTCAATGATGATCTGCTTTTTAAACATTTTCATTTTATCCATATCTACAGGCTGGTACATCGCACCCAATAATTGAGCCCCCAGCTCCCTTGTTTCATCCGATGTCATAGAAATGGAAAAGTCCGCTTCATCACTATCAGGGTCATCAAAGAAGTACATTTCTCTTTTACCGGAATGGTGTACAACTAACACGACCATATTACCTTCTGCCGTGATAAAGGATATTTTTTTGCCTATTCCGGGCAGTTCGGTAGTTTTAAATTGCATGTCTTTTCCTCCTAGATAAAAAAGAGAAGGAGGTTCGTCCCCTTCTCCCTGCAATATACAATATTATGCGATTACAAGATAAATGATTCCAATCAAAACAAAAATTACGCACAAGCCTATTAATACTTTCGCTAAAGTTTCCACAGTTTCCTTCTCCTTACCCGATACTTGCCCCTATGATAAATGATAGGCCAACGGAAATGACAAAAGAGATAAAGCCAACTGCCCGGTTGTCATTTCGTATTTCTTCATCGATGTTAAAACTTGGTGTCAAAAATTCAAAAATGAAATAAGCAAACAGCAATAGTAAAAAGCCTGCCGCACCCCATCCTATCATCGTCAGCAACGTGTCATGATCACTGATGGAGTATCGGAAAATATTCGCAATACCCAATATCTTTCCGCCAGTCGCCATCGCTACGGCAAGATTCCCCTTTTTGATTTCTTCCATATTTTTATACTTCGTCACTAATTCAAAGATAGCCAGAAATAAAACAAGACACAAAACCACCACACTGAAATTTGCAGCCGTTCTGACTAATTCATTTTCCCAAAAACTAGACATATCAGGCTCCCTTCCTATTTCAGTTCGACGACGGTTACACCAGTGCCACCTTCAGATGCCTCACCGAATCGATAATTTTTTACAGAACGATGGTTTTTCAGGTAATTTTGGACCCCGACACGCAATGCTCCGGTCCCTTTTCCATGTATGATCGATACCCGGTGGTAGCCTGCCAGTGTCGCATCATCTAGGTATTTCTCCACTCTCATCAATGCATTTTCAAAGCGCTCACCACGAAGGTCAAGTTCTATGCTTACATGATAATCTTTCCCTTTGATGGTTGCCAATGGCTTTGTTTCCACCGGTTTTGGCCTGCTGATGTATTGTATATCCTTTGTTTTCACTTTCATTTTCAGGATGCCGATTTGAACCTGCCACTCTTTGTCCCCCGTTTTTTCTACTAGGTGACCTTTTTGATTAAGACTTAGTACCTTTACTTCGTCTCCTGGCTCAAGAGTTTGATTCGTTGCTTCCTGCTTCTTGGTGGAAGCAGATTTTTTAACAGTTGGCACGGCGCCTTCCAAACGTTTCTTCGCGTCTATCAATTCATGCTCTTTGACATTAGCATGTTGTTCGATTCTCATCTTGCGTAACTCGCGGATGACCTTCTCTGCTTCTTCCTTGGCATCTTCGACCATCTTCTCCGCTTTTGCCGCCGCTTTTTCATAAAGTTTGTCACGCTGCTCATTCAGTTCCTGCATTTGTTGTTCAAGGTCCTCATGCAGTTTTTGTGATGTTTTTCTTAACTGTTCCGCTTCTTTCCATTCCTCTTCCGCCCTTTTTTGAGAGGCTTCTAAAGAGGCAATCATGTTCTCGACTTTGTTGCTGTCCTCACTCACAAATTCTTTCGCCCGGTCAATGACATCCATGCTCAATCCAAGTCGTTTGGATATTTCAAACGCGTTACTTCTTCCTGGAACCCCAATAAGTAAACGATAGGTCGGGCTTAAGGTGTCCACATCAAATTCCACACTGGCATTCACCACACCTTCCCGGTTATAGCCATATGCTTTTAGCTCCGGATAGTGGGTGGTTGCAATGACACAGGCACCACGCTGATACACTTCATCAAGAATGGAGATGGCCAGGGCCGCACCTTCTTGCGGGTCTGTTCCTGCACCGAGCTCGTCAAAAAGAACGAGGCTGTCATGGTCGACTTTTTTTAGGATATCCACAATATTAACCATGTGAGAAGAAAATGTACTTAAACTCTGTTCAATGGATTGCTCGTCGCCGATATCTGCATATACTGCGGAGAATACCCCGACTTCTGAACCGTCTTGTGCCGGCACATGCAATCCGGATTGTGCCATGATGGTCAAGAGGCCCAACGTTTTCAAAGTGACCGTTTTACCACCTGTATTAGGTCCGGTTATGACAATGGAAGTATAGTCCTTTCCAAGCTCAATGGTGTTCGGGACCACTTCTTCTTCTGAAATGAGAGGATGTCTTGCCTGAACCAATCTCACAAATTTCTCATTATTGATTTCCGGCTTGGTTCCACGGATGAATTTTCCGTATTTCGCCTTTGCAAACATAAAATCAATCTCTGCCAAAATACTTACATTTTCAAGAAGGTCCCGCGCAGCTTCTGCCACTTCTCCTGACAATTCAGCCAATATGCGATCGATCTCGAGCTTCTCTTTTACCTTCGCTTCCTGCAGGACATTGTTCAGATCCACTACCTGCTGAGGTTCAATGAACAAGGTCGCACCAGATGAGGATTGGTCATGTACAATTCCTCCATAAGCACCACGGTATTCCTGTTTTACCGGAATCACATAACGCTCATTACGGATGGTGATGATGGCGTCGGATAGCATTTTTTGCGCATTAGATGAACGAATCATGCTTTCTAGCTTTTCGCGCACCCTGGATTCTGTTGACCTTAATTGCTGGCGAATTCCTCGTAATTTATCACTTGCCCCGTCCAACACTTCTCCGTATTCATCTATACAGTTCTTGATATTGCGTTCAAGCTCCGGATAGATGACTAACTGGTCCATATAGCTTTTCATGATCGGAATGGAGATTTCCTCTTCCAGTACCGTTTCCACGAATCGATCAAGCTTGCGCGCCGCATAGATGGTTCCTGCTATATCCAAAAGCTCATGGGTGTTCAATGTCCCGCCAATCTCGGCACGCTTCACATGCGCTCTGATATCTGTGATGCCTCCAAGTGGAACCTCCCCTTTTAATCTAAGAATGGTTGCCGCTTCATCTGTTTGCAGCTGCCTTTCCACAACCTCCTCATAGTTGGTCGCTGGTGTCAGCTGGGCCACTTTTTCTTTTCCTAAGGATGAGGCAGAAAATGTAGCTAATTTATCTTTTACTTTATTAAATTCCAATACCTTTAAAACTCTCGGTTGCACGTACCCATAACTCCCTTCTTTACTTGCTTACGTATGGTGTCGTGTTAAATACTTCTTTAACTCTTCTGGTGACCATGTATTGATCACATTTTCCTTTTTAATCCAGCCTTTTCTTGCCGTGGCCACTCCAATTTCCATGTGATCAAGCATATCAATGCTATGTGCATCTGTATTGATGACAAGTTTCACCCCGGCATCTTGGGCAAGACGCACATAATGGCTGGCAAGATCTAATCTATTCGGGTTTGCATTAAGTTCAAGTGCCGTATTTGTTTCCTTAGCAAGCTGAATCAACATTTCCACATCCACATCATAGCCTTCTCTGCGTCCAATAAGGCGACCTGTCGGGTGGGCAATGATATCCACATGATAATTCTCCAACGCCGTTTTTAATCGCTCCATGATAACTTCCCTTTTTTGTGAAAAGCTTGAATGAATCGAAGCGATGACAATATCCATCTCCGCCATCAGCTCGTCATCATAATCAAGGGAGCCGTCCGGTAGTATATCCATTTCCACACCTGACAAGATGGTGATATCGTCATACTTTTCATTTAACTTCCTAATTTCTGCCTTCTGTTGTCTCAGGCGATCTGGTGTAAGTCCGTTTGCCACTTTCAAATATTGAGAATGGTCGGTGATCGCCATATATTTATACCCTTTTGCACGGTTCGCTTCAATCATCTCTTCTATTGTATGGGCACCATCGCTCCATGTGGAGTGCATATGTAGGTCCCCGCGAATATCATTTAATGAAACCAAAGGGACTTCTCCATTTTCTAACGCATAATCGACTTCCGTTCCATCCTCCCTTATTTCAGGTGGGATGAATGGGAGATTAAAATGTTTGAAGAATTCCTCTTCCGATCCGAAGTGTTTGATTTCCCCAGTTTCAACATCCTCCACACCATATTCACTAATTTTCTCTCCTCGCTCTTTAGCGAGTTGCCTCATGCGGACATTATGATCCTTTGAACCGGTGAAATGGTGAAGAGTCGTGGGAAAACTTAGTGGTTCCACCATACGGAAATCAACGGATACATCATAGTCATATTTTAAAATGATGGATACTTTCGTATCACCATTGGCGATAATCTCTATAACCCTATCCATCTTCACAAGCTGCTCTCGTACCTTTTCTGGATTAGTTGTGGAAATGATAAAATCCAGATCCTTGATCGTTTCTCTATATCTGCGCAGGCTTCCAGCACGGGAATATTCTTCTAACCCATCAACAGTTGATAGGAACTGTTCTATCTGCTCGGCAATTGGTGTCATAAAAGAGATCGGCAAACGGTCAGGACGTTTGCCCACTTCTTCGATGGCAGAAAGGATTTTCTCTTCCGTCTTCTTACCAAATCCCGCAAGCGCCTGCACCTTTTCAGCTTCACATGCCTCTTTCAGACTTGTTATATCTACTACGTCCAGCTCTTGATAAAGTTTAGCTATTTTCTTTCCGCCTAATCCTGGAAGTTTCAATAACGGAACCAATCCCTCCGGCACTTCCTGCTGTAGCTCCTCTAATACGGAAGATTTGCCTGTTTCCATAATCTCCTGGATAACAGCCGCTGTTCCTTTACCAATTCCACTTATCTTTGTAAAGTCATCAATTTGACTCAGGCTTCTCTCATCATTTTCAAGGGCCAACGCCGCTTTCCTAAAAGCAGAAACCTTAAAGCCATTCTCGCCTTTCAGTTCCATATATATCGCAATCGTCTCCAACCATTTCACGATCTGTTTTTTGTTCATCCTTATCACCTAACCTTATGTAAACTTATCCTATTAGAATCATACAAATAATTAGAGGAAATGTACAATCGAAGTTACTTGGGATAACGGAAAATCGAGTCTGCAGTAATTTTCCAAGAAAAAAATGAAACCTTTCGTCCTTGTATACAGTATAAACTACTAAGAGTTTCCTATTTTTTCGCTTTGTTTAACATCGCTGTTGATTTTCGCACTGGGCTTCGCTTACCCAAAGGGCGATGCTTGAGCCTTCCCTCTCCGTTACGGGGTCTCAAGCTACCGCTACCTCCAGTCGGAGTCTTCGGCCATTGCTACCATCAACAGCTAGAATATCAAATTAGTCATTGGATTATTATTTTATCGTTTGTTTGCATAACTAAAAGGAGGAATGTGTGTATGAGTATTATCGCGAGATTCAGAGATATTATGTCCAGTAACATTAACGCTTTGTTGGATAAAGCGGAGAACCCGGAGAAAATGATTGACCAATATTTACGGAACCTGAACAGTGATTTAGGAAAGGTAAAAGCGGAAACCGCATCCGTCATGGCTCAGGAGCAGCGTTCCAAGAGGGAATGGGATGCATGCAGGGACGATATGGAGAAAATGGAACGATATGCGATCAAAGCGTTGGAAGCTGGTAATGAGGATGATGCAAGAAAGTTCCTCGAGAGAAAAAGAACGCTTGAGACCACTTTCTCCGAACTGGAAGCATCCTATCAACTGGCTAGAAACAACTCCCTTCAGATGAAACAGATGCATGATAAATTGGTTTCTGATATCGGCGAATTGGAAGCGCGCAGAAATATGCTCAAAGCGAAATGGTCTGTCGCCAAAACGCAAGAGAGAATGAATAAAATCGGAGATTCCGCAACACGAGCAGGGGGATCGATTACCGCATTCGGCAGAATGGAAGACAAAGTGAACCGGGCACTCGATGAAGCAAACGCAATGGCAGAGCTAAATACAGGTCCAAAGGATGACATTGAAGACCTTACAGCAAAATACGATCAGCAAAGTGCAAATGTTGATAATGAGCTAGAAGCGTTAAAGGCGAGATTGAAGAATAATAATTAGTCATCGTAAACGAAGCTGTAGCATACTCGCTACAGCTTTGAAATGTATAGATAGAAAATACTTGTACCAAAAAGGAGAGAGGTGATTTCAAATGATCCTTCATTACAAATGCCCAGGCTGCGGAAGCGATATGAGTTTTGATGCCGACTCAGGCAAACTGTCCTGTCAAAGTTGTGGCCTCCGGGAAAATATTGAAGAACATCCGGAACAGTTGATTACAGCAACTTTTACAGAGGATGAAGTAAAGGAATATCAATGTGAGAACTGTGGAGCGGTCCTGATGACGGAAATAGAAACCACCGCAACTAGTTGCAGCTTTTGCGGAGCCGGGGTGGTCATTGCGGATCGATTGTCAGGCAACCTTGCTCCTGCTAAAGTCATCCCCTTTACAATCAGCAAAGAGGCGGCAATCAGCGCATTTCAGAAATGGTGTGGCAAGGGCCTCCTGACACCAAAGGGTTTTATGAGTGCAGATCGAATCAAGAGCATCACGGGAATCTATGTACCTTTTTGGTTGTATGATTTGAATAGCAAGGTCCAAGTACAAGCGGTCGGGACCAAGGTAAGAACCTATAGCCAAGGAGATTACATTTATACCGAGACAAAGTATTATGATGCCTTCCGAGACATCAATCTAGACTATGTCAAAATCCCGGTAGATGCTTCAGAAAAAATGAATGATGAACTGATGGATAAATTGGAGCCATTCCCTTATGATCAGCTAAAGGAATTCAAAACTCCTTATCTAGTAGGGTATGTGGCGGAGAAGTATAACTATGACGACAAAGAACTCCTACCAAGGGCAAAGCATAAAATAAGCGGATATATCGATTCCTACATACATTCCACTCTATCCGGCTATCAATCGATTAACTTCAAGGAAAAAAAGATAGATACGAAAAGTGTAAATAACCATTACGTGTTATTGCCTGTATGGATGATCAGCTATGATTATGCTCAATCAGAGCATACTTTTGCCATGAATGGCCAGACAGGAAAAGTGGTTGGTAAACCTCCGATCAGTATGGGCAAAGTGGCGATGTGGTTCAGTGGTGTTGCCGGCGGTACCCTCCTTGCGATGAAATCAATCGCCTACATGATGGGAGGCGGGTTCTGGTGAGAAGGTACAAAAGCATTTATTCATTTATCATCGCAGTTTTTTTAGTGGTAACATTGGGATTCACCGCACAGGCTGAATCGGTTAACCAGAAACAATTTGTATACGATTATGCCGGGATATTGACGGACCAGGAAGTCACACAACTTGATTCGTTAGCCAATGAGCTTGGTGCTGAATCCGATACTGCTTTTCTCGTTATCACAGCGAATGGAACGGATGGTATGGATATCGAAGAATATGTAGGAGACTTTTATGATGAAAATGCCCCTGGGTATGACCAGCCTTATGGAAACACAGCCATTCTGGCCATCGACTTGGAAGAACGGGATATATATTTGGCAGGATTCAAAAAAGCGGAACTTTATTTGAATGATCAACGGTTGGATCTGATCCTGGAGAGTATAACACCTGCCCTCTCTCAAGGAAACTACTATGAGGCATTTTCAGAGTTTATTTCAAGTTCCCATTCCTATATGGGCATGGAACCAGAAACGAGTGATGATAACCCAGGTTCTTATCCTGATAATAATGACGGGTACCAAAATTATGAGGAAGAGTATTATGCAGGAGGAAACCCCTCAGATAATCTCTTTTTCCAGCTATGGTTCCAGCTTTTGGTTTCATTCATCGTTGGCGGAGCCGTTGTAGGGATCCTTGCTTATAACTCTGGTGGAAGAGTCACTGTAAATTCCGGAACCTATATGAATAGCAACAGCTCCAAAGTACTGCATCGACATGATAGATACCTCAGAAAGACAGTGACAAGAGTCAAGAAGCCGACCAATAACAACAACAATAGCGGCGGGTTCACAGGCGGTGGCGGCATCACAGGTGGCGGTCATTCCCACAGCGGCAGCAGAGGGAAATTTTAATATGCTGGTTGGCTGAATTGTGTGATGACAGATTCACTAACTGTTGATTGTTTCACAGGGCGAAGTCTCCGGCGGGAAGTAGCGGTAGTTTGAGAGCCCTGAAGCGTTGTGAGGAGGCTCAAGCACCGCCCCTCTGGATAAGCGAAACCCAGTGCGGAAACCAACAGCGGCAGACGAGAGAAATTTTATAAAGTAAGGAGAAGAATTAACATGTCATTTTTCAGAAACCAATTTGCCAATGTCATTGAATGGCAAGAATTCAGAGAAGATATGATCTTCTATAAATGGAACAACAAAGAAATCAAAAAAGGAAGCAAGCTGATTATTCGCCCCGGCCAAGATGCCATCTTCTTCAACAACGGGAAAATAGAAGGAGTATTCCGTGATGAAGGCACCTATGATGTGGAGTCGCAGATCATCCCATTTTTATCCACATTGAAGGGATTTCGTTTTGGCTTCAACAGTGGTATGCGCGTGGAGGTCCTTTTCGTCAACACGAAAGAATTCACCGTAAAATGGGGCACCAAAAATGCCATCAACATTCCGGCACCGGGTCTACCTGGGGGAATGCCTATCCGAGCAAATGGAACATTCCAATTCAAGGTTGATGATTATATCGCGTTGATCGATAAAATAGCCGGGGTCAGGGAGCGCTATCTTGTAGAGGATGTCAGAATCCGGATCACTTCTGTTCTCGATCAGTTATTGATGAAGTGGATTACTCGGGAAGGCAAGGATATGTTCAATCTTCAGTCCAATTCTTTTGAAATATCCAAAGGCATCAAAGAAGACTTGGATATGCAAATCATTGATAACGGTCTTACCATTACAGGTTTTCAAGTGATGAGCTTCAATTATCCAAAAGAGATCCAGGATATGATCTCCAAAACAGCCTCACACGGTATGGTCGGTGATGTGGATAAATACCAGCGACTATCCATGGTCGATGGCATGTCATCCGGAAAGATGGGTGGTAGTGGAGCTGCCTCTGATATGGCAGGCATGATGATGGGCATGAACATGGCAAATCAAATGATGAATCAGATGAATCAACAAAACCAAAACAATACTGGGCAAAATCAGCCTCAGCCTCCTGCACAACCGGTGACTCCACCAGCTTCTGAAGGGCAGCCTGCAGTATCTGAAGCCAAACCAAATTTCTGTCCTAACTGTGGCACCAAAACAGCTGGCGGCAACTTTTGTGCTAACTGTGGGCATAAACTAGTTTAGATATTACCTAAACAACATAAAAAGCAGCAGTTCATATGTGAACCGCTGCTTCAGCTTGTAGAAAAAGTAAATTTATTTTCAAGATGTGCAATTCCCATGTTGATCGTAGTGGAAGGCGCGCAGACTCCTGCGGGAGGAAGGGACAGGGGAGACCCCGCAGGGCGCAGCCTGAGGAGGCTCCCGGACCGCCCGCGGAAAGCGAAGCGCCTGTAACGGAGAGCAACAGTCATATGCAAATATATAGATAATTAAGGTTTGTCAACAGACTAAAAGCAGAAGTTCATATTTAACCTCTGCTTTTACAATGCTTATTTATCTGCTGGCCGTATAACCGGCCCATAATTCCTGCAACTTAGCAGAGAAAATCGGGGTGTTTTCCACAATTCCCTTCGCCATGGATGAATCGCTGATGGACGTCTGCACCATTTCCAAAGGAACAAGCGCTCCTATGTACAAGAAAATGAAGACAACCAGATAAACTTCTACAAACCCAAGGACCGCCCCGGCCCAACTGTTCAGCTGCTTCAAAATCGGCAGATGGGATAGAAAATCCAGCATGGAACCGATGATCTGTGCAGCAATTCTTGTCCCGAAGAATAGAATGGCAAAGGCAATTGCTCTATAATAAGCGGTATCGAGGCTGATGGTCTCAAAAAACATAGAGAATTCCGAATTACCAAAACTCGGCATCGGTACCCAAAGCTTCAATTTTGGCGCCAAGTCCGCATAGAACAAATATGCAACCACAAAAGCGGCAATGAATCCAGATAGATGGACAATTTGCATGATGAATCCTCGACGGATCCCCACAATCAATCCCATAATAAATAGAAAGATAATAATCAAATCTAGCATCGTACTCAACCCTTTTTCTTTAATTCTCTCTCAAGCATATCGTATTCATCTTTTAATTTGATATAATCATGTACAACGTTAACCGCAGTCAACACTGCCAGTTTACTGATGTCCAAGTTTGAATTTTTACCATTGATTTCTCTCATTTTTTCATCGACAATGGAAGCAACAAGTCGTATGTGACTTATACTTTCCGTACCAACAATCGAATATTGTTGTCCATATATGTCGACAGTTGTGCGAGTTTTATGCTCTGACAACGTGTATGCCCCCATTCATTAAAATCCTAATCTTTATAATACCACGAAACTTTCTAAAGTGGAAAAGAAACATGGAAAAATGTAAAAATTTGTAGTAGGAGTGAATTAATTGTCATATCAAGTTATTCAAGTGTCTGGGACTATTTTAAACAAAATTGAAAGTTTCTATAAGGAACATAAGATAGACAAACTGCCAACAGGAGCAGTTTTTGTTGCTAAATCGCCTACGTGTAACATTACGGCATACAAGTCAGGAAAAGTATTGTTCCAAGGAAAAGGAGCGGAAGAGGAAGCGAATATATGGAAGGGGTTTGGGGCTACTGATGCACCTTCCAAATCTGGTAAAAAGGCCACCACTGTTTCATCATCAGGAAACAAAGTGAAATCTTCCTTGCCTGCAGGCTTTGCCTCCCTCTCTGTCATCGGATCTGATGAAGTAGGGACTGGGGATTATTTTGGTCCGATTACCGTTTGTGCCGCTTATGTAAAAAAAGAGCACATGGTTAAGTTGCAAGAACTTGGTGTCCAGGATTCAAAAGCATTAAATGATGAAAAAATCGTGCGTATTGCAAAAGCAATTTTGCCACATGTACCTTACAGCTTATTAGTATTACATAATGAAAAATACAATGAACTGCAACAGAGCGGTATGAGTCAAGGGAAAATAAAGGCGTTGTTGCATAATAAAGCATTGCAACATGTGTTGGATAAGATTTCTCCTGAGAAACCTGATGCCATATTAATTGACCAGTTTGCGGAATCAGGCATCTACTATCGTCATGTGGCTCAACAGAAGAAAATTGTTCGTGAAAATGTATATTTTCATACAAAAGCGGAAGGCCTGCACCTTTCAGTGGCAGCAGCGTCCATTATCGCGAGGTATTCTTTCTTGAAAGAGATGGATAAACTGAGCAAGCTTGCGGGAATAACGATTCCTAAAGGAGCGGGGTCAAAAGTGGATTCTGCAGCAGCAAGGGTCATCGAAAAGCACGGAGAAGGTTTTTTGAACAAAGTAGCGAAAGTCCATTTTGCAAACACCTTGAAGGCAAAAAAACTGGTCAGATAACTTTACCAATCGAAAGTTCGTTTACAGTAGCAGGTCTTGTGCTATAATTTGTGTATACACATGATTGAAGAAGCCAAAGTGTTGGACGCACTTTGACTTAACAGTATAAGTTCCGCAGAAGCACGGCTACTGTGGAGTCGAACGTAATAAGTAACTCACCCGACTGCCTAACAGCGAATTAGAAGTCACGGGTGGGTTATTTTTTTGTCATTTCTTTTATCAACACGATTACTAGATTCACTAATGCAAAGAGGAAAAGTCCTGATGTGAGGAAAAGCTGCATCTCGCTCATACGGTCACCCCCGTTCTCCACAGGGATTCACCGCACCACCCGTTCCTATTATACTGTCCACTCTATTATACCATTCTATCGGAAAAACAGAACACTTGTTCTTATATTTCCTTCCAAATACCTAGTTTTTAAATAACATGGAGATTGAGTTAAGGTTTGTTTTTGCGTTAGCGGTTGCTCTCCGTTTCAGGCGCTTCGCTTTCCACGGGCGGTCCGGGAGCCTCCTCACTCCGTTGCGGGGTCTCCCCTGTCCCTTCCTCCCGTAGGAGTCTGCGCGCCTTCCACTGCGATCAACTTGGTAATTGCATTTTCTATTTTAAGCACAAAAAAGGGATCCCATGTGGAACCCCTTTTTCTTGAAAATTAGCTTCTCAATACCGCATTGTATTTTTCTTCGACTGCTTGAAGCACTTTTGTGTGGACTTTTGTTACTTCTTCGTCCGTTAGTGTGTGTTCTGGGTGGTAGTAACGTAAGGCAAAAGCGACTGATTTTTTGGATGCGTCGATTTTGTCACCTTCGTAGACGTCAAATACCTGTACTTCTTTTAGAAGGGAATCACCTGTCGTCTTGATGACTGCTTCTAGTTCACCAGCTGGAGTTTCACGATCCACTACTAACGCGATATCGCGGCTGATGGATGGGAAACGAGGGATTGCTTCGTATTGGATTTCTCCGATACTCTCTCCAAGAAGTGCTGTTAAGGATAGCTCGAACACATATGTTTCAGGTAAGTCTAGTTCATTCAACTTTTCAGGGTGAAGCTGTCCTATGAAACCAATGCTTTTTCCGTTCAGTAAGATTTCCGCTGTACGTCCCGGGTGTAAGCCGTCTTTTTCAGAGCGGGTGTAAGTAATCGTTTCACTCACACCAAGCATGGAGAACATGCCTTCTAGGATTCCTTTTGCTACAAAGAAATCGACCGCTTTTTTCTCTCCTTGCCATGGGTGTTGCTGCCAAAGTCCTGTTAGGGCACCAGCAAGACGTTCTTTTTCCTCAGGCAAAACAGCACCATCTTTTCCGATGAATACAGAGCCGATTTCATATACCGCGTTCGATGGTAAGGAACGTGCGATATTGTGCTGAAGAGCTTCCAGAAGATGCGGCACTATGCTTAGACGCAGCGTGCTTCTTTCTTCACTCATCGGCATCGCAAGGCGAATCGCTTTTCCATCTTCAAGGGCAAATTGCTTTGCGCGCTCATCGCTTGTCAAAGAGTACGTAATGTTTTGGATCAGACCAGCACCCTCCAAGTAACGGCGGACTTTACGACGCTTTGCTTGATATGGTGTCAACACACCGGGAGTTGCTGCACTTACAGGCAATGTCGTCGGGATGTTGTCGTATCCGTAAAGACGAGCAACTTCCTCCACTAAGTCCTCCTCAATCGTGATATCCCCACGACGGGTTGGTACCGTTACTGTGAAGCTCTCATTGTCTTCTGATACTTCGAATTGAAGCTTTGTGAAAATATTTTTCACTTCCGCGGCAGTGATGGAAGTTCCCAGTACAGAATTTATTTTTTCTACAGTAGTAGTCACAACAGCAGGTTCAACTTTTAGGGTGTTTACTTCCACAGAACCACCGACCACTTCACCGCCAGCATATTTTACCATTAGTGCAACTGCTCTTTCTGCAGCTTCATGAGTGCGGTTCGGATCGATACCTTTTTCATAGCGGGCACTTGCTTCACTACGAAGGCCGTGGTCCTTAGAAGCTTTTCTGACAATTACTCCGTTAAAGTATGCGGACTCCAACAGGATTGTCGTGGTGTCAGATTGGACCTCTGAATTCGCTCCACCCATTACACCGGCAAGCGCGACAGGCTCTGAGCCATTAGTGATAACTAGATGGTCTTCTGTTAACGTACGCTCAGCATCGTCAAGCGTCGTAATTTTCTCATCCTTGCGAGCACGTCGTACAAGAATTTCTTTGCTGTCAAGACGATCATAGTCGAACGCATGCAATGGCTGACCGTATTCTAATAAAATATAGTTCGTGATATCGACCACATTGTTGTGTGGGCGGATCCCCGCTGCCATGAGGCGAGCTTGCATCCAAAGCGGTGACGGACCGATTTTCACGTTTTTCACTACTTTAGCCACATATAAAGGGTTGTCGCCAGAAGCGTCCACATTAACTGAAATATAGTCAGAAGCTTCCTCATGGTTTGCTTCATATTCTGTGGAAGGCCATTTTACGTCACGACCAAGGATTGCGCCCACTTCATAGGCCACACCTAGCATGCTTAGTGCATCAGAACGGTTTGGCGTTAAGCCAAGCTCCATCACTTTGTCGTTGCGGTTTAAGTATTCTAATGCATCTGTACCAACTTCCACCTCATTCGGGAACACGAAGATTCCTTCAGAGAATTCTTTGGCAACAAGCTTAGAACCAATTCCTAGTTCCTGCAGGGAACAGATCATACCGTTGGACTCTTCGCCCCGAAGCTTAGCACGCTTTATTTTAAAATTACCAGGAAGCACTGCCCCAACTGTCGCAACTGCCACCTTCTGGCCTTTATCTACATTTTTAGCGCCACAGACAATTTGTACAGTCTCTCCGTTTCCAAGGTCCACCTGGCATTTATTCAACTTATCCGCATTTGGATGCTGTTCCTTTTCTAAGACGTGACCCACTACGACACCTTTGATACCTTCGTTCAGCACTTCTACGCCTTCTACTTCAATACCGCTTCTTGTAATCTTCTCTGCCAAGTCTTCAGCAGAAATATCATCTATATTAACGTAATCTTTTAACCAATTGTAAGATACTAACATGGTTTCCCCTCCTCTTAAACTCGATTGAATTGCTTCACGAAACGTTGATCGTTCGTGTAGAAATGGCGGATATCGTCAATGCCGTAACGAAGCATCGCAATACGTTCAGGTCCCATTCCAAAAGCAAATCCTTGATATTTTTTCGGATCATAACCGGACATTTCCAGTACGCGTGGATGAACCATACCCGCTCCAAGAATTTCAATCCAGCCAGTTCCTTTACACATGCTGCAGCCTTTTCCTCCACATTTCGCACATGTCACGTCAATTTCAACAGACGGCTCTGTGAACGGGAAGAAGCTAGGGCGGAGACGGATTTCACGATCTTCACCGAACATCTTTTTCGCAAATGTTTCAAGCGTTCCCTTAAGGTCACTCATGCTGATGTTCTCGTCTATAACAAGCCCTTCAATCTGTGTGAACTGGTGGGAGTGGGTCGCATCGTCATCATCACGGCGATACACCTTACCAGGACAGATGATTTTGATAGGTCCCTTTTCTTTGTTTGCTTCCATCGTTCTCGCTTGAACAGGGGAAGTTTGCGTTCTTAAAAGCACCTCATCTGTAATATAAAAAGAATCCTGCATGTCGCGAGCAGGGTGATCCTTAGGTAGGTTCAGTGCTTCGAAGTTGTAGTAGTCCGTCTCGACTTCCGGTCCTTCTGTGATCGTGTATCCCATCCCTAAGAACAGGTCTTCGATTTCTTCGATGACTTTTGTCAACGGATGAGGATTACCAGTTGGAGCCGGACGGCCAGGTAATGTTACATCAATTGTTTCAGAGGCAAGCTTCTTCGCTACCTCCGCTTTCTCAAGCTCAGCTTGTTTCGCTTCAATCTTTTCCGCAACATTTCCACGAACAACGTTAGCTAATGCTCCCATTTTCGGGCGCTCTTCTGCAGAAAGCTTACCCATTCCTTTTAAAATTTCCGTGATTGGTCCTTTTTTTCCCAGGTATGCCACACGGACTTCATTTAACTGCTTTAAGTCTTGCGCTTGTTCTACCTGCTCAATGGCAAGCGTCTCTAATTCCTTTAATCGTTGTTCCACATCTATTCCTCCTTGGTTCATTTTTGAGTACATAAGAGTAGGTTGTTGAAATTTCCAGCTGTTGATTGGAGCACAGGGCGAAGACTCCATGAGGGTGATAGCGGTAGACTTGAGACCCCTGAAGCGTTGTGAGGAGGCTCAAACCGCCCCTCGGAAAGCGAAGCCCAGTGCGGAAATCAACAGCGGCGTTTAGCAGAGCCTATAAATAAACAAAAAAACTCGCCCCTCAAAAAGGGACGAGATATTCGCGGTACCACCCTAGTTAACAAAGACAAAAAAACTCTTTGTTCGCTCTGTTCCAGATAACGGCTATCTAACCGGTCCACCTTTACAGCATCGCTTTAAGCACGCTGGTCCAAGTGTCACTCAAGAGGTGAAATATTCGCTCTTTCTTCCTTTAAGATGCTTTCAGTCTACGGCACCTTTTCCCTGATAAGGTCTGAAATGAGCTACTTGCCTCTCTCATTGCTTTGATTTGTATGTAACTATTTCTATATTATATTGAAAACATGTGCCGGATGCAACTCTATCCGCGTAAATAATACATTAAAATCCCTGCCGCAACGCCGACATTTAAGGATTCACTCTGACCATGAATCGGGATGTATAGGTTCTGGTCTGTCATGTCTAGATGTTCCTGAGCCATTCCTTTTCCTTCATTCCCAAGAATTAGCGCAAAAGTTCCGGATGGTTGGACTTCCTGATAAGGTACACCGTTTTGTAAGGAAGTTCCGTATACTGGTGTGTTAAGCTCTTTACACTGCTTGATGTAACTTTTTAGATCACCCCTTGCAATCGGCAGGTGAAAAATCGAACCTTGTGTGGAACGGATTACTTTGGAGCTGTATAGATCTGCGCAACCTTCTCCCAAGATCACCATATCCATTCCCGCAGCATCTGCTGTTCTTATCATGGTGCCCACATTTCCCGGATCTTGTACATTATCGAGTAAAAGAATTTTTTTATTGGGTTGGATAGTGTGTTCATTTTCTTCGGGAATGCGGCAAATTGCTGCGACTCCTTGTGGCGTTTCCGTCTCACTAATTTCTTTTAGGACATTGGGAACGGCATAGATTAGTTCCACATGGTTGAGATCCCATTCTTTTGGAATGGAGCGATCTTCGGAAATAATGATTTCTTCCACTAGATTGTCTATTTTCAATGCCTCTTCCACCAAATGAAACCCTTCAATGATAAATGTTCCCGTTTGTTCCCGTTCTTTCTTTTTCTGCAGCTTTTTCCACTGCTTTACTTTATTATTCTTAATGGATTCTATATGTTTCAATGATTGTTTCTCCTTTTCCGCTACTCACTATAAGCTATTATACGCATTTTGCACACATAATTAAACCATCTGTTGGACATGCTATGTGTTGATACTATTTTTCCTACGAGGTGATATGAATGAATTTAAATTTACGTCATGCGATTCGTCAGAATGTGGAAGGAAATTCTCAAGACCAGCTTAGAGAAACAATCTTAGATGCCATCAATAAAGGTGAGGAAAAAATGCTTCCAGGTTTGGGCGTGTTGTTTGAAGTGATTTGGGAGAATTCTTCTGAGCAGGACAAAGCTGAAATGCTCTCAACTTTAGAGGATGGATTGAAATAGTATTGGATTGAGGCAGCTCCTATTGGGGGCTGTTTTTATTTGAGTTGATAAGTTCTCCTGTATTTGGAACCACAATGTGTTAGGCCTAATGAGTAAATAATTTTTGATGTGGTGGAGTTCGTTGCTAAACCTAGAAATTCCTTTAATTCTTGATGAGTGATGTTTATTCCGAATAGTAGCTGATAATCTTCTAAGTTCCTGCCAAAACACCTCAAGTTCATGCCAAAAAAATTTGGACCTAATTTCTACCAATTAAGAGACCAAAAATCCCTAACTTCCTATATCTCAAAACGAAAGGCCCGCCATCTACAGCGGCAGGCCTTCAAAATAACTATCAATCAAACGTCAATCTGCTTACCGTATCAGCATCCAACTTCTTGATCACTTCTGCAATCAATTTCACCGCGTTTTCGTAGTCATCGCGGTGTAGCATTGCTGCGTGAGAGTGGATGTAGCGTGTTGCGATGGTGATGGATAGTGCAGGTACACCTTGAGCTGTCAGGTGGATGGCACCGGAGTCTGTTCCGCCTCCTGCAACAGAGTCGAATTGATATGGAATTTCCATTTCGTCGGCTACACCTGTTACAAAATCGCGTAATCCTTTATGGGAGATCATAGATGCATCATAAAGGATGATTTGTGGGCCTTTCCCCATTTTGCTTAGTGCTTCTTTTTCTGTCACGCCTGGAGTGTCTCCTGCGATACCCACGTCCACACCAAATCCAATGTCAGGTTGGATAAGGTTAGCGGAAGTTTTCGCACCACGTAAGCCGACTTCTTCCTGCACTGTACCTACTCCGTACACGACGTTCGGGTGGTCTGCGTCTTTCAACTGCTTCAATACGTCAATGGCGATGGCACAGCCGATGCGGTTATCCCACGCTTTTGCAAGCAACATTTTTTCGTTGTTCATTACAGTGAATTCGAAGTAAGGAACAACCTGGTCGCCGGGGCGCACTCCCCATTCTTGTGCTTCTTCACGGCTAGATGCACCGATATCGATGAACATGTCCTTGATATCAACCGGCTTTTTGCGCGCTTCCGGAGGCAGGATGTGTGGCGGTTTGGAACCGATCACACCTGTTACGTCACCTTTAGAAGTCACGATTGTAACTCGTTGTGCAAGCATTACTTGGGACCACCAGCCGCCAACTGTTTGGAAGCGAAGGAATCCGCGGTCATCGATATGGGTGATCATGAAGCCCACTTCGTCCAAGTGTCCTGCCACCATTACTTTTGGACCGTCCGCTTTACCGATTTTTTTCGCGATTAAGCTTCCCAATCCGTCGGTGAATACTTCATCAGCAAATGGCGTTATGTATTTTTTCATTACGTCGCGTGGTTCTTTTTCGTTGCCGGGAATACCCTTGGCATCTGTTAGATCTTTCAACATTGCTAATGTTTCATCTAGCTTTGTCATGTATTTCGACCCCCTTAATAAATATCAATCCAACAATTATTATACAGAAAACTCTTACTAATGTAAAAAGGATTAATAACCTTGCTCCTGACGCTCATGATTCACTTTGTTTTTTGCAAAGTAGGCTTCCTCCACTTCCTCCCACGAGAAGCCTAGCATTTCACCCAATTGCATATAGGAATCGACTAATACGTTATAGTTCTCTTCGGAAACATCATTTCTAAATATAGAAACAAGGTGATATACGATATTGAATTGTCCGGTTAGGGACTCCGCTTGCCCGGCAATTCCTCTTGATACTTCCCCATATCCGAACGTCAGTCCCAAAGATAAAATAAAGTGCACCCCGTCCACATATTCTTCTAAGATCACATTGCGTTCAGCAGGTGGTTTTACACTCCAGAACTTGAAGCATCGAGTCTCATTTGCCAGTTCACCAAGCTCCACAAGCAAGGCCAATATCTTTTCTTCTACTAAATTCTCTTTTATTAAACCGTGCTGGGATTCAATTTTCTCATCTAGCTCTCTTTGCATGTCATATAACTTCTGTAAATTCATAAAGTACCGCCTTTTTTAAAAATTTTATAAAAAAATGAAACCTTTTCATACCTCCACCCGTATATTAGGTATTTTATAATAAATCTTTTAATTTTGCGAAGGAGTAACAACTATGTTTATGATTCTCATTCGTCTTGCTTTACTTGCACTTGTTGCGTTTATTATCTATTCTATTTTCAAGTACCTCCTGAATCCGAAGAGGAAGCTTGAAATCGCACATGAACAGAAGAATTTCTTCCTGTTAGATCAGAAAAGCAACGTGCGTAAGAATTTCCTTCTCACTTACAAAGGCGTCATGTTTGAAGGAGAAAAATATCTAGGCACGACGGACAGGGCATTTGAAGTCATCTCCATTTTTATTTGGCCGAAGAATACGGAAAAGTTACAAGGTCTTAAGAAACATGATTTTGAATTTATCCAAAATGAGGTTCGAAAACAATATCCAGATGCTTTAATCGATTGGAAGAGTCCGATTAAAGAGTTTTTAAAAGAGGAAAGAGGTTAACGCTGATATATTGGCGTTAACCTCTTTTTAACTTTAAGTTGCTTTAAAGCCTCTTTATTATTTTTCTAAAAAAGTTAGTATCTTCAATTTCAGTTATTAACTTGTAAAGACGATTCCCTGTAACTCCAGAGGGTAATATTTGATGTTGTAACAGCTTTGGCACCTGCATCAAGAGCCTGCTTCACATCTTCTTCATTAACAATTAATCCACCCGTTATGATCTCGATATTTGTATCGTTTCTAACCTTCTCAATATATTTTGGTAATACGCCTGGTAACACTTCGATAAAATCCGGCTGGACGTTGGCAGCCAACTTATAGCTCGTTTCCATAGCAATCGTATCAATGAGAAATAAACGCTGAATCGCTATAACATTATTTTTTTTCGCTGTTTTAAGTACATCTCCCCGTGTGGAAATCAGACCTGCCGGCTTTAGGTTTTGACATAAAAATTCTGCAGCATTTTTATCACTTTTTAAGCCCTGAATTAAATCAGCATGTAAAATGATTTTTTTCTTCCTATTCGCGGCATATTTCATTACACTAGCCAACTTTGAGATGTGGATCTCAAGTATGACAATATATTCATAATTACTTTCAAGTACGATTTCAAAATCTTTCATCCTTTTGATTGCAGGAAGAACCTTCTGACCATTAAAGTCCATATACACCCTCCAGTATTGAAATTCTTAATGGAATTCAATATACCATTAAATACTATTACCTATAAATAAAATAAAAAAGTTAACTGCTGAATATCAGATTCTCCTCTTCCTCTTCCATTACTATTCCAGTTGCATCTATTATCCGTTTCTCTAACTCCTCTGAATAATGATACTTTTGTTCCTTGGACCATTGAAGGTAATCAGCCATAAATGAAATCACTTTTCCCTTCCATTGGTACACCCTATCTATATCAAACAATAAGTAACTGGTTCTGCGAAGGAAAAAATCTGTAGGACTTGTAACCATTTCATGTTCTATTCCATAAATCAGTGCTGCCAATAAGTCCTTTGGTAAATTTGACGCCTCGTTTTTTTCATTTTTCCTCATAATGTCATAGATGAAAGAGATGTTGGAACCATAGCATTCAATCAGTTTTCTAGCATCCGCTTCAGCAAGACCGAGTTTCATACCTGCTTGTACCTGTTCTTTCAGATACAGCTTGAAATTATCAGAACCACCAACGCTGCCTCCAGACAGCTTCATCTTATCCGTTGTGCATCCTGGGTAGCGTACACCTGTTTCTGCTTCTAATTCTTTCGTAACAAGATTCACTACTTTTTCAGCCATTTTTCTGTATCCTGTTAATTTGCCTCCTGCAATCGTAATAAGGCCTGTTGGTGAATGGAAAATCTCATCTTTGCGGGAGATATCGGATGGGTCTTTCCCTTCTTCATGAATTAACGGTCTTAAGCCTGCCCAGCTTGATTCCACATCCTGTTCCGTTAGGTGAAGGTTTGGAAATAAATGATTAGTCGCCTTCAGAATATAATGAAGGTCCTCTTTTGTCATTCGAGGATGAACAGGGTTTTCCATGTATGTGGTATCAGTGGTACCTACATACGTTTTCTCTCCACGCGGAATTGCAAAAAGCATACGTCCATCCGCATATGGTGTATCAAAATAGACCGCTTCTGATAAAGGGAAGCGTTTTTTATCAATGACTAGATGGACACCTTTTGTTAAATGAAGATATTTTCCTTTCTTTGACTTATCCAAATCCCGTAATCCATCTACCCAGGGTCCAGTTGCATTGACTATTTTTTTCGCATAGATGTCCCTTGTTTGTCCAGTTTTCATATCGAGAATCTCAACACCGACTGCTTTCCCATTCTTATAAAGAAAATTTACCGCCTTTACATAGTTCGCCGCTAATACTCCTTTTTCGAAAGCTTTTTTTATAATTTCCAACGTTAAACGCGCATCATCAGTCCGATATTCCACATAAACCCCAGATCCTTTTAAGTCCTCTTTTTTCAATAAAGGTTCTCTTAACATTGTATTTGCTACAGATAACATTTTACGACGCTCAGATTTTTTTACACGTGCCAAGAAATCGTACATGCCTAAACCTATTGATGTTGAAAGTTTACCAAACGTTCCATTTTTATATATCGGGAGCATCATCCAAACAGGTGTCGTTACATGTGGGGCATTTTCATACACAATAGCACGTTCGCGTCCAACCTCTGCCACAAGTTTTATTTCTAATTGCTTCAGATAACGAAGCCCGCCATGAACAAGCTTAGTCGATCTGCTTGAAGTGCCCGCAGCAAAATCTTGCATCTCTATTAATCCCGTCTTCAACCCCCGTAATTGGGCATCAAGGGCTATCCCTGCCCCTGTTATTCCTCCACCAATAATTAGTAAATCTAATTCCCCTTCCCCCATATCCTCCATAATAGTTGCACGATTTTTATTTGAAAAATGTATACTCATCCTTCTCTCCCTTTTCCACCATATTTTTTTTAGTAAGGCTGTTTCTTTGTTGCTTTTTTTATTATCTGTCGTGCTTTGCAGGGCCAATAAAAAAAGAGACCACAACAGTCTTGTAAACACATTAAAAATGTTTACAAGATGCCGTGGTCTCCTCATATACCCAGACCTTTTATTAACTTATCATCAGTCTAACACATCATGAATTTCTTCGTAAAGAGTTATACAGATTGCTCTTCTTTTAGTGACCGAACAACCGGTTTGAATCCCATAGTCGATTCAACAGCTTTTTTCCATCCATCATATAAATTCGTACGTGTTTCTTCGTTCATCGTTACCTCAAATGTATGATCGATCATCCAGTTTTCAGCAATTTCATCACGACTTTTCCAAAAACCGATTGCAAGACCGGCTAAATATGCTGCACCAAGTGCCGTCGTTTCATTTACTTGCGGGCGTTCAACAGGGACATTGAGTATATCACTTTGGAATTTCATTAAGAAGTTATTTTTAACTGCACCACCATCAGTACGAAGCTTTTTCAGTTTTATTCCTGAATCCGCCTCCATTGCCTGTAATACATCTCTTGTCTGATACGCAAGAGATTCAAGTGTTGCACGGATAAAATGCTCTTTTGACGTACCGCGTGTTAACCCGAAAATTGCACCTCTGGCATCGCTATCCCAATAAGGAGTTCCAAGTCCAACAAATGCTGGGACAACGTAGACCCCGTCTGTTGATTCTACGCGAGTCGCATACTCTTCCGTATCCGGAGCTGCTTTAATCATCCGTAATCCGTCACGCAACCATTGAATGGCTGATCCAGCTACAAAAATACTTCCTTCTAAAGCATACTCAACCTTCCCGTCAATTCCCCAAGCTATTGTTGTCAATAAGCCATTTTTGGACGGAACTGGCGTCTCACCCGTATTCATTAACATGAAGCAGCCTGTACCATAAGTGTTTTTCGCCATGCCCTTCTCAAAGCATGCTTGACCGAATAAAGCCGCTTGCTGATCGCCTGCTGCTCCTGCGATCGGCACAATCTCCCCAAAGAAATGGTAATCTGCCGTATGGGCATATATTTCCGATGAAGAACGTACCTTTGGCAGCATCGATGCAGGAACATCTAAAATATCCAGCAGCTCCTGATCCCATTTCAGATCATAAATATTATACATAAGCGTTCTTGAAGCATTTGTATAATCGGTTACATGTGCCATTCCTCCACTCAGCTTCCAGATTAACCATGAATCAATCGTCCCAAAAAGCAGCTCACCATTTTCAGCTTTTATTCTAGCACCATCCACTTTGTCTAATATCCATTTCACTTTTGTGCCTGAAAAATATGCATCTATTAATAAACCTGTTTTCTTTCTAAATAATTCATTATGCCCTTTGGCTTTGAGCTCTTCACAAATATCAGCTGTTTGACGTGATTGCCATACAATCGCATTATAAACTGGCTTTCCAGTATTCTTATCCCATACAACTGCAGTTTCTCTTTGATTCGTAATACCAATTGCAGCAATTTCACTCGGCTTCACTTCCGCCTCCGATAAGACACCCGCAATAACAGCAAGAACTGACCCCCAAATTTCATTTGCATCATGCTCGACCCAGCCCGGCTTAGGAAAATACTGTGTAAATTCCTTTTGGGCAGTATGAACAATCTCCCCGCCTTTGTTAAACAAGATTGCCCTTGAGCTGGTTGTACCTTGGTCTAAAGCAAGAATGTATTTTTTTTTCATCTCATTTCCCCCTCAATATGTTCGTATATCATTCAAAACGATATCCACTAACTTAAAAACCAATGTTATCTATTACTTTAGGATGCTGCCTTCTTTTTCGCTTCTATTTCCACCGGTGTTGCAACTGGCATCACTTTTGCCGCTATAACTACAGCCGCTATAACTAGAGTAAGAATGAATAAACCTGTCTCAGATCCATTGGTAAACACTACCTGATAAAACTTCGCCCCTAAAACTCCTCCAAGGAATGGACCTACAACTGGAATCCATGCATATTTCCAATCAGATGAACCTTTCCCCGCAATCGGTAACAAAGCATGTGCAATACGTGGACCTAAATCACGAGCAGGGTTTATCGCATATCCCGTTGTACCGCCAAGTGAAAGTCCGATTGCTACAATAAAGAAACCGACGATTAATGGATTTAACCCTTCTGTAAATTCATTCGCACCAATACATAGAAGACCAAATAGTAAAATCGCTGTACCCAAAATTTCACTAATTAAATTTGATGGAGTGTGGCGTATAGCTGGACCTGTTGAAAATACTGCTAGTTTTGCTCCCTGGTCCACTGTTTCTCTCCAATGTGGCAGATAATGCAAGTAAACAATTGTAGCTCCTATGAATGCCCCCAGTATCTGCGCTGCAATATAACCTGGCACTTCCGCCCAGGCAAATTCCCCAATGGACGCCAATCCAAGCGTTACCGCTGGATTAAGATGTGCTCCACTAATACCTCCCACAGCATAGACACCAAATGCTACAGCAAACCCCCATCCCATTGTAATGACAATCCATCCGGAGTTTTCCGCTTTTGATTTTTTTAGAACGACGCCTGCAACAACTCCTCCTCCAAAAATAATTAAAATCATCGTACCAATTACTTCACCTAAAAAAGCAGACATTTATTTTCCTCCCTTAAAATAATATAAAAGTTTACATATTTGGAAGCGGTTTCTTTCAGAAGCAAAAAAGACAGCTTTTGTACCAAAGTGGAAGGATTTCCCCTTTGGTACAAAAAGCTGTCTCTCAAAGACTCATCAGCTAATTTATAAACTTTCTTAAATTATACACGAGCCCCTGCAAGTTTGTAAATTACTATTATATTTTTTTGAATATTCGTTCACTTCATTATCATACCTTGTCAACGCTTCATCAAGAGTAAGCCAACGTTTCCCCTTTTTACAAAATGAACTCAAAAATCTTTATTACATCATCTCAAATTTCCATTGTTTCCACAATAAGTTAGTTCGGGTAAACTAGCGCCAAAATAAAAAACGAGCGCTGATCCTTGTTAAAGGTTCGCGCCATTATCTTGAATAACTAATTGTTTTAAGGCTGCCATATTTCTAACATATTCCCATCTGGATCGCAAAATTTAAAGTTAGATCCAAAAGCATATTTTTCGGACTTTCAGATACAATGTTTACTCCATTTTCCTCCTTGAAACGATTGTACATTTCTTGGATACGGGGAGTAATGAAACAAACTATAGGGTGTCGATCACTGTTTTCATCCGTAAAACCTAAACTCCCGGCCCCTCCCTTTGCGGTCACAAGAAATATAGCTGGTACCGTTTGCCTTAGACCCGGTCCAGGAAAATTCCCATTATGATCAGGAAATCTTAAGATCGATTTTTCCATCCCCGGCTTAACAGGATTATGGTTTGTAGGTTCATAACCTAAATTTTTTTGATACCATTTAATAGACTCGTAAACGTTTTTGACGGGAATATAAATACAAGTTACGCCTGTAATGTCTTTTTCCAGTTTTTCCTCCATTTTGATTTCTTCATTAATTTGCACTTTCTTATTTCTTCCCTCTCATTTCACTCACGGGCTTCAAGAAGACAAGATATGAATTACATTTCGAAAAACCTATCTCTCTCCACTTTACAGACTCTAAGAGCAAAATTTTTATACCATTCTGTTTTTCCTCTGTCTTGTACAACTTGATGTGCTAAATGTTCTTTCCATTTCTTTATCGAATCAAGAGATTCCCAGTAAGAAACTGTGATTCCCAATCCCTCATCACGAGCACTTTCCACACCTAAGAAACCTTCCTGTTGAGAAGCTAACTCTACCATTTTTTCAGCCATTTTCCCATAACCTCTGTCATTCTCAGTTCGTTGTGAAGCAAATATTACCGCATAATAAGGCGGATGAGGAGTTTTAGCAATTCCACTCATAATTTAATTCCCCCTAGTTTTTAAAACATGATTGTAAAAAGTAACAACTGAATTTTAAGCCAATGCTGATAATCTGCCACACTGCCAGTTCCTAACCCTCTTTAATCCACTTATCAATTATAGATGTTGCCTTTTTCTTTTCGACACAAAAACAACACTTTAGAATAATCATATTCAAAGGGGCAAAGCTTTCCAACTTTCATATAGTTCCATACTTTTATTTCTCATGACAACAATGTATTGTAGTTTATTTACAGTTATTATATAATTTTAAGTGTAAGCGATTACAACACCTAAGAATAGTTTGCGAATAGAAAATATTAAAGGATAGGAGATGGTGCTTTCAATTAATTTAATAATATTTTATCCATTCTACGAGATTAGCTTTATTTTTTTGAAAATTAATTAACGCGCGTTAGTTGAATAGAATAACATATTTTTTTACATGAATTTAACGCGCGTTAGTAGGAGGTTAAGTATGTTAAAGAAAAAGGTATTTGTTTTATTAACGATGTTTTCATTATTGTTTGGAGGAGTTATGACTGGTGCAAAAGCAGCAGAAAGACCAATTGGGACTGCATTTCTTGAAACATTTGATTCTTATGACTCAGAACGTTGGTCCAAAGCAGGAATTTGGACAAATGGAGAAATGTTTAATGCGACATGGTATCCAGAACAAGTTACAATTTCTGAAGGTACAATGATGTTGCAAATTGATAAAGAAGACGATGAAACCGCAAGCCAACAATACAAGGCTGGAGAACTTCGGACAAACGATTTCTATCATTACGGGTTGTTTGAAGTGAGTATGAAACCTGCAAAATCAACTGGAACCGTCTCTTCATTATTCACTTATACTGGACCTTGGGATTGGGATGGTGATCCATGGGATGAAATTGACATCGAATTTTTAGGTAAAGATACCACTAAAATACAATTTAATTATTTTACAAACGGAGTAGGCGGGAATGAGCATTACCATGAATTAGGATTTGATGCAGCAGATGACTTCAATACGTACGCATTTGAGTGGAGACCAGATTCTATTCGTTGGTTTGTAAATGGTGAACTGGTTCATACGGCAACAGAAAATATACCACAAACTCCACAGAAAATAATGATGAACTTATGGCCTGGTATTGGAGTTGATGAATGGACTGGTAAATTTAATGGAGCAGATACCCCTGTAATTTCCCAGTACGATTGGGTGAAGTATACACCACTTGATGAACTAGATTGTTACAATGAGAAAAATCATAAGCACAAGAAACATAAGAAAACTAAGATTCAATAGATACTTCAAGGGTTTAATTGTGAAACATCACATGTAATACTGAGGTTGTCGCAATGGGTAAAAGCTTTGTGGCAACCTTTTTATAAAGGGAATGAATGGTCTTTTACCATATAATTTTTTGAAATAGATACATCAGAAGCATGCTTTAGTAATTATGCAAACATACTGAAAAATTTGGTATAATAAGGGGAAATATATGATTTAGTAGGTGTAAGGTTGTATGCGTAGTGAAGATTTAGCTAAACTTCTAGGTATTTCAAGAAGCACTATTTCGAGAGTAATTAATAATTATCCCGATATACCTCAAGCAACTCGTGATAAGGTATGGAAGGCAATTAAGGAGTATAATTATGTTCCAAATGCTTCTGCCCGTAAACTTGCAGGAATAAGAAATAATATGATCGCCATATTTGTATTTGATGTAAAAGAAGGGAGTGCCCCACACCACTTAAAAACAACAGATGATACACTTATATATAATAATCCTTTTTTCTCACCTATCATTAATGCAATTAGTGACCAAGCAAATAAATTAGACTATTATGTGTTAATTTCAATTGTCTATTCAAAAGATGACGTAAAAAGAGTGGAGAATGTTTTTTCGCAAAAAATGATAGATGGTGCCATCTTTGTTGGAACCGAAGATACAGATAACGAATTACTCTTTAAGCTTATTGAACAGGAGTATTTTCTTGCTCTAATTGATACAAATGACATTCATAATATAAATCATAATGCTATCTATGTAAATGCAAATAACTATGAAGGTAGTTGTAAGGCTATTTCATATTTAGTTGAATTGGGCCATAAAAAAATTGGTATGATTACTGGAAATTTAAAAAAGTTATCTGCAATGGAAAGACTAGAGGGTTATAAAGATACATTAAAAAAGTACAATATAATACTAGATGAAAATTTCATATATGAAGGGGACTTCATGGAAAGTAGTGGTTATAATGGGGCCAAGTATATTTTAGGTAAACCTAATCCTCCAACTGCACTATTTTTGAGCAATGATACAATGGCCGTAGGTGCTTATAAAGCCGTAGAAGAATTAGGGCTCAAAATACCGGATGATATTTCTATTATAGGCTTTGATAATGCCATTTTTTCGCAATATTTATCTCCAGCATTAACGACAGTTGATATGCCATTTGCTGAATTAGGGAAAAAAGCAGCAACATTATTAATAGAATCAATTGAGCAAAAGACACAACGCGGAAATGTAGAAAAGTTGAAAGTAAATCTAATCGAGAGAGAATCATGCCAACGATTTAAATCTCGATTATGAATTTGAGTTATTAGGAAACTTCGAGAAGTTCCTAAAGGAAAAATAGACATTATTTACTTTAACAACCACTCCTACATAAAACGTAAGGAGTGGTTGTTGTTGGTTTGGAACAAAGTTTGATCAAAAATACGCCCTAACCCAGCATGTTAATCCATTTTGAAAAAAGTTTGATTGAAATGGATTCTTTTTCAACAGATTTAAGATTGGTTTTTATAAAAAAGATTGATCATTTTCTATCTTTAATCTTCAACAACCGCTCCAGGTTGTTAATAATTGTTAAAATCGACTCGCATTTATTGAACATTTTGCACCTGTTTAACAAGATTCAATATTACTTACTTTTTCTATGATTAAAGATAATTCTTCCAAATCATCGAATAGTAAATCCGTTTCCATTGCCCCATTGTAAGTCCATTTTCATTCAGATACATCACTTCTTTGATTTAACAAGTTGTTATTAATAAGCTCGGGTTCTACATTACAGATAAAAGGGCAACCAATGCTAAAATAGCTGGAAGTCCTTGTTTCACAATAATTGATTTGTTGGATGTAAAGCCTCCGAAAATAGCTGCCACCACCACACAAATTAAGAAAAACAACTGAATCATATAACCAATTGAATTGAATCCAAGTATGAGTCCCCAAATAAGACCAGCTGCTAAAAATCCATTATATAGCCCTTGATTTGCAAACATGACGGCTACATTTCGATCTCCTTCTAAATGCTTCGGTAAATTGAAAGATCGTTTTGCCATTTTTGAATCAATAAAAAATATTTCAAGTATCATAATAAATAAATGTTCTAATGCTACGATCCCAACTAAAATCGCCGCTAGTATTTCCACAGACCACACTGCCCTTTCCTAATCAATTTGTATTATTTCCATTGTGCAATTCTATCGACAGGGAGACGGTATGAAGCATATCCTTCGTCAGCTGCTTTTCCGATGGAAAGAAGCATGACCGGTACATAGCGCTCTTTTTCCAATCCGAAGATTTCAGCGATATTTTCTTTATCATAGCCCCCAATTGGGTTTGTATCATATCCGTGTGTACGTGCTGTCAGCATAAGCTGCATGGAGACGAGGCCAGCGTCAACCAGAATGGTTTCCCGATTTACTTGGGCCGGAAGCTGCTCAAAATGTGCCATTAAAGCCTCCATTTGCCTGTCTTTTACCTCCTGTGGCATGTAGCCTAGGTCAACGGCTTTTGAGTAAATTCCTTCTAAATAGTCTGCATTGTTCATATCTGCAAATACTGCAATTACGGCAGATGAAGTGGTGACTTGTGACTGATTAAATTTAGCAAGCTTCGTTAGTTTCTCTTTACCTTCTGGGCTTTCAATGACAAGAAAACGCCATGGCTGTGCATTGACTGAAGATGGAGCAGTAGTCGCTTCCTCTAGTATTTCAGTCATCTCTTCTTTGCTGATTTTGACTGATGGATCATAGTTACGAATGGATCGTCGCCCTTTCATGATTTTCATAAAATCGTTTGTTTTTAATGAAGTTATCATGTGTAAACACTCCTCTATACTTTAATATTTTCTATATTTTTCTGCATCTGCAACAAAACATCCTTAAGAACAAGACGTTTTTCTTCGCTGATATTTGCGAACATTTCCTTTATGAAACGCTCTTTTTCTTTTTTAGAAGACTCGATTCTCTCTCGCCCTTGCTCAGTTAAGTGAACAAGTATTATACGATTGTCCACAGACTTCCTTCTTCTAGACACCATTCCTTTGGATTCAAGCTGTTTGACGTGTCTTGTAATAGCAGCACCATCGATATTCATCTTTTTTTGAAGGTCACTTTGACTAATTTCATCAAACTGATAAAGCAAAGCGAGTAACTCTAAACGAGTTTGGCTGATACCGGTACATACTTCAAACTTCGTGCTAATCACTTTGTTTACGGATTGCAGTTGATATAATATCTCAGCTTCTTGTGAACAGAATATTGTCAAAACCCATTCCTTCTTTCATGTTGAATAAATATTTGATAGGTCAATAATTGATACATCAAACAATTTAACTTATTTATATTAAAAATGCAAGTATTTAATCCTACTTTTCCTAACGAAACTACATTACCTAAAAATGAACTGAATTCCATAAATAGCCAAAGAGAATTATCATTTTTATGTTCTAGGAACTGTTAGCTTATTAGGATGTGGTGGTACCCCTTATTTGAATAGTTGCTCCAGAAATCTGGCCCTAATGCTGAACAAGAAACAAACTCTTATCATTTCCGAATTATTAATCAAATCTTATTAATTACTATTCTTTATACTCAAACTCTAAAAGAAACTTTGGTTAAAGGCTCCCTTTCTCTAATAGTATTTATTATTATCACCTTTAGTATTGCAAATAACTTCCTAATCTGGCAACTTATATAAAGGAAGAACTATACATAAATAAAAGTTTTTTTAGAAGGAGTAATTTAGGATAGATTATGGGAAGAGAAAACATCTCTATGCGAAGAATCCTGACAATTGTTATTGTCTTTATTATTTTCCTTACAAGCTTTCGAGCCATTTGGTTTATCAACCATTTACCGCTAAATCAACCATTTGCTGAGCAAGGAATCTTTGACATTTCTCAGCTTCCATTGTCTGATAAAGCCACAGTTGCCCTTGATGGGGAATGGTCATTTTATCCGAATGTATTTGCTACGCCTAAAGAGCTGGAAGCTGCGGCAGATCAGAGAACCATTCAAGTCCCGCGCGGGTGGAGGGAGTTTCCCACTTTTGCAAACCAAAAGGAACAAGTAGGCACTTACGAATTGTGGATCCATGTACCAGACGACAAAGAGCGATACGGTTTGAAAGTTAGGCGAATTGCAGGCTCTTTTATCCTATACGTAAACGGAGATCAAATCGAACAGCGTACTGCTCCTAATGAAACAATGAAGATTCAGCAGTCCTCACTTGTATCGTCCATTTTAACAGTGACGCCTGATGAAACGGGATGGATTCACCTAGTAATTGCTGTTTCTTCTAGTAATGAAATCTATGATGGTGGTATATTAAATTCGATCCGCTTCGGAACAGAAGCCGCTATCATTCAAGAGCATTGGAGATCAGTGGCTATGCAGCTTATGGTGGCTGCGATCATGCTGATTAACGGGATATATGCCTGTATTCTTTATTTCATTCGCCCGAAAAAAATCGAGCTATTGTATTTTATGGTGGCCGTGTTACTATCCTCTCTATCCGTTTTGGTTAGTGATGATCACCTCATTTTCCATTGGATACCATTAAACTATGAACTGTTTGTTAAGCTTGCGTATCTGTCGTATACCGGTCTTTCCCTTTTCTTTTTATTGTTTGTGAGGTATCTATTTACTAATTACAATCGAAATCAAGTAGTCCGATGGATTTCTGGACTTTGCGGGTTATACGCGGTGTTTATTGTCATATCTCCTGCCACAATGATACGGGAATGGTCCATATTGCTGCTATTTGTACTTGCAATACCGTTTACAGCCATCATTTTACTTGTGACTCAAGTAATCGTAAAAAAAGAGAAAGATTCCCTCTTTTTACTGCTCGCTGCTATTAGTGTGGCTTCAAGCATCCTATGGTCATCCTTTGCAAACAGAGTGCACTCATTCGATTTAGGGATAATTAGCATGATCGATCCTAGCTTTTATCCAGTTGATTTGACGCTTGCATTTTTGACGTTTTCTACCTTTTGGTTTATTCGCTTCTTTCGCGCAGATGACGACATTCGTGAGCTCGTGGAAAAGCTTCAAAAGGAGCATGTTAAAAAAGATCAATTTTTAGCCAATACTTCCCACGAGCTTCGTAATCCTCTGCACGGGATGATCAATATGGCGCAAAGCGTCATTGACCAAGAAAAGTCACGACTTACGTCTCAAAGCAAAAAAAATCTAGGGCTTCTCATGATCATAGGTCGGCGGATGTCCTATTTATTAAACGATTTAATTGATGTCACGAAAATGCAGCAAAACAAAATCAGCTTGAATAAACAGCCAATCGCCCTTCTTCCTACCGTAACAACCGCTGTCAATGTTCAACGGTTTATGATGAACGCGAAGAATCTTCACTTTCAGTTAGACATCCCTAAGGACTTTCCGCGTGTTTATGCGGATGAAATCCGGCTCGGACAAATTATTTTTAATTTGCTTCATAATGCGGTGAAATTTACAGAGAAAGGGGTAATCGCGGTTGAAGCAGAGTTGCGAAAAAATCAGGCAGTCATCCGTATCAAGGATTCAGGCATCGGAATGAATCAAGAAACACAGAAGCGGGTTTTCCTTCCGTATGAACAAGGAACAAAGGATTTCTACGATGAACAAGGTGGATTTGGGCTGGGGCTGAGCATTTGCCGTGAGTTAATCACGATGCATAACGGAACCTTAACCGTTCAATCCACACCTTTAAAAGGCTCCGTATTCACCTTTACATTACCGCTCGCTCAGGATGATGAGAGGAAGCTTGAAGAAAAAAGTTATACTCCGTCCACCAGCCAAGAAGACATGGTTTATCAAGAGATAGCTGCATCAGAAGTTCACATGCCTACAAAGAATGAGCATGGTCATAACAAGCCAAAAATCTTGGCCGTTGATGATGATCCAGTGAACCTTCATGTTCTTAAAAACATTCTCTTAACGGAAGGGTATTCAATTGAAACAGCCACAAGCGGTGAAGATGTTTTAAAGCGGTTGGACGAAGGTTGGGATATAATTATTGCCGATGTGATGATGCCTGCAATGTCCGGCTACGAATTAACAAGAAAAATCCGAAACCATTTTTCTATTTCTGAGCTTCCGATTTTATTATTAACAGCTCGAAGTAAACCAGAAGAAGTGTATACAGGGTTTCATGCAGGGGCGAACGATTATCTCGCCAAACCAATGGATGCGTTGGAACTAAAGGTACGAATTCGCAGTTTGATCGAACTAAAGCATTCAATACAGGAACGTTTAAGAATGGAAGGTGCATGGCTGCAATCACAAATTCAGCCACATTTTCTCTTTAATACTTTAAATTCGATTGCTGCACTAGGGGTTACCGATACATCCAAAATGCTTATGTTACTCGAAGAATTCAGCAATTATTTACGATTAAGTTTTGATTTCAATAATGCAGAACCGCTTGTTCCATTATCAAATGAGCTTTCGCTTGTACAATCGTATTTATATATTGAAAAAGAGAGGTTTAATGAGCGTATTACAGTTAATTGGGAGCTTAAATACAGGGGTGAGTGGGTGATTCCACCTTTAACAATTCAGCCGCTTGTCGAAAATGCAGTTAAACATGGAATTTTAACGAAGCCGGAAGGAGGTACAATTTCTATAAAACTATCAAATGAACAGGTTGGGTTAAAAGTCGAAATTAGTGATGATGGTAAAGGCATAAGTTCAGAAAAGCAACACAATCTGTTTACATTTGTAAAATATGAACAAAGTAGAGGTATAGGGCTTATTAATGTTGATCGCCGTTTGAAGCAAATGTACGGTCAAGGATTAACCATCCGCAGTAAATTAGATCAAGGAACAACGATTTCGTTTTTAATTAGGAATGATAAGAGAAAATGACCATCCTTTATCATCTTTCGCTTTTTCCTTGGTTCGGTTTTATTGATTGTAAAATAATGGTGTACCCAGAACTAAAGGAGACATGAAATGATTAAAGCAATAGTAGTTGATGATGAGATATTAGCATTAAATTACTTAACGAATCTACTTCGAACATTTCCTTTGATTCATATTATCAATACTTATACAAATAAAACTAATATTTTAGAAGATATTCAGAAGCAATCTGTTGATGTAGTATTTTTAGATATTGAAATGGCTGATGGAAACGGCTTAGATTTGGCAGAGGACATTTATTCTTTATCTCCATCTATTCAAATTGTTTTTGTAACTGGATATGCAAAGTATGCGGTAAAGGCTTTTGAAATTAATTCAATTGATTATTTATTAAAACCAGTTACGCCCAGACGATTAGCTATAACCATAAAGCGATTATCGGAAAAAAGCACCGACAATAAAGTCAACCGGAAATCGGAGAATGAGTCATTATTTATTCAGTGCTTTCGTGAATTCCAGCTTTTTAAAGATGGTGAACCGCTCCATTTTAAAACTGCAAAAGTAAAGGAGTTATTCGCATATTTTGTAACCTTTATGAACTCATATATACCTCGTGACCGTATTATAGAGAGCCTATGGCCTAATCAAGATTGTAAAAAAGCGAAAATCAACCTCCATACATGCCTAACCCATTTGCGGAAATTATTGAGCACACTTGGATATTCCAATTGTATTAAATTCTCAAATCAGAGCTATATTTTATCACTGGATTACATTCGATGCGATTTAACTTTGTTCAATGAGGCAGTAATAAATATAGAAATGGTAAATGAATCAAATATACCGCACATCGATGAAGTACTAAAACTCTATACTGGTTCATATATGGAATGGAACCACTATGACTGGACAAATGAAATCGCACAAGAAAAAGAAAATTACCTAATTGGCCTTTTAGAAAAAGTAATAGATTACTATAGTGGAGATAATTTCAATAAAGCATTACGTTATCTTCATTTTCAAAGAAAGTTAGCACCATACTTAGATATAAATATTGAGCGTACCATGCATCTTCTCATTCAAAAAGGAAATCACGCTGAAGCATTGAAAACATATAATGATTATAAGCAAAAGCTTTCCGAAGATTTAGGGGTAGATCCCGGAGAACGTCTAACAGCACTTTATCGTTCGCTACTGAAATAAATAATAACGCCCATGGGCCTTTATTCAATCCGTTTTAATAAAGGATTGAATAAAGGTCCTTACTTCTTCAATACCCAAGCCTAATTTCTTCGCTTCCATTATTAAAGATACCCACTCTTTATCTAATTGATATTTTTTTAAGCTATCATTCATATTTTTCATCCCCCTTATTATATGCCTTCCATTTTATCTTTTACTTCTTAAAAATCTCTTAAATGAATTTTTCATCCTGTATGCAAAGAACAACAGGGCTGTTTGACAACCTTTATTTTACTAAAGTGTAACAGACAATCATGCAAAATTTTAGGCACATAAAGAATGAAAACGCATGGAAACCGATCCATGCGTTTTCTTTAACAAATATTCAATCCATATGCCAACAATCTCGACCTATTGTTGAAGAACTTTACTTCGCAGTATTCGTCTACTACGTAGTACGAGTTACTCCACAATCTTGGCCATTTTCTGGAATAACTCTATTGTCAATCAACAGGTCCTTTAGATAACCATATCCAAAGGGGTAAAACCGTGTAACTTTTTTTCAAAGCCACATTTGGTGCTCATACCACTGAGAAAGCGGTTGTGCTTGAACATGCATAGTACGTGGAGCGCTCCACTTCCAGCATGCGCAGTACAAGTCGTACGGGATATCCTTGGACAATGTATGTTTGGGCAAATCTCTATATTATCCGCAAGCTTGGATTCTTTTTTTAGCAGGTCTCGAAGGATTTCCCGTTCCAATGGCTGTTTAGCATACAGATTTTTCAATTTCTCATGTTCCTTTTCAAGCGCTGCATAAACAGTGGCTTTAGGAACAAAGGCCGCTTGCTTATAGCGTGTTCCATCTAACTGATCGAGATCTGCACGCTCCAATTCTCTGGCCCATCGAAGCTTCATCTTGGGATCCAGTTCATGTTGCCGGGCTGCAGCGGTCAAATTGCAGATTTCTTTGCCTTTGGCGACAACCTTTTCTTGAAATCCAGGTCATATTGCTGCCTTGTCATGGCGTTCCCCTCCGTCTTGGTTTTATTGTATCGGAATAAGGGGGGGTATTGTCCAAGTTCATTTGGGCGCCAAATAGCATACATGAAAATCAGGAGAGTTTGGCACCAAGCTCTCGAACGTGAGCAATCCATTTATCCCGCTGGCCAGATGTAGATGGTCTGATAGGACCAATCTCGGTTATGCGTACTGGTTTGATACCGCAGAAATGAAGTACGTTTCGCTTCATGACATTCAGCCCGGCCCGATGGTACACGAGTCGATTGTACCAGGCAGGGGTGTCGGACGTAACGATCAGGTGCGCAGATTTACCCAATAGAAGCTTATCCCATAACGGTGAATGCTCTCTGTATTTGAATGCGAACCCAGGCAAGAATACCCGATCGATAAAGCCCTTCAGAACAGCCGGCGTGCTCCCCCACCATATCGGATAAACGAATATCAGGTGATCCGCCCATCGGATCATCTCCTGTGCTTCAAGAAGTTCATTTTCCAGTTCCGTCCGCTTACCGTATCCATGGTGCAGATTCAAGTCAAAGGAGATTGAGCTTAAGTCGATATTTCGGACTTGGGCTTTGCTGTTCTCTTGAACTCCTTCCGTATATGCTTTGGCTAAGGTTGCACAGTAGCTCTGTCCATCCGGATGGCCGTTAATGACAAGCATTTTCGATTTCATTGCTTTTACCTCCCCGGTAATTTCATTGTGATATAATAGTAAAATAGCAACCCTAGTATATACCGGCAACTGGCGGAATGAAATGATCAACAACGTACTTTTACTTGATAAATTACGCAAAGGGGAGAATTCGGTGATCGATTCGGGTGTTTCTGTTACCATGCTGTATCCAATCATGAAGTCGCTTGTCCATAAGGGCGTGGACACAGATTCGTTTTTCCGGTATGTATCGTTTGACAGCACAGTTCTGACGCAACAGGATGCGCGTATCCCAACAATGGAGTTAGAGAGATTGACAAACGCGGCGGCAGTCTATACACAGGATGATTATTTCGGATTGCAGATGGGGGAGTTTACGGAATTTGCCGATTTGGGCGTGCTCGGATACGTCATGATGCATTGCAATAACATAGAAGCTGCACTTCAGTCGTTTCAGACTTACAATGAAGTGTTATGCAGCGGATTCAATCTGGATTGGGAGATCGTAGATGAAGATGTGAGAATACGCATGTTTACCCAATCTAACTGGAATTTTCCCCGCCATTGTGCAGAAGGTATGGCTACTTCGCTCTACCGTCTGATCGGAATTCTGTGTAATCGAACGGTTCCGTTGCATGAAGTCAGGTTTATGCATGAGTCACCGGGGGGAATACATCCTTATGAAACTGTGTTCGGAGTGATTCCCACATTTGGAGACAATTCCACAATGCTGTGTATGAGTAAGGACTTGTTGGTGAATCCGGTTCTGTATTCCGATACAAGATTGTTATTCGTATTCGAAACGATTGCCAAAGAAGCCATTGAGAAGTTACAAGTGATAGGATCGTTCTCGGATGAAGTATTGCAATAGTTGGAACACTGTCTTCCGACCCATTATCCGACCTTACGGCAAACTGCGGAACACTTTCAAATGAGTGTGCGAACGTTACAACTTCGTTTGAAAAAGGAGAATACTTCTTATCACGAATTGTCTATTCGTGTGCGAAAGCAATTGTCCATCGGTTATTTAGAACAATTGCATATATCTATAGGTGAAATTGCATATGCTCTCCATTTCTCGGAACCGAGCGCATTCAGCAACGCCTTCAAGAAATGGACGGGGATTACGCCGTTACAATATAGGGATAACCTGAAATGCGAAACTCTAGATACAGGGTCATTTCGGGATCCTACCAACAAAACGCGGAAAACATACGCTAAGAGAATTTTGGAATAAAAAAGCCGATTTACCCTATGCTAAGAGAGTAACATCAGAAAAAAACGAGTTTACAATGGTAAGGAAATCCAAATATGAAAAAAAGCCTAAAGTGTAAGGAGCTGCTAAAAGTGAATTATAAAACGCTAAATAGAATTCTTGTGGTACTGTTTTATGGGAGTAATGATATCCGGAATGATTATTGCCCAATCTGATAAAAAATTGCTTAGCAACTTTGGTATTATTATCTTCATTATCTTGAAGATTTTGAGATAAAGCCAAAGAATATCTTTGAATTTTATCCACAAAGTATTGTTCAAATTCAAAATACAAGTGCACCTGCACTAGCGCCATTTCCATTCATATGTGGAATCTTTACTGTAACTCAATAATTCTTATCTTCTAGTAACCAAGAAACCTCTCTATACACTAAATTGATTAGGAAGTTTAACTCCATTTTTTCTAACTCCCACTCCTAGAGCAATTGCAGCTCCCAAGCTGCTTGATATACACCCCAAAGTTAGAAAAACTGACAGGTCTGATTCACCAATTAAAACAGATGCTATCCCTCCAACAGCTGGAAACAACGCAACCATGTAACCACTTTTTGAGCCACCTATTTTCTCTACAAGTTTTAAATAAAACAGCCAAGCTAAAAAAGAAGCAACTATGGTTAAATATAATAAGGCAGATAAATATGTTACTGAAGTTGGTATTATCATTTTCTGTCCTTGGAATATCACAATAGCTATCATGAATATACTTCCAACTGTGAAACCAATAGCATTTGCATAAATCGGATCAATTTTATGACTAGCATTTCTAGCAGAACTAGCATCACCAACTGATGTGAGTATTGTGCCTAACAAAGCTAAAAAAATTCCATTTACATCCTGAAATCCTTGAAACTGATTCAAAGTTGGGTAAATTAGAATACATACACCGAACACCCCCAGAATTCCTCCAACTAATACTCGGCTATGTAACTTCTCTTTAAGAAAAATATTAAGTGCAATAGGTGTTAGAATTACTTTTAATGAAAAAATTAGTGTCACAAGTGCTGCGGAGCTTAATATAGTAGCATAATAGAGGCATAAATAACTTAATGCAAAGTTACATATGCCAAAGACCGCAACAAATGGAAGATCCTTCAATGCAGGAGCTTTTTTAGGTTTGAGAACCCATAAGAGAAATAAAAACAAAATAGTGGTTATTACTAACCGATAAGTCAAAGAAAGCTCCAAACTTACTGGGGTTCCTTGAACCTTCACTGCAATAAAATTAAGCCCCCATACAACCAAACAAAATATGTACATAAACCTAACCATAGTTTTTCCTTCTTCCTAATGTCATGTCATTGTTGAAAATACATCTTCAATTTTAAATGATTACCTAGATTAGACTCATTTTTTTGAGTGATGTCTTTTGAAAACCAAAACTAAGTTACCCAAGTATTCATTAAGGTTTCTCTGGTGCTTTCTATCGCCCTCCTAACCAATAATCATTTCCATCAATTTTACTTAAACTGATAAATCTTATAAATATCTCTATGTGGATATAACCCTTCATTTCTAATACTCTTAAGACCTTATTATTCATTCCATTCCTGCCGTTTGCTTAATTCCAATTATTTCATAATATTAAAATCCCTTCAATTAGATGTTTCTTGGCCAACATAAAAACGAGCGCTAGTCCTTGTTCCAGGTTCGCGCCTGATTGCTGAAGAACAAATTCATCCAAAAATTTGTGCAGCTATGCCATATAATGTTTTACTACGTGGTGGTAGTAGGTTTGAATTCTTAATCATAATAGGGGGTTGACTAACTTTTATGAAATTGTATTTTTCTAGATGCCACATAAATGCATCATTCCCTGATGGGATATCTATTCTTAATTTACCTTGATGGTTTCTAGCTAATCTATCAATTAATGCAAGCGCTGCATGATGATCTGGTGCTACAATTGGACCAAGTATTAGATTGATAGGTCCTAAAATAGACAAACCATACCCTATGATTCTCCCATCTGGATTTTTAACAACTAGAGACTCTTTAGCTTGGTTTATTCTATTGCTAATAAAATTCCTTCTTTCTACACCAAATGCATCCTTATCTAACTTTACAACTTGAGGTAAATCCTCCTTTCGCATAGGAAGAATCTCTACTTCTAAAATGTCATCTAACAATCTGGGAACATAATTGTCACAGAGATACTTATGTACACAATCTGTATATTTAAATCCCATACTTTCATACATTGGCTTTCCTTCTTCTGTTGCTATTAGTATAACTGTTGTATCCTTAGAAACAGAATCTAAACATGCTTGTGTTAATTTCTTTCCAAGTCCTTGCCCTCTGTAATCTTGATGAACAATAACCATACCTATAGATGCCAGGTTTGAGCCATATGGAATGACTGCCGCACTAGACACAATTGTCCCATCTTCATTCTTGTATCCGTAAACTTTGCCAGATGACATTATAGTTTGAATTTCATCTTTATCGTAGTCCCACCCTACAGAAGCAGATAATTTAATTAATCCTGGTATATCTCTTTCTTTAAATGTTTCTATATCTCTAATTGTTTTACTATTACTAGATATGTTCATGTAGAACTACTCCTTTAGTTATTGATCCAATTTGAATTTTTTAATCATATTCTTCCTATTATCAGTCAAGAAATTTTGCTTTCAGTAAATCCATAAGATTTTGTTGAATAATTATGAATATTAACCAGCCACTAATACCTATAGTAATAGAAGCGTATAGATTTATTGATTGCTTTAATGACAGGTAAACGATAAGTAATAAAAATGCAGTAGCAGGGAAACCCCATAGAACACCAAGAGCAAATTTACTCAAACTTTCACTCGATTCTCCTTGAACAGATAACCAAATAATACTTAACAAACTTACGAGTGGAAGAGCAGCAATAACTCCTCCATATGTAGGGAAGCGCCTAGCAATCTCCGTTACAATACCAATGATCGTTGCTGAGACTAGGATCTTAGCCAAAAGGTACATTCTTCGCACGCTCCCTCAATAATTTAAAGGCAGACTCAACTAGCGATTTTTCATCAGAAGACAAGTTATCCCATATATCAATTAACTTGCTCTCGTCTAGACTTGTATTTCTTTGTAAAACCTCTCTTCCTAAATCAGTTAATTTCAAGACAACTCTCCTTTCATCTAATGGGTCCCTATCTTTCATTACATAACTTCTTTCGATAATGCGTTTAACATTTTCAGAAGCAGTATTGTGAGATACATTTAAGTAGGAAGAAACATCGTTAATTCCTATGTTCTGTTTTTTCTCTATTAGTTGCAGGACCCTAATTACTTGGTGTGTAATCTTTTCTTTATGCGGATAGTGCAAATGAAAATAAATATCTGTCCAATAATTATTTAGAGTCTTTACATTGAAATCCATATTAAAATCACCTCATTGTATCGTTTAAATAGATTATATCGTATAATACGATATATAACAAATTAGTTTGACGCCTTCCTAAAGAAAGGCGCCCGATAATGGAAGATCTTCAATTAATATTTATTAAAGAAAAGCTCCCGATTACGGAATATTAAAAATAACGAAAGTACCATAATAATGGCTCCTCAGTTATTTTACTAAAGAATCCGTTAATTGAAGTAGAAGTTAATTAGTTCTTTTAAAATAGTTTATTAAGAAATGAATAATGCCAAAAATCAAAAATATATAACCAAATCCAATTGATAACTCAGGATTTTTCATTTTCGTAGTAAGCTCTTCTACTAAATTTTGAGCATAACTAGAATAACCAACTGTTAAAAATAATCCTCCTGCTATTAGATTAAGAATTGCCACACTGTATTTTTTCACTCTAAAGCCACCTCAAGTTATATTTCTCGTGTGGATGTGTACTACAACAGAACTCCCTCGTACATTTCAATTTAATCACCTAAAATTCGTATAAAGTAAAGTTGCTGCTTCAACGTAATAAGTTGTTATATCTTTATTATATAGCATTTTTTATACATTCTTTCATAATCTCATCCGTTTTAACTTAAATATCCAATTATCTTTAGAAAAAATCTTTCACAATCTGGTCATATAATGAAAAATGAGCGCTTATCCTTGTTCCAGGATCGCGCCCAATTGCGGAATAAGAATACCATTTTTTTCTCAACCTTTTTAAAGTTAGAACATTTAATATTTAAGGCTAATGGTACATTTTTTTATAATTTTTACAAATAATAGTAATTGCATTTCAAGATATATTGGTGTTGATAAACATTATTTGAGAGAAGGAAAATATATTATGGAAAAATTCATACAAAACTTAGATTTATCAGCTAAAGGTATATGGTTCCCTATTGTTCTGGGGATTATTTCTTTGCTTTACATGCTTTTCATGCCAAAACGATTAAGTTGGAAGGAAATTTACATTACATATGGAGTAGGAGCTTTTTTAGCAATAACAATGGATATTGTTATAATGGGAAGCCAAATAGATGTATTTGACTAAGGAGACGCTAAATCGGAAGGTCTTTGCGATTTCATGAGTTACGGTGTTATCGCTCCTTGCTTAGCTGTAATCTTTCTTAATTACTTAAAGCATGAAAAAAAATGGATGTACGTTGTTATTTTTACACTATTATCTTTTTCATCTGAGTGGATGCTTGTTCAAGTGGGATTTATGAAATTAAAGGGATGGAATACTTGGTGGTCTCTCCCTGTATACACTTTTATTTTTGGATTTTGGTTACCTTGGCATTTAAAGTTAATACGAAAAACATAAGAAATATAGGTTGTCCAAAAAAATTTTCGATCAAGAGTTCCAAAATCAAAAACATCATGGCGCCCAATGTGGTTAATCATGTCTAAATTTACGATTGTGCACGTGGTGAATCAGCATTTTTGGCTTTTGAAGAAGCCTGTTAGCTACATAATACTAGCTTTTTTAGAACCTTTACTCCATTAAAGTGGCCCTAAAAAACAAAATGAGCACCTATTCTTCTTCAAGAAGGGCGCCCGATAATGGAATAACTAACATATTGCCTTGATCCTAAAATCATTCTACTTAAACTAACGCTCCAGATACTTGAATACAATTAAATAGAAAGAGTTGCTACTCGCTTATCTTCTTTTTTTCTTGTGAGAGATAATAATATAAAATTTTTTAATGAGCTCAAAAATTAGATAACCTAAAACACCACCCATAGTATTTAAGATTAAATCATCTATATTAAAACTTCTGGGAAATATGAGTCCAAAATAACTAAATATAATTTGCATTGTTTCTATTACAAAACTAACTGCAAAGATAATAATTGCAGCTCGACTTATGCTATTAATCTTAAAAATGGATAGATAAACTCCCAATGGTAAAAGCAGTAACAAATTATAAAAAGATAACTTTACAGCATTCCAAAAAAACCAACCTAAACCAGAATCAATATAATGGTTTATTAGGTCACCTATAAAGAAAAATGGTATGAGTTGAGTATTCCAAGCCCAACTCCACTGAGTTTCAGAAAGTGGTGGTAAATGAATATAACTGTAAACGCTAGAATAAAGTTGACACTTTTTGCTTGATAGGATTTTACACTTTTGCTCAATCAACCTATTACTTTAGTAAAATAGTTTGTGACGTTATTTTACTGGAGGTTAGGATTTTGGAGGAGAAGTTAGTGTTATATATTAAGATTCATGAATTACATAAAAGAAAGTTTAAAGTATCACAAATAGCTAAAGAGCTTAAGGTCTCAAGGCCAACTGTCTATAAGTATTTAGAAATGACATTCGATGAGGCTACAGCTTATACTGAACAACCTTTAGGAAAGAAGAAAAAACTAGATCACTATAAGGACTGGATACTTGCCTGGCTAGAAGAGTACCCTCATCTAAGTAGTGCTCAGATCCATGATTGGCTTTTAGAGAGATACCCCGACCTCGTGGTCGGTGGAAGTACTGTAAGAACATATGTGAGGGGTATTCGAGAAGTCTACCAGATTGAGAAAAAGGTGATTGTCCGTCAATACGAAGCAGTTCCTGAACAGCCTATGGGTAAACAACTCCAGGTAGATTGGGGAGAAACAAAACAGAAAACAGTAAACAACAAAGAAACCAAGCTGTACTTTATTGCCTTTGTACTCGCTAACTCTCGTTATAAATACATGGAATGGCAAGCACGCCCATTTACGACAAGAGATGCGATCCGTTGTCACGAAAATGCGTTTCAGTTTTATGGAGGGCGAACAGAAGAAATTGTCTACGATCAAGATCATTTAATCTCAGTGAGTGAAAATGCAGGACAACTGCTTTTAACAGCTGAATTTCAAAGCTATGTTAATGAGCGTAAATTCAAAATATACCTGTGCAGAAGAGCAGATCCCGAATCTAAAGGTATGATTGAAAATGTAGTGAAATACATTAAAGGCAATTTTGCAGACAGTCGTGTATTTAATGACATTGAAGATTGGAATGAACGTGCACTACAATGGCTCAAGCGTACTGGTAACCACCAGGTGCACCAGACAACGAAAAAAAGACCAGCAGAAGTGTTTCTCCTCGAAAAGCAACACTTACAGCCAGTCTCTTCGTTACTTTCATATGAAAGCACCAATAATCAAAGTATAACAAGAAGTGTAAGCAAGGACAACACGATTCGCTACAAGTCAAACCGTTATTCCGTCCCACTCGGGACTTATCAAACTATGAGTGAGAACCTTGTGTGGGTTGAAGCGAAGGTAGAAGATCACAAAACTCTTGTCATACGTAGAGAAGCAAATGGTGAAGTGATTGCCGAGCATGTCATCAGCTCGGAAAAGGGAAAACTTATTCAAAATCGTCACCATACCCGAGATCGCTCTAAAGGCATTAAGGAACTTAAGCAACGCCTCATTTCTCTCTTTGAAGAACAGCTTAAAGCAGCTGCATACTTGGATGAGGTTAGTCAAAGATACCCAAGGTATCAGCGAGATCAGTTTGCGATTATCTATAAAGTAATCCAGCAGTATCCGACCTTAGTTGATTCTGTTTTAACTAAGTGCATGACAGAGAAGCTTTACAATGCGAATGATTTTCGTGATATCGCTCATCATCTCGATACATTACAAGTTGAACCGGCTGAAGAGGTACAATCCTTTTACACAAATTCGTTAAAACACTCTCATATCAAAGCATCTACGCGTTCTCTTAATGCTTATACCAGTATTTTAGGAGGTAGAGCATGATGAACAAGACTGTACATGAACTACAAGATCAATTCCGTCAGCTACGATTGGCGGAGACTGCGGAGGAGCTTCCACTGCTTCTTCGCGAAGCTGAAAAAGCATCATGGACCTACTTGGAGTTTTTAGAGTCTATTACCCGACATGAATTAGCCAAACGTGAAGCGAAAAGCCTTGAAAAAAGAATGAAATGGGCACGCTTCCCTTTCGTGAAGTCATTAGATGAGTTTGAGCTGAAAGGACAAAACGTTCTGACGGCTCGACAGCTCTCCCAACTCCGTGAATTAAGCTGGCTGGAGCAACAATACAATTTAATTCTTCTTGGTCCCCCTGGCATTGGAAAAACATATATCGCAATTGGACTTGGACTCGAGGCTGTTTATAGAGGGTTCAATGTTTATTTCGCCACAATGGGTGAACTTGTGCAGCTTTTAAAATCAGAAGAGTACTTGAACAAATCTAAAGTCCAATTAAAAAGAATCAGAAATGCCGACCTAGTAATCATCGACGATTTAATGTATATGGCCATGGATCAGAGAGAAGCGAACCTATTTTTTCATTTGATTAATCATTTGTACGAACGAAGTTCGATTATCCTGACATCAAATAAAAGTCCAGATGAATGGGGCAATTTAATAGGAGACCAAGGGATCACCACAGCTATTTTAGATCGTTTACTTCATCGTGTGGAGGTCATCCATGGAGACGAAAAAGAGGAAAGTCATCGGATGAAAAATCGGAAGAGCATTTTTTCAGCAGAAATGTAAAAAGGAAATGAGCAAAAAGTGTAAAATTCAACTTGACGTCTACAATAACCTGTTACTTTATTGAAAACGTTTAGTAAGTAGAATATAAAACTAATGATAATAAGGGATTGTAAAATTATTTTTCCTTTGTTTTTTCTAATCGTTAATAAATAATTATTCATAATTGTACTCCTAAAATCGAATTAATATCTTTACTACTCTTTGTTACAGATTTCTTCACTCCCGCAAAAGAAGACCGCGATTCTTTCTCCGTTTTCAATTTTTGAGCCCGTTAATTGAAGACGGATATTATTCAATCAACCAATTCAACAGAAAAAGTATTAATTTGAGCAGGATTCGATTCTTTAATGATGCCATCAAATCCTACTTTTATCTTGTCTCCAACTTCGAATGTTTCATCATTATTCACGGAAAGGTCAACAAACACATCACCTTCAGGATTACCCTCATACAATTTAGCAGAAACAATTGCGGTTTTCCCGTTAATATCTTTGATTGTTCCTATAAAACTAAAATATTCCGTTTTGACTTCATTGTTTTTTTCTTCACTGCTGCCTATTGAATTAGAGCACCCAACAATGGTTAATAAAACAATGATTGCTAATGCTTTAAATATCCTTGTCATCTCACATTAATCCTCCGTTAATATACTATTAAATGTTAAATGGTGCTTTTGCCGAAGAAAGGATAATCTGGACATTTCCACTATCCTGCCAGTTTGCTTAATTCCAATTATTTCATAATCTAAAAATTCCTTCAATAATATATTTTCTTTGGTCAATATAAAAACGGGCGCTGATCTTTGTTCCAGGAACGCGCCCGATTGCCGAAGACTCGATTTCGAGATACTTGTATATGTTCTTCGATTAAAGCTCCTAGATTGCTGAAGATAAAGCTACCCGTTAGCTTCACAAGCTTTTATAATTTTTATCCTGACTTTTTGATTGGATAACATAGCAATGTCCATCTCCAAATGAAGAGTCATAATGTCCAATGTTAAATTTTTCTTTGTCTATTAAATCACTGAAAGTTATAGGGATATCACAACTCCAGTTCAATTTATCTATTTTATGTGGGAAGTTATCATCGTTTGGATTTGGTGTATGAACAAATACCGCATCTTGACCCGAATCTTCCCCATCTAAAGAAATCCAAGTTTGATAAGGACCTTCACACTCTTTCAGTTGATTTAATAACCTTTCATATAAGGCTAAATAGGCTTTAATATGTTCTCTTCTTATTTTTACACTTTCATTCCCGACACCATACCAGTCAAGATGTATATGATAAAAATCAAACCAGGATTCATTATTAAGATCCAATTGAACCGAATTCACCTGTTTCCATATATTGTTAAAGTATCTCTTTTTACCACGAAACTTTTTCAAATACACCCTCCTTTTTAAGCAGACTGCTTGTTCTACATTCCTGCCCAATTCTTAAGTAAGGGGCTACCCACTATGCAGCAATCGCCCTATTTAATGGCACAACCAGGAAAGTTAATATATACAATGTGTGATTAATGTGGTGATGGTTTACTCTTATTCAAATTATAATAATCTGCTAGTGAATAAATAAAACCAGATACACCGAATACAATAATTGCACTTCTTCTGTTAAGTTCATAACTACTGATTAAGTTTTCAAACCCATATAAATGGTTAAATACCCATATTCCACTTAGCCCTCCTATAAATGAATAAATAATAAATCTTGGAGAAAAAGATTTAGTAATTTTGTTTAGAAAAAAAGTTAAAGGTAAAAAGGATATTAGATAAAGAAACAAGCTATGTACTAAGTTAAACAAAACAAAACCCAAGCCAACATTCTTTAGTCCATAGTAAATGGTTGTTGAAATCTTATTACCTTCAAGAAATTCCAAGCACACAGTGGCAAGAGTATATAATAAAGCGAAAACTCCCCACATAGTTAGATAATGCTTATAACTATTCATAAGTATTCTCCTTGCATATGAACTATCTCACTTTTGAGAGCAAGTGGGTCTGCTTGTTCAGTAATCGCTCCAGATTGCGGAAGATGTAAATTAAGTTATTCGCTGTTATTTTATTTGTAAATTATCTTCTAGTTCCATCTTTTTAAGACAATTATTAAGGACCTTTTTATCAATTCCATTTACAAAAGAATACTTTTCTTTATAAATCGCTCTTATAGCTTTTTGTCTTCTTTACTTTGTTTAATCATATCTAAATTCTTAATAAAAAGGTTAAGTGGTATATCTTCCACCTCATTATGTAGAGATGGTTGTAGGTATTTAATTTCTTCGTACTTTTTATAGTTATTTCTAGCAAAAAATCTATCTCTTTTGATACAATCTTGCTTTTCTTCTTCCGTATGTACGATATCCTCAGTTTCTGTTTCTAAGAAAATAGCTTTAAGTGATGAGTTTCCAGCTGATATGGCATCTTTAAACAACAAATCTTCTAATTCAGCTAATGTTTTCGTTCCTAATCCATTACTTCGAACAAGAGGATTAGTTGCTATATATACAATGAATCCTGAATTTACATCAGCAAAATAGTGTCCTGTTGCAAATGAAACAAGCTGATCTCCTTCCAACCCAATCAAAAAATGATAGTTATTCGGTCTTCTTGTCTTAGCATATTGTAAACTTTGAAGAAAAACACTATGCGGTTCTCTCACTTCAATAGGAAATGCCTGATCATATAATTCCATAACATTTTCTAGGTTAATTAAATTATCCTCTGAAATTTCTACCCACTGTATCGTCATAACATAACCACCTGTATAATATTCCATCATTTGTGTTCAATTGATTCTTATATAATTCTTATTCAGGAATCCTGCCCGTTTGCTTAATTCCAATTATTTCATAATCTAAAAATTCCTTCAATAAGATAATTTCTTTGGTCAATATAAAAACGGGCACTGATCCTTGTTCCAGGATCGCGCCCTTTTCTTGAATAAAATATACATAATAATATTGAATTAAATAGAGGAAATGAATGAGTTTTTTAGAACTTATTATAGATAGGAAAGAGAAAAGGAGTAAATGAGAAGTGAGTAATCAAATAATCCCATCGTTAATTGCTTTTGTAGTTGTTTCAATTTTATCTCCACTATTAATTGCTGTTTTGAGAAAACTTAGGTTCATTCAACCGATAAGAAAAGAACTTCCTTCAGATCATCAGTTAAAAAAAGGCACTCCGTTAATGTTTGGAATTATTCTTTTTGTAGGAATTATCGTATCAATTCTTTTTTCACCTACTCCATTAATGTATTTCTTGTCCATTACCTACATTCTTTTTAGTTTTATTGGGTTTTTGGATGATTTTTGGAAAGCTTCTCGTCAAGATCCAGGAGGGGTATCAGGTAAGACCAAACTTATTCTTCAATTTATTTTTACTGGCATTTTGCTTTTTTACGTGATCAACGAACTAGGCGTAGACACCAGCATTAATATTTTAAAAAATATTTCCTTGGATCTTCCAATGGTGTTATATGTCATTGTCATTACCTTATTTGTCGTAGGTTCTGCAAATGCCATAAATTTTACGGATGGATTAGACGGTCTTTTAGGAGTTGTTGCAATCCCTACATACTTTTTCTTTTTTATGGTCTCAGACAGATCAGAGGTGCAAATTTTTTGTTTAATTATGATTGGATGTTTACTCGGCTTTCTTATTTATAATATATATCCTGCAAAAGCTTTTATGGGGGATACTGGATCATTAGCTATAGGTGGATCGCTTTCATTTCTTGCTGTTCTTGAGAAAGTTGAAATTTTAATCCCCATTTTATTCTTTATATATTTTGCTGAACAACTTTCGGTTATTTTACAAGTTTCCTCATTTAAACTTACTCATAAGCGTATTTTCAGAATGACACCGATTCATTATCACTTTGGCTTAAAATATGGGTGGTCCGAAACTACAATTGTCACGGTTTTTGGATTTATTTCTTGGTTTTGTGCTTTTATCTGTTTAGCTTATTGGAGATTTCTTCTAAATCCATAAATAAAGTTATAATCATTCCAATGAATATTAGAGGTAACCAGGCAATGCACAACGCTAAGAAAAAATACCAAGGTCGAAAATCTGCCACTGCAAAAATTGATGTACTAATCAATACCCCGATAATTACATAAATGAAGATGATCTCCATTTTGTCATCGAACTCCTTTTTAATATTATAAAAAGGTGCACTTGTAGGGGTGCTACATTTAGGCATAATATTAAGATAATTTATGTTAAAACGATCTTCGACTTGAAGATCGTTTTAAGTAGGAACTTTACATACATAGCAACCTGGTATTCAAATACAAAATTAGATAAATTTCTTTAATCCTTCAAATATATGGCCCTATACAAAAAGAGAGCCTTTCTTCAAGAAATATATGTTCTTCGATTAAACTCCAAGATTGTTTAAAATGTGATCTCGAGATATCAAATAGTCTAGTCCTTAAAATTCAATTAATTACTCTGATCAAAACCACTCTCTTCCATGTTCACGAATGAATTCTATATCCTTTTCATAATGCTCAAGGTGTCCTTCGTTTATCATTTTTTGAAATGCAGTGTCTCCTTCGTTGGACTTTCTCTTCATGTATTTACATAACCCTTCTAACCGCAACAATACCATCTCTAAATAACCTTCATCTATACCTTCAATATCGTAAGAATTAAAAAACAACTTAATTCTTGTTTTGATCCTTTCTGCATCATATAAAGCATTATAATAGACAGGCTCACCTGCTTCGTTATGATAAAGTCTGCTTAAAGGAACGCATGTTTAAAGGGTGTAAGCTATGTCCCAAAGTCTTGGGCCGGGAGCTGCAACATCAAAGTCAATAATGCCTACTGGCTGTTCATGATTAAAAATAATATTGTACACAGCAAAATAATTATGACATAGGACCTCTCTCTTAATAGGAGTATTGTCAATTGGAATCCATACATCTAACAAAGGAAAGTCACTAACTGCGTCATGATAAAGACGAAGCATATGTGCTATTTCTTTTAACACATCATTTGACCACATATATTTTTTCAAAGGGTAATTTCCAGCCTCTCCTTCAATGAAGGATAATATCTCCCTGTTTTTTTCATCAATACCCAAAAACTTCGGGGCATAATTAAAACCTTTGCTCTCTAAGTGCTGCAATAATTTATGTAGTTTTAAACTATTAGGTTTTATTTCTCGTCGAACAGTATTTTCAGATCGATATACATTTGAGACATTCCCTCCAGCTAACTTTTCTTCTTCCTTAGAGTTTGACATTGTTTTCCTCCCCCATATTAACAATTAAGACACTCATTATTACACTCCCACCAGTCGTTGCTAGAAGTAAAAGCGATTAAACACATTGAACAATCGCTCCCAGAATTGTTGATGGTTCTATTGAACTCACTCATCTGTTAGATTAAGTTAAATTATTCGCAAATTTAACATTCTAATTTTAGGGATAAAAAATATCAACTATACTATCTGATAAAATTTGAAGAGGAGCATCACCAATGTTACATAGCATAATAAGTCCAAAGTTTTTAGCTGGTATCATGGAAGCAAAACTACTAACTCCTGGATACCCCCCTGCATGTTCAATTACCTTTGAATCACGCAACTTTTTAATTTTCCAACCAAGTCCATAGCTTAACCCAGGCTCTCTTTGTGCAATCATAGAATACATTTTACTTCTACTCGATTGACTAATGATCTTCTGTTCACTTCTCATTATTGCAATTAAATATTTTGCCATATCATTTGCAGTTGAATAGATAAATCCAACAGGTGCCCCTAACTGATTATTAGGAGTCGGTATTTTTATAAAGTCGCCTTTACTATATAGATAGTACTCATTCATATTATAAGATGAACCCTTTGAGGGGTTTATGTATGTATTATTCAGGTTTAAGGGTTTCATTATATTTTCTATTAGATATTCTTCCCAAGTTAAACCACTTATTTTTTCTAAAACATCAGCCAAAATTACGTATGCATCTGTACAATACAGCCATCCTTTACCTGGTTCATATGCTAAGTCAATATTTGAAAAATACTTTGTGATGTCTTCTCTGCTTTTTATTTTAGTAATAGTATCTTCAATGTTTGGACATTGTTTAAAAATAAATTGGTATTCAGGAAGATTTTTTGCGAATTTATATAAACCATTGTCCAGTAACGTCACAAGCCATATATCATCTGGGAAACCAGCAGTATGACTCAGTATGTGCTTAGAAGTAATTTTATTATATCTACCGCTCTTAGTACTAAAATAAGGTAGATATTCAATAATAGGTGTATCTAAATTAAAATCAGTATTTTCTTCTAAATGTAACATTGCAATAGCAGTAAAACTCTTTGATATACTCATTATTGAACTGACTGTATCTTGTTGCATAGGTTTCTTTAATTCTATGTTTGAATAGCCATAATCGAAAGTGAAAATACTCTCTCCATCAGAAACTATATGTAAACTCAACCCAGGAATCTTATTCTCATTAATAAAGTTCTCAATAACCTGTTCTACTTTAAGCAATGTCTCATGCATGGTCTAACCTCCAAAATATGTTTCTCGCCATAATGTGAAAAATCCAAAGTAATATAACCATCATATCCGTTTACTTAGTTCCAATTATTTCATAATCTAAAAATTCCTACAATAAGATATTCCAACCAGGCTTAAATAAAAATGAGCGCCTATCCTTGTTTCAGGAAAGCGCCCGATCGTATTATAAGGTCAACCGGAAGTATTATATTCTGGTTGACCAATTTTTTATAGGTTATTCTTTAGGTAGTCGGGATAGGACGTAAGCGCCCGTGGGACCTGATCCCGTCCGTAATAATGTCTACCCCCTACTTGTAGAAACATGTTTGAGGCTGGTTGGGGCACAGACCCCGAATAACAAGCGAAGCTATGACACTACAAGATAGACAGGGGCTACCGACAAATCTACTAATAGGAGACGTGATAATTTATGGATCCAGTGATTGGCCTGGATGTTGCAAAAGGAGAAAGCCAAGTTCAAGCTTTCCTGGCAAGAAAGCAACCTTTCGGGAAGACCTTTAAGTTTAAGCATGATACCAATGGTATGGGTGATTTTTTTATGTTTTACAAAGAAGTGGAATTACATGCAGAATCTAAACCGGTTGTTGTGTTTGAGTCTACAGGGCACTATCATGAACCAATTTTACAGTATTTTGAGGAAAGAAAGATTACTTACTACTTAGTGAATCCAGTAGTTTCTTACGAAACGAAAAAAGTAGTCTTCGAAAAGTAAAGTCAGACCCTGCCGATGCGAAACACCTGTGTGAAATGTATTACAAAGAGGACTTAGTAGCCTATAAACGGAAATGTGTACAAACGATGAATTTGAGAAATTTATGTAGACAACACGATTCTCTAACACGTAACTATGTACAACTGAAACTTCAGTTCCAAACGATAATGGATCAAGTATTCCCTGAGTATAAATTAGTTTATAGTAATTTATACTCACCTCTTTCCTTAAGAACGTTACGCCTCTATCCTACTTCTCATGAAGTATTAAAGATTCCAACGGATGAGCTAGCCAAGGAGATGCATGGACTAGGAGGAAAGAGATCGTATGGTTGGTTTTATGAAAAGGCTTTGAAGTTAAAAGAAGCAGCCGAACGGAATCCCTTTAAGAAAACGTTGTATCAAAGCCATTTGGTTACACTAAAAATGTATATTCAAATGATTCTTCAACAACGAGAGTTTTTGAACGTACTAGAGCAGGAGATAGAGACGTTAGCGAAGCAGTTTGAGGAGTATGAGATTCTTACATCCATCCCTGGAGTAGGTACCAAAATTGTAGCCACTCTAATTTCTGAAATAGGTGATATCACACAATTTAGTCATCCCAAGAAACTAGTAGCCTATGCAGGAATTGATCCAAGGGTATTCCAATCTGGTAAGTTTACGGCTACGATAAACCGGATAACCAAAAGAGGATCTACGAAGCTACGTCAGACCCTCTATACAGCTGTTCAGTGCGGACTCACCAACAACCGTAATGTGAAAATTCGAGAGTATTATGACAAAAAAAGAAGTGAGGGCAAGCCTCACAAAGTAGCCATCATAGCTTGCGCCACCAAGCTATTGCATTGGATTTATGCCATATTAAAGCATAAACAAAAATATACCGCATAAAACCATACAAATAATTACAATTATTACAAAAACTTCAATAGTGGTTATTGAAGCTTCTTTGTGATGCTCATTTTCATTATAGCATCTTTAATCTAGTATGATTACTTAAAAAGTATTGACTTATATTAGCTGGTATTGCGGAAGATGTAATAATAACTCAACATATCCAACTTATGCTAACTTCATAATCATGACAAATTTCAACTACATATCTTAGTGAAGGACAATAAATCCATTGGTCTGGACCCATACCCATAACATCCTCAATACAATCCAGTATTGTAAATATAGTATCTTTACAACTGGGTAATTATATATCCCAACAATAAGGTAAACAGGCGCTGTCGTGTCCAAAGATTGATTCGATAGAACAGTAGGGATTTTCAAAATGTCTTTTGTATTAAAAGTAATTTTATTATCTATCTTTTCCCAACAATTCTTCCCCAAGATGAAATTGGAAAACAATTCGTCATATTGCTTTCAATCTTGTCACTTTCAATCTCATCTAAGATTTCCACAGTATCTTTTTTGGGAAACAATTCTAACATCTCAGTAATTTGTTTCTCTCTTTGTGATTTTTCTTCCTGCTTCTTTCTTTCTTGGAATATCTGCTCTAATCGCTTTCTTCTATCTTCTCTTTTCAAAAGATAATGCTCCTTTACCTCCGATTATCTGTTATATAAATTAAGTTTCTTTCTTTTTGCTTCTTCCACTACACTCCCTTTAACTTAATACAAATTATTTCATATTCTAAAAATACCTTTAATATAATTTCTTTGACTAATATAAAAACGAACGCTGATCCTTGTTCCAGGAAAGCTCCAGTTAATTGAATATGGTATTAAGATAATTTATTCCATATCTTTAAAGCAACTGGATAACATTTTTCGATTGTCAAATCTTCTTCAAACCACTTAATAAATACCTTGTTTATTCCTACTGCTAATTCATTAACAGATTTAATATCACATAAGAGTCGTACAATATCTCTTATTTCAGGATCATATTCATCTTCTGGACATCCCATACTAAGCAAGCCTATTGGGTCCCATTCATCAATCACTTCTTTAACAGAAATATATTTAAACATAAACATCCCCACCTAAAAAGTGCATTTCTTTAATAGTAATATTCACTTTTCTTATTCAACTGCCCTATTCTTATGAAAGGTGCGATTCACTATGCAGCAATAGCTCCTAGTTAATTGAATAACTAAGGCATACCTATTACTGAATATATTTTAATTATATCCTCTAATTCTTTAATCAAATTCTCTAGATATGATTGGTTTGATACAAATTCGAATGTTAGTACAGCACCACTTCCTGCTGGATAACAAGTCTCTCCAGACCAATCAATATGACCTAACTTATTCATTACACCTTCAAAATGTATAAAGCTATCTAAATTTTTCAAGATAGCTTTTCCCGATAAATGCCTATGCATCAACTTTAAGTCATTAACAAAATCCCTAATATCATCTGTTCTTAAACTTGCATTAAAATCAACATAATACCCTGGAATTTCAACTTTCACATTTGAAATAACCCAATTTCCATCCCAATAATCGGAACTGTCTGGATGTTCACGACTTAACACTTCTATTTCTACTTTAGTTTTCTCTCCTAATAGTCGGAACTTCACTTTACCACCTCAAACTTTCAACCTTTTAACTTTAGTCCTTGTTGCATTGCCACTTTGCTGCAATCGCTCCTAGTTACTTCAACAAGAATGCATTATCTTTCAACCCATTCCTTAAAAACATCTAAAATTTCTTCTAAGTTTTCAGGACCACCAAAACCAACAAAGTGAAAAGCATCCCATTCTGGATTATAGTCAGTTTTACAAAAAATCCAGTCCGTGTTAGTCCGTTCAATATCAGCTCTTTCAAAGGGTTTATGCCTTACATCAGTATCTTCTATACTAATCATTACACTCCATCCAGGGTTATCTATTGTATCAATTCGTATTCCATATCCATGTTCCCAGTCACCATTACATTGTTCAAAATACCATTTTTGAATCCAACTTAATGTCCCCATTACACCCTCCGTTACAAATGACCTTCTTCCATTATCCTGCCCTTTAACTGCATTACATTCTATTTCTAGATAATCCAGCTAATTTCCTTTTTAGACCTGAAAATGGCACGATACAAAAAGACGCGTTTCTAAATAAACGCGCCCTTTAATGGAATAACTAAGTAGCTTCTTTTAGATGATTTCAGCATCTTTTACTCAGTCAAATCAAAAAGCTTAGCAATAACATCAGAGCTACCTGGTGAAAATAGAATAATAGATAACCCAATCAACATAACACCCATAAAAGCTAACATAAAAACCTTTACCTTTCTGATAGAACCTAGTTTAATTGCCTGCGAACATGCTCTAAAAAGAAGAATAACCCCAATAAAAAGAATTACAAAATATTATAAACCCATTAGATCACCTCATTAATTTTTCAATCGGTTGAGGAAACTTTTTAAACTACTAAAAAGAAGTGACCACAATCGTATTCATCTAATTTCAAAATTTGTTTATAGTTTTCAAACCAAATTCCATTCTCCAGATCAAATCTTAATTTTTCCAGACATTTCATTGCATCTTCCCCTTTAGCAAGTGGAGAAGTTCCGCGCTGAAAATCATTGTCTAAATATCGTTCAGGACTTCTCCAGCCTGTAAAGAAAAACTGATCAACCAAATCATATGGGAGTGGATAAGGAACAACAGTAACAGGACGTTCAATCTGCTCCTTAAGCAATTGAGAGAATTCCTTCATTGGTGGATGAATCCTATACGCATTTTCTAAAACTGGTTCAAAGTAATCAAACAACCAACAATCTTCTTCACATAATCTAGGGTCTAGAGTGAATATGACGATCTTTCCATTCTCCTTTAAAACTCTCCTCATTTCTTGAAAACAAAGGGACAAATCTTGAAAATGATGAGATGCTAGAGTGCAAATAATCCCATCTATAGAAGCACTTTTTAACGGTATTCTCTCTGCAACTCCCTCTTTCCAATGGATATTTCTATGCTGTTTGCATTGGCTTCTCATAATTTCAGAGGGCTCAAGAGCAATGACATTATAGCCTACATCAGCAAGTTCATAGCTGTAATTGCCAGTTCCAGCACCAATATCCAATATGGTTGCAGAATGTTCTAAGTTGAGTTGTTGCAAGATAAACTGAGTGATGCGGGAATCTGCTTTTCTGGTAGTGTTATATGTCTTTCCTATTTTATTATAAAGGGGCATGCTTTTCACTTCTCTTTCATCAGTATTGGTCGGCGGTAGCTCCTAATAAAGCTGTCCGTTTATGATTTTAAACGTATCAATACCAAGAAAAGTTTAACTTTATTTGAATTCTTTGGTTTAATATAAAAACTATGAAACTTTATTGTTAGTATATGCCAAGTTCCTGTCGTAAAGAGTATAGCAAGGGATTAATAAAATTCTATTTAATTCTAAATTGGTCCTTCCCACAACCTAAAAAAGAGCTCTAATCACTAATTGATTAAAGTGCCCGTCTGCAGAAGAACCAACCAATACATAATCAAATCTCCCTTTCATAGTAGAGAAGGGAGATTTATTGTTAAGATTTATTCTTTTGATGAATGCATTAGATTAAATTCTTTGGAACCGTTTTTAGGAATGCTCAAAATAGTCCAATCTTTATCCTTTATTTGTTTTCCAATAAATAAAATTTGTCCTAAATGATAACTTATGTGAGCTATTTCCGTTTGAATTGCTTGTAGTACACTCATTGGTTGTTTCCTTAAAGTTACAGTTTGATGTAATTGTTTTGCCTCGAGATTTTCCAGGGTATCAAATAGTAAGTTCCATCCATCTTCCCAATTTCGCATAAGGGTTTCCCTCGTCTCACCTCGATCAAAAAATTCCATATCCCTTTCCCTATACTGCTTTTCTCCATCAGTAATTAAAAAATCCCGCCATCGAGAGTTCATATTACCAATAATATGCTGAATAATAATTGCAATATTATTAGATTCTGCATTGGGCTTCCAATGAATATCCTCATCGGACAATTGAATTAATGCCTTTTCTGCTCGCGATTTGAATTGTTTAAACTGCTGTATCACAATTGAAAGGTATTCCTTTTCGAAGTTATTCAAAGTCTGTCCTCCTCATTTTATGAGTTCTATTCTAAATGCTATTAAACATTTCTCCCATAACCTTCTATTTGTATTAAGGATACTACTATATTGAAATCTCTCTTTAGTTAATAAGCGATATTGGGTAAAATATCCAAAAATCATCTATAAATACTACAGCTACAAATCCCACTATAATTCCCAGTCCAAGACATGTTGTAAAATGAATTTTACTTCGTATAATATTAACGGTATAGCCCAGAGCCAAAGCTAGTAACACAAAGGTAAAACCTATAGTTATCTGGCCAATGCTAAATCCCGCAAGAACACTAAAGATGTAAATTCCTAATGCTGCAACCCAATAAAATTGAGGTTTCCCTTTAGCGGCTAAAATTGTTGTTGCAATGGATATTGTAAAAGCCGAGAATGCAATCACTGAATATATTAGCATCCTTTTCTCTCTCCTTTCTCATTCAATTTCTTAATATAATTTTTATTGGATAATGGCGAATTAACAATGTATGTTTCTTTAACTTCCAATATATATTATATTAAACGTCCAGATTAAAATTTCCTTCTTTTTCCTACATTCTAAGTACTCTTACGAAACCCGAGTTGCCTCGGTTAGAATGAAAAATAGCGCTGATTCTTGTTAAAGGAAAGCGCCCGATAGTGGAAGGTCATTTCTATTAATTGAAATAAAATCATTAGTTGGTTTAATGAACTTAGTATGTACAATTCATCTTGTTTCTTTGGCACTATCTATTATTTGTATTTCTAATAATATCCTCTAGTTCTTTTTTTGTATCAGGGTGTAAAACAATCTTATTGGTAAGATCTAAAATAGAATTTTTAACCTTTCTCCCCCAGTTCCTTGAAAACGACCGCCAATCACATACCATTTCTAGGAGATATTTTCTGGGGATAGGCAAAGCCTGTTTATTATTCGGATCAACAACCCAATATTCCCAATGATGCTTATTTTTATGTTGATGGTGCAGCCAGGCATATCTCCATTTCAATTCATCATCAGCACTTTTTTCTCCATTGTAAAAAAACTTCTTAGCATACGGTAAAAACTCATTTGGTGAAAATTTTGACCAATCATGAATAATGCCTTCTATGTATAATCCTTCTTTCCAGCATTCAATAAGCACGTTTAGTTTATGGTCAAGGATATAAAGGAAATACTTCCAACAAGCCTTTAACATAAAAAGCCTCCTATCTATCCAATAATTGTTGATTTGTATTTTATTTGAATATCAATTGCTTCTGGGTTAGTCCATAAAAGAAAAGAAATTTAAAATGGCAACCTGATTTTCAATTCTTGCGCTCGATTGAAGAAGATACCATTTTCTCGCTTATTGTCAGTATTTCAATGAGGTTTATTTATGTAAGACACTTGAAGTATAGGTAGATATTGAAAGTAAGGGTAACTTTGGGTCTATAGTGAAACAGAAAGTAATCCACTTCAAACTGAATAGGGATGAACTAGTATAAGTAAGATCGAACTGGTGGAAAACTTCTTCGTCCGACCTCCAAAAAGCTCTATCTCCTATCCTATGGAAACGAGGCTCTCTCATGTCATAATACAGTTTCAGAAGCTTGATTCAGTTTTTCTTCAGAATAAAAACTTGCTTTAGAGGGCTGAATATTAAAGATAAATAATATAATCGTTACTCCAAACATAATTAAGGTTCCTAATATGACAACAAACTGAATAGATATCAATTCCGCAATAATTCCAAAAATTACTGTTCCAATAATGGTGAAAAAAGCTCCGATGAAACTATAAATACTACCAACCCGTCCCATTACCTCGACAGGAACATTATTTTGATAAAAGGTGTAAATTCCTGTGTTAATAAAAGCCATTGAAAATGATAGAATGAAAAAGCCAATTGCTGCTACCAAAAATCCACCCGAAAAAGCATAAATCATATAACCGCTTGATACCATCAAGGATCCAAGACCAATCAGCCAAGAGGTAGCTACTTTTTTTACAATAATTATGTTTACTAAAGAGCCTGCAACTATTCCAGCACCAGCAACGCTTACCAGGAATCCATAATCTCCCTCTGATAAAGAAAGCACTTCAATAGCAAATGCTGCTTCCAGTGAATCTATAACCGTTGCTAAAACCATGACCGCACTAAATAGTAAATAAATGACCATTATATAGATGTGTTTACGACTAAAATCAACAACTAATTTCCAATCTTTTTTCAAAACCTTTAAGCTGAGTTTTTCGTCTTTAGTTTCTATAAAATCATTTTTTTCTATATTAGGCATGGACATTGTGATTAGTGCTGCTAAAAAAAGGGCTACTGCATTAACATATATCGCAAAATTAGGGGTGCCACTCATAAATATGATACCCGCAATAGCAGGCCCGGTAACAAACGCTCCAGAATCAATAAAACTTACGAGGGAATTAAATCGTTTTCTTTTATCTTGAGGAATTAACTTAGTTATGTAAGTCATTGTTGTAGGACCAGCAATGGAACTAGCTATACCTATTAAAAATACAAGACCGTATATTGTCCAAATAGATGAAAATAAGGGCAATAAAGCAATAAACACTGCCTGGAATATATTAAGCCACAATAAAAGATGCTTTTTATTTATTCGATCAATCAGACTACCCGACCAAATGTTAGTAAATAAAGTAGATAAAGCTCTAATTATATATAGACCTGAGACAGCAAGTACCCCCATCTTATCAAGAACAATTAAGTTTAGTGCTAAAAAATACACCCATTCCCCAATACTTGAAATACCAATAATAGTCAATAAAATTGCAGGATATCTCCACGACTTTAAAATCATTTTTGTACGCATTTTCATTTTCACTCCTTTTTGAATTTAAATTTGGACAATAAAAAAACTCACCCCCAAGACATTGTCTTGAGGACGAGTTATTGCGTGTCGCGGTGCCACCCCAGTTTGATAATATGTTACCATATTACCCTCATTAGATACTGTATTAACATCATACAAATACCCTAGCTCTATAACAGGAGCTCCTGTCACACTATCACCTAGATGGATCCAATGTGCTGCTCAGAGGCTTGCTTCAGTAAATAAATCCTTACTCCTTTTCACCAAACGGAGCTCTCTGTGAATGATTACCTTTACCTACTCTTCTCTTCATCGCCTTTAATATTATTTAACATTATCCAATATTCGGTTAATTTTGTAAATAGGTAATTTACAATTAATTGAATATTCAATTATATGGCCCTTAAAATACAAAATGAGCACCGATTCTTCTTCAAGAATGGCGCCCTTTAACAGAAGACTAAATTTCAAGATAATCTTAAAAGACTTTAATAATAGTCTTCCATTATTGACCCATTTAGTTGTAAAAGAAAACTTATAACTGCTTAATTAACTTTATGTCAGCATAATTATCAGCAACGTGTTCTTTGTCTCCGTATATCCGATTAATTGCATTTAGTCCAAGTTTAGACCAAAATCTAAGAGTTCATTGAGAATAATTTCAAGGATGTGGGAGACTAAAAGACTCACAATCCAAGAAAACTCCCATATTCATCAGCTCTATTACCAAGTTATTATTCAACTAGTGCACCCTTTAACGAAATAATAACCAAATTATTATTTACTCCAACTTGGAATGATTTCACCAAAATATGTACCAATTTTCTTAACTTTATTCATTACACAATTTATGCCTACTCTGAAAAAAACCAGTATTCCTTTGTTATTCAAAATACAAAGAGTACACGCATCAACTTTCGGAAATTTTAGAGTAGCTAAACACTTTACTTTTTATTTCATTTTAACTATTGACGAAAAGCTTGTTACTATACCTAGTGAAAATAAATAAATGACGTTTAATAAAAAGATATAACTACCATCTATATGTTCTATAGCCCATCCTGCTAAAATGAAGGAAATTGGAACAATTAATTTTAAAGCCATTGAAGTAGTTCCTGCAACTCTCCCTAGCAACTCATTCGGTGTTTCCTCTTGTCTTATTGTTTTATAATGAATTACCAATTGGGACACACTAAATTCGGCTAATAACATTCCAAACGCCAGCATTATCCAGGTATTCGAAATGAAATAAATAAAACTACTTATACACATAATGAAAATAAAAGCAATGAATAAAATTCCTCGATTAAAATATTTTATAGATTTCTTTACAAATAAAGCACCTAAAAGACCACCTAGAGCTCCTGAAGAGAAAATTAAAGCCAACTCAGAAATACTTATCTTTATATTATCTAAGGCATAAAAGATAAAAATGGCACTAGTCATAGAACTAGCAAGATTAATACTTAATACTATTAAACTGGCCAATTTTATAGTTCTATTTGATAATATCGCGATCCACCCTTCTTTAATATCGGATAATATATTTTTTTTCGCTTTAATATTCTTTTGGGTTTCTGAATTTAAGTTTGAAGGTATACTAACATTTATGACAAAACAAAAAAGTATAGATAATCCGAACAAAGTTATAATTAAGCTATAATTAGCTCCTAATTTAAGAAATATTAAACTTGCAAGAGTCGGACCAATTATATTAATAAGTGTACTCATAAAAGTTTTGGCCGAATTTGCTTGTGTAAGCTGTGATTTTTCAACTATCAGTGGTAAAATCGCATGTGAAGTATTGCCAAATGTGTACTTACTTAAATATAAAGCAAAGCCCAGAATGTAAAGAACCCAAAGATTCACAAGTGAATAAATTATTAAAAGCATCAATACAGAAATGACTACCATTTGTATGAAAATGGTTGAAATCATTAATTTTTTTCTATTAACTCTGTCGACTAAAACACCTATGAACATACCTAAAAGTATAGTCGGTAAAATTTCTACTGCTCTCATTGTACTCATTGCTAAAGAAGAGTTTGTTAGAGTATAAATGTATATAGGTAGCATAAAAGTGTACACATTAAAAGTTAAATTCCCTACGTTGGAGCCTATATACAAAAAAATAAATTCTTTGTTAGACCAAATAGATTTTGTATTGGTTTTAACATATACCTGTGATTTATGTTTCTCTACATTTGTTTTCATGATCCCCCACCCACATTACCCCTCAGTTCTAAAATACTGTTGAATAAACCTAATTATTTTCATTTTTTGAAACGAGTACTTCTACTCCTTGTGCTTTAATCATATCGATATTTTCTTTTGTTGTTTCTTCATCGGTTATTATTACATTTATCCCCTTTACAGGATACATACCAGAAAACATATCCATACCGAATTTGTAATGCTCTATTAATGCGATAATCCTCCTTGAATTTTTATAAACAGTTTTATGAAAAACTGAAACTTCTGGAGTAGCTGTACTTAATCCTTTTGATGATAATGCACCAGCAGTGGCAAAACATAAATCCACCGTAAATTGTTGAGCAGATTCATTTGCTAGAGCGTCTGTGATATTACCTGAACTTTTAACCTCTCCACCTATCAAATAAGTTCTTACATTCTCTAAATCCCTTAAGAAAAAAGCGATTACAACAGAGTTTGTAATTACAGTAAATGGAACATCATTTGGTAGGTATTTAAGCAAAACATAATGAATGGCAGCTCCACCAATAAACACTGTTTGATTTTCTTTAATATAAGAAGCTGCTAATTTTGCAATAGCATTTTGATATATACTACCTTCTCCATATCTTTTTGAAGGAGGTTGAGCCATATTTCTAACATTAGGAATAGGTATTGCTCCACCATGAGTTCTCTTTAAAAGTCTTTGCTCTTCCATAATCGATAAATCCCGCCTAATTGAATCAATTGACATATTGAATCTATCCGATAAGTCTTTTGCTAACACACGACCTTTTTGTTCTAATAACTTTAAAATTTCTTGCCTTCTTTCTTCAGAAAACATATAAACACCTCTTTATCACAGTATTTTAGTGGTACTATATTCCATATTATTTCACGTTTGTTCCGCTTTGTAAATATTAATTTAGTTTTTTTTGCTTGTTTTTTCTCGTTTATTCATTTTTATTACTTTTTCAATTAAAAAAACCCCTTTCAGGGGCTTTAAATTTCCTTATTTACAAACCAGTTTAAGTGAGGATTTTTACAATTTAAACTTCAATTATTATTTTAACGGAATATGTGAAAACGATCTTCAACAATCTGGCCCTTATATGTAGTATACCAGGGCGTAGTAATTAACGTTAATAACGTTAATTACTACGCCCTTTTTGTTTCTTTATTTACAACATATATATAGTAGATAAATATAGTAAACATAGTTTTCATAGAAAGAGAAACAAAAATACATCACTATTGTTTTTGGAGGTGATGTTAATGAAAGTGCAAGAGGTTTTAATTAATGACAGAAAAAGATATTTGCTTATTGATGGAGATAACAAACCTGTCGGTCCAGTTTTAAGGTTTCTTAAATATCTAGATAACATTGGAAAGGCCGAAAATACCTTAAAGTCATACTGTCATTATTTAAAGTTTTACTTTCAATTTTTAAACGAAAAAGAAAAAGAGTACAAGGAAGTGGATCTTAACCTTCTGGCGGAGTATGTATCTTGGCTAAGAAGTCCTAATCAATCTACTAAAGTAATTCAATTTCAACAAACAAAAGCAAGGAGATCTGAGCGAACAGTTAATACTATGGTGACTTGCGTTCAGAGTTTCTACGATTATTTAATGCGAATTGAAGATTATGAAAAAGATCTATCAGAAAAAACAAAGAAGCAAGTGATTGGGAATTACCGATCGTTCAAACCCTTTCTACATCATATATCAAAGGGGAAGCCACTTGATAAAAACATTTTAAAAATTAAAGAACCTCGGAGAGAGGTTTTAACACTTACAAAAGATCAGGTTCAATCTATTCATGATGCGTGTAGCAATATTCGAGATGCTTTATTGGTTCGAATTTTGTATGAAGGCGGTCTTAGAATTGGAGAGGCATTATCTTTATGGATCGAGGACTTTGATATTGGCTCTACCTCCATTCAAGTACGAGAATCTAAAACTGTAAACGGCAAAGGAAGAAGAGTATATGTATCTGGCGATACAATGAATGTTTTTCAAGATTACCTAATTGATTATCATGACGCGGATACCAATCATGTATTTATAAATCTAACTGGTCCTAATAAGGGAGAACCATTAAATTATCAAGCAGCTTTCGATGTAATTAAACGTATAAGAAAGAAAACCCAGATTGATATTACCCCCCATATGTTAAGGCATACTTATGCCACTGAGCTTCATGAACAAGGGGTAGAAATATCGATAATCCAAAAGTTGTTGGGTCATTCGAACGTTCAAACAACAATTAAGACTTATGTTCATCCCACCGATGTCACTATACGAAAAGAGTGGCAGAAAGCACATGACAAGATGAAAGGTGACAAGAATGATTTTATTAAATAAAGCAACTGAACAACAAGCTAGAGCTGTAAGATATGAGCAAATTTTACAAGAGTTAAGTGGGTATTGGGAAAACGAAGAATGGGATGCATTAGATTGTCCCCTTTACAAAAAAGAAATAATAATAAAAAGCCCAATAATTAAATTTGAGGAAACATTGAATCCAAGAATTAGAAATGAATTTAAATATTATTTCTTCAGTCGGTTGACTAATTTAGAAATAAATATGGCAACAGTATGGAGTAATTCTACTGCATTTAATAAATTGCAAGATTTTATTTTCAGATTCTATTCTGATATTGGTTCTATTCTAGACATCCCTTACGGGAAATTTTCAATTCACTATAAAACCTATCTTTTTGAACATGGGAAAAGCGACTTAACAGTAAAAGGCTACCTCCAGTTATACAACCGAATTTATTCATTTTTCTTTGACTGGTATGATCAACGGAAGGAAACAGAGAAAGATATTTGGGATGTTCGAAAACTAGGTATTGACTATAATAACAGTAATTGCGGGTACACTTTAAATTTCACTTCTGTACCAAGACCTTTTCAAAACTTGGCAAAAAGATATATCGAAAAACGTGTTCTAATACAAGAAAGTTTAAGCTGGGGTTCTGGCATACAAACCATGGCAAAGCTGCAAGAATTCTTTAAATATATTTATAAAAAGTATCCAAACTGGCAAGACTTAACCTCATTAAGTAGGAGAGATATCGAGGAATTTATGCATTATTTGCGAACCTCTCCAATGGGTGGAGATAGCGTTCACAAAGGTCAACCCCCTACTGAGAATCACATCCATCGCTCATTATCTGTACTAGAAACGTTTATTGTATATATTCAAAGATATGAATGGGATGAAGCTCCCAAAAAGCCTGTAGGAATCCTAATTGTACCTGAAGATAAACCTAGACTACCTCCAAAGGCATCTAACGAAATTAAATACATATCTGATTTTGTTTGGAATCAGATCATTGATCACATGGGAAAACTGCCGCAGGAGATTATTCCGGTTGTAATATTGTTAGAGACATCAGGCTTTAGAATTTCAGATGTGTGTTCTTTGAAAGTAGATTGCTTGATTCAAAGAGAAGATGGTTGGTGGATTACCGGAGATCAGCGTAAAGTAAAGGGGAAAAATCATCGGGTCCCAATTTCGGAAGAAATAGCTAAGGTTGTGCTTTCCCAACAAAAATTAACAAGGGAAAAATCGACTTCAGAAACAAATCCATTAAATTATTTATTTCCAACCTATCATGGTACAAGAAAAGGACAGCCCATTTCGCGTGACAATGTAGTAAATAATTTAAATAAACTAGCTATTGAAAATAATATAATGGATGAAAACGGAGATATCTATCGATGTAAAGCACATGCATTTAGACATCGTTATGGAGTAAACCTTATTAATAACGGTATGAACATTTTACATGTACAAAAGCTGATGGCTCATGTGAGCCCTGAAATGACACTGGTATACGCCCAGATTCATGATACAACCCTTCGAAAAGAATGGGAAAAAGCCACAAGTAATGGGGCTGTAAGATTAAATCCAGGTGGCAAAATTATCGCTACTAGTATAGAAAAACAAGCAGACGAAAATGGATTAGAGTTAGAATGGCTCCGCCACAATTTGGATTCCATTCGATTAGATCACGGTTTGTGTATTAAAAGCCCCAAAAATAATTGTGACTTTTTGGAACAAACTTTAGAACCACCATGTATAAAAAACAATTGCCGCAGTTTCCATGTAGATCTGACGTTTCTAGATTTCTATAACGACCAAATTCTTAAAATGGAATCTGATATTGAGATATATCAAAAATCAGGTAGAAATAGATCAATTGAAATTATTCAGCCAAAATTGAAAAAGTATAAAGAAATTAGAGATGGAATAATAAAAAATGGTGGGATTTATGGACTTCCTAAAACAAGAAGAGAATTGAGAAACTGAATATAGAAAGAGATGAAATACAATGGCAAATATAAACCCAAATACTCAACCACTTCTTCGAAGTATCGAAGAAAAACAGCAAAAAGCAAAGCAAAAGGTTGAAAGTACCATTAAAGAAATGATTAAACATAAAGAAAAGATAAATTTTAATTCTGTATCAGCAAAATCAGGGGTATCAAAACCATTTTTATATAAACACAGCGATATCAGGTCGAGAATTGAAACATTAAGAAAACAAGAAGAAAAATTAGATTCACCGAATCAAGTAAAACGAAACATGACAGACCATTCTAAAGATGTGATAATTGCATCACTTCGAAAGAAAATGATGCATCTCGAAGAAGAAAATAAGAAATTGAAGGAACAATTAAAGGTCGATTGGGCCGCAATTTATAAGGAAATCAATTAAAATAAACCATATCTTTATTAACATGTAAACATAGAATGAGGTTCGATCGAACCTCATTTTTTACCATGATACTATATATAAGGGCCAGATTGTTGAATAAGCGTGACTAGATAATTTGATGTAAATAGTTGCTTTCTCAAATAGAATTTTAAGGCTAAAAACTCACTTTATAAGATACATAAGAAACCAATGTTCTATACCCAAATCTGGTTTGAAATCAAAAAAAGCCTATTATCTGCACCCTGCAGGTAGTAGGCTTTTAAAATAAAGAACTTTTCTAATAAGTAATCGGATATCCACCATTATTTAAGATCAGTTTATTTACTCCCTCTTTTATCCAAAATAAGCGTTAATACTTCAAATAAGCGTTAACCTCTTTTAACGTTAATTATGATATAATAAAAAAAACGACCAATCCCTTATATACCAAGGGATTGAACGTTTTCTAGGCGCAATTTTATAAGCGTTAAATTGTATTATACGCATACTACTTACATCCATTCATCGTACATATCTTTTCGTGCTTGATGATAAAGCCGTGTATATAAATGGGTTTGATGAGGACTATTATGCCCTAGCAGTGTTTGAATGGCCATAAAGGGCATCCCTCTTCTTGCTAAATGTGCTGCGAATGTATGACGTAACGTATGTGGAGAAACATGTCTTCCCAGCTTTTTGGAATAACTATCAAATCTGGATTGAATGGTACGAGGGCACATCTCACCTGTTCTCGAATAGTTTACAAAGACAAATGGAAGCTCATCCTCACGTACATCTAAATAGGCTTTTAAATGTTCTCCGGCCTCTCTTGTAAATAAGACGATTCTTTCTTTTTTACGTTTCCCTTTAGGAATGGTAATCATGCGATCTGGCCAATAAATTTCTTCCTTTTTCATTGAAACTAACTCCTTTAATCGTACACCCGTTGCATAAAATATCTCAATAACTGCCCTTTCCTCTATTCGTCCCTTCAAGATTGTTCGTAACAGCGCTAATTCACTCATTTGTAAGTAATGTGGCAATGTATCATTTACTTCTGGATAAGGTATGGATTCAACTGGATTCTTGGAAAGGATTCCTTCTTCCACACAGAACTTGAAAAATAACTTAATGCCAGCTAGTTTTGTTTTTAAGGTGACCGGTTTATATCCACGTGCATCTAAAAAAGACATCCACCTTCTAATATCACTAGACATGACTTCCTCAAGTGGTTTATTACCATATTCGATGAGTTGATTAACCGCTAGCAGATAACAATATAAGGTGGTTTCTTCCAATCGAAACATATACTCATCTCTAAACTGCGTCAAACATGTTTGGAGTGTCATCAAGGAAGCCCCTCCTATCCCATATATTTTCGATATAGTACCATGATTTCTCTTTTCGGAAGACGAGCGTAGATTTGGGTGGTCCTAATATCCCGATGACCTAGTTCATCTCCAATAAATGACAACTCTGCTCCTTTGGCTAATAATTCTGTAGCAAATGTATGGCGCAAACGATGTGGGTTCAAACTGGAGGACAAGCCCGCATCCTCTCCTATCTTCCTGATAATATCTTGGATAGTTCGAACACTTAAACGTTTTCCTTTCCAAGAAATAAAAAGGCTATTCGGGAACGTAGGTCTAACAGAGAAATACCGTTCCAATAGATAGGCACATTTTTCGGTAAAATGAACATAGCGAATTTTCTTCCCTTTCCCCACTACACGTGCTGTACGGTTTTCTAAATCTACATCCTCTTTATTTAACTCACTAACTTCACTTACTCGACATCCCGTCGTAAGCATAAATTCAACTAACACCTGATTTCTTAGGGACATTAACTCACTTTGGCTTCGCATTTTGGCAATTTCCCCCTTTTCTAGATACTTGGGGATGGATTGAGGAAGGCGAGGAAACCATCTACTCTTAACAGGAGATACTTCCACCAACTCTTCTGCTACACAAAAGTTATAAAAGGAAGAAAGGATACTTAATCGTAGTCTTAGTGTTGCCTGACTTTGATGTGCTTCATTATGTTGGAACCATTCAAGGATTGTATGGGAGGATAACAACGTATATGGCTCCTTCATTTCTCCAAAAAATCTTTCTAGAAAAAAGCGATAGACCTTAATCGTGTTTTTACTTCTGTTTAATATTTTTAAACTCATTAAAAACTCTCCTACGATTTCTTGATTGACTTTTATGGGTAATGTTTTCGTTAATTCCCAGTAATTACTCATTCTTTCACCTCTTTAATTGTAAAGATCATATTGTTTTTTTCGTGCATGTTCCATCAGTCTTGTATAAATGCGGGTACTATTAATATCAACATGGCCTAGAAGTTCCTGAATGTAACTTTGTGGCATATTCTTCTCCGCTAAATGGGCAGCAAAGGTATGACGCAAGGTATGTGGGGTGATTTTAAAACCAAGTGTTTGGGAGAAGCTACGAAAGTTTTTTTGAATATATTCCCGGTGTAGCGGCATCCCTCTTCGATTACAAAATAAATACTCGCTATAAACTTCCCGCTTGTCGAGATACCCCTTTAGCCGTTCTGCACAATCATGGGTAAAAAGGACAAAACGTTCTTTATTTCCTTTTCCTTTATGTATCCATATTTGGCGCGTATCCCATTTTATTTCTTTTAGTTTGATGTGTAATAGCTCACTAACCCTCACTCCTGTGGCATATAGGGTTTCAATAATGGGACGGAATTGATAATCCCCCTTTGTTAATTCTTGAAGTTGTGCAATTTGGCGCTTACTTAGATAGTATGGTAGAGAATCATCTTTTTTAAGGGCTTTTACAGTTAACGTAGGGGGGTTTTTCAAGATATTCTCTTCTATACAATACTGGTAAAAGGATTTTAAGCCTGCTAGCTTAATATGAATAGTATTTTTACTCAGACCTTCTTCCACCATGGAAGCAAGCCATGCCCTTATATCTGTCGCTTTCACTTCATCGTAATTTTTCCTGCAAAATGAAAAGAATTGATGGAGGGAAAGTTTATAACTTCTTAATGTCTCCGCTCTATAGCGAGAGCGGTTATCTTCCAAAAACGATTGGATTACATCTGTTTTCATAATTCACTACCCCATTTTATTGTGATAAGCGGAAATAATATCTTCCGATAAAATACGTGCATAAATACGTGTCGTATTCAAGTTTACATGTCCCAATTCATCCGCTATTAATTCAAGGGTTGCTCCCCTTGCTAACATGTTCGTTGCAAACGTATGACGACAACAATGCGGATGTAACGTTTTTGGTAGTCCAGCCTTAGTACCAATTTTTCTAGTAATGGAATAAATAGTGTAGGTGGTTAAAGGTTGACCTGAATGAGATATAAATAGCGGTTCCTCTTTCTTATAGGGTCTGGAGTGAAGATATTCGTTCAGGGCGATGGAACATTCCTCAGAATAATGTACATTTCGAATTCTCTTTCCTTTCCCTGTTACCTCTGCTGTTCTTTTTTCTAGATTGACGTCTTGGATTAATAGGGTAGAAACTTCTGAACTCCTGCAACCAGACGAAAATAAAAATAGAATTAACGCACGATCACGAGGAGCCAAATTCTCCGCCACAATTTTCACCTTAGAGTATTCCATTTCATTTAAATACTTGGGCAAGGACTGTGGAATTTTAGGTCTCCATCTTTTTTTAATTACTACATTTTCTAGGTACTCTTCAGCTAGACAAAATTGAAAAAATGAAGTCAGTGCGGATAAGTAAGCGTCTACTGTCCGTTCCTTTTTTCCCTGAGTAAACTGTTTCAAATGCTTTCTCACTTCTTCAGCTGTTAATAGTTTTAAAGGAACTGTACACTCTGCGAAAAATCGTTCTAAAAACCAACGATAATTTCTGATAGTCTTTTCTGATTTGTTGGCCAGTTTTAAACCTAGCAAATATTCATTCATAATCGTCCTCGTTGATTCTTCCTTAATCTCACTCTTCCAATACTCTCTCATCAATGAACCTCCTTCTCTATCAAGTGCTTACGTATGATAATCTTTAACTAATAATCTCTTTTTTATACGCTGAATCCATGCAGACCTTGGCTTGGAAATTAAACACTAATCATATCTCCATGTCGATTAAGATAAAAAATATATAGGCTATTTAATAAATTTCGTCCGAAAATGAAAAATGAGCGCTAATCCTTTTTTGAGGATAGCGCTCTTTAATTGAATGTTGAATACTGTTCTTATTATTCATCTCTATATCTAAAAAATGATCATTCTGTTTTATTACCAAGTTTTAAAAAGGTAACTTGGAGGCTGTTCGCATACTTAAAACATTAAGAGATTTGAACAACAAACCTGGCAACTAGTTAGCCCAGTATGTTAGCTGAAAAAAATCGGCGTCCTCTAAACCTCCTCCATTTTAAACCTGGTGTTAATCCTGATATTTCTTACATTTACTCGAGATGAAGATATATAGTGTTTATCCTCAAGAGCCTGAACAAATTTTCGGTGCACTTCATTATTCCTAATTTGAGGACGCTTTCCATTTTCAGCTATCTCCGCATAGGGATCACCCAATTTTGTTAACAATTCTGTAATAGTAACAAAATCAAACTCTTCTATTCGCTTACTGATTAGAATGAGCTTATTATCAACACGCATATCAACAGCCATTAGCCAGTCAAAAACTTCCTTGGATACTTGCACATGATTTTCGAGGATAAAGTCAGCCAATCCCTCAAAAAATGCTGTATCTTCTTTTGATAAGCCAGCTACGTCAAGTCCCTCAATCAAACGGATTTTATACTTTTCCGGGACGCGCTCTGAATGAAATAGCTGCACCACACTATCATGTTCCAACGGATAGTTATCCATATTTTCAATAAATTGATCTATATTTTCCTCCAGGTATAAGCAAACAAGGTTGTTGTAATTTGCTTTCAATGATTGAAAGTTATCATTACTCAGTTTTAGCACACCCTGAATTATCATTGTTTCTACTCTTTTCATTGGTATGGAATCAACTGGAAAGTAGCTGAATTTTGAGATGCTGCTTGTTAATACCTCAAAGGACTCTTCTGTAATCTCCTGATTTTTTATAATTGCTTCAGATACTTTTTCCACAGTATCTATATCAAACTTCTCTGCATCCCCTATATAATGTTTAGATAGCTCGCTTGCAACTTCTGGTTTATTAAGAAAGTTAACTAAATCCTCATCAAAGCTTTCCCCCTCTTGGAAATAAGCTACCACATTTGACCAGGTTACCTTAATTTTATTGAAACTAACAAGAACTGGCCAAATTTCATGATTAATATTGGCGATATTGGAAATTACTACAGGTTGCTCTACAATAACTTTTTCTTTTAGATTCATTGAGACATCTTTACGATTCAATAAATCAATCAGCGCATGCTCTGTTTCCTCCTTAATCGCCACTTTTATTAGTACTTGATCTACGTATATTTCTATATTTGAATCAATATAATTTTGGACATCTTGTCGATCCGTTTGCTTAATGAAAGAATAAGATAATTGTTCCGTAGTTACTCCAAGGATGGTTGCTAATGTACTTGGATTAATTTTATATAACTCCTTTTCAACCACATTATCGATAAGATCCTGATCGCTCGATAGTTTTTCCAAGCCCAGAAATTTCACATCTAGTTCTAGTAATATCTGCATCCGTTTGTTGTTATCTGTTGGTGCTATTGTTAGAAAATCATGATGTCGCGCGATAAAATCTGATAGTTTCTCTCCTTTGTTAATCTTTATAATATCATCTATGTTGGCAAAGGCTAGGATGTCAGATACATAACTATCCTTTTCTTCCGCTGAGAAATTAGATTCCTTCTCGATAAAATGCCATATATTGTCCCATTTTCTACAGATGGATTGGATAAACCGTTTTTTTTGCGTAGCTGTTCGCCTGAACCCGTCAATAAAATCGATGGATTCTTTCTTTTCGTTGGCTAGCTGGGTAATAATGGTTTCGTAAAAAGTTTGGTAAGTTTCAAGATGACTATTTTCCATCAGATGGTTAAGTAAATAATAATTGAGGATTTCCACCTGTTTAAATTCATTACCATTCAAACGTTCAATAATTTTATCGATATTGTTCAGAGAATGATGTGCTTCTAACGGTTCATGATTTTTGACACTAAAGATGAATTTCATATCTGTTTCAGTTAAGCTACCTGGATGGAAGTAAGTGAGATAGTGGTTATACATCTCATCAATATATCCATGACGTAGCAGGTAAATTAACAGCTTTTTATCATAAATACACTCCGAGAAAACGTCTTTAGGGTCGCTTTCTTCGATTAATTCTTTCAAGGATTTGGCGCTAGCTTCTGTTTTTTGTTGTTTTAGCTCGGCTAATTCTTCCTTGAGGAGATCTATTCTGTCTTCTTCACGTATCTTTATATATTCCTCTCGCTCAAAGTAGTTTTGCTTGGTGTCGAAGACAGTCGCGATTTGCTCGGCTTTGGTCTGACCGCTACCACGGTTGGGCAAGTTATAGTTAACTCTGTCTGTCTGTTTCAGATTATCGAAAAAATTTTGTTCGTTATAGTTATTGTTATTGTTATAGCTTGTTGCCCCAATGTTAATAGCATAGTTCTGGTATCTATTCGGTTTATAAATCCCTAACTCATCTAAATAACTCACTTGCAATTCTCTTAATGAAGTCAGTGTTTCTTGCTCTGTCCCTTTAATCTTTAACTCTAGCGTTTCAATTTCCGTTTCTAGTGTGTGCGTTCGAGTGCGAATAATCACGGATTTATTTTGTAAAACATCGTAGACAAGTCCCTTCTTATATTGCAATTGCGAGAAGTCAAACGGATAGATATTTTTATAGATGACCATAGCTAAGAGTTTATTCAAATCAAGGTCGATGCCCCCAAGCTTGTCCTTATAAATAATAAATTCGTTAAAAACATTTTTTAAAATCCGCATATCATCTATGTAAATCGTCACATCGTTTAAGAAACTCCTGTCTATTTTGTCTGTGTACGTTAATTTGTCAATTTTCTCCGTTAATTTATCTATCGAATTTGAGGAGTTAATAATCGGGATGACAGGAATGATAAAATCAAAAAATTTCGTGCGATTTTTGCTGAAGTCAATCGTATCTTGCATCTTGCTGCTGTCCTTATCGACGACACCGAAGATTTCATCCTTAACGGCATATATAAACACAACCCTCCGTTTGATTTGCTCGGAGTTGTTGATAAGCGCATTCAACTCTCGTAAGCTCTCAAATATAACTAAGTTATCAAATCGGTCCAAATCCTCGAAAATTACAACATCATACTTAGTAGCTTCAAAGAAATAAAGAATTTCATCGAGGTATTTATCAAAGATGGATTGAGCATCCACGTTATTTTTTTCAATCGTCGCATTGGCTATTGTCACTTTATTAAAGTTTAGATTGCCGCGGACCAAGCTGTAAATATTTTTTAAAAAGACAAATGGAAACAATAAGGTGACTGTAATCAGAAAAAAGGTCCATAAGATGTTTAAAGGTTGTCCACTAGTGAAATTTTGTTGAAGTAGAGTCCCCTGAAAGTTGTCTTTTAGGTATGTTGGTTGAAATAGATAGATACTAGCTGTCACTGAGGCTACCAATAATGTGAGAAAAAGAATAATACTGCGATTTTTCACATGCTTAATGCGCTTGAATCGCGAAAAGGGAATGGTTCGATCCTTGACGCGATATATCATTTGTTGGAGGATGCTTTTCTCTAGGTCATCCTCTTCGTTTTTCCCTTCTTGTGGCTGAAAAGTTGCTAACGAGATATTTAAAAAATGGTACGTATTTCCATGATTTTTTTCATACGTCTTAAGTACACTACTCTTTCCTGAACCGTATGGCCCAGTCAATGCAATGTTCTTCACATTGTCATTCTCCAAGCCCCAAGATATTGCCTCTGCATATTTACCATTTTCATCAATGTCAGTGCTTGGCGTTAAGTCCTCGAACAAACTTTTAGGCTTGTTTTCACCGGTAGCTAGTTTGGTCTGGAGCTTGGTAAGGCTGTTGGTTAGTTTCGTTAACGCTTGGATAATCCATTTTTTCATTAGTACACCTACTATACTATTATTTATTAGGTTCGCTTTACGATGCTTTGCATACAGAGTCATTATTTTTATTAATTTAATAATAACATTTGTAAAAATTTAGTGTGATTAATAAATATATTTACTCAATCAAATGGTCCAAAAATGAAAACAAGCACATATCCTTATATGGATTGCGCTCGAGCGTATTATTAGGTCAGCCTCTTCTCCTCTTATTCTGGTTGACCTTTTTTGAAAGGTCTTATGATAGCGGTAGTCGGGGTAGAGCGTAGCGCTTGTGGGATTTGATTCCGTCAGCAAAACTGTTCGCCCCCTACTTGTATAAACATGTTTTAGCTGGTTGAGACATGGATCCCATTAACCAAGCGAACTTATGGCATTACAAGGAGCTTAGGGGTTACCGACTAATTACCTTATTATAGGAGCAGATTGGTAGATGAACCCAGTGATTGTTCTGGATGTTTCAAAAGGAGACAGTCGGGTACAAGCCTTTTTCACGATGAGCTCTATTTTATCTTAATTAAGCTCCCAGATTGTTGAAGATCTTATAATATTATCTTATTAAAGAAAAGCTCCTAGATTGTTGAGTAATCCTAATTCAAAAATCAACTATTGGTAAATACATTCATTCATTTCAGTTGTAGATTAGTTTTTTATCCAAGTTATTAATCGTAAAACTTGAAATGGGTCACTCCAGGTAATAGCGAAACTCAAAATAAAAAATGCTCCAACCGATAAGAATTTCCAAACGCCCTTTTCCCTTTAAACATAGCCTCAAAACAAAATAATGATCCGATAACTAAAAAAACAAACCCCATAATCATAAGAAACTCAAATGATTCCGAAAAAACATAGGAGCAACTAAACAAAATAACACCGATAATCGCAAATACAATAGACCATATACTTAGATGTTTCATTGACTACTCCCCTCTGTCACATATTTAATTTTCTAGGAGCAAACCATTATGCTGCAATCGCTCCTAGATTGCTGAGCAAAGACCATATTCGAAAAGTTATACATCACTACTATCAATATTAAGGAAGTAATCATTGGGTATGTAGGTTGGGATTTTTTCAGGAGAGTCAAATAAACTACTTCTAGTAAATATGGTGAAGCCCACCTCTCCAATATCTAGAAAGGTTTCGAGTTTATTAACATCAAGGTTTTTAAATACTAAAGGTTTATCCACCCAATGTTTTGGGGGAATTAAATCTTGCTCTGATAAATCTATCCCGTGAAAAATGAACACACTCAGACCATTACAAACTAGGTCTTCTGCAAGCTTACTTATAAGATGTAATTTATCTATTGAGTCTACTTTTATAACTGCTCCATCTGACGAAAATTCATAAAATGGAATATTATTTGATATTAAAGTCTCTTTCTCGTATCCAAAAATCATTGAGTTCAAAACAAAGAAAACAGGAAGACCGAACATTTTATGGACTAACGAAATTATTAAATCATTTGTGATGTCAGTCATTCCAATTGAGATAGATGCAAAAGCATCTTTTGGAAAGTCAATACTATTAATTATGTTTTGGTCTGAATATTGTACAAAATATTCTTTTTTCAACTTCAGTCCTCCTTCAAATTTTCAGTTCCTTATGTTCTCCATTTAGCTGAATAAGAAAATTCATTTTTTGAGATATAAATACAATACTTCATTTGCATCAGGAGTTTTTAATAATAATTGAGAGTATTTGATTAGGCATACTCCAATAAACTCTTCTTCATCACTTGTATCCACTTTTGCATTGAATTCTTCAGGCAAAAACAAAATATAATCCCCACCAGTTTTTTCCCATAAACCCTGTAAATATTTCAAATCATCTTTGCTAATGATTTTAGTATATGGATTTCTTATGTTTTTACCATTAATGCAGCTTGGTTCATACCACCAAAGAATCGTGATTTTTCGGATCCATAAATACTTGTTATGCAGTCAAATAAGCCTATTAACAAGTCTTTTTTTGGTTGTGCTAATGGGAATTCAATTAATGTCTTTAACTCAGCTTTTTGTCTTGTATCTTGATTTAAATCAATTATATCTAAAAATCCTTCCCAAGAGCCTTCCATACTCTGCCTCCTTAGCTTGGTTAAAATTTAGAAAATGCTATAGATTATTTTTCTCGTTTGAGAAAAGCGACTGTCCCTTTTCCACAAAAGAGCATATATAAATAAGATGACTTATAGTTAGAATAGTATGATTTCTTTCTTTTCTCCTAAATAGACATTACAATTAAAACACCCAATAAAATAATTGCTAATCCGAATAAAATTAGAACTCCCCTCATTAACCAGTATGGTAGATATTTTAATAATAGAGAAATCAAAAATAATACGAGCGTTTCTACTACTCCAGAGTTATAAGCAGCAGTATCATCGAAATATTTTTCCTTTTTATGCTTATCTTTTGTTAGTCTTATCCCCCAAATAATTATTGAAACACCAATCAAAAAAAGAATTGTTACTCCAACATAAACCCAAATCATTGTGCCACCTATTTTCGTAAATTCTATTACCTCTATCTATTTTTCCGTATATCAAGACAAATATTACTTACTCAATAATCCTGCCCTAAATTACTTAATACCTATTAATTCAACCCTCGACCATTAACTCAATAATTAATTTCACATAAAAGAAGCTTACCTTGAACCAGATAAGCTAAATTTAGTTGAATTGAAAGGGAATGATTTTCAAAATTCAAAAAATATACATAAATAACATTAGTGTTTTCCTTTTTCTTCCGTACAATATATACAAAGGGGGAATAGTTTTGAAATATGGCGTTTTTTTAATTATGTTATTGATACTTATGGGGTGCTCTTCTAATTCACCAGCTGGAACCTTGTCGGACAAGGATACAAACCCTAATGTAAATATTATTAAAGAAGTCGAACCCGACTGGCTAAAACATCATTATCTGTCTGATAATATGGATCGAGGAAACCACGATTACTATGATCAGGTTCTCGTGATTGATCCAACCGTAATACCATCAAGCTACACTCGAGGAGATATTGTATTTTTTAGCAATAGTACGAATGACCAAATGATCTCCAGAGTGATTGCACTTCCAGGAGAAAAAGTCAGTATTTCAGATGGGCAGATTTTTATTAATAACAAGAAATTAGATGCTTTTTATGGGAAAGCACATCGGCTCGGTTTTGATAAAAACAGTTACTTTCCAGCAATGGATAAGGCAGGAGTAGAGTACAATAAGGAAGGGATGATGGATACCTTTAATACCAGTATGAAAGAACGGGAATTATCCGAAAACGAGTATTTTGTGGTTAGTGACGATTGGATGCGAGGAACTATGCAGCCCCTTGAACAAGGCGACATAATCGGTAAAGTGCTTGGCTACCAATATGGCTACAAGAACTAACTATTGGTTGAATTTTAATCTTAGTCACAGAAATGAATAATTTTACACCAGACTTAATAACGAGGCTATTAATATAGTTGGATAAAAAATTTCAGAGATTACTTAAAGGGTTTGCTTGTGACTTGCAAACAATAAAACCTTATGAAAGACGCAATGTATATAGCAGCATTTTTCAAACTAGAAGGCTTAGAGGTTTTTTCCTCTAAGCCAATTTTTTATTTCGATATTCTATAAAAGCCCTAGATTGCGGAATAGTTTTGTACCTTTTATTTTAAGAAAAATATTCAAAAGTTAGAGAAGGGAAATTTAATTCACATTAGTTCTTCTTCAAGAATTGCAAACAATAGGCTATCTCTCCACTCACCTTTGATTTTGGATTCTTTCTTAAGCTCTCCTTCTAACCTAAAACCAGCTTTAGTTAAAACATTTATTGAACCAATATTCTCAGAGTCACATTTAGCAAATATTCTATGTAGACCCAAATCTGTAAATCCGAATTTTAATAAAGCAATAACAGTTTCCAACGCATATCCGTTACCCCAATATTCTGGATGAAAATAGTAACCAATTTCAGCAGTTTCATAATGGTCTGTAATAACTAAAAAACATTCACCTACTACATTATTAGAATATGTCACTGCAAAAACATATACTTTTCTATTTTGTTCTTTTTGAAAATCAATTTGTCTATCTAACATTTTCTTAGTATTTTCAAAGGTAATAGGTCCCCAAATTACATATTTAAAAATATCTTTGTTAGACCGTATGTTATGTATTGCTTGTAAATCCTCAGATTTCAATTCCCTAATTGTTAACCTATCAGTTTCCACATTTGTGATTTTACTCAAATTTTTCACCGCCAGTTCACTAATGCAAGAGACACCCCATAATATTGCCTTCCCTTGACTATTTGTTATTAATAATTACTCAGTTATACTGCCCTTTAATTGAATATCCTTATTTATACAGAAATCTCCTTATTTTTCCGATAATTTTTCACTAGTACAAAAATCAAGTATGAAATCTCTTTTGATAACGTGCTACAAAACCATCTGACCCAGTAACTGAGATTGTACATTGTACAAAAGAAAGGAGCTGATTCAGATTAAGCTCCTTTCTTAACCATATTCGTTTTTTGATATGGCTCCCAAGAACTCTATATTCTTCTCAAATCGTTATTGCTCTTTGATATTTTGCATTAGTAGCACGAATATTATATTCATACAAATGAACGGGCGGCAGCATGTTTTGATTAATGCAGCGACCAAGTTCCACAGCCAATCCTGCTGGACCGAAATAGAACAAGTGAATTTCGGAAAACTGATTTTCACTTTGTAAGCGGTATATTTCTTTTCGGAACACACTCTTCAGAACTTCAACATCATCCTCATATAAAACGGCATTTAGTTTTGGCTCGTCAATTTTGATGTTCAACCTTTGGAACGGACCTTCTACCGCATCTGTTATATCCCGTTCATGAATGGTTCCGCTGACTTGTAAGCTGACCACAAGCTTTTTATGAACTTCTTCTGAAACCTTTACTTCTGGCAGCCCCACATTCTTATCAGGGTTCACATTTTCGTGACACCACATTTGTGTATCCCTATCAAATTGATGAACAACAGCGGCTGTTGTATCCGATATCAGACTTCCCAAATGAATTAATAACGGAATCGGAGAAAGCGGGAAAACAAAAAGATACGTCCCCTCATGTTCCTTCTTTGACTTCACCACTTTACGGAAGAAATCCTCATTTTCTTTCTTGGCAGCAGTCCAGCCTTCTTCTGTGAAATCAGTAAATTCCTCCTGTAAAGAAACAGCATCCAACAATAAACAGTTGGTTTCCTTAGATAAAAGGATGGAATCGACAGGCATGAGGTTTTTTCGCTTATGAACCACCACGATTGCCTTATTTTTCTTAGAAAGCTGTTCACTGACCCAGCTTTCATGTTTTTCTTTCATGTCAAACAAATCTTGAGGAGGGTGCTCCTTATGATTCGTGTCAATGGTATGGTGACACGGACTGCACATCAGCATCAAGTTCTCAAGGGAATCGATATTCTCATCGGTTATGTCGAAATCGTCAGCAAATTCTCGCCTCGGTCCACCCTTCTTTCCCTTTGCCTTCCCAATGATATGAGCTCTCTCTCCAATATTTACTTTTGCATTAACATCATCCAAGATTAATGGCGTCTTACACCTAGCACACAATCCACCTGAACTAATCCATAACGAACGGTCTTCAGTCGTAGATAATTTAAAAGGGTCCCTGCTCATGGATTCCACACCTCTAACTTATTTATTTTTACAGTCTTCCGATTTCCTACCCACGCTCCGATGGATTCGGTGCCGATAATAAAGAAAAAAAGAAAGGATGACTCACACTGCGTCTTTTTCAACACTTTCTTCCACTCTCTTCTATCGTGAAAAGAAGGGGAAGGATGTTTCTCTGGATGAGTGTGCCACTCCCCCACATAATTACAGGTACCTTCACTTTCTTCCCAAATCTTATCAACGAGTTCCTGATGAGTTTCCAGGTGCTTTTTAAAGAAGCACCTTTCACGTCTGTCTTTTTCCGTTGGTTCGGTGATTAAATCAATGATGATGTCATCCGAGCCCTCTATGAACCTTCCCATTAAAACTCCGCCCGCTTCCGTATCACGGCTTTCTAACTGACGATAGGTACGGAACTTTTCCAGGACATCATCGTTTATCTTCAACTTCGAGGTTGGACCGAACGAGAAAATCATGGTGTTTCACCCGCCTGACATATTACACAATTTTCGTTCTTATATAAATAACGGGTATCAAACAATAAGTCGGAAGGAAATCCATACCTCGGACTTAACTGATATCCTTGACTGAGAAGTGCCGTGGAATCACCCTTCCAGGACATAAGCGGGCTATCCCTTTCCTCACCTGACAGAATCCTTACAGACAATCTAGTGGCCATGACCGCTGTCTCAAGAGCATCGATTGAACCGTACGGAGTGTAAACAGATTGACAGCCTGCCAACGTTTTTCGGAAATTTTGACCAGGAGCTGCAAATGACGCCTGGTTGGCTATTAAGCGCTTCGGTTCATCAGGTTGAGTGAACAGGCACTGAAAGCAGCCTGGTGTCCCTTTCTTCGTTGATAAAGCATGCCCGCCTAACCCAATGGGGTCTAGCCAAGTAAAAAGAATCGGCGGCGCCCCGTCCATTTGGCGCAGCATTTCATTCACGTACAGCTCTTCGGTCGGGGATCCGAGAGCGATGATGACCAAATCCGATTCAAGCAGTAGCCCTGGTTCTCCTTGGATGATGTCCAAAATATCGGAGGTTTCATATTCCACCTCAACGAACGGAAACTTTATCTCCATGGCTCTTTTCATCGCCTCTGTCTTAGGAAAATGGTAATAGCAAGCACTATCTTTAAAATAAACATCACTGATTCCCAATTCATGCCGATAGACGTTATCGATATTCAAGGCATCGTTATCAATCAAAGTAAACCTTTCAATTCCCGCACGTGCCAGTTCAAAGCATATCCTGCTTCCCAGTGACCCCAGTCCAACGACCGTCACTTTCTTATCTGCAATTCGGTTATGTCCCTGCGTTCTATTCAGCAAATACTCCTTATCATGCCGTTTGATATCCAATGGCATCATTTCAAATGCAGCCTGGTTTTTCCTTATAGGATGAAGAAAAGGAAAATGCTTTCCTTTTCCCTGTTCTGCACGGAAATCAGAAAGCTTTAAGCCTATAAGAGCTCTTTGCCCCATGGGGATAGGGATGCCAAGCACGATATACTCCTCATCCCCCTTTTGGATGAACTTCCTCTTCAAATATTGATTCAGTTTATTCTTGGTTGAAGCCGTAATGTTGTGCTTGATAAGCTGTCGATAATTCCTGATATCCCATGTCTCCCAAAATGCAGGTGGTTTAATAGTAGAAGACTTCCTCAAAGGGATATAAATTCCATTGCTCCTATCAAACTCATCCAGCACATTGCGGCTGCTATATAAACGGTTCAAATAATAAACCTTGCTTTCATTAATACTGTCCAACAATATGGATTTATTTCGATTCTCATCATGAAAAACAACTATCTCTTTGAAGCGGTCTTCTGGTGTGAGGATAGCATCCACTCGGGTAATCCCTTCTTGCCTTGACCACAGAGCTTCAAACTCCACTAGGAAGTCCTCTGAGTTCAGCTTAAGCACACCCTCTTCAAGCGTTCTTTTCGCGCGTTGAAACGATTCATGGATAATGCCCTTCGGGTTGTTCCTGTCGAGCAGTACCCCTTCATCATGCGAGTAGCAGATAAATCCGTCAGGCTCTATGTGAGGAATGAACCCAGCTTCTTGACGGTTTTTCAGGAAGTACATCGGTTTTTTCAAAGGAAAAAGTGAAGGAAGAGCAAGTTGGATCGTGAATTGCTCTTCCGCCACACTCATCTTCCCCTCAAATGCATGAAGAAATTGACTACGCTCACTTTTTACTTGGTGAACATCGATTGCCTGTACTTCGGCAAACAGCTCGTCCAAGTTCAGGCTATCTATCGTAAAATCATCAGCCATACACACACCTCATGCTGAAGAATGGTCTACCATGATGGCAGGCCCCCTCTGCTGAGCGGACTCCTTTTGGGTCGGAACAGGGAAGTCTTCCCCGAACTCTTTTTGCAGCATTTCACATGCTTTTACTGGGTCCGTTTCAACTCTTGCTTCTTTCAACCTGTCACGCATGGATTCTAGCTTAGACTTGAAATTCTTCATTTGGCTGCCTGTCAGTTTCTCGTAAATATCATTATAGGGAGGGGTAGGCAGATTCACCTCTAGCCGGTCTTCCCATTCACCGTCATCATTGAACTTATAGCTGAATGAGTTAATCATATTTTGAACAAACGATTCCAATGCACCCAAGTCATCGTATGTCTTTGTGAAGGCGTTATAAGAATAACTCGGATGAAAATGAGTCAATCCAGCTACTGTTAACCCAATCCCAGATGGACGGTTCACGACACCCTTAAACTTCAAATCTTTCCAGCGCTTCAAATAACGGATGACCCTTCTGAATTGCTTGCGGTCTTCTTTATCCATCAGATTTTCTTTGATGGTTCTCACCAACTCTTTGGGGTCAGAATGCTCCCATGTTCTGCTGTCACTCCCGCTGCCGAGCTTCCCTTTCGCAAGGTACGTTTTGCCATCATCATTTTCATTCGAATATATCGTGAAGTCCACATGGTAATTACGGTCGTCATTATCTACTTCTCCTTCGAACCTTACCGACACACACGGGTACTTCATCTCTGTGTCCTCGTAATCATCCTTCAATGCGTTATACACTAACTTCTTTGCTGTAACTGGATTAGGATAATCCTCGGTGGAGATGTTAAACAAAAGGCCGACATCAATATCATAGTCACCGCCTTCTAAAGGCTTAATGCCTGTGTGCATCGTATAGCTGCCTTGATGAAAAATATCATACTTGCCCTCTTCAAGGTCGATGTTTTCCTTTAGGACATCAAGCAGTTCCTCTCGCTTGTCTCGAAGGACTTGATTATCATCGATTTCCAATTTGATTGCATCATGAAAATCAAGGAAATATGATTGCAGATTCCCCATCCCTTTGTACCTCCCTCTATAAATATTGATATATCAACGGTTTGACCCGTTGGTGGGATGTCAAAAAAATATTTTTCGACATACTCCCTAACAGATATTAATAAATTTGTGATTCTCTTACATTTGGTGGGTACGCTACGCGGTCACTACTGGGTAATGATGGTAAAGTAGTGATCATTGGATATACGATGCACAATGGATCTCTGCGTAGCTTATGATGACGTACCCTCCCATGTCTCTGGGCATCAGTGTGCCTACATTCCTTCGTTCGGTCTAGTCATAAGGCAGAGGCTAGCGAAGCTCCTTTAGGGACTCGAGGTCGAATGGAAAAAATAGTGCCAGCTTCTCCGTGTCATCCTGTTGTCTAGGTCTTTAAAGGGGATGCAGGACTTTACATAGCCTCTGCGAGACTAGGAATATCCCTCATCATTCGCTTTGCGTCAAACGCTTTGTGCTTCGTGCTGATTCCATGGAGAACTTTTAAGAGTTTTCCGCATAGGACCACGATGGATTGCTTCTTGCGTAACGGATTATCCTTACGGTTTGTGTAGTAATCATGGAGCCTTTTAAAAGCTTCATTATGGCGAATCATCGGCATCATCACTCGGAATAGGAGGGAACGAAGCTTTCTTCTGCCCCTTTTGGAGATTCGCTTTTGTCCTTTGTGCTGGCCGGAGGAATTTTCCCGTAATGTCAATCCCGCGAGTTTGATTAGTTGGCGTGGATCTTCATAGTGAGAAAAGCTTCCGATTTCAGCTAGTAAATCGACAATCGTGGTATCTCCAAGTCCAGGAACCGTTGAGAGCCATTCGTATTCTACTGATGTTTGGATAAGTTCAACCAGGTGCTGCGTAATGCTTTCAATCTCTTGTTCTAACTGGTGGTAACGGCGAACGAGTGTGGCAATTTCCATACGGGCCATCTCCCGTCCTTCTGTTACCCCGATCGAGTCTGAAGCGAGTTCTATCAGTCGTATGGCTTTCGGCCTTTGGGGGGATTTGAGCCCCTCGACCTTACGGTAAAGTGCCAATACTTCATCCGGTTGTTTCTGATGAAGATCGGCCGGAAATGGTGTGCACTCCAGGACAGCCATTGCCATCTTTCCGAATGTCGGAAAGACCTGGGTGAACTCAGGAAAATAGCGATCCAGCCAGCGAATGACCATGTTTTTGACGGCACCCAGTTCCTCTGTCAACTTGCTTCTGAACGTTGAACCCACACGGAGTTCAGCCTCCACATCCTTTAGGATACGAGGATAACTGAAGCGTCCATCTTTAATCAGGCGAGCGATAACTAACGCATCTTTACGGTCATGTTTGGTTGGCAAGTTGTCATCCAATTCTTTTGACCGCTTAACGTGCATAGGATTGGTCATCACCAGGGGAATGCCTCGTTCCTCAAGGAAATAGGCTAGATTAAGCCAGTAATGGCCGGTAGGTTCAATCCCGACAATGACCTCCGTCTTTTCGTATTCTTTCATGGCAGCCAAAATACGCTCGTAAAAACGATCAAAACCGTCGCTAGACTGTAATACCGAAAAAGATTTTTGAAGCACACGCCCACGGTCATCGACAAAGCAGGCGAAGTGTTTCCGCTTTGCAATATCGATTCCGACTACAAGTGTATTTTCGGTGACTTGATTTATCTTCTGATTTTGTTTAAAATCCATGTTGGAGTCCTCCTTGGTTACCTAAGTTAGGGGTCAATTCGGTGCACGATTTGACACCCCGTATCATACCAAGAGGGCTCTTTTTTGTTCAAGTCCCCGAAAATCCTTCTAACAGGAATGCTCCTTATATTTAAGTAACATAGTAGTGTTTATCCAAATGAACCCAATTTTTATCTAAACTTCTATTAACCAATTCTACCTGATAACTTAATACCAATTATTTCATAATTTAAATATTCCTACAATATGTTATTCTTCATCCTTGCCAAAATAAAAAGAGCGCTGATCCTTGTTTCCTAGATCGCGCCCGATTGCGTAAGAACGTTATGAAGTAATGCAACCGTTAGTTAAATAACATGCTATTCTTTTAAGGCACTCCCTGAGATATTGACTCTCTTTGATACAAAGTAATATACGAATACATAAACAAATAAACTACCAATTACAAGAAAGTATATTTTAGCAGTAGAAGCATTAATGAACATTGTGAAATATAGAATAATAAATTGGGCATATAGTATGACCAAGACAAACTTTAAGAAAGAATCTTTTATCTGAGATTTTGAAATAGGATAAAGTAATAAACTTTGTTTCATTTCATGTTGTAAAGGAATTACTTGAAATCCAGTCATAAATAAAATGAGGAGATTAAAGATCCAACCATTTGTTGGCATAGCATAATTAACAAACATGCCAATTACAGTTAGCCTTAAATAAAGGTAAAAATAATCATTATATCTTACAAACAAGTGTGAGTATAAATATACGAATGTACTACTCTGACCATATGGGATACACCTTTTCAGAATAAAAGTGAGCAAACGTCTATTTCGAAAAGAGCGTTTAAGATTAGGTACATCTATGAAGTAATTAATGAATTTAAAATTCTTTAATAAGGCACTTTCTTCTTCTATTAGCCTCTGCCAATTCAAAATTCTTTTTCTTTCTATAAAATAAATTAAATAGACGAAATTTACACTGATTAAAAGAAACGCAAAAATCCAGTCGTTTTTAAACAAAAAATAATTCATTAAATATATTGAAAAAAACCTATTTATCCTATGTAACACTAATTGTACATGGTTCTCTAACCATTGTTCATCCCACTTCATTAAAATGTTATAAGCAATAATCCCAACTATAAAAAAAAGGATGGGAAGATCTATATAAATTGTTTTTAAAAATAGAGATAAGAAAACAGCAATGAAACTAAGTAATTTAATTGCATCAATAACAAAACTATATACAAGTGATTTAATAAAATACGGCTTTAATTTCGATTCTAATGGCAACAAAAAGACAATATCTGCTCTTTTAATAAATGTACGAACTTTTGTCTGTATTAAAATGAAGGCTACAAATAGTGATAAGATTCCTTCTACTGGTATTTGAGGAGGTATCCATTGAAGAAATAAATTAAAATAATATATAAAGATACTACTAATGATCAACAAAAAATAAAAAACATTCGCACCAATTATTGAATAGTATTTGAAAATTTTTCTATAAAATTCCTGAACCCTTAAACCCCATAATGATTTTATATCCATTAGTACACCATACTTTCATTGAATACTAATTTAATTGCACTATTGTATATCTCAATTAGCTATTTTCTTTTTGCCCTGCGTTAATTGCTCCAATACCTACTTATAAATGAATATTCTCCATTTCAATTGTATAACCCTTCTTTCACTATTCTGCTCCTTTACTTTAAGTACAATCCTTCACAATCTCTAATTATCTTAACATAAATATCCAATTTTACTGCATAGTCTTATTCCATTATCTGGAACTAAAATAAAAAATGAGCCCCAATTCTTGTTCCAGAATGGCGCCCTTTTGTTGAAGATATTATAAACCCCTATCTCTTAATTCTTTGATTATCAGTTCAACAATTTTATCTGGTGGTAGAGTTCCGTCAATCACTATATCTGAAATAGGTTTAATACTGTTCTCCATTTCTAGATAGGCCACTCTTCCATATTGCAAATAAAATTTCACTTCATTACGAACATCGTTAATAGTGCTATCCGCGTGATCTCTAAGTATTCGCCTGGCCATTGCTACGTCTAAAGAAGTGTCAATATAAATAGATAGGTCAATGTATTTCTTCATCTTATCGTTCATATATGAAAACGGATAGTCTAGTAATATGTATGTAGGTACTTCTCTAGACGATTTTAACCTCTCAATATCTGAAATCAATGGGTCTAAATTCCAAAGGTTATAATCTGCTCCCTGATCCACCCACTGAACAATGTCTTGTGGTGCGTTTTCAAAGTCATAATCATCAAAAAACAACTCTTTTGTATCTTCTAGTACTAAACTCAATTTTTTTGTTATGGTAGTTTTTCCTCCACCTGAAACAGCTGCAATTGAAATAATCGTTGGCTTAATACTCATTCATATAATGCTCCTTATTTATTACTTTTTTATAAGAGAGAAACAACTCTCGCTTTCTTCTTTTGAAGAAGCTATAAGAATGTTCAGCATCTGGAATAACCACAAATCTAGTATTTGGGATTTTATCTTTTAACTTCCTGTAAATGATTTGATTAGACTTTATAAATTCATCACTTAATTGGGTGCCTTGACCAGCCTCATTTGTTCCACAGTCTAAATAAATGGATTCAACGAGAGTAAGATCACTTTCATCAATAAGTTTTTCTATTTCCTCCTGATTGGACCAAAAGGAAGAAGATAAACAAATTATAGTACGGAATAAATGAGGATATTTACAGGCAGCGTAAATCGTGATTAATCCACCAAGTGATATTCCTGCCATCAGGCTATTATCGCTAATAGTGCGGTAATTACTATCAATGGTAGGTTTCAATTCTTGGACTATAAACTCGATATATTGCTCTCCTTTTCCGCCATAAGAATCACTATTACCAGTTAATTCTCTTACAAACTCTCCACTTACCCATGGACAATACTCATTTTTACGTTCTTCAACGACTTGGTCAATAGCTACTATAATTACATCTATATCATTCTTTTCTACATATTCTTCTAGCCCTAACGAAATACCACCAATTGCATCCTTATCTTGAAACACATTTTGACCATCGTGCATATATAAAACTGGATATCGCTTGCTTTCTGATTTTGAATAACTCTTGGGAAGATATACCCGAACAAATCTACTGTTCTTTAATATTGAACTAACTATTTGAAAAGACTCCAGTTCAACCAACACCTTTTCACCTTATTTTCAATCCATAATCCTGTCTGATTCTTAAACATGTAAAAAGCTTTCTCTCTATAATTAAGTACGGCACTTTATTGCTTTAAATATTCCTCATAAAGCAAATTCATAGCTTCCATAATTTTATTGTCAGCAGCCTGATTGGTAAATCTATTAGATAAATTAATAGCCCCTACTGCATAAATAAAAGGATCTTTATTGAAGTCTCCGATCATACCGATATCAATTACAACATTGTCTAAGCCACCTGTCATATGATTTAGATAGTGTGGTGGAATGTGGTTTACATCACCTTTTTGTCTAACCAGGCCATTAATGATTGGTGCCCAAAGGAGAGGATGTGCTTTGTAGCCTTGAAAGATTTGAATCAATATTTCAAGAATTTGGTTTAGCTGACCCTTGTTTTCAATATCTCTTGGGTTTTCAGTAATATTTATTGACGGAAAATAAGATTGGAGAGAATTGTTTAACTTTTCCCAGCCACCACAATAATTCACAATACATTTTGCTACATAGCTATCATGACAAGCAATCATAACTTCAATCGCCTCCCTTAAAGGAAGTGATTTTCTATTTTGTAGATGAGGATAAAGTTCCTTGCTATCTTCTTCTGGATTAAATGAAATCTCATTAATTAGGTCTTCCCAATTATATGTATTTTCCTCTACCCATTTTGCTACACAATATGCTATTGCCACTTTTGCTGCTGATGCAAGGGGGACTGTAAGTTCACTATTTAAAGAGGTCTCATACCTTTGTTCTTTGCTGGAAAATAATATGACACCTATTTCTCCGGTATCTATTTCTTTTAGTTTATCAATAATTTTATTCAAGCATATTCACCTTACCTAATTTTAAACTTTGGCATAAGAATCTATTAGTTCAATCCATTTATGTCCATGAGGGTACTGTATTTTCAAGGATTTTTTTAACCAATCACGGTTGCTAACATTTAATTTAGGTAATATATTTCCTAAATCAATAACGTCTTTCTCTCTAATGACAGAACTTCCACCTTTATAAAGAAGTTGTATTTCTGGTTTTAAAAATGGTATTCCAGATAAAGATACTAACCCAATATCTTCAAGTGACTTTCTTATTGTGTTGTTTCGTTTGTAGATCCAATTCTTCTCCTCTATATCCAATAACATTACTTGGAAAGCCCATGTTGATTCATCTTTTTTCTTAACCCAGATATTATCATAATGAGAGTCTAGCAATTGATTCTTGTTCCAGGGTATTAACTGCCCTTTAAATGCTATAAACATTTCCCAATCTCTACCCAGATGTCTTTGTAAAATTAAGTGATCTGGTCTTAGGATAACTATGTCAATATACTCATGAGCCCTTGTGACTTTTCGTAAATAAATATCTAAAGCCCACCCACCAGCAATCCACCATTGGATAGGAATTATGCTGAAGATACTATGAATTTCAGTAATAGAAAGAGGTCTCCAGACTTCTTCATTATCTCCCAACTTTTCACCCCATTTTTATTTACGAGCAATCCATTACAGACATTCACCTTAATACCAATTATTTCATAATCTATAAATTCCTACAATAAGCTATTCTTCATCCAGTCCCAATAAAAATGAGCGCTAATCCTGTTCATGGATCGCGCCCGATTGTTGAACATTCAACCTACGTTTTTGGCTTTTATGTATTTACTTCCTTCTGCATATTTTTACCACTATCTATCCTCGCGCTCTTAAAACTCCATGTACCAATGATAGTTGAAATGAATAATAAAGCTCCTGAAAACATATAGGCAAACTGTGCTCCAAACAAGTCAACGATTAAACCTATAAGAAAAATAGAAATAGAAAAGATTATTTGGTTTAATGTCGCACGTGAGGCAAAAACAGATGCTAATTCTTCTTTTTCTATTTCCTGTTGAATATAGCTTCTAGTAGAGATGCTCATTAGTTGGAAAAATGGCCCCATTATTACTACTAATACCAACCCTATAAACGAAATAGGAATGATACCGTAAGAGATTGTAAGAATAGCTAAACTAAATGAACTAATCAATATAGCTTTAATATAATTATTCTGTATTCGGTTTGCTACTTTCCATATGAATAGCCCACCAAGAATAGTTCCTGTAAAGTATGCGGCGTTAATATACCCCCACCATGACTCTCCCAGATTATAGACTTCTGTAACAAAAGCAAGAGTGACTGCACCTATCCAAACAGTACCTCCAAAACCATGAGTTATATCCATCAAAGTTATGGTTCTTAATTTGGGATGGGTGAACAAAACAGTCCAAGTCTTATAAAACACAGCATATCTCTTGGATTTTTTTAATGATCTCGTATCGGAGGGTATATTTGTTAATTTCAGAGAAATTAGAGAAATGGTTAAAAGGACAAATGAAATCATTAATAAAATGGTATCACCTAATTTGGCAATTAATACTCCCCCAAGTGTCCACCCAATTAATAGCAAAGTTTGGTCAGAGGTAGCTAAGAATGTATTAGCACGTACTAGAACGTTATTCTCTATTATTCTTGGGACAATTGCATTTTTAATAGGATTCGTTGCTGCATAGAATAATCCTAAAAAGAAATTGAGAACAAACAACAATACAATTGTGAAATTTGACAAATCTAGGTTAAAGAAAATAACCAATAATATAAAGATGATTAACTGGGATATTTGACTGAAATATAAGATTGCTTTTGATGAATAAAGCTTAGTTAACCCAGGTAAGAAAATCCCACATACAATCTGTGCAACAGTTGTAGTTAAAGTAACAGTGGAAGCGAGTGTTGCTGAGCCTGTTTCACTATATAGTATTGTAATGAACGTCATGGTGAAGAACGCAAAGCTTAACCTGCTGGAAGACATACTAATAACTAAATTATAAAATGATCGTGGCAGAAGACTACCTCCTTTACTCTCACTTCTATTTTAAAATCATTTTTTAAATACCAATTATTTCATAATATTTAAATTCCTACAATAGTTCATCCTACTCCCCAAAAAAGATAGCTGATCCTTGTTACAGGATTGCGCCCGATAATGGAGGATCTTTTTTGTATGATTTTTATTTTCAGTACCTACTCTCGTACTGTCTCAACTCTTTATCAGTAACCAACTTAAATAATAAGGTGGACTCCTCCTCTTTCAATTTTTTGTACATACTTTCTCCTTCTACTCTTATTTCAATTCTGTTCTTATTAGCTGTTACCCAAATAGAAAAAAATCCAGCATCTGTTATGAAACGAATGTGCGGAGGTACACTCATTTCTACTTCTGCTCTTTCCCATTCTACACTACTAAGGATATCTTCTATTTGCCTCAATTCAGCTGAATCCTCTACAACCTTTAATTTTCTATAACCTGCACTTGTATTTTCTTCCACATTAATAGTGTTCTCCTCAAAATTAACCTTTGTTTTCACTAAATCAATATTGTTCTCCTGTTCTTGATTCAATTCATCATTGACATTCGAAATTTCAGACTTTACAAAGTTGCAACCTACTATTATGTTTGTGCAAAGCAGAATACCAAGAAAACACTGTTCCCTACTCTAGTAACGTAACGGATTGTTGATGTGCGGTGGTATAGAATATTCATGAGTAAAGTACTACTCTCAATTTTTAAAGCTAATTATTTTGTTTCTTTTCTAACAAAAATTGAAAGCAAAATTCCTAACAATATAAAAAACCCTGAACCGATTAATACCTTTATTGGCGAGGTCGAAAAATGATGTGGAATCATTTTAATATCGTTGTTTTCTGTATGGGTTTTCCTTATATGTTTTACAGTCCACCAATCCTCAGGAGTAGAGTGATTAGAAGCGACATACAACCATAGTAAATAACTAAATAAAGTAAATAAAAAGACTCCCACTAACCTATTCATAATCCCTCCCCCTATACAACCCTGTCCCATTGCTTAATACCAATTATTTCATAATATGAAAATTCCTACAATATGTTATTTTTCGCCCCGGTGAAATAAAAAAGCACAAATCCCTATTACAAGATCGCGCCCGTTGTGGAAGATCCAAAAGTTTGAAGAAAAAAGGGTCGCCCGTAGCAACCCTTAGTTTTAGAACATTGAATTAGCAATTTTAAGTAAATCCTCCACTGTAATCTCTTTTTTCGTTGTTTTACTTATACAAATTGAATACCTTGAATTCTTATGTTGAAAGATAAGTTGATGGGCAGAAGGAACATTCTGATACAGTGCTTTCGTACCGCTCTTCAATGTATAATATTCATCATTTTCACCTTCTAACTTCTTTAAATCAGTATCACTTGGTACTATTTTCACCTGAACTAATCCTTTTAAATCAGCATTCCTATACCTCAACATTAGTGTATCTTTATTAAAATCTGCGTCAATATGGGTAATGTCAAAAGGAAACTCGGAGGCTGCAAGTATAGGAGTATTCATTTTATCTTGATACTCTTGAATTGCTTTTGCTTCATCTATAAATGGATTAGAACCATCGAACACAACTCTTATATCCGTAACTTTTTCTTTATTAGATGTTACTTCCCATATAAACGCAATTCTTTCTGGTTCATTCTCTCCACTTTCAAAGTAGCCAATTATTACTCTTACATTTTCATTAGGGGAATTTAATCCAGAAAACCCGGTGATTGGTGTTTTTTCTCGAATTTCAGGTATTTTAACATCAGGAACTGTAAATGACCTTGCTTCTTTTTCACCGTTTCTAACTAACGTATGTATAAAGTTACTAACTACATTACCCTCTTTAAAAGGTGGTGTGGCCATCCCTGTTTGTGCTGATAAAAATAAAATGCCTAAAGTAATTATTGTTATCATAATTCTTTTCATTTTTAGCACCTCCAAGGTTATCTTTTCCTCGGATGTAAGTTTTATGTAATCTATAGTAATTGACTTTTTAGCGTAATAAGTCAAAGGAGCTGTCATAAAGGCAGCTCCCACTCTTTCGTACTAGCGCCCGATAGCGGAAGACTTTAATTCGAGATAATTTGTAATACGATCTACGATTAAAGCTCCAGATTGCTGAATAGGGATGTTATTATATTTATGCCGCCCCTGGGCTTTCTTAAATTTATTTCTTTGTCAGTTTAAATGTTTCAGTCTTACCATTCCACTCAACTGTTACCTCAACTTCAGTATGTTCACTAACTTGGGCATTAGTTGTGTTCGCTTCACTATAATCTTCAACAGTCCCATTTTCCTGTAATTTATCCCTAGTTCCGCCAAAACTACCGACACTATCGACTTTATAGGTAATTGGACCAATCGACTTTACATCTTCTCCCTGAAATTTCAGTAAAAGTCCCTGCTTTTCAAAACCGCTAGACTGGTGCACCTTTAAATCTGCTTGCCAATTATTTGATTCACCTGAATATGCAAAGTCTTTAGAGCCGCAAGCCGACAACAATAAAACAGTTATAAATAATGTTATCACTATTCGAAACATACTTTCTCCCCCCTCTATATTTACTTGCTTGTTTTTTACAATGTCACTTAAGTCAGAAGAGCCTTTATTTTTCAAATTGCTCTCCCTTGTTATACCTTGCATTAACTTTATAATAAAAACTGAAGCAGATTATTGCAGTTAATAGGGCTGTTCCTAGTACAACACATACTCCATCCCAGTAAACGGAACTCCCAGCTAAAACCCAAACTTGGTAAGAGGTGATTAAATACCCAGCTACGGCTACCCCTCCCAAAAGTAAAGAAATGAGGTTCGACCTCGCTTCTTTTAATATGGAGTCATTTTTTGAATACTTGATCTTTGTCAATTTTGACATACTAAACAACAATAGGAAAATTGAGAAAACGAGTAATAAAAAGTTAATCTTTTTGCCTCCCCACACAATATCTTTATCAAACTAATCACCAAGGTCTAAATGTATCCTGAAACAGTTATTCCGTTAAACTCCCTCTTTCTTAAGTATAGAGCTCTCCCGCTATGCTGTATTCACTCCTAAATAATTGAGTTAAAATGTTAATAACTTTGACATATAAAACTCATCATAAAAGCTTCCATCTATCATAAGAGAATTTCTTTTTGTACCTTCTATTTCAAATCCGCTCTTTTTATATAGAGCTACACCTGCTTCAATGTTAGTAACCGATGTGTGTTCCAATCGTGATATGTGGTGATTTTTCGCCCACTCATCAACACGTTTAAATAAAGCAGTTCCAATCCCTTGTCCTCTGTTTTGTTCTAAAATCCCTACAACAATGTAAGCTGAGTGTTTAGTTCTTTTTACACTTCCGCCAATAGCAATCAAATAACCTATTAAATTTCCTTCTTTTTCTGCTACAAAGATTGTTGAATTGTTTTGCTGTCCTAGACGTTCTAAATGTTTTCGTTGCTGTTCATGAGTAGTTTTTCTTTCTCCAGCTTCCATTAGCATAAAATTTGATTTTGCTTCTACTTCCTTAATGAGATTTATCAAATTCTCAGCATCCTCAATTTCTATCTCTCTAATTAACATAAAATACTCCTTCCCCTTCTTTCTTCTGCTATACTGCCTGTTTGCTTAATTCCAATTATTTACTTATTAGGAGTTAACAGTTAAGTGGACCAATGGGACGGTTCTCACGGTTCATGCTCATCCTATGCAAGAGGTGAAGGATAAAACTGGGGATGAGAACCAAAGATGAGGCAATATATTGTCTTATCATTGATTCTTTAGACCTTAGTTTAAAGAAGTTATCATTAATCTAAATGAAATAATTGTAAAACAAAAAATTTTATGATAACATTTTAATAAATTTGAACGTTAAAGGAGTGTTGAATGATGTCCTCTACAAATTTATTATTGATTAAATCTTTCGATCAATTAAAAGCGATTAGTGATCCCTTAAGAATAAGAATTTTTTCTCAAATAACTAACCAATCAAAAACGGGGAAACAAATTGGGGATATTTTAAATATCCCAGCCCCTAAAGTACATTATCATTTAAAAGAACTTGAAAAAGTTAAGATCATATTTATTGAAAAAACTGAATTACTAAATGGGATTGCACAGAAATTTTACAAAACTTATGGAACAGATATTGTTATCGACCAGAAGCTTTTTCCTCACCTCAATGAAATGAATGAATCAATTAGAACTTCAATATATTCAATTTTGTTAAATGCAAAAAATGAGGCAATCGCTGCTCCCGAGGATTCATTTTCAATTTCTTCAGGAGAATATATGGATTGGCCTTTAATTTCTATTCAAACAAAAGTTAATATCAAACGACCACAGTTTATGCAGTGGAAAAAAAAGTATCATAATCTTTTAAATGAATTAGCAAATATGGAAAATACAGACCAAGAAGATGTAAGTACTTTTTATATTTCAAGTGTAGGTTTTGAAGTCAAAAAGGACAGAGGGGAATTCTAAAATGATATCCTTATTTAAAAACTGGAGGTTTACACGATTATTTTCCGGAAGAATTATAACTAATATGGCAGACAGTATCTATTATATTGCAGCAATGTGGTTAGTATATGAATTAGGAGGATCAGCATTTCACACTGGATTAGCAGGTTTTTTAGTCTTGTTACCACAAGCAATACAATTTTTAGCAGGTCCATTGGTTGATCGTTGGTCTTTAAGAAAAACCCTATTTTTTACTCAGCTTGTTCAAGGCATACTTATAGCTATTATTCCAATCGCATATCAATTCAATTATTTAAATATAACTACAGTACTCATAATAATCCCATTGATATCTTTGCTAAATCAATTCGCTTACCCAGCTCAAACGGCTGCTTTACCTTTGATATTAAAAAAGGATGAATTAGTTAAAGGTAATTCATTATTTAGTTTTGCTTATCAAGGTATTGATATGGCTTTTAATGCAATTGCGGGTATACTAATTTCATTATTAGGAGTAGTAACGTTATTCATTATAGATTCCGTTATATTTTTTATTGCTGCCGTACTATTTTTATCAATTAGAATTCCTGTAAATGAGGATACGGATGACTTAATACCAGATAATAAACATAGAAAGCTGAAACAATTACTTAAGAATTATTTGTTAGAATTAACTGATGGATTTAAATTTGTTTTTGGATCTATCATTGCTAAATTATTTGTAGCGATAATTGTTGCAAATTTTGCAATTGGAGCAACCCTTGCTATTTTACCAGTATACGGTGACTACCTTGGTGGTTCTGATACATATGGATATTTAATGGCAGCATTATCGGCTGGAACATTAATAGGAGCTCTGTTGGGTAGTATTATGGGAAGGTTCCCCTTAGGTACTCTGACAATTATAGCATTTCTTATTGGATTTTGTTTTTGGATTAGTTCCATCTTTATGCCTTCAAAAACTTTAACAATTATATTGTTTGGTTTTGCTTGGATACCTTTAGGTGTAACTAATGTTGTAATGAATTCAGCTATATTAGGAATGATTCCACAGAAATTTGTTGCGAGAACTATTACTGTGGCAGCTAGTATTGGGACTTTAATGATGCCTATCGGTTCCCTTCTAGGAGGTTACGTTGCTACAGTTCTTGATATTACCCTGGTTTTTGGATTATTAAGTTCTGGATTTTTATTCATTTCAATTTTTTGGGTTTTGAATTCTACATTAAGAAAATTACCACAGCCCGTTAAAATGAATGCTGAAGATTATGGATTACATATAAACAATCAAAAATCAGCTCAGGCTAATTAAAAAAAGTTAAGCTTATAGAAGCCCCTAGTAGTATTTGAAAAATCACTTTTTGTGGATCCTTTTTACTTTCTTTTTCGATTGCCACTTAAAAAGTATAGTAAGTTGAGATAAAATAAGACATACCTGTATCGAACAGATATGCCTCTTCCTTATTTAAATATGATCTCCAGCAGATACATCAGCTTATGTGGACCACTTTACTTGATGGACGGAAAGACAACGATGTGCTTGGAATCCTGCTTTTTACGTATACTTTCATTTGTTAATTTCGAAAAATGGTGCTGCGAAGACGAGACAATATGGTGTTTCATCTTTTTTTATATTTTATAGATTTGGTATCTGGCCCTTTTCATGAAGAAAGACTTCCTTATTTCAGAAAAGCGCCCTTTAATGGAATAACTAATATGCTATTATTACATTTATTGCGGTATATCAAATGCTGCTGATAGTGCTTTTCTTTCATAAACATGAAAGTAGTAGTTATAAGGGTTTTTGTCATTCATAACGCCTTTTTTTACAGATACTTCTTTCCACTCATCGAAATTAACTTCAGGCATCAAAGTTAAAATCTATATCTCTGGTTAGAATAATATTCCTTCTTTCAGGTAAAGCCCTTCCAATTGACTCGAGGTTCTTTCTACCTAATATGATTGGATGCCCTTTTGTAGTATTTTTAACATACTCCCAATCTTTCTGGATTCTCCAGGGGATGTCATTCTCTTTTCCAATTACTCTATTCTTATCCATTGCAACAATTAAAGAGACTTTCATATATAACACAGCCTTTTTTTACTAATTAACCATGTGATTTTTATTTTAATTTTTATACCTTTTAATTCTTTAACCGCTTGTTGTATCATATCAATACCTATCCCTTTACCTTGGAATACTGGATAAAGATAAATAGCTGCCAATTCTACCTTTCCACCATCCCTTACTGTGGAATAGTTTGCAAAAACGACAACTCTCCCCTCAACTTCAGCAATGTAAACAATAGAACGTTCTATCCGTTGTTTCATACTTTCATCACTGTAATTTAATTTCAAGAAGTTATTTTGTACTTCTAGAGGAATTATGCCCTCATATGTTGCATTCCAAGTTGTTTTCGCTATGCTTTGAAATTACAATAACTAAGTAGCTTCTTTTAGCGAGTTTAACCATTATTTATATCCAGGAAAAACCGAACAAAATCCCGTCCAAACTTAGACATTTCAAAATTTTCTTTTGATTTCATTTTCGGTTCTTGGAGCCTTGGTAAAGGTCCTTTGTGTTTGGGGTTTGTTAATTTATTTAGATAAGTATGCAATTCCTTAAATTTCTTCACAATTTCGTTTAAGTCATCTGTAATATTCAAATCCGTTTTAGTTGTCAGCATTCCTTTTCTTAATAAATTTCTCCGGACAGATTCATATTGTTCATATGTAATACCATGTCTTTCCATTACATCCTTATATGTTTCTCGAGCTTCTTGAACGTCGAGATGCCAAGAAGAGTACATAAGTCTTAGAACAGAAATATCCACCATTCTTAGTTCTTTAAGCACATCATAATAAGTAAGTATAAAATCATCTGATACTTGTTCATGTGCAGTAATGTTCACAAAGCCATGTACCATATATTGAATTTTTTCTTCTTGTTGTTCATCAACAACAAAATCCAATACATATTTAAATAGTTGATCAATTTTCTTTTTTTGATGATCCGTCTTATGTTCTAAATTAATCCTAATTTCTTCAATCTTTATGTGAAGCTCTTCGGTGAAAGTTTTTATGTTCCTTTCAAACCGAGCCCGCTTATACCCCTGCACTGCACCTGATACTCCGGGGATAAGTTAACTTCCTGTTTCTATAAGAATTTCTCCTACTATACCTGTTAGGGATTCTTTTGCAATGTCTGCTGCAGTGTCACTACCAACAGTCAAGATGGTTTCAATTGCAAGATTTTTGCCGGTGTCATTTAGATCTTTTCTTTGATTCTGATTCAAAAGCATTCTCCTTCATTATATTAGTAGTAATGAGAAAAGGGGACAAGCCCCCTTGTTAAATCATACTATCTTAAACGGATGGTTTCTTTTCCGCTTTATTTGATAAAGTATTATTGTTTACAAATTAAAATGTGGTTTATTTATCTCAATATCATTCGATTGAACTGGGATAAAGGGATGGTTTTAATATTTAATTCTTCTGCTCTTTTGAGTAGCTTATACTCGTTTCCATCTGTATAGACAATAATGTCGGCTTTTGTGCTATTTGTTCCTTTGTTTACACCAAGTACTTCCAAATGTTGAACAAGGATTTCTTCGACCCTGTTTTGCGCCCGAATAGGTAACAGAGCAATGTTGATAACTTTCCCTTTCAATTCCGGAATTTTTTTGAACGGGGACTCATTGTTTTCCACTGTAGTAGCGATAGATTTTCGGGTAATAGAGGCTGTTCCTAGATCGAGATCCGACGATACTGCGTCTATAAACCAATCATCAGTTTGAACCTCAATCTCCAACGCTCTTGCTTTAACCAGTTTGCTTCCCGGATTTTCCCCACAAATCAATAAATCAGTTTTAGGCGAAACGCTTCCTGTAACGGTAGCACCACACTTGGTTGCGATCGCTTGCATAAGGACCCTAGGAAAAGGGCTAGTACCGGTGAAAACCATCCTCTTACCTGCAAATACGTCACATTCCCCTTCCACATTCGCGTTCGCTTCCACCAAATTTTTAAATTTTTTCGGTGACACTTTATATAATGGTAACCATGTTTGTGGATTTGCCTTTTCTATCACCTCATAGAGCGCATTAACATCATCAATCGCTTTATGCGTCAAAGGACGGTTTACTTCGAAATACCGCAGTAAATAGTCCAAGGAATACGAAAACAACTCTGGATTTTCAAGTTTAATGGCCCTAACGGAATCATAGCATTCATACTCCTCCCCTAACCATCCATAATGCACTAGAAACTTTCTATCAAATGCAACGTTATGCGCAACTATAGGATACTTATATTTTTTCACTATTTCTATAAACCGTTCTTTACTCTCTTTGTCTTCACATATATTTGCATACCCTTTTCCCATTCCTAGATGAACTAAACGTATGTCTGCTACTTCTGCGATATGCTCCGTTAAAACGATTCTTCCGTCTTCCACGACCAACAAGGCAACTTCGTATATACCAGAGTCCACACTAAAATCCAGCGTTTCTATGTCAAGCAGAATCATGTTTTTCATAGTGCTGCACCGATATGAACCTTGAAATTGTCCTGAAGATAATTGTTCAATTCATCTCTACTACTAAATAGCACGGAGAGTTTTTCAGATGAAAAATGAAAATGATCACTGTATGTACTCTTCCTTATAGTAAAGGTAAGTGACAGGTCTTTTCCCTCTTCGTTTTTGTATTGTATCGTATCTTTGTGTACTGCTTTATATTGATGCCTTCCTACTTCTTTTCCGGTTTTTCTTACAATAAATAACGCATCATTCTTAATTTCGTGGAAATGTAGCTCCTGGTAATCATATAAACCTCTAGAATAAAAAGATTCAGTTCCAGTTTCCAAATGGCTGATCAGCATTTCCTCTCGAGTAAAACCCGTAATATAGACTTTGTTTTCATGAATATCTATAATTGCACTTTTCAATTCATTTATTCGAGCTTGTAACATTATTCCACCCCTCCATACAATATTTCCCTCTTTATATTACCTTAATTTTCCGAATATTTCTTTGTTTTTTTAAAAAACATCCTAAATACTTGAAAGGTTAACTTGTGGGGTGCAAACAGACAAATATTCCGTGTAATTACATATAAATCTCAATTGAGACACTTGGTATTTCGCCCAAAAAAGACCGACTTTTATTAAGCGGGTCTTTTAAATTACTAAATATCGTTTTATTACACTTATTTTTCCATGATGCCTAATACCAGTTGTTTCCTCAAGATATATTTTCCATTAAAAAAATCTTATCATGTGGCATATAAGCTTACTTAAGCTAAGCAAGGGGTTATTTTAACATTGAATATTAAACCACCCAGTTTCTCTAGGAAAATCATCTCTTGTTAGTCTAGTACCTGTGATAAGTTCCCTAAAAGATGTGATTGTACCATCGTGAGAAACCACAAATATTTTTTGGTTTTCTTGCCGTTTGCACCAATTAAGAAATTTCTTAGCTTGTAAGTTGAATTGCAGTTCAGGTAGAGTATTAATTCCATTAATCCACAATTCCTCTGGAATCTCATTCTGTAAATCAAAGCCTGGAAACTCTTCTTCTATCTTCCTCTTACTTAATATTTCATCACAAGGCAATGTTTTTCCAGAAGGAACTTGAGGGAATATTCTAGGAGAAACAAGTGGACTTACAATCTTTTTACAATTAACATTTGAACTCCAATAATCAGCTGTTTGTAAAGCCCTCCTTAAAGGACTAATTACTAAGATATCTTCTTCAGTAAGGGGAAATTGTTCTCTAAGCAACTTAGATTGACTCACCCCTTCAGCAGTAAGTGCAGGGTCGCAAATTTGCAAGCTCTTTGGGATATCTAAGGTATGTTCACTCTCCCCGTGCCTAATAAATACTAGCTCCAAATTATCTCCCTCGCTTTCTCATAAGCACTAAATCAGTAACCAGAAAACTAATCAAAAGTGATAAAGAACGGCTGATTTTCTATATCAATTATCTTTAACAGTTCTTGTTTATATTCCGTAAAAATAATTAACTGTAATGCTTCTTCAAGACTGAAAAATCCTACATCCAAACTTTCATCGCTTGTCATAAGATTGCCTTTTAATGGTTTACCCAACCACCAAAAGTTACATATATTTTTTCTTGATTCTTGGGATACTCCACAAAATCTTAGGACTTCAATATCTAATCCAGTTTCTTCCTTCACTTCTCTAATTACTGCCTCTTGAATAGTTTCATTAGCTTCTACAATGCCACCAGGTAATTCCCATCCTCTTGAAGGATCCTTTTTTAACAGTATTTTATTCTTATTATCCCTTATGACTGCACCGGATGTGAGGGTGAATGGATTAATCATCTATTACACCTACTTTAATATAGTCCTTTATATTTAATTCCAATAAACTTTTTTATTTAACACCAATTACCTAAAAACAGAACAACCTCAAGAAGCCACAAGGTTCTAGCAATTAAATCCACTTGAAAATATATTTGCTCTTCTACTTCTTCATAGTACATACTTCTAAAAGATTCTCGAAGTATCAGAGCTTCATAATAACATCGTCAACATTATCCCATTCATAAATTAGTTCATTTAAAACTTTTCCACCGATTTTAATTCGAACTTTTTGAATTAATCTCGCCCCATAATATTCATAAAAATAACGAGTTTTATTTTCTTCAAGAACTTCCACATATATTTTTTCATAACCCAATTGTTTAAAATGCAAAAATAGTTCTTTAAGCAGCTTTTTTCCAATTCCTTTTCCTTGATATTCTTCAAGGAGATAAATCGATGTTAAATTACTAGAATTTCCCACTACATTGGTCTCTCTCTTCCAAGCATCTGCAAAACCTATAATTTGACCTTGATTATTTTCCGCAACAACAACATAAATATGGGTTTTTTCAATATTTTTCTTCCACAGTTCTGTTCGTTTTTCATAAGATAAATTGTTTAAGAAATCATTTGGGATAATGCCTTTATAAGTTGTCTTCCAACTATCAACATGAACGTTTGCTATCCCTGGTGCATCTTCTACTTTTGCTCTTCTTATAATCATTTCAACACCCCGTTATGTAATTAATCGCTTAAACAAATACTGACACTCTATTCTTCTCAATACTATAGTAAGTAAAGTGATCTCAACTCCTATGCTGCTATCGCTCAATTCATTAGGAAATAGGCATCTCCCAATCTTCTAACTCCGCCCATTTAATAATGGGTTCTCCTTCTTGTGACTTCATTGAACCGACAAATACATTATTATTAGTCATTTTTTTAATGAAGTGATTTATTATTTCAATTGTAGTTGCCGATACATTTTTATTTGCGACTTCATTTATTTCAATCCACTTTAAAGAACCTTCATCACTTTCAACTAAGGGGTATTGCTTACTTAAAGTACCAAAAAACACATATTGTATTCTAATTTCCTCGTAAGCTTTTGTTCTATGTACGATGTATCTGAGAGTTAAATCATGCAGATGATTTCTATTTATTCCTGTCTCTTCTTCTATTTCTCTTAAACAAGCATTTTTAGGTTCATTTATTTCTATACCTTCTATATGCCCACCTATAGGAACTAAATGTCCAGCAAGAAATGTATCTTGTGATTTTTTTTGAAGAAATAACACTTGATATTCTTCGTTTATTATAAAAGCGACGGCCAACTGTCTAAGTTTCAAAACATTGTCCCCTTTCTATTTCAGTTTTAGAATTCTACCTGATACTGACCTAATTTTATACTTCTAGATGAAGCATTACGTTTCCTTCCTTATTCCACAATCTGGCCCTAAAATACAAAATGAGCACCGATTCTTATTAAGAATGGCGCCCGATTGCTGAAGACTCGGTTTCAAGATAACAATACATTTCTTCAACTATAGCTCCTAAATTGAAGAATTCTAAATCTCTTTTAGTCGGGGGTAATTAAACCGTATCTGTTCCTTTTACCCATCCACGAACTAACATCACGCCACTTAAGATTCTTTGCAGAAATCCAGCTATTAGCACCCTGAGTATAGGTATTTGGTTCCCAATCCAAATCATCAGCCCAATAAAAATAACCTTCGTGTAAAATAAGTTTTGCTTCATAAATGACTGGGTCATAGTTAATTGGACTTGGAACGATATGAAATTGAGTTACGCCTTCAAAAAGTAATTCAATTGCAGAAGGATTATCATTCTGTCTTTGGAAGAGGATTCGTACATTTGTATCAAGGTCTGTTGACATGCCCATAGATAAACTTTCGTCTACATAGCTCTCTGTCCACATATATAATTCCTTTAAACAACTATCATGGAATTCACCAAATGTTTCTAACAAATTATAAATATCATTCCTATCTTTAAGTTCTTTCCATTCCATAATATCACCATCATTTAATTATTTCTTCTTCTATTAAACTTCCTATTCCTAAGTAATAAGTAAAAAGTAATAAGCGATCCACCATGCTACAATTGCCCCTATTTAATGGAAGAACATAATTAAGGTAAAGCACCAATTAGATTTCACTAGTGAATTTCTTAAAATCTTCAATGAAAGGTTTGTTAGTGGGAGAAATATTTTCAGGTAATTCATCTATGTTATAAAACTTAATTTCGGCACTTTCTATTCCATCAGCTTTAAAATGCCCACTAAAAGTTGAGGATGAAAATACTACATTAACAAAGTAAACCTCGTCACCATTTGGATAAATGTGATGTTGCTGCCCGCCAGAGTAAACATTTAACAACTTCATTTCCTCAATATTTATATTTGTTTCTTCAAATACTTCTCTTTTTGCGGTTTCTTGAATACTTTCTCCTACATCCATTACACCACCAGGTATGCACCAGTTTCCATCATCACTTCTTTTGATCAAGAGAATTTTATTATCTGGATCCGTAACAATAACACCTGCTGCACATATTATCAGTGGCATATTCCCTACTGCCTGGCGTAAAGTTTTTATATATTCCATCTAATTCACCTTCTTTATATGTTAGGAAGTCTGTTTACTACGCTATTGCTCCAAATTGTTATTGTAGGTAGTATAGATTGGATTTTTGAGGGTTCAACTCTCTATTGAGTCTTCTAATGTTCTTAGTAAAAATTCTCCGAAGCTTGGAAACTCAGTTTCAAACTTTTGTGCTTCTATTGGTAATCCACGTAAATATGAAACAACAGCAGCGTTATCATCGTTTTCATCCTTCACATTAGAGCAATCTAAACAATAATACATATTGTCATAACCAGCAAAATAGAAACAAACCAGGTGTTCGGGGAATCCTTCTTCTTGTCTAAAGTGTTTAGTAATCCAAACCATACTTGGAACTCCACCTTCTTCAATTCCAAGGCCGTATATTTCTTCTCCAAAAATGTCACCAACACCATATCTTTTTAGAAATAGTCTATAACTACTAGGTAACTTGACGCTTAGCGTTTCTTCAGCAGAATAAATTAAATCTTCCTGAATTTCACCAATAAAATCTCCCTCATCCGAATGCTTCTCAATGATTTCAAATGCCTTTTTAATAACCAATTAATTTCTCCCCTATAGTAAGAAAATTTAAAATAGCTCTCTTAAGTTAAACTGCTCAATTCTTATGTAAGGAGCGATCCACTATGCAACAATCGCCCTATGATTCTTGAAGAAATTCTTGCATCATTCTTGGTCAATATTTACTATGATTTCATCATACAATTCATCATCAATATAAACCTTTAACTTCCATAGTCCCGATGATGGAAATAATACTGCTGAACGAGCGTGTCCGTTTATGACATCACCACGAGGGGTTAATTGTTCATCTTTGAATGTGATTGGATTTATCACTTCTTCTTCGCCCTGTTTAAATGCTTTTACTTCCCATTTTTTGTTGGATATACTTTCGGGTCCCCAAAAATGCCACATCCACTTTTGTCCCTTTTCTGTTACAGTTTTAGGACCGATAATTCCAATACTACCTTCTTTACCGAACATTTCTCCGTACTCAGTTTCAAAGTTGGAAGTATTATCAGACCAAGTTGCCTCTTTAACTGTTTCTTTCGAAGTACAAGCTACCAACAATAACACCATACATAGCAATGGAAACAAAAATAAACTTTTCTTCATCTTAATCCCCCTTTATTAATGGCTTAACAACTCATAATATTCTTTTTGCTTATTCAACAATCCTGCCCTATTACTTAATACCAATTATTTCATATTCTAATAATTCCTTCAATTAGATATTTCTTGCGGCCATAATAAAAATGGACGCTGATCCTTGTTCCTGGATCGCGCCCTTTCATTGATTAAGATACTTAATATATCATTCTCTTTGAAAGATAATACTGCTGATTTTCTTTAGTTGGATGTTCTTCTATCACACCAACTACTTCATAACCATACTTTTGATAAAAATTAGGTGCTTGGAAGCTAAATGTATCAAGCTGAATTAGTCTGCAATTATTTTCTCTTGCAAAATCCTCTATCTTTAGTAATAACTCTTTCCCATACCCTTTACCCCTCAGCGATTCATCAACCCATAAGAAATCAATATGTAAGGTGTACCAAAAAATTGTTCCTGTTATTCCTCCTAAAATTTTTCCTCCCTCATCCTTTATAATAAAGCTAATATTCTTAACAGGATGTTTTACATCGTCAGGTAGTTTAGAAAGATTATGTTCTATTACTTTTTTTCGAATGTATTCACTATCTTCTTGATTCCATTGTTGCGTAATTATCATAATTTCCTCTCCCACCTAGAAGTCACTGAATTTATATTTTATCATATTTGCTTCTTCAACCTGCTTCGTTACCTAATTAATCCTTTTTCAATTTAATTGTCCTAAAATACAAAATGAGCACCTATTCTTCTTCAAGAATGGCGCCCGATTGTTGAAGACTCGATTTCAAGAAAATTATACATTTCTTTAACTATACAAACTGCCCTGGATGAGGTCTGATAAGAAAGAATCCACATCATCCCTAATCACAACCCCATGCCCTGTACAAAGGATACTTGGCCTAATCTCCCTAAGTTTCTTAAGTCCTTCCATAAACAACTCAAAATGGTGCTTACTTCTCATCTCCTCGTTTTTTGCCCACTCCGAGATGAACTTTACATATTTATCCTTCATTTCTTTCCCATTGCCCGCAATTTTTTCATTTGGCAAAGGGTCACCAAAGAAACAAAGGTGGTCCCCACAAAACAAAACACCACTTTCTTGATGAAAAAGAGCAACAGAGCCTGGAGTATGATGACCTAGGAGGATACACTCCAACCCGTTGATAGCCGCACCATTATCAGGGAGCGTTCCTGTAAGAGTGGTTTTCAGATTTTCCGGCACCAGGCTGAGATCTTCACTATGAATATAACTTTTTATGTTTTCTAAAAAGGAAAGTCCACCGATGTGGTCTTTATGACCGTGCGTAGCTATGAATGCGAAAATCTCGTCTTTATTTAGATTAATTTCTGTCAAGGAGGCTTCTAGGTAATCAAAGTGCTCCTCTTTACCAGAATCAATAAGTGTGTAGCCATTATCTCCCATCACTAAATAACAGTTATTATAGGAATTCCACGATTCATCCCATAAGAGAAAGCCATACACATGATCCGTTATTTTTTCAAAGTAGTATTTCAAAAAAATCCCCTCCCTGTTTACACTCCGGAAAACTCCTCTTTCAACAAAGAGCTGCCATATTGTTTTAATACCAATTATTTCATATTCTAAAAATTCCTACAATAAGTTATTTTTCATCCTCGCAAAAAAAAAGAGCGCTAATCCTTGTTACAGGATCGCACCCGTTTGCTGAAGATTGAAATGTAAGGTATAAGTCTGTTTTGCACAGACTATAAAGAAAAGCCCACTTTTGTTAAAGAAGAATACGTATTATTCATTTATTTCGTAAACTAATATATCGAATAATTTTCCATCAGTATAAAGCAATATTGCCCATTCTCCTGACTTTGGAATGTTCACGCTTGAAGGTGCGTGTGCATTTGCTCCATTATTCCCTCCTCCAAGACCTATAGTCCAACCTGTTGTTATGATTTGATGGACAGTTCCTGTATATCTGTGAAAACCAACGACCGTTAGTTCGGTTTCTCGGGGGTTTTCAACACCCCATAGGTGCCACATCCACTTTTGATTGATGTTTATGCTTGGCATATCAGCACCAATAACACCTGATTTATTTTCATTTCCAATAATATTGTCATTGAACGTCACAGCTTTTTTATCCCAATCAACTTTTTCAAAATTACTTACTTCAACAAAGTTTGGTATTTCTTCAGGTAAAATAATAGAGCCGTCTTTTGCTTTTTCATCTACACTGACAGCTACATCACCGTAGGCTTTGCCATCCAAGTACACCTGATACTTCCATATGCCTCCATAGGGTACTTGAAATGTAACCGTGAAACGCTGTAAACTTGAGTACCCAGATGAAGGTTCAATTATTTTTTGAGGAGATAAAACTTGGACTCTTTCACCAGTTTCCTTATTCAACGCAGAAATGGAAAGTTCTTTTCCTTTATAAGTTTTAAAAGGCTCTGCGAAGTTAAAGATATATCCATAAGGCTTTCCTGCTTCCAATTCAGGATCAGGGAATATGCTAAATAGTATATTCTGATTCTCCTTATATTCATGTCGTATTTCCCACATATCAGGAGCACCTGGACCGCCATTTATCTTTTCATTATTTTGCCTGATTAAAAACTCTGTTGAAACGAAGAAGGCTAATAAACAGATGGCAAAAGTGGAAATGAGGAATACGGCTAATTTATTGGGACTGTTTGGCTTCCCTTTTCCATCTGTAAGGATTGCTTTTCTAATATTATTTTTTTTAAATTCCGTAAAGTGAATACCTTTGTGCGTCGTTGAATCCATCGCTTTCCGCAACTGTTTAAGCTTGTTCTCCATCATATCCCCACCTCTCCATCATTTTTTTCAGCCTTACCCTGGCTCTGCTCAATCTCGTTTTTATCGTATTTGGGTTCACACCTAATATTCCTTTAATTTCTTCAATTGAACATTCCTCATAATAATAAAGAATAATAATTTCCCGATACTTAACAGGCAAAGATAATACACTCAAGGAAAGGAATTCTTCCTCGTTGCGCTTCAATAGATTCTTTTCTGGTGACAATTCCTTTGATGAAAAAAGAGTAAATAGGCTTGAATTAATGACCACTTTTCTAAATGCAGAACTCTTCAAAACATCCTTTGATTTGTTAATAGTCAATCGAAAAATCCACGATTTAAATGAGATAATTTCATCTATTTTTTCATATTTCTTGTAGCACGCTATGAATACATCCTGAACAATATCTTCAGCTAACCTCCAGTCCTTCACATAGTTATAAGCTAACTTTGTGAGCCGTTCTCCGTACTCATCCATAATAAACTCCAACCATGCATCTCTGTCTTCTAAAGAACCTTGATCCCTAATCTTTTTCACACGCTTCTCACCCCATTTGCCGTATAATGCTAAGACGATTTAGTTAGAAATAGGTTTCATTTCTTTCAAAACTCAATTTCAGTTCAATATCTTCACTTTTTTTTGACAAAAAAAACACTTATCCTTTTTCCGGATAAGCGCCCTTTAATGGAATAACTAAAATCTGACCTTATTCATAAAATCACTTAATTCTTATTAAACTAACACCAGTTAATACCAAATGATCTATTTTACATTAATTATTCAAATGAGATGAAAGACCCCGTCCAATAAGGTTTGCAGACACAGGCTTTTTCCCTACTTCCCTTGCCCAAATTGATAATTGTCCTATATGGTGAATTTCATGAGCAATGAAATGGCGTATAACCTCACCCCAGGTATCCGTTACAATTCTTCCATCTTGTAAGGTATCGTAAAATAATTGATTTTCCTACTATCATCCCAGATGTTCACAAAGTTCTCCACTTCCGTTCGAAATTCAGCGTCCAATTTTCGTACCTGATTCAAGCTCTTATAATCATTGAAACTCTCCTCAAAGTCTGTTTTACCTTGTAAAAGGCGTATCCAACTCCATTCTACATAAACTATATGGAAGAGTGTATGTAGTATACTACCTACACCGCCAGTTCGGTTGCGTAAAAGATCTTCTTCACTTAACTCCTCACACCACCGATACCATTCTTCTCTGACCATCCAGTTATATTGAAATGTTTGCAATGAAACCCCTCCATACTTCAAGAATATGACAACTGATAAAACACTTCACTTCTGAGAATAAAACAAAGCAAACTCCAGTATTACTATTTCAACTAAATAGTATAGATTCCTTCTTAAACATGCCCTCAGTTTCGGTGGAATTTTCACAATCTTGATACTTACAAAATCTTATAGCCATGCGTTCATCAACCATCTGGCCCATATAAAACGATCGCTGTCCATTTTTTAGATGAACAAGACTATGTGTATATTATGGGGGGAACTGTAGATGCGTATCAACTTTGCGAGCTATTCTACACTGAAGAGTTGAAGCCTCATAGAAAAAGAGGAAATCAGTTATTAAAACTGAGAAGCCTCATAGAAAAAGAGGAAATCAGTTATTAAAACTGAGAAACCTCACCAGACAGCAGGAAGCAATTGTAAGTGTTTCATCTCAAACAAAATTACAATCACAAATTCTATTGGATCAGGTATTTCCTGAGTATCGAGGTGTTTTTGGAAATCTATATTCTAAAGTCTCTTTAATGTATTCCACTATCCTGTAGATAAGGAGCAGAATAGTTGAATAAATTAAACAAGAACAACCACATCTATGACTGTTCCTGTTGTTTTGGTTTTGGATTCTTTGTTGTTTTAAATGAATTTCTAACCTTATAAACATGATAATTGTAATTGAGTTTTCTTTACCTACTTATCCATTCTTACTATGTTCTGCTTTCGCCAACCATAGTGAGTCATTCCACGAGGTTTGTATACCGATAACCCTGTGACCACAAGTAATACCAATAATCCACCAACAGCGTGTATAACAAGGGACAGTCTTAACTCACGGAGGTCGGTGCTGAATAATATCGTCTCTGCTGCTACATTTGCAATATAACTAATTGGCTCCAGTTGTAAGTACAAGACGATAGTTGCAACCAGCGTTAACAATAATTTTATTAAAACCCAATAATGACGGAACAATCCCCACTTTGTGCCTAACGATTGAATGAGACCGCTTAACAAAGAGAATATACTCAACGGAACAATGACAAGCAACGTAATTAATTCCAGCGATAGGTAAGATGCTCTAACCACCTGTTCATTCTCACTATTCAAACCGACAATAGAAAGAACAAGAAAACAAGCAATAGCTCCAATCCAGCCAAGAGTAGAAACGATATGTATCAAAAGTGCAAACTTTCGGATGCGTGGTGTCATCATCACGATTCGATAATACCTTGTTTTATTATCGAAACATCGTTGCCAACTCCATTAAGTGAAAAGTGGCGATTGGGTCCATGTTCTCCACCGATACCTGTAACTTTCATAATTACAAATAATAAAACTAAAACAATAACAATTATCCCAAAGACTTTTACCCACCGTGGGGTACTTGGTGGTCCTTCTTGTTTAGTCATGAAATCCTCCCAATTTTATGCTTTTAAATATATTTAATTATAACAAAGTTTATAAGCCCTCTTACAGTATGAGGCTGGTAGCATTAGAACATTTTTTCACAAGCACTTTAGAAATATAGTGTTGTGTTGCACAGTATTACGTCTACTCCGCATATAATGAGTTGTTATAGTGATAGGTAAGCTTTTGACGTTATCTCCAGCTTTTCCCCCACTTCACACCGTACAGGCGAGTTTCCCAGCATACGGCGTTCCAACTAATCCAATTCATTCAAGATTTTTATGATTATGCAAAGGAGAATCAGATTGCTTCGTTCAGACATTGCTTTCGCAATTTATTGACTTCTATGAGTTGCTTTTCATTTAACTTAAGTGAGTTTAAAAGCACTTGTATTTTCTCTAAATCTCTCAAATGTATAAGGAGATGTACAGATTTATGCAATATCATTAAGTTTCCGTATGAATCATCTTTGGTGAGATGGTACGGTGTCTTATGGTGGCAATGCCATTCATCGAGTCCTAATTCAACCCCTGTAACAGCACATTTCCCATATTGTGCAATAAATCTACTAATTCGGTTATCGTTGTATTCGATGGAACGGCTCGGTATGAACTGTTTCATCACACGAGTAAGCGTTTGTTTATTGATTGCTCGCAAGTTTTTATGAATTTTGTCCCTACCTACGGTAGTGTAGTTACAAATAGTTTGAGAGAAGTTCAGATTTACCTTGCAACGTTGGGCATGAATTGGGATAAGTACCATTTCTTTTATTTTGAAGAGCTTACACTCATATCCCTTGTACCGTTTCTGTAAGGATTTTGGAAAGTCCTGAAACGTAGCTTCTTTTCTCAATTCTTTTAAACGATTAAACAATGCTTTATGAAGACGATAGTTCAGCTCGGTTAAATCATCAGTGATGTGTGAAGCTGCTGAATAATAATTTTGGATTCCCATTATAACTGTATTAAAGCGCCAAACATTCTCAACCGATTGGTGTTTCTGAATCTCTTTGATTGTTTGTCTTACTTTTATCTGTGCATTTTTGAGCGCATTCTTTGTCATGTGTGAGCGAGCGACATAGAGGGTTCAGTAATCGTTTTAAACAACACTGTATAGACAAAGAATATTCCGATGTAACGGTGGGTCATTATTTCAAACAGTCAGCCAGGTTTATGGACTACCTTTCTTCTCAGAAAGTTATGGATTGTAAAGGTATTAATCTACAATACTCCTAAATTTTCAGCAGCTTATTATTTGAATCCTACTAGTAGATTTTTTTCGTGATTACCATAAAATTCTGAATATTTAATGAAAAACTAGCAATTGTAGATTCATTCGACAGTAAATATCTACATTTTGCTAGTTTTAATTATTAAATGCATTCTCTCTCTAATTGTTATTTATATATGCTTTGATCGAAATATTTTCATAATAACATTATTTCGGGTTTAAATATGAATTTTAAATTTGTGTACTTCTATTCAATCCAAACCTTCACCTAACACCTTAATATTATTTTTCATTATTGAAAGATAATCCTCTTTTGCTTCACGTCTGTCTTCAGAAAGTGACTCTAAATTGTGCAAGAAAAGCGGACTTGTTCCAGTTTCATTTTGGACAGTTTTGGCAACTTTATTGTTCAAATTTTCCTCGAAGAATAAATGCGTAAGTCCTTCTTCTCCCATTAAGTTAATGATTTCAATCAACTGTTGTTGTGAAGGTTCATCACTTGGTGATATTCCACTGATGCCTATTTGCTCAAGACCATATCTTTCTTCCCAATATCCGTAAGCAGAATGGGATACAATAAATTTCTTTTTTTCGGCACTTTTTATCATTTCATTGAATTCTGCATCCAGCTTTTCTAAATCCCTTTTCAAAGAAATAAAGTTTGCCTCAAAAATCTCTTTTTCTTCTGGATATAATTCTACTAGTGATTTTTTGATATTGTCAGCTACTTCTATTGAACGTATAGGGTCTAGCCAAAAATGAGGGTCCACTTCACTCTTTTCATTTTCATGTTTTTTTTCATCATCGCTATGTTGATCTTTTGCTGAGCTTTTTAATAGCGTAATATTTTCAGTTGCATTTACAATCATTACCTGCTCATCCTCTAAAGATTCAATAATAGACATGGCAAAACCTTCTAAACCTGTACCTGAATAAATAAAGGCATCTCCTTTTGCCACTTTCACCATCTCACTAGGCGATAAATCAATGGAGTGTGCATCGGAGCCAGGAGGTACTATATTCTCAATGGAAACCAAACTGCCACCAATCCTTTTTGTAAAATACTCTAATGGATAAATTGTTGTAAATATTGTAAGTTGTTTGTATTCCTTATCTTCATTTATTGATTGATCTGCAATACACCCACTAATTAAACTGATAATGATAAAAGATATCATCAAAAATTTTATTCTCTTATACATGACATTACTCCTCTAAATGATGTATTTCCATAAGTAATCATTACGATTTATAAATTATTTCTACTTAACCATAAACTTAATATTTATATGGTCCAATAAGTTAAAGTATCCCATATCCCTAAAACAACTAAAAATGCACCGGCAACTTTTTGTATTATACTTCCCACACGTTTTCCTTTCTTCATTACCATGCCACCAGCTTCGAAAAACCATATTAGAAACATTAATATAAGTATTGGCACCGTAGTTCCTATCGCGAATACGGAAGGAAGAACCATACCATATGATTCCGTTAATGCAACCGGCATAAGGCTTAAAAAGAATAGGACGAACATGGTCGGACAAAATCCTAAGGAAAAACTGAAGCCTAACAAAAAAGATCCCCATTTTTTTGATTTAATATTTTCACCAGCAATATTGAGTATAGGGAGGTGCCAATTCATTTTTAGATATCCTAATAAAAATAGTCCTACCGCAATCAACAGCGGTCCAGTCAATTTCCGTATCCAGGGAAAATAAAGGGTCAGTGAAGACTGAATTTCTCGACCAAATAACCAAATTAAAAGCCCAAGAGATGTAAAGGCTACAATTTTACCTAAAGTGAATAATATGACATCCCCCCAAGCCACTTGTTTATCAAGCGACTTTTTTCCAAAAAGGGTTATTGCCCCAATATTCCCAGTCAATTGGCAAGGAACCATCGATCCCACAATACCTAACAAAAAGGCATATAAAAGTGTAACCTCTTTAAATGAAATCGCAACATTCGAAAGTGGGACTGTAATGGAGTTTGTAATCCCATTCATAATTTCGTACATTAAACCACACCATTTCATACTGTTTTTATCTTAATTGTAAGATAAAAATGTGCAGATATTATGAAGAAACACACTTATTCATTTATTTGTAACTATTACCTTTCCTACCATCCCAGCTTTCTTATGACCTGGAACCGTGCAATAAAATTCATATTCCCCTATCTCAAGAGGGGTGAAACGAATCTCATTTTTACTATTTGCAAGAGCGTGCAGATGCAAAGGTCCCTTTAAATTATGATGACTACTTTCCATTGTTTTTACTGATAAGCCTTTTATCTCTATATCATGTTCCACTCCATCCATGTTGTTTAATTGAAGAATGATTTCCTCTCCTACTTTTGCCACAAAAGATGCAGGTGTGTAAGCATTGTTTACCGCCTGAACAGAAACTACCTTTGGATCTTTTGTGCCAGTAGCACGATGCTGATGTCCATGATCTGCTGATGGTTTTACTGCACCATGACTTAATTGAAAACCAAGAATCAGGTATGCACTAATTCCTACCATTGAGAAAAGTGGCTTTAAATACCACGATTTATTAAACTTATTTTGATCTTGGTTAGATTGACAAAACACAAAAAACAATAATAACGAACAAACACTTATCGTTAACAATAGGATTATCAAGAAGAATACATCCTTAGTTGAAATCATTTCTCCCAGCATAGCACCCATCATACCACCCATTAAACCTGACATGGCTCCTTCAATAGACGTAAGTAATCCGAGTCCTACACCCGCGAGTATACCAGCAACCATACCTAAAAATAGTGCAATTATTGTGGAGCTGAATAAGTCCCCTTGGTACATTACGCCAAATGTCAATCCAACTATCAAACTTATGGTCATTGCATAAGTCATGGATAAAATCATTCCCGCCATGGAAGGCAATCGTTTCTTCAATATTCTTGAAAGTACTAGGATTATACCTATTTCCATAATCAATGTTAATAAAATATACCAATAAAATACATGCATCGCGTACCCCTCCCCTCTAACATATCTATGCAAATGATGGTGGGACATGTATGCTGTAGTTTTACAATACTGTGCAGATAATAAGGATTTTTATTTTTAAGTATTAGGAAGTTAGCTGGAGGGGTACACCATTAATGTTTAATAAATCTTGAAAGGAGTTTTTCCATTGTTAATTAAAAATGAATATCAAGAATGTTTGGACGCCTGCTTGGCCTGTATGGAAGCCTGTAATTTTTGTTTTAATGCTTGTTTAAACGAGAATGATGTAAAAATGATGGCTGCCTGTATCCGACTAGATCGCTTATGTGCAGATACTTGTAGTCTTGCAGCGACAGCTATTCAATCAGATAGCCCATTCAAGGAAGAAATCTGCAGATTATGTGCCGAAATCTGTGCTGCCTGTGGAGAAGAATGTAGTAAACACACACACGAACATTGCCAAATTTGTGCGGACGCATGTTTTCGATGTGCAGAAGCTTGCAGAAGAATGATTACTGCATAATGTACTTTTTAAGACACGCCACTTATTGGCGTGTTTTTAATTTTGTTTTTTCCACTCACTACCCCTATAATACATACATCCAATTCAGTTAATAATGACAATTTTTTTGTTGCTTTCTGTCAATCTGCAAGCTTTCTCGATAATTTCCGGATATTCTAAAACTATTACAAAGTAGGTGATGTACTTGAAGTTCTCAACCAAGCTAGGGCTTTGGTTCTTCTTTTGTATTTTAATTATTGAAACTGGTTCCATGCTTTTCCTTCATCAAAATGTCGTTCAATCCCTCGTTGATAATGAATTGAAGTCATTATCGGCAAGAGGAGATAGCCATCGAGATGTTCTGGAAGAATCTTTTATCGACAATACACTTCAACATATCGTATTAATGGAATCGAAAACCGATACGGAAGTGGTGATAACAGACCAAAGTGGAAATGTTATCGAATCTTCCATTGCCATCAATGACGAAATCACCTCCATTATTTTGCCAAGTACGCATGAAGATATGATCATTGAAGCAGATTGGGAGTCACAATCCTATATAGCCACTGCATCCCCATTCAGTTCGAATAGTGGGGTTAGGGGAACTGTCTTTATGCTAAAAAGCACTAACCAAATGAAAAGCTTGATTACCAACTTAAACCACCATTTCGGGATTGCTGTTATCATTATTTTATTTTTCCTGGTAATTACGAACCTCATCTTAGTGAAGCTTTTAACCAAACCCTTAGTATCCATGAAAGAAGCAACAAAGCGAATCAATGAAGGAGACTTCACGGTAACCCTTCCTGTGAAATCCAAAGATGAAATTGGAGAGTTGGCGAAATCCATTAAAACATTGGCAAGTAACCTAAACTACTTGCAACAGGAGCGAAAAGAATTTTTGGCAAGTATATCCCATGAGCTACGGACTCCACTCACCTATATCATCGGTTATGCTGATATTGGTCAAAAGCATAATTTAACGGATACTCAAAGGAATGAATATCTGAAGATTATTCATGAAGAATCGATTCGAGTATCAAACCTACTTGAGGATTTGTTCGAATTAGCCAATATGGATCAGAATTCTTTTTCGATTGCAAAGGAAGAAATCCAACTAGGGAAATTCTTGCAGACTATTTTTGAGAAGACTTATCCCGTATTCTCCAATTCCGGCATTGGTCTAAAGTTTAACTGCAAACAGAACTGCTTCGTGAATATAGATCCTTTGCGATTTGAACAAGTAGTACAGAATATATTGGACAATGCACTGAAGTATTCAGACAGAGGGACCACAACCATCGAATTAAGCAAAAAGGATAATATCTGCATACTCTCCATCTCTGACGAAGGTAAAGGAATTCCTGATGATCAAATCCCATATATATTTGATCGCTTATTCCGAGTGGAAAAATCCCGATCTCGCCTTACAGGTGGAGTTGGTCTTGGGTTATCCATCGTAAAGGAAATTGTAGATGCCCATGATGGGGAGCTGAAGGTGAACAGTGAAATTGGTGTAGGTACAACTGTATCGATTCTATTAAAGGAGGCAAAATAGATGAAACAAATACTACTGATAGATGACGAACAAAGAATGCTAGACCTTTTATCCCTCTATTTAACCCCGCACGGGTTTACCTGCATCAAAAAGACTACTGCTTTGGAGGGGATTCTGTTTCTGAGTGATCATGAAGTGGACCTCATTATTCTTGATGTCATGATGCCAACCATGGACGGTTGGGAAGCATTAGCTGCAATCCGAGACTTTAGTAAAACACCTATAATCATGCTCACAGCTAGAAATGATGACACCGATATGATAAAGGGCTTAAAGAACGGTGCAGACGATTACATTTCCAAGCCATTTAATGAAGATGTGCTTGTAGCAAGGATTGGAGCTGTGCTCCGTCGATCGGCCACAGAAGGGCCAACGGAAAAGCCATTACACTTCAAAGGTTTATCACTTGACTCTCTTTCTTACAAATTATCATATAATGGACAGCCTATTTCCATTACACCAAAAGAATTTGCCTTACTGGAGCTATTTTTAAAGTATCCGGATAAGGTCTTTTCACGGGACCATTTACTTTCTACACTTTGGGAATTGAAAGCAGAGACGGAAAACCGCACCATTGACTCCCATATTCGGAATCTTAGAGAAAAACTGCGACAAGTTGGTTTTAATGTGGACAGGCATTTAAAAACCATTTGGGGAGTTGGGTATAGGTGGAATGATAAATTTGAATCGAATTAGTAAATCCATGGAGGTTTAGAGATGAACAAGATAAAGAATTTTATTATGATAACAGTTATAAGTATGCTAGTTGTTGGATGTTCAACTAAAGAGCAAAATAAAAATAATGACTACTTTATAGAGGCAAAGGAAGAAACCATAAATCATATCCACGGGATTGGTTACTTGGGTGATGAGAAAGACTTAATTCTAGCAACCCATCATGGCCTTTTACGCTTTTCTGAAGGAAAATGGTACAAGACTAGTAAAAATAATCATGATTATATGGGATTCCAAGCAACAGATGAGCAATTTTTTTCCAGCGGCCACCCTGAGCTAGATTCCGACTTAAAAAATCCCTTAGGGCTTATTAAAAGTAGTGATCAAGGTGCTACCTTAGAAAGAATTGCTTTTTATGGGGAAATTGACTTCCACTATCTTGCGGCCGGATATAAGAGTCAAACATTGTACGTTTTTAATGAGCACGAAAATTCCCTGAAACAAGGTCTTCATTATTCGGTAGATCAAGGGGAAACATGGGAAGCTAGTTCCATGAAAGGAATATCTGCCAATGCCATCGGAAATATAGCTGCACACCCTACTTCTTCAGAGGATGTTGCTATCTCCACCAATAAAGGATTATTTATTTCTTCTAACTTTGGTAATGAATTCAAGTTGCTAACCAGCTCAAATTCTGTGACAACAGTGGAATATCAGGAGGACAGTCTGATTTACTTTATCCTAGAAAATAATGAAACCAAATTAGTAAAGTACAATTTTAAAAATGAAATAACTGACGAGTTGTCCCTACCTGAAGGGATTTCCAGTAAAAATCCCATTATGTTCATTGCCACTAATCCAGAGAATAGGTCAGAAATAACAGCCATCTCCTTGAATAATGACATTTATCAGTCCAACAATACTGGAGAAAGCTGGAATACATTAGTTGAAAAAGGTAACGTCTCTAATGAATAGAAGCCGTAAGCATATTGTTATCGGAGTCTGTTCCTTTTTGCTAAGTTATCTGATCGTACAAACCAGAAATGAATGGGCTCCCCTGCATGCTTGGAACCGTGCATTCGCAGATGTATCCTTATTCATGCTTGGACTTGTCATGGTTATAGGGCCAATCGTACGTATCCTCCCAGTCTTGAAGGGGCTGGTTGCATGGCGAAGATCGTTAGGGGTATGGTCTGGAATTCTTGCGCTTATTCATACGATTATCATTCTAGATGGATGGGTTGAATGGGATTTTACACGATTGTTTTTCATTTTCACTCCATTTGGTCAAGAATGGGTATTGCATCCTGGTTTCGCACTCGCTAATGCAATCGGAATAATTGCGGTGCTATACTACCTTATACTAATGATTACATCGAACAATCTGAGTATTAAAGTATTAGGTAATTCAGCCTGGAATTATTTACAGAGTAAAACAAGCACTCTTTATCTTTTGGTTTTGTTGCATACTCTTTATTTTTTGTATTTTCACAAACCGGAAAATCCTAACTGGATGAAAGGTCCTTTTATAGCCATTATTGTTTTGATTTTCTTATTTCAAATAGCAGGATTTGCATGGACCATTCGAAATAGAATCAAAAAAAAAGTAAACAAATAAAACTTGTTTACTTTTTTTATTGGACTGTCACAAATTGTTACTTTTTCTAATAATGGAATTCCATAATTTCTGCAATCATTTTTGATAACATTCTCCTTGAAACTACTTAAGGAGGAATAATCATGAAACTAAAGCTGATAGCTTTACTATCTTTTACGGTAATATTTTTGGCGGCATGTTCGGATATGAGTAACATGGATCATGGTGAAATGAATATGAGTGATTCTTCAACTGAACAAGAGAAAGAAAAACTCCCTGAAACAAAAACTACCTCAACTGAAGTATTCTCTGAGAATGAAATAACATTGGTTGCAAAAGAGGCAGCTCATCAATTAAACAATAGTACAGTGGTAAACGCCTGGACCTTTAATGGTTCTGTTCCTGGTTCTCAAATACGTGTTCAGGAGGGCGAAGATATAACAATTCATCTAAAAAACGAACTTAAAGATCCTGTTTCCATTCATTGGCATGGCCTTCCTATCCCAAATGCAATGGATGGAATTCCCGGTGTGACCCAAAACGCTGTTCAGCCTGGCGAGACCTTTACCTATAACTTTACTGCCACAGTTACCGGGACATACATGTACCATACACATCAAGACGGTGTCAATCAACTTGATAAGGGCCTATACGGTTCTTTCATTGTAGAACCTGCTAATAAGACATATGACAGAGATTACTCATTAATGTTGGACGAGTGGATGAGTGACCCTAAAGGCTCTTCCATGAGTGATATGGAAGACATGGACCATGGAAAAATGAATGATAAAGAAAAAGAAAATCAGGACAGTTCAATGTCCATGGAGGGCATGGGCCATAACATGGACGGCTACGACATCTTCACCATTAACGGAAAAAGCGAAGATTTGATTGAGCCGTTAAAAGTGAAAGAAGGGGAAAAAGTTCGAATACGGCTTGCGAACATAGGGTTCATGTCACATAAAATACACCTTCATGGGCATCAATTTAAAGTAGTAGCAATTGATGGTCAGGAACTGAACGCTCCACAAGAACTAGAAAATCAATTATTGTCTATTGCACCTGGTGAGAGGTACGATATTGAATTCATTGCTGACAATCCAGGTGTTTGGTACCTTGAATGCCATGGGGAAATGACAGGAACAGAAGGAATGAAAACAAAAATACAATACGAAGGATATACGGAATCCAAAGATAAGCCAAATCCAAAAGAAAAACTACCTGAGTTTAACTTTAATGACTATGGTGAAGCAAAAAGTGGATTTTTTGAGATGAACCAACAGTACGATCTGGAGTACACGATGAATTTAGATACCGAGATGGAAAAGAAGGAGATGGTGTATACCATCAACGGAAAAACTTTTCCTGAAACAGAGAATATCATAGTAAAAGAAGGAGACAATGTCAAAGTGAAATTGGTCAACAATTCAGCCACAGATGACCATCCTATGCACCTTCATGGCCAATTTTTCCAAGTACTAAGCAAAAACGGAAAACCAATAGAAGGATCTCCAGTCATTAAAGACACCATCAATGTAAAACCCGGTGAAGAATATGAAATCGCATTTAAAGCAGATAATCCAGGAAACTGGCTCTTCCATTGCCATGATTTGCACCATGCCGCAGCTGGAATGGTGACTCAAGTAAAATATGAGGGTTTTAAACCTGATTTCAATCCAGATCCAGAAGCGAATAATAAACCAGAGTAAAATTACCACAACTCATAAGGATACCAAAGCCTCTTTCACCACGAAAGAGGCTTTGGTTATGCCTGTCTGGCGGAAAACTAGATGTAAAAATATATTTTTCTCCTAGTATTCTTCTGTAATGATAGGAATTCCGATTGTAATTTGTAAGTTTGAATTGGACGGTTCCCTTCTTAAAGCCACTTGAAGATTAAATCGCTTATTGTTGGTGGAAGGTAAACTGAAAGCCCAATCCTTGTTAAAGGCTGACACCGAAACAAGGTTTTTTTCTTCAAGCCCTTCCACTTTATCAGCAGATAGGTTTTCCAAAAGTAAATTTGCTTTTACATTTAAATCCGAGTTGATATCAACATCTAATAAACTTCCCTTCACTGTAAAGTATATACTGTTCTTCAATTCAATATCATTAACGAAGCTTCTATAATCCTTTTCTGACCATCCTCCTCTTGTATAACTGTAAGTCTGTACTACTTGATATGAATGATCCTCCTTATAAGCCGTAACCGTTATTCTTTCCCTTTCGATGTCACTCTTCATATTAGTTCCTACAATTAAATAATGATGATCCTGTTCCATGTCGGTGGACCATTCGAATTTTGTGTAATCTTTCTTTAACTTCGCTTCTATTTCCTTGATTACATCCAAATTATTTACATTAAGTTCCTCACGGGAATAAATCGTCCACTCATGTATTATTACTCCCTGATTTTTAAGTATGTTAATAGTAGATAATAACTTATCCTTTTCATCCATGGATTCCCTATATTGACTATCTATTACCATGAAACCAGCTATAAAAATAAGAATAATGTATAAAAGCATTTTCACGATTCCATTTCACCTCCCGATTATAACCCTGCTTATAAATAAATTTAAGCAGATAAATATTCGTTGAATTTCTGTTACAAATAATGCACAAATTCTGGACAAGTTTTCGCTAAACTTAATTGATTAAATCTTGATAGAATAGGAGCTTCCAGATATGAATTCTTTACAGGCTATAGATAGAGTAGCATTCGAAATTGGACCATTTACAATCTATTGGTACGGAATAATTATTGGGATTGGAGTACTTCTAGGTTGGTACCTTGCAACCCAAGAGGCAAAGAAATTAGGGTTGAGTAAGGAAATATTTTCAGATCTACTAATTTGGGCAATTCCTATCGCAATTGTCAGTGCAAGATTATATTATGTCGCATTCAATTTGGATTATTATTTAGATAATCCAGGAGATATCTTTGCGATATGGCAAGGTGGTATCGCCATACATGGTGCTCTGCTTGGAGGTGTCATAGTTGCTTATATATACACCCGAAAAAAGCGTGTTTCCTTTTGGCAATTAGCAGATATAGCAGCCCCTAGCATCATTTTAGGTCAAGCAATTGGAAGGTGGGGGAACTTTATTAACCAAGAAGCACACGGTACTGAAGTTTCACGATCCTTTTTGGAGGGGTTATATCTCCCTAATGTCATCACGAATCAAATGTTTATTGCGGGAGCCTACTACCATCCCACATTTTTGTATGAATCACTTTGGAATTTAGCTGGATTTGGTGTTTTGTTATTTTTGAGAAGACTCCCCATCAAAAGAGGTGAAATTTTTCTCTCTTACTTGATTTGGTACTCATTCGGAAGATTCTTTGTTGAGGGTTTAAGGACAGATAGCCTTATGATAGGAGAGGTCCTAAGGACAGCCCAGATTCTTTCCTTATTAATCATTCTTCTTGCCATTTTTCTAATTTGGTTCAGAAGAAAAAGTGGCTATGCAAAAATTCTTTATCTTAATGATTACAGAAAATAACTTTTTCCATAAAAAATAGCTTGTAGTATAACGCTACAAGCTATTTTTATGGCTTTATTCTTCTGATGATAATTCACTTTCTGTTACCCACTTATGATTGGTTACTTCCTCTCCACTGTCTTTCAAAGTGAAGTCTACCATATAAACGGTGGTTTGTTCCGCTGAATCAATAACTGCAGTTGCACCCTCCATACCTTCCATATGTTCAGCTTCTACCTTTACTTCAGCACCAGCTTCATAAGGTTCTTCCTGTCTATCCGCTATCTCTTCGTGGATGATCCATTTATGATCTTCGACTCTTTCTCCACCATCGGTTGGGTCATAAGATATGGTATATACCGTTGTATCATATGCTCCAACAATCGTAGCTTCTGCACCTTCCATACCTGGCATGTGAGCCTCAGTAATAACCGCTGTACTTCCAACTGGGAATGCAGGACTTTCTGCTTCCTCCAGTCCTTCAGGGACTTCACCGGAACCGGACATATCCATTCCGGAATGGTCCATTCCGGAGTGTTCACCTTCTGAATTTTTCTCTTCATTTTCGTTTGAAGCTGTATCGTTTCCGTTATTCGAGCATGCAGATAATACTAGCAATCCAGCAAGAGCACCAAACAATATTAGCTTTTTCCAACTCATTTTTGTTTCCTCCTCCAAAATTAATATAATTATTATACCCAGAAAATTTGCAGAAATTATGGACTTACTCGATTTCATTCTATATTTCACAAAAAATTAAAGATCCAGTTAAGCAACCTTTAACTTCTTCCATAAACTTAGAAAGAAATGTATTTCCTCGGGTTCACCGCATTCGATTTGGCATTATTCCAATTACCTTCATGCAGCTCGAAGTGAAGGTGGTTTCCAAAAGAATAACCTGTGTTGCCCATTCCTCCTAGATACTCCCCTTTTTCCACATATTGTCCTTGACTGACAGAAAGATTATCCATATGAGCATACACGGAAGTATAAGTCTGTCCATTAACACTATGTGTAATGATTACCCAATTTCCATAAGAACTACTATAAGATGCATTTGTTACATAGCCATCAGCAACAGCTACAATTGAAGTTCCTCTTGGTGCAGCAATATCTATTCCATAATGGTAACGGGGTTGACCATTTAATACATCATATCCAAATTCAGTAGTAAATACCCCATTTGTAGGGGCAGTCCATACTCCTTCACTGACAGGAATATGAACTGGGCTATTTACCTGTTGTGGTTTAGAAGTTGCTACTTTTTGCTTTTGTTCTTCTGCAGCTTTCCTTTCTCGTTCCTTTTGCCTTGCTAATTCAACTAATCGCTCCTGCTCAGCTATAATGCTCTCTTCAATACCTTTCTCTAACTCGTACAATTCATTGCTCTTTTCTTCAAGGTCAACCTGCATTTGTTCTATTTTTTTCTGTTGAGCTGTAAGACTGTTGATAAGTTCATTTTTTTGTTCCTTTTGTGAACCTAAACTTGCAATAAACTTATCTAGTTCTTTCTTTTGAGTTTCCAAATTTACTAATTCTTCCCGTACTTCTTTTTCTTTTTGTGTTAATGAATCCTGTTCTTTCTTTTGTTCGTCAATTATATCGCGGTCTGCCTGTACGAGTGTACTTACTGCTGTTAATCGATTTATGAGGTCAGCAAAGTTCTCAGAATTCAAAATAACTTCTAGATAGTTATTATATCCTCCGTTTGTTTGAAAGGCACGAGCCCGATCTTCTAATAACGCTGCCCTCTTTTCCAGCTTTTCTTTCAGTACCTCTATGTCTTTTGTCAACTTTAAAATATTTTCATTCGTTTCTTTAATATTTCCATTTACGGATTTTATTTCTTTATCCGTATTGGATATTTCCATGTCTAACTTTTTAATTTGGGCTGTCAAGTCATTTTGTTGAGCTATAATACTATCAATTTTTTTATTATTGTTCTCGATACTTCTATCAATTGACTGACGTTCTTGCTGAACATCCTGTTTTTTCTGCTTTAAACTATCAATCTCTTCAGCTGAAGTGGAGTGAGGAAAAAAAGCATTACTAACTGACAATAATGCAACTACAAAATATCCAAGAAACCTTTTATTTTTATTCATTTGAAAACTCCTGTTATAATTATTTCCTCTTCCTATGTATGGATAGCAAATTAATGAGGATTCGAATGCATTTTGTGTCGAAAAACAGAATCTATTATCGAACTTCCTTATCTTAACACTGTCTAGTGCTTAGTAGATAACCGTTGTCTTACAAATTCTTCTCATGCTAGTAACATTTTCTAGCATTTTTTGTGCAGAAAAAAACAGTCTCTTAGCGCAGGCTAAAAAACTGTTGTCTCTATCATAAATTTCCTATATATATTTTCTCAGTTTAAACTAGTATATATTAGAATACATTATCAGCAAACATATACTATACTCAATTCTTGGTATACCTTCGTATGTTAAAAATCACCAACATCTTTATCTTCCCAAACCAGTTCACTAAAATACTTAGCAAATACTTCCACAGAATTATCTAACTCCACCATAGTATTATCTACTCCCCCTACTTCTAGTAGAATAGATCTATCGGATAAATCTTGGTTATAAATCCCGTCACCTTCGGATTTATTCTTTATAACTACACCTCTACTTAAACCCGGAAAGTGTTCTTCTATAGCATAGTGGAGATTACTTGCGAAATCCAGATTCTCCTTGAAATTTTTATTCTCTTCTCCAACAATAAACAATAGTTTAGCGTAATCTTTACCATTTATTTTAATATGAGTTTTATCTTTTCTTACAGAATCTCTGTGAATATCAATCAAATATTTCAGTTCATTATTGGAACTTAATACTTCTTCAACCACCTCTCTTGAGTACTGATATGAGTTATAATAATTCCAGCCCCGTGAAAGTAATTGTTCAGTTACATTAGTAGTGTTATGTTTGGCGACTATTCCATGACTTAATAACTTCCCTTTTAGCATATTTCCTACAGCTATAACGTTAACTTTAGAATTATTACTTGTTGCCTCATCAGGTGTTTTGGCACCCTTTAACAAAGGTAAAAATGATTCCCAACTATGCGATTGATAAATGTAAACTAATTCCTTTTCATTCGTTTTTTCTGGTGCAGGAGGTGGAGATATTTCTTCTTCTATTTCTTCTAATTGTTCATGTGCAATTTCCCTCTCCTTCAATAATACTTCCATGGGAGGAGAGGATTCATGTGGAAGAGTAGTATAGTTCGTCCCTTCTCCTGCAATATGTATCCTGTAGTCAAATGCATAAAAGCCTGGAATTTCATTTCCTAACAAACTCCTGACATCATTAGGTTTAATATTAGTGGCTAATTGAAATATCATACTTTGAATCGGTATTTTATCTACCTCTACTCCTTTTCCAATCATATAATGATTTTGGCTTTGAAGTGCACTTAAAAAAATATTTGTATTATTTATCTTGTATAACCAAGTGCCAATAATTTCTGAAGAAAGCTTATTTGTAAAAGCAGTACTTATTACAGTTACCAATAAAAGCGATATGATGATAGACAAAAAAGTACTATTTAAATAGAAGACCAAAATATTATTAGATGAACGTTTAGTAGAATTCATTTTAGCTCCCTCCTCATTCTAGTATTTATCCTATGAATGAAGCAGTTAAAATAGAAGGAGATAATGTATGCTTAGGAAAATAGTTACTATATACTGAAAAGGATGATACGATTAAAGTATCTTTACCTTTAATCGTATCATCCTGATATTTATTCATGACAAGTTGAGAACTATTAATAATTATTAACTGACTTAGAAAGTTGAGCATTACGGGTTCTCGGATCGCAATCTGCAACTTTATCTTTTGTGCTAGATACCCAGCGGTCTTTGTTAAAACGAGTCCATAGAACAATTGCTCTAAAGACTATATCAATTCCAATAGCTATCCAAACGCCTGCCAAGCCCATTTCTAGCACTATCGCAAGAAGGTAGACTGTCCCAGTTCTTATAAGCCACATGCCTATGATGGTCAGATACATAGGATACTTTGTGTTGTTTGCACCTTGATATGCACCTGTTAATATTTCCTGCAATTTGGTGAACAGCAAAAGTATTAGTTCCAAGTGCAAAAACACTTGCAAAAGCTGCCCCGACAATTCCATATGCAGGAATGAACCAGAATCCAACTATTAAGAAGACTGTATGCTTGTTAATAGTTATTTGCGCAAGCTGACATGGTTTCTTTTGTTGTTTGAGGGTGACAGTGCGATTCTGGTTCTGGTGCCTTTTCGAGTGCCATCCATTTTCCCCGTTTAAATTGTATTGCCAATACTATTGCACGAAATGCTATATCTGCTCCTATCGCTATCCAAACTCCCGCGAGTCCCCAGCCCAGCTTGATTCCAAGAAGATAGACAAGTACGGTTCGTACCGCCCACATCCCGAATCCAGTAAGGTACATCGGGAATTTCGTGTTGTTTGCCCCCTGGAATGCTCCTGTAAGCACCATTAATACAGCGAGGAATGGCTGGAACATACCCGAAATCTTTAGTGCGGTACCTATATCATCAATAACTTGCTGTTCGTCGGTAAAAAATCTGCCAGCCCAGTCACCGAGGAAGAAGAGCAAGGCACCGAGCAGGGTCATCGCTCCTACTGTGAGATAGGTGGATAGTTTGGCATAATGCCTGGCTTCTTCAAGATTGCCCGCACCGATTTGCTGGCCAACCAAAATTGTGGCTGCTGTAGCAAATCCATATGCAATCATATAGGAAAATACTTCGACATTGCCGGCAATCTGGTGGGCGGCAAATGCATTGGTACCAAGGGCAACAACGAAACCGAAATAAACAATTTGGCCGGCACGCATGACCAGTCTCTCGCCTGCAGCCGGTGCTCCAAGGGTAGTCAGTTCCATCAGATGTGTCCTGTCAATACGCCAGTAATCTCTTCTGAAGGTAAGAGTTGCTGTTCTATTGACATAGTAAAATAATGCAATGCTGCCGATTAATCTAGAAATGACGGTTGCGATCCCTGCTCCAACGATGCCCATTTCAGGTATGAACAAAAATCCGAATATGAGGACATAATCCAGAACGGCATTCACAATATTGATGACAATACTGACCTTCATTGGGGATTTTGTATCGCCTGCTCCTCTAAGAATAGCGCTTAATACAAACATGAAACTCATCACAATCGACGGGATTCCAACAATCCTAAAATATAGAGCCCCTGCCTCTAAAACTTCCGCTTCTATCCCCATCAGTTTTAGCAGCGGTTCAGCGAAAATCCAGGTAATAATTCCTGTTAAGATGCCAAATATGGCAGCAAGAACGATTGATTGCTGTGAAATATGCCTTGCTTTTTCCGGAAGGTTAGCACCAAGGAAGTTTGCAATCCTTACATTGGCTGCTACCCCAATTGCCATAAATAACGCAAAATATATCGCAAGAACTGCATTGGTGACCCCTACCGCCGAAACTTCTGCCAGACCGATTTTTGATACAAAGTATGTATCGACAAAGCCGAGGACCGTCTGGAAAAAATTTTCGATGACTGCTGGAATAGCCAGTATCGTAATGATTTTCAGTCGTCCTTTGTTCGTTTGCGGCCTGTCAATTTTCCCTTCAATCTCCTTCACGTTTGTACCTCCTTTCTAGAAAATTGAACAATAGCACACAATCCTGTGTGCCATTGCTGAAACTGATGCCTATTACTTGACTTCAATCACAAAAGGCACCGTATAAAGTTTTTGTTTGTACTTGAACTGCCCCCAAATTTTATACAATCCACCTTGGGGAAAGCTGGTCATATACTCGACATTTGGTCCTTTTTCGTTTTCATCTACTGGGTGAACATGGAGAAATTCATTCATATCCTCACTGACAATCACGACATGTCCTGCAGAACCAAGATAGGGTTCAAGTTCAGTAATTGGGTTTCCTTCCTTATCATTTAGGGTGAAAATCAAACTTATATGCTCATCTACTTGCGCTTCTGGGAGAATCAGCTCGATTGTCAGGTCGTCTATCTCCTTTTTCAAAAGCTTATCAGGAACCACCTCTTCCATTGTTTCCGAACCGTTTACGACAAGCTCATGAGACGCAAGCTGCTGATTTGCCCCCTCCGGCAGGAAATCTGCATATAATTTATATTCCCCTGCCTTTGGGAAGGTTGTCTTTACCTGAAATTTGCCTTTCCCACGATAATGCGGATGAAGATGCTGAAAAACAGACAAATCCTTTTTGATTGCCAGTAGGTGCATTTCTTTTTCATGCACAGCTAAAAAAGCCTCGATAACCTCCCCGGAGAAATCTTTGATGTTAATAAGAATTTCTGTTTCTTGACCAACTTTGACCGTAAGAGGGTTCGAGGTCCAATCAACCTGTATTTTTGATGACGTTGCCCCACCTTTAGGTTTGTTCTCGTGATGGTCGGTGTGGTCTTGATAGGAATCCACCATGCTATGTCCTTGATGATGTTCATAACTGACATGTGGTGCTCGACTAGTCTGGCTACTATCTCTTGTCATTCTTGCGGTCTGCCTGTTGTCATGATTGTTTACAGTACTATGATCATTTTTAGGATTCATCTCCCGACCTCCAATCAAAATCTATTCTTCCATCATATAACTGAAATGATTCATGACTTTCTTTTGTTCATCTGGCGTACCCATAGGCGTTACATCTGCTTCAATCTCTTTCAGGAATTCAGTAACCATATTTAGCAGTTGCCCTTGCTGAAGTGCCTATTCAATATGAGTCTGTTTGACCTGATGGTCCTTCATTTTAAGAGCTGAGAAGAAGTTCTCCTTCGCCATTGCCTCTGTTGAAACCTTAATCTCTAATGCGATATGCTTGTCCATCAGCTGTGACCCTCTAGATGTAGTTTCGAGCTGACCCTCCGGAAGCTCATCGAAATCCGGAAGCTTCTCAAAATCACTTTTGTCAGGATCGAGCATATCCATCATGATACGCACATGGCTTCTTAAAATCCCTACCTTAGTATTTAGCAATTCAAGTAATTTTTCTTCTTTTACTTCTCTTGCCATAAGCTTTACTTTCAATATCATGCCGTCATGGTTAGGTAGGTGAGTTGCTAGTAACCCTAAGTCAGATGCAGGTAATAGCATATTTTTATTCCTCCCTAATTTCTTTGGCTTTACTAGTTTCTACCCCAGGTTTCTTGAACTAAACTCCATAGAAAATGCATATTTGACTACAGTGAGCAGTATTGTTTGTAATTATAAACCGGCGCTTATAAAATACACAGCGAGGAATTGTGTATTTAAAAATAATGTCATGTAAAAGCTAGATAAGAATTAAAGGAGGTAAAAATGGTGAAAAAAATTGTTATGCCCGCACTTATCTTATTGATTCTGCTCATTGTGGGCGGCTGGTTTTTTATGAGGGTTTTTGGCGGCATGAACGGCAACATGCCTGGACAAGGGGGAGGAATGATGGATGATGGTATGATAGGTAACGATAACGGAGAGGTTGAAGATATGAAGAATGACTCATTCGCTGATGGAGGAACCTCTCTTCCCATTCCCCCCATCCTAAAAGATGAGAATCCGGACCCAGGAAAAGCAGAGTTCACTCTTGTTGCCCAAAAAGGAACCATGGAGTTTATAGAAGGCAAACCAACAGATACGTTTGGATATAATGGCGATTACCTAGGACCCGTGATTCGTGTAAAAACTGGAGATGATGTTTCGATCAAGGTGAAAAATGAGATTGATGAAGCAACCACTGTCCATTGGCATGGACTAGAAGTTGACGGCGACCAGGATGAAGGCCCTCATTCCGGTATCCAGCCTGGAACCACGTGGAATCCGCAATTCAAAATTGAACAAAATGCTGCTACATTATGGTATCATCCCCATCTGCTCCATGAAACTGGCGAACATGTATATAAAGGACTTGCTGGTCTATTTATAATTGATGATGAAGATAGTGAGAACCTGGACTATGACCTGCTTGCCCATTTGCTCCCAGTTCTTCTTAAAACTTCTGTATGATTCTTTCCTGTTTTTTATACCAGTGATAGGATCGTTAAAATATATATGGTCATCGTTGTATCCAGTAATTAGCACGGAATGTTCTTTGTAAGTGATTGATTCAGGTCCTAATGGCGTTATCCATTCCTCAAAATAAGATGCCGGCAGCTTTTTATAGGTTGTATTAATGATCACCCATATGGGAAGGTCCAAGGATAAATAGGTTTTAATTTCGGAAAAGTCAGCTCCCGTTATATCCTTTACTTTACCAGGTAAGTATTTTTCTGCCAGCTCAGCTATTGGTCTATGATAAACACCAAATCCGGGTTTCTTATAGGTATACATATCCCCAATATAGCCATCGTTTGGATGTCCCCAGTTAGGTACACCCTCTCTTTTCTCGAGCAACACCGGATTCTTCTTAATGCCTGAAGCTAATTCCATTTTATCCACATCAATATCATTGTATTGAAGTAACATTGCAAGACTAGTTACTTCACATTCTCGTGGAAGTTTGGGAAATTGTTTAACCACTGGTGCGTAAAGAAGCACTTTATCCTTTATTCTTATAATCAAATTTACCTTTATTGAGCCTTCATTTTCATTGCTTGGCCTACAACATTCCCCCCACACTTCATTTTCTTTGTTTATAATAAAAGTGACGGCCAATTGTCTTAGCTTCAAAAAATCGACCCCTTTCATTTTCGCTTCAAAATCCTACCTGTATACTGACTTAACTTATAATTCCAGATGTGGCCTTACGATTCCTACCTTATTCCAGAATCTGGCCCTAAAATAAAAAGTGAGCGCCAATTCTTCTTCAAGAATGGCGCCCGATTGCGGAAGAATTGAATTCAACATAACTTGTATTATGACCTTCAATTAAAGCTCCCAAATAGTTGAATAGTCCTCACTATCCTTCAAGAAGTTCCCTATAATAAAGTTCTTCTCCTTGAAACTCAACAAGTAACATTCCACTACCTTCTTCATCTATTGAATAAACTTTTGTCCCTTTTGGTAATTTAGTTGCACTAAGATTATTAAACAACAAGCTACTGGTAGTCTGTTTTTGAATTTTACCAACGTAGTTATCTTTAGAAAAAGATATATTCTCCCTATCATTTTCGAACCAACCCAAATTTGTCACATTGCTAAAAATTTTGCCGTCATACTCAATAATGTCTGCATCTTTGTTTTGTTTCAATACATCTCTGGCAGTCACTCTTCCCCCGTCAGCTACACCGCAACTAGTAAACATATATATTGCTAAAGTAGTTATAAATAACACTGCAATTAACGATTTATTTATTATATTCCCCTCCCATCTTCCGACGTATCTTCTTTAAGTAACCTCCCATAACTTGAACAAAGGGCGATTGCCATTCCCGCAAATGCTCCCAACTGTTGAAGATATACAATTAAGGAGTAACCTACTCATTTTTAGCTGGCATTTGTCAGCCACCTTCTATACAAGTGAGACTTGAACTTCCAACAGTTGCATTTAATTCTTGCAGTAATGAAGGTAAACGGTTGCTTTGTAAGAGGTATATTATTTTTTATAAATATCTCTTCTGTTTCTACCCAAGCATCTGCAATTGCTTCAGGGGACATATTCGACTGTATTACCATTTCAACACCTACTTTTTACTTGACTATATCATTTCCTAGTGAATTAACCTGCACAGTTAGCCGAAGATTCTCTGACGAAATAAATGCAGAGCCGCTACTTGATCAGTAAACGCCCCTCTACTTTGATAAGCAAAACAGTCATGCTATGCTATGACTAATGTGCATTTTATTATTCTTTAGGTTGTGATACAGAATGAACTTACTTGAAAAACTATATACTCTTATTATTTTCTTAGCAGTGATTATTGATATAGGTTTAGGACAAGTAGAACTAATAAGTGAAAATGCAGAAAGGTTTATCTTTCCTTTATTAGTAGCAATGCTTTATATTACTTTCTTACAAATTCCTATTGAGCAAATAAAAAAAGCTTTTAAAAACATCAAGTTTACATACATTTCAGTCATCATAAACTTCATTTGGACACCTATCCTAGCGTGGCTGCTAGCGATGGCATTTTTAGGTGATAACCCAGCCTTGTATATTGGATTTATTATGCTGATGGTTACACCCTGCACTGATTGGTACTTGATATTTACAGGGATAGCAAAAGGAAATGTTGCATTATCAACTGCAATCTTACCATTAAACTTAATCTTACAAGTCATTTTGCTACCTATCTACCTTCTGGTTTTTGGCGGAACAACAGGTGTTATAGAGCTTTCGTTTCTAGTCGAAAGTATCTTAATTGTACTATTCATACCATTGATTTTAGCTTTTCTAACAAAATTGTTCTTGAGAAGTAAACAACAGTTAAGAAAAAATCTTATATCCAATCTCAGCGTGATGCCGATAATTTTTCTCAGCCTTGCAATTGTTGCTATGTTTGCTTCACAAGGCCAAATACTTTTTAATAATCTAGATTTAATGTGGCAAATTACCATCCCTATTCTTTTGTACTTTATTGTAAATTTCTTAGTTGGTCAGAAAATTGGACAGCTTATGAACTTTTCGAACTCCGACAGAACAAGTTTAAGCTTAACGACTTTAGCAAGAAACTCGCCAATCGCTTTAGCAATCGCTATGACTGCATTTCCAGACCAACCTTTAATAGCTTTAACATTAGTTATTGGACCATTATTGGAATTACCTATTCTGGCTATCATTACACAGATTTTATTATTTATTTCAAAAAATAAAAGTGCATAAACAACTAAAAAGCACACATCAATTTATTTTAATGATGTGTGCTTTCAAATTGGATTACCTTAATGCATTAATTCTAATTATTTCATAATCTAAAAATTCCTTTAATAAGATATTTTCCTCGGCCAATTTAAAAACGAGCGTTAATTTGTTCCACGAAAGTTCCCGATTGCTAATTGGGCTTTTAGTAAAAAAGCATCCGTCGTCAGAGTGAAAAATCTGTTTCATAATGCAATAGGTCTATGACTTATAAGCGAGTAGAGAAAATTAATAACTTAGAACTTGTAATTTGACTCCACAGCCAGTTCCTCTTTCACTGTTACAATAATGGTATGAATATATTGAAAATAAGGGTGAATTACCTTCCTTATTTTTGTCTTAACAACCTCATACTATTTAATATTACAATCAATGCTGCTCCTGTATCACTTAGAACGGCCATCCATAAAGTAAGATCACCTGTGAAGATCAGTAATAATGCCGCAAGCTTTGTAAGAAGAGAAAACCACACATTTTGTTTGATGATGGTTAACGCTTTTCTACTCAGTCGTATGGTATGAGGAAGTTTCTCAAGGTTATCGGCCATTAACACAATATCCGCTGTTTCCATGGCAGTATCCGTACCTGCTCCACCCATCGCAATTCCCAAATCAGCAGTTGCTAGGGCGGGAGCATCATTGATTCCATCTCCCACCATGGCTACTCGTTTCCCTTCAAGCTGAAGTTTCTTCACAGCTTCCACTTTATCTTCAGGCATCAATTCTGCAAAATAGCGATTCACCCCTGTTTGGGATGCGATTTTCTTTGCGGTTCCTTCATTATCCCCTGTTAGCATCACCATTTCATCAATTCCAACTTGTTTTAGCTTATCGATAGCTTGAACAGTGATGGTTCTGATTGCATCTGAAACCGCGATAATACCGAGCACTTCGGTACGTGTACCAATAAGAATCAGCGTGTTTCCTTCATGCTGTAATTGCTTGATTTGTTTTTCTAGTTCGGAAAGGGATAAATTAAATTCTTCGTACAATTTTGGATTCCCCACAAAATACTCTTGACCATTAATGGTAGCTTGAGCACCTTTTCCTACGATTGTTTTGAAAGTTTCCCCATTTAATACTTGAATTTCTTTCTCGGCAGCATAAGTGGTGATGGCTTTCGCAATAGGGTGGTTAGAATGCTCTTCAATTGTACGTGCTATTGCAAGCAGATTTTCCTCTGTACTGTTTAAAGGGATGACCTGAGAAACTTTTGGTTTCCCTTCTGTTAACGTACCTGTTTTATCAAAGGCTATAGCATTAATGGCTCCAGCTTTTTCAAGGAAGGTACCTCCTTTAATTAAAACACCATTTTTAGCAGCATTTCCAATTGCCGAAACAATCGCAACAGGTGTAGAAATCACGAGAGCACAAGGACATGCAACAACAAGCAATGCTAATCCTTTATAGGCCCATTCAGACCATGTTCCGATTCCAAGTGAAGGTGGTCCTATTATGATTAGTAATGCTATTACAAAAACTATCGGGGTATAGATGCTTGCAAACCGGTCTACAAAAGCTTGGGTAGGGGCTTTCTTTTCCTGTGCCTCTTCCACAAGATGAATGATTTTAGCGATTGCTGTATCTTCCACAAGCTTAGTTATTCGGACTTCCAACGATCCATTTTCGTTTACCGTTCCAGCAAAAACGGAGTCTCCAACTTCTTTATCAACCGGAATGGACTCGCCAGTAATCGGAGCCTGATTAACAGTGGAAATACCTGATACAACGTCTCCATCCAATGGGATTTTTTCGCCAGGTTTAACGATAATTATGTCTCCTACTGAAACGTCTTCAACAGGAACTTTTAACAATTGATTTCCTTTTTTCACTACTGCTTCTGATGGTGCCAAATCCATTAAACTACGAATGGATTCTCTAGTACGCTCAATGGACTTATTTTGAAGTGTATTCCCTAATGCGAATAGCCACACTACTGTAGCCCCTTCGAACCACTCTCCAATTAGAGCAGCTCCGATTGCCGCAGCTGACATGAGAACATTCATATCAAGGGAACGACTTTTGATTGCATAGTAAGCACTTCTGATCGGTTTGAATCCACCTACAACAATTGCCGCTGCATATAAAAGAGTGACAAGAATGGGATAGAATCCTGCATAGGCACCAAAAAAACCAACTGCTAAGAATCCACCTGAAATGGCTGTTAAAGGCACTTCTTTTCTCTTTTTATTTGGAGTGGAACCATCTTTGGAAATAGGGGAAGCAACGAATCCAGCCCTTTTTACCTCTTTCATAATCTCTTGATTATTTGTCTCGTGTACAACATGCATTTTCCCAGTTGAAAAATTCACTCGAACATCTTTAATCGCTGGATTCAAGCTAAGGTGTTTTTCGATGGTTGCTGCACAAGCACCGCAATCCATCCCTTCTACTTGAAAGGTATGAACTTGTTTGGAAGCTTGATACGATACAACATGAAAACCCAGGTTTTTTACTTGTTTTTCAATTTTCCCGTTTAGAGAAGATACCCCGGTTTCCACCTGCATCTTACCTGCACTGTAGTTGACATTTACCTTGTTCACGCCTTCTATTTTGGAAATACTTTTCTCGATTGTGGCTGCACAAGAGGGACAGTCCATCCCTTTGACTTCATACTGCAGTTTCTCGACTACATTTGGTGTAGCTGAAAGATGTTCGACTAGGGAATTATCTGATTTTCCGCTACAACAAGCTGAAACCTTTTTATCATCCCTTTTTTCCTCCTTACAGCATGAGGCAGGATGGACATTTTCATTGTGATGTGTTGTATTATTGCAGCATGAGTCCTTTTCCAAATTCCCCTGAAAAAGAGGAATGGAAGAGGAGGAATCTTGCATACTATCATTCTTGGAACAACAACTATTTGATTTTGGTTGATCTGTTGACATAATTCTCACCCTTCGTCCGGTATTCCTGTTGTCATCCATATCTAAGTATGGAATACTCTCTATTCCTTGACCACTTCTTCTTTGGAATGTATTAATGCAATAGATACTAATTGGTGAATATGATCATCAGCCAATGAATAAAACACTAATTTTCCTTCTTTACGATACTTCGCCAGGTTCATACTCCTTAACAATCTCAGATGATGGGACGCAGTGGCAGTGGAAGATCCAATGATATTCGCCACATCACAAACACACAATTCTTTCTCCAAAGTTAAAGCATAAGCAATCTTTATTCTGGTGGAATCGGAGAGTGCTTTAAAAATCAACTCCACTCCGTTTACTTCTTCTATTCTATTTTTTAGGGTATTAACCTTTGGTTCATCAAAGCAAAAAGTTTCACAAGTGTCCTTTTCAGCAGTTTGAATCAATTTTTCTGACATGTGTTTCCCCACTCCTATTCAAACGTTCATTTGATTATTAGTTCTAAGATTATGTTATGCCATGTTTTTAATATTGTCAAAACTTTATTCAAATACCCTTTTGAATAAATGTTCTTACTTTGTTAGAATGAATCCGATAAAGAATAATATTGGAGGCATCCTTATGAACAAAGCAATTATCCTGACGATCATCTTATCGATTTTTTCCTTTAATCAAGTTTCAGCTCATACAGGTCTGGAAAGTTCCGATCCTGTTCAAGGAGACACAGTAAGTGATGAGTTGGAAGAGGTCATCCTTAATTTTGAAACAAAAGTAGAAGCGAATAGCACATTGACAGTCCTCGATCCAAAAGAAACAGAAGTTCCTGTAGAAGTGGAAATTAGCGGGCAGCAAATGAAGGGGATATTGACTCAGCCATTGGAAGCTGGCGACTATCAAGTACTGTGGAAAATAATTGGAGCTGACGGACATCCGATTGAAGGAGAGGTTACTTTTTCTGTAAGTAATGACGAAACAATAACTGAGCAACAGGAAGATAATCATACTGAAGAAGTGGATCGCAATATTGAAGGGATTGAGCATAATACTTTGCCTTCCTATATCCTCCCATCTATCGTTGGTATATTCTCCATATCGATACTTGTTAGCCTCTGGTGGTTATTGAGGAGGAAAAAATAATCAATGTTTTTCTTAGGAGTAATAAGTGAAACCATTCTTTATTTGTGCTTCTCGATCCTAATGGGAAGTTTCATTCTTTATGCGGTGCCTGAACGATACCGTCCATCTATTTACGTTCCAAGAAACGTCATGCTACTTGCTACAGGTGGGATTGCGATTCTATCTTTTACCCCAGTGGCAATTCTGGTTCTCTATCTCTATAAAGATATTGGAATTTGGAACACCTTACAGAATGTTCTATTTACTTTTGAAGTAGGGAAAGCCTGGGTCATCACTTATTTTATAGCTACCTTTCTCTTTATCTTTATTGTGTGGTTCGATATTCGAAAGCGTGCACTCTTTGCTTTTATTGGAATTGCTCTTACCCTTGTATTGATACTTGCTCTGGGTTATGCAAGTCATGCCAGTTCCTATGATCCCATAACTGGTTTTCTCACCCACTCCACCCATTTTACAACTGTAACGGTTTGGGTAGGTATATTGTTTGTTGTAGGTTGGAAGTCCACTAATTATGCAAACTGGCTTTCATTCTTAAAATGGTACACTCCATTATCAATCCTTTGTTTAAGTGTGACAATTCTCTCTGGGCTTTATCTAATGAACTATGTAATAGATTACGAGTTCTATACGAACTCCTGGATGCTGACATATGGACAAACCCTACTTTTAAAGCACATTTTGGTCTTACCATTGTTAGCTTACGCTTTTATTAATGGAATTTTAATAAAAAATATCTTAAGAAAAGATTCATCTTTTGATCCAAGACCATGGACAAAAGTGGAGGGAATTATTATCGGCTTTATTTTTGCTGCAACTGCCGCATTAGGACAACAATCTCCACCCCACGAAACAGATATTACAAAGGATACAGTTTCAACATTGTTTACTTATTTTTATCAAGGTAAGTACACGGAGAACATGGTACTAGGTTTAGAAATGTCCTTAACAAGTGTCTTGTTGTTAATTTGTGCGACGACTTTTTTCATCTTAATGATATACTCATTCATGAAAAAGGCTGGTCCATTACTGACGTTTATACTGGGAGTGTTTTTAATTATATCCAGTTATCTTACCATTTTAGTTAGTATTCAGTAGGAAAAGGAGAAATTAACATGTCCAAAAACAATAAATCACCATTCAAGTTAATGGTTATCGTAACGCTACTTATCATTGGAATTATTGCGGCTCTTGTAATCATTACAAACCAAGATAATGACAATGAAGAAAAATACGTGGAAAACACCCCTTCCATTGAAGGGCAACCTGTTCTTGGCCAAGAGGATGCACCAGTAACGATTGTAGAGTTCGGGGACTTTAAATGCCCTGCTTGCAAAGCATGGGGGGAAAATATTTACCCTCAACTTATCAAGGATTATGTAGATTCCGGAAAAGTTAAATTCGTTTATATTAATGTTCTTTTTCATGGCGAAGAGTCCGCTTTAGGAGCAGCAGCTGCTGAAGCAATTAGAAAACAGAACCCGGATGAATATTGGGAGTTTCATAAAAAGCTTTTCAATGCACAGCCATCAGCTAATCACGACGGATTATGGATTACAACAGATAAGGTGATGGAAGTGGCTAGTGAACTACCTGGCATTGATATGGAACAATTTAAAACTGATCTGAAAAGCCAGGAAATTATAGATGCTGTAACTCATGATAATGATCTCACCGAGGAGTTTAAAATCAGTCAGACTCCAACCATCATGGTGAATGATAAAGTGTTGGCTGACCCATTTGACTATGAGAAAATCAAGTCATTAATTGAGTCTGAGCTTGAAGGTGATGAATAATGAAAAAGGTCGAAGAGGCATCTGGCCAGATCTATCTATATTTGGCTTGGCTTGTTGCCACCGTCGCTACGCTAGGAAGCCTGTATTTCAGTGAAATACGAGGCTTTATACCATGTGAATTATGCTGGTACCAGCGTATTCTGATGTATCCAATGGCCCTTATCCTTGGAATTTCAACCTTCCAGAATGATAGCTCCGGCAAGAAATTTGCTCTTCCGATGGCAATAATAGGTTGGTGCATTTCGCTGTATCACTATTTAATTCAAAAGGTTCCTGGATTTGCGGAGATTAAACCGTGTGTCAATGGTGTTCCCTGTAACGCACAATATATTAATTGGTTTGGATTCGTTACGATACCATTCCTTGCATTAACGGCCTTTTCATTAATTATTCTTTTACTCACTCTATTGAGTATGAAACAAAGGAAACAAAAATAAAGGAAGACTAAGAGAGACACTTGCAGCATTTTGGCAAGTGTCTTTCTTAATGTAACTAGTTCTCATTCACAATCTTTACATGCTCGATGACTTCCTCAAAAGGCACATCTAAACCGTCAAAACTCTTGATAATAACTCCCTCCTGGTTAATGAGATAGAAGCTCGTACCATGTACAACTTCTCCTCCCCCTTTAGGCTTGGCTACTATTGTTTTAAAATTCTTCTGGCCAAATGCTTCTATTTCTTGTTGTGTGTAGCCCGTAACAAAATTCCAATTCGAATAATTGATATCAAAACGGCTGCCAAACTCTTTCAGCACTTCTGGAGTATCTACCTCAGGATCTACTGAAAACGAGAGATATTGGACATCCAAGCCTTCTTCTTCTGTTTTCTTTTGCAGTTTAGACATATTTGCTGTCATCGGGGAACAAACTGTCGTGCAGCTTGTAAAGATAAAAGATGCAATAGTAACATTCCCTTTTATGTCTTCTAAACTGTACTCTTTTTCGTCCTGATTGACAGCGGAGAACTCCTCTAGTTTCCAATTTGTCTGGTCCGGAATCTTTTCACTACTAAAACCACATGAAGAAAGAATTAATAAAAGGACGCTAAGCATTCCTAAAAAAGTAGATTTGTTTCGCAATCTGTTTCATCCTTTACTGTAAAATAAGTAACAACAACGGAATCGTATCATGCTCCGAAGAAGAAAGAAAGATTACCTAAACTTTGTTCATAGAAATGTCTTGAATAGCGAAATATATTCAAAATTTCATTGCTCTCAGTCTTTATAAACATTAAAATATGAGTATATATGCATATATAAAGGTGGTCTTTATTATGATTTATGATGCTTTAGTAATTGGAGCTGGCCAAGCAGGCTTATCCTTAGGTTACTATTTAAAGAAGACTTCGCTATCCTTTTTACTCCTAGATGAACATTCTCGAATCGGGGAATCCTGGAGAAAAAGATACGATTCCCTCGTGCTATTTACCCCAAAGTCGTACAGCTCTTTACCCGGCATGGGAGTAGAAGGATGTCCCAGCCAATTTCCTACAAAAGAGGAAATCGCCATGTATCTAGAGAGTTATGCTACCCACTACCAGCTTCCAATCCAGCTAAACACTCAAGTGAAAAAACTAACGAAAGAAATGGATCTTTTTGTTGTAGAGACCAATGCTTCTACACTTAGGGCAAGAAATGTTATAGTATGCACTGGGCCTTTCCATACTCCCAGTATTCCTTCAATTGCTAAAACACTATCCACTACCATAAACCAGATGCATTCCTCTGAATATCGTAACCCATCCCAATTGGCATCAGGTTCTGTGTTGGTAGTAGGTGGAGGAAATTCAGGTGCACAAATTGCAATAGAAATTGCAAACCAAGGCTATGACACCTACCTTTCTGTAAGTAAAAGTCTAACTCACTTACCCTTAACCATTGCGAATAAAAGCATCTTTTGGTGGCTAGATCGAACCAAAATTCTTCGAGCAAATAAAAATACGCTAGTTGGAAAAGCCTTTCGAAAAAGAGGGAATGTCATTTTTGGTACAGAGTTAAATGATGCAGTTGCAGAAGGGAAAATCACTATTAAGAAAAGAAGCGTGGGGGCAACTGATCAAACCATTCTCTTTGCTGATCAAACTACCCTTAATCCAGATAATATTATATGGGCTACAGGATATACCCCGGATTATTCCTGGATAGATATGCCTAACATTATCCAAGAAAAAGAGAGGCCGTTACATGAAAGGGGAGTTACAAGTATCAAGGGGCTTTTCTTCCTAGGAATGCCTTGGCAGTCCCAACGCGGTTCCGCTTTGTTACTTGGTGTTGGAAGTGATGCCGGTTTTATTCATCAAAAAATATTAGAAAATAACTAATCCTTCAATTTTTTCTCATCTTTTATTACATAACAATAATTCCGATTCTATGTATTTCCCAGCACAATCATATATAATAAAGGTATTAACTTTAAGGAGTTTATGTTATGAGTAAGAGCAACATTGAGTTAGATTCAGAAACATTGAACATGGTTTCTCAGACATTCAAGGCACTATCGGACCCTACAAGACTGAGAATTCTTCACCTGCTCTTTGATGGAGAGTTTTCGGTTAACGATATCGCAGAGAACTTAGGCCTCTTGCAGTCCACAGTATCACACCAACTCCGCTTACTGAAGAGTCTGCGATTGGTGAAATTCCGTAGAGAAGGAACAACTATTTATTACTCGCATGATGATCAACATGTCATTGACATATTGCAGCAGACCATACAACATACCAAACATAGTTAATTTGGAGTGTGTAACTCCATAAAAAATAAACGCTCCCAATACGAGCGTTTATTTTTTATAAATCAGTTGCAAAGATCCCCTTCACAATTCTCTCCAATCAAATCAATTTGAATGGTAGTGTGCTCAAGATGGTAATTATGGTGTAAAAGTGTTTGTGCTGTTTTTAAAATATCCTGCTGATTCACGTCTGCATCGATAACGATGTGACAACTTAATGCAGGGAATTCGGATGTGATGGACCAAACGTGCAGGTCGTGCACATCCCTTACTCCCGTAATCTGGAGCAACGACTCTTTAATCTCCTTCACATTTATATTGCTTGGTGCCCCCTCCATCAGAATGTGAAAGGAATCTTTTGTTACGCGATAACCACTAATTATTATTAGGACTGCTACTATTACGCTTGCAATCGGGTCAGCCAAATTCCATCCAAAAAACATGATGAGTAAAGCCGCCGTTATAGCCCCCACCGATCCAAGGAGATCCCCCAATACATGTAGGAAGGCACTCCTGACATTCAAGTTTTCGTCCTTATCTCCGCTCATTAGAATATATGCAGCAATAATATTCACAAGTAATCCTAACACAGAGATAATTAGCATCCCGCCACTGATCACTTCAGGAGGGCTTTGAATTCTTTTGTAGGCCTCCCAGAATATATAAACGGAAATGCCTATTAATGTGACACCATTTATGAAAGCAGCGAGGATTTCGAACCGTTTATATCCAAATGTTTTCGAAAGTGTTGCCTGCTTTTCTCCAAATGTTAACGCCAAATAACTTAATCCTAAGGCAACAGCATCACTTAACATGTGTCCTGCATCGGACAATAAGGCCAAACTGTTGGTCAGTATTCCCCCGATTACTTCTACGATCATATAGGTGGCAATAATGATGAATGAAAGTTTCAGTGCTTTTTTATTCTTACTGCCATGATGATGATGTCCATGGTCATGACTGTGGCTATGATGAGCTCCCATCAAGAATCATCCTTTCTTTATATGTGTATATGTTCATATATACATTATTACAAACTTATTAGTTAACATCAATACATTTTTCATTATTTTTCCACAATAATATGAAAAGTAATACTTAAAATAATTCCCGTCAATAAAAAGAAGTATGCCTGTTTTCTGGACAACATGTTCCAGTAAGAAAGAATAAATTCGTGTAAGGAAGTAAAAAAGATAAGACTGCCAGTCATAGCAATTAACACACTTTGAACTCGGTCTGTTATGGAAAAATAATTTCCTAATGACATAAAGCTAATAAAAAGAAGAGCAAAAGGTACATAGTACAGGAGGGATTTCCAAGATGCTTCTCCTTTTGATAAAAGTGCTAGGGTAATTGCAAACCCTTCTGGAATATGGTGAATTCCGGACATTATCGTAAGCGATGTGAAAATTTCAGTTTTATGAATGATAGCCCCAAGAGTAAGGCTGAAAGGAATGGTATGTAAAATCATTGCCAGAAAAATAAGCAATACAGAATGATTTGCTTTCTCGAAAGAGTGCAGGAAAAAATGGAGTGTTATAAATAAAGACAGACCAATCATACTGCCAACTGCTAAGCTTTCTATATCTCTCTCATTCATAGCTAGTGGAATTATCTCTATACAGACTACTCCAATTAATAATGCACCACATAGAAGAAAGATACCGTAAACAGATCGTTGGAACAGATAGAAAATTCCTATCGCACTACCTCCCCCGACTACTAAACAAACCAATAAGAACATTCCAATTGTCCATTGCTCCATGAGTGCCATCCTTTACTAAATTAGTAGTGTATTCACCTTCAAATTGTCCTATTCGGTTTCAAAAATATTTATTTCTTTATTATTTTATATGGTTGACAATATGAACATATGCACATATTATGAAGTTAAAGTTGTCCTAAGGAAACTTTATGAGCTTATACCAATTTATTAGCGCGAGGTGAAACCTAAATAGTAAAAAATTAGAAATTATCTTTAAATTTTCTATTAAAAGGATAGTCCCAATAGGCATTCAATGTAGTTATTTATCATAAAAGTTGCATATAGGCAATTTTTTAAGAGGAGGTAAAGTATGGATAACGAAAAGGAAGAACAGCAAAAAATATCTCGTCGTGATATTTTGAAAATTGGATCAGTTGGAGCCGTAGGACTTGCAGGGAGTTATTTTTTAAACAAGGTTGCTCCATATACAGGAACAGCCAACGCTTCTTCTCACAATAATCACAAGAAGAACAATGGTCATGCCAATCATGCGAACATGACGGATAATTCCAAAACGAGCGGTTATAAGATGGCTGAGCGATTGCTCACTGAATTTGATTATGGAAAAGTGAGTACCCTGCCTAATGGTCAAACTCTCAGAACATACGAAGTCGTTGCAATTGATAAAGAAATCGAAATCGCTAAGGGCATCAAGTTTCCTGGATGGACGTACAATGGAACCATTCCAGGACCAACCTTCCGGTGTACAGAAGGTGATATGCTGCGATTCAACTTTATTAACCAAGGCAGCCATCCACACTCCATTCACTTTCATGGCATCCACCCACCTGAAATGGATGGAATAGAACCAATCTATCCAGGTCAATCTTTCACGTATGAATTTGAAGCGAAACCTTACGGACTACAAGTCTATCATTGCCATGTACTCCCTTTGGCTCGTCATATTCACAAAGGACTTTATGGGAATTTTATCATTGATCCTAAGACACCTAGAAAACCAGCGAAAGAGCTTAACATGGTCATGAACGCTTATGACTTGGACTTAGACGGAGCGAACGAATTCTACACTGTGAACGGCTATGCGTTTGCATTTATGAATCATCCGATAAAGATAAAAAAAGATGAACTCGTCCGAATTTATTTGAGCAATCTAACGGAATTTGATTTATTGAACTCGTTCCATCTTCATGCTAACTATTTTACGTATTATCCAACTGGAAGAGACGACAACCCCTCCCAATTCACTGATACGATTATGCAATGTCAAGGTGAACGTGGAATCGTTGAAGTCCGTTTCCCATACAAAGGGAAATATATGTTCCATGCTCATGTCAGTGAATTCGCTGAACTGGGTTGGATGGGATTCTTTGAGGTCGAGTAAAAGGAGGGATGAAGATGAAGATTAAATGGTTGATTGCTGGACTTATTCCATTAATTTTGTTAGTCGGCGTACTTGGTTGGGTGTTAAAAAATGGAGCAGGCGTTGAACAAGATCCTGCTGCTCCAATTGAAGTATTAAACATTGAGAGAATAAAAGTAACAGTCTCTGGGTTCGAGCTTGACGTGAGCAACACGGGACCTGAAACATTAAAGATTTCACAGGTTATGGTGGATGATTCGGTTTGGGATTTCACTGTCTCTCCTAGTCAAACACTTGAACGATTTGATGATGGGAATATCGTGATCAACTACCCATGGGTAAAAGGAGATCCCCATCTGATAAAACTGATTACGGAAAATGGCATCATCACAGAAGGTGAGGTTCCTGTTGCAGCTTTAACGCCATTGCCCACTTGGGAAAACTTTTTGAATTACGGTTTTATTGGATTTTATGTGGGAATTGTTCCTATCACATTAGGATTGTTATGGTATCCGTTCATGAAACGCTTTAAGCGTAAATGGATCAATGCAATTTTAGCATTAACCGTTGGATTACTGCTCTTTTTATTTGTAGGAACGTTAGCTGATGGGTTTGAGATAGGAGCTGAAGCACCTTCTGTATTTCAAGGAAACATGGTGGTCATCATCGGAGCCGCTCTTACATTCCTCCTACTGATCGGCTTTGATCAGTATCAACAAAAGAAACTGGAGTCTAAAGGATATTCTCCTTATGCCATAGCCTTACTCATGGCAACAGGGATAGGACTCCATAACTTCGGTGAAGGTCTTGCCATCGGATCTTCTTTTGCCCTAGGGGAAGCAGCACTCGGAACCTTTTTAATTATCGGGTTCACATTGCATAACATCACAGAAGGAATCGGAATCGCAGCACCGTTATTAAAGACGAAACCACGATTTAGGGACTTCGTTCTCTTAGGATTGATTGCTGGTGCACCAGCAATCTTGGGTACTTGGTTTGGAGGCTTTGTCTTCTCACCAATCTGGGGAGCGTTATTCTTAGGAATTGGAGCAGGTGCTATCCTGCAAGTCATCTTTGTTATCACAAAGATGCTAGTTGAAGACCATAAAAAATTCAGAGAACCTTCTGTCTCTTGGTTAAACCTTTCTGCATTTTCTGCAGGGATGCTTATCATGTACTTTACCGCATTTTTCGTAAAATTTTAAGGAGGGATAGTAATGTTAGGACCTGGAAGCTGGGTATTAGTTGGAGCAGCTGCTCTTATTATCTTCGGACCGAAAAAACTTCCCGAATTAGGTAAAGCAGTTGGAACAACGCTTAGGGAATTTAAAAAGTCAACACAGGGCCTCATGGATGAGGATGAAAAAAAACCTCAACGCGATACCGACTCATAAAAGTACTGACACTCATAGAAAACAAAGGAGCCACCTGTCTTAATCAAGGTGGCTCCTCTAGTTTTTGTACCTTGGTAAATTTTATTTAGATATACTTTCTATGCACGTTCTTACCGTCATAAGTAAAAGTACGTTCTTCTTCTCAATAACCGACTCCATATAGGGGTACCACCAACAGTTTGTCATAAAACCACACGCTAAGCAAATTTCGACATAAAATAAGCCGATGATTCCCTACGCTAAGGAATCATCGGCTTATTAGTAACTATTCTAGTCGTTTTATTATCTGTATAAATCCAGACATTTTCCATTTGGTTATTCATGATAATCAATCCAAACATGCTGGTACTTGCCAATTTTAGGGTTCCTTTGTGGTAACTCCTCAGTTTTTTCTATTGAAATGGTAGTTAGCCCCTGTGTTGCAAATTAATATAATAGGGCTTCATAAGCTGCACTCTGTATTAGTGACAGGATATGACCAATACTATATTTACTTTAATGATCCACTAGCAAACACAAAGAATAAAAAGGCCAAAAATAGCAGACTTTGAAGCTGCATGGGTGCAACTGGGTAGACAAGCAATTACTTATATCCAATAGTTAGTTGGTTAAGGTAGGTTCTATTATTTGAAAGAAGAAAAACAAAAGTCCCAACTGTTAACTAGAGCGACTTTTGAAGATTATTTTTTAATAATTTATTAAACTCAAAAGGGCACCGAAAGTTTCGTTCTCCACCATGATATAGATTCCTAAACCAATAAAGACAATGGGTATAATCCACCTACCGTAATTCTCTAAGGTTTCAGAGACATGTTTAAAAGCTGCCAAACGATATCCAATAAAACACCAAATTGCAACCATAATAAAGAAAGTAATAACCGATACTGCTAGTTGGTTCATGGTTAAAGTAGAGAAGAAAGGAACATATATTCCAATGTTATCTCCTCCATTAGCAAATGTTATAAATGCTACACTTAAAAAGACACTATTATACTTTCCAGAATTTAAACTTGAAAGAATTGCATTTTCATCCTCATCCTCATCTTCTCCCTTTATAAACAACATAATCCCTAAATAGATTGGAATTAGTCCAAGTAATCCTACCCATTTCTCTGGAATTAACATAACTCCAAAAGTTCCTAAGAGACTAACTACTACTAACAAGGTAAAACCTAGATATTGTCCAATAATTATATCCTTAGGGGATATAGGTTTATTCTCTGTCTGGTTACCTTTTAAACCTTCACTCGTTTTCACCTGTGCTTTTACCTGTGAAAATAGCAGCATCAAAACAAAAATATCATCAATATTGGTAACTATAAATGCCCCTATTGCAGAAATAACGTTCAAAATTAAAGTCAATTACATCAACCCACTAACTGATTTTTTACTATATTTAGAAGTTATACTATTAATGAGACCATTTTAGAAAAGGAATTTCTATCTTTCTGGAAAATCCCTTTTTAGCACTTTTCCCTTTATTCTTTCACTCTCATTAGTCGCAAACCATTTAGAGCTACTAGAAGGGTTGCGCCCATATCGGAAAGAATGGCAATCCAGAGCGTTAACCAACCTGGGATAACCAATAGTAAGGCAATAAATTTAATAGCAATTGCAAAAGTAATGTTAGCTTTGATGATATTTAGAGCTTTCCGGCTAAGTTTTACAGTAAATGGTAGTTTTCTTAAATCGTCTCCCATAAGAGCGACGTCTGCTGTTTCCAGAGCTGTATCTGTACCAGCTCCACCCATTGCAATACCAACTGTTGAGGCCGCCAAAGCAGGTGCATCATTAACACCATCTCCTACCATAGCTACGTTGCCAAACTCGGATCTCAACTGTTTAATAAAGTCTAATTTGTCTTGTGGCATTAATTCTGCCTCTATATCAGAAACTCCAACCTGTCCTCCGATAGCATTCGCAGTACCTTTGTTATCACCTGTAAGCATAATTGTTTTTTTGATGCCAAGTTGATGTAACTTTTGAATGATTTCCTTACTTGATTCACGAACTTCATCAGCAACTGCAATAACTGCAAGTAATTCTTTTTCGGTCCCAATAATCATCGCTGTTTTCCCTTGATTTTGAAGTTTAGTAACATTTTTCTCTAAGTCTTTATCAAAATCAGTAGTCAATAATTCCTTAAAGAGTTTCGGGCTACCGATATAATAAGTGGTCCCGTTTACAATACCCTTTATACCCTTTCCTGTGATAGAAGAGAAATCCCCTACCTGTATGTCAGAATAAGTAATGTCCTTTTCTTCTGCTTTTTTCATGATGGCTGAAGCAAGAGGATGCTGAGAACGATACTCCAATGCAGTAATAATGGATAGTAATTCTTTTTCATTTGTCTGTTTGTTCAACACATTATAATCAGTTACAGCTGGGACTCCTTTTGTTAATGTTCCTGTTTTATCGAATGCAATAGCCTTTAAGGCGCCCATTTCTTCTAAATACACTCCGCCTTTTACAAGGACCCCTTTTTTAGCAGCATTCCCAATCGCTGAAACAATAGAAATCGGAGTCGATATGACCAATGCACAAGGACAACCAACAACAAGAACAGCTAATCCTTGATAAACCCATGTTTCCCAACTGCCATCAAAGAACAAAGGAGGGACTATAGCAACCAATGCTGCAATGATCATAATGATCGGTGTGTAATATTTCGCGAATTTATCAACAAATGCTTGCGAAGGAGCACGTTCTCCTTGTGCTTCCTCTACAAGATGAATAATTTTAGAAATCGTTGTATCTTCTACTAGTTTCGTTATTTGTACTTCAAGTAATCCTTCTTCATTTAAGGTACCTGCAAATACTTCATTATCAACCGTTTTCTCAACAGGGACTGATTCACCTGTAATAGCTGCTTGGTTAACGGCAGAGTAACCACTTACAACTACACCATCCATAGCAATCTTTTGACCAGGTTTTACAATCATGATATCCCCAACAGCAATATCATCAACATGAATCATTATTTCTTGTCCATTACGTCTAACGAGTGCCTCTTTAGGAGCGATATCCATTAATGAACGAATCGATTGTCTTGCTCTATCCATAGAGAATCGCTCAAGTGCTTCACTAATTGCAAAGAGTATGACAACAAGGGAAACTTCAGCCCATTCTCCTATAATGGCACCACCTATAACAGCTACTGTCATAAGGGTTTTCATGTCAAAGTCAAAATGAATCAAGTTTTGTAAACCGACTTTAAAGAGTGATAATCCTCCGATTAACATAGATGCTACAAATAATAATGTAGTAACAATGTTCTCATCCCCATTAACAGATGAGGAAAGGTAACCAAAGACAAGAAATAAGGCTGAATAGAGTAAAGTGCTGTGTTTTTTATAGAACGGCACTTTTTCTTCTTTTTTAACCTCTTTCACCTCTTGTGAATCTTGACGAGCAAATTTTTCAGGAGTCACTTTAAGATTCTCAAATGCACCTGCTTTTTCTAGTTCTTCTATCGTTGCATTACCATAAACAGCAATTTTAGATGCACCAAAATTTACTTTTGCATCCTCAACTCCAGATAGCTGTTTTACATTTTTTTCGAATTTACCCGCGCAGTTTGCGCAAGTAAAACCTTGTACACGATAGGCCTTCATTTCTTGTTCAGATGTTATTGCCTTTTGATCAGACATTGACATTCACCTCTTTCTTATGTTCTAGTACAATCATCATTATTTGTCTAATATGTTCATCGTCTAACGAATAAAACGCTAGTTTTCCTTCTTTTCTATATTTTACAATCCCCTGCTTATGAAGGGTCCTTAAATGATGAGAAGCATTTGCCACCGTAATACCAATAATATTTGCTATATCACACACACATAACTCTTCGTCTTGACACAAAGCAAAGGTAATCTTTGCCCTATTTTCATCCGCAATTGCTTTTAACATTTGGGCAACACTAACAATATCGATTGTTTTTAGATCAGCTTGTATTCGATTGACCTTTTTCTCGTCATAACAAAAAATTTCACAAGTATCTTTCTTATTCACATTATCACCCCATTAATATTCAAGTGTTTACTTGAATATAGTATATACCTTTCCTTGGTTAATATTCAAGTGAGTATTTGAATGAAAAACATAAAATTATTTTTTATAATAGTAATTTCCATTAACGAACGTTTTAGGGATTAATTTTTACTCCTCCATAATTCAGTAGTTTTTATGTTTTTCATTCCCTAAAAGCTTCCCTTTAACATCTTTCCCAAAATTGACTCCGAATCCGAATTAGGGAATAATTATTTTGAAGGAGTGAATTAAAATGGGGAAAATCTTTGGATATGCTCGTGTTTCTACTCAAAATTAAATTATAGATCTTCAAATTGATGCTTTAGAAAAAGCAGGCGCAGCTGTTATTTACAAAGAGAAAATAACTGGAACAAGAAAAGAACGTCCAGAATTAGAACAACTTCTAAAGGCTATAAGTAAAGTTGATTCTGTGGTCGTTTATAAGTTGGATCGTATCTCAAGGTCTACAAAACATCTAATTGAATTGGTTGAAACCTTTGAAGAAAAAAAGGTCATTTTCCATACAGGATAATATTGATACGTCAACAGCTATGGGACGTTTTTTCTTCCGAACAATGGCGAGTAATGCTGAACTTGAACGAGATATTATCAGTGAGCGTACAAAATCAGGATTACAATCTGCAAGAATGAGAGGCCGAAATGGGGGGAGACCTTCCAAAGACTCCAAGTTGGTGGAACGTGCTTTAAAACTACATTCATCTAAACAATTTAGCATCAAAGGAATTACTGATATTACGGGTGTTAGTAAATCAGTGTTGTATCGCGAGCTTTGGAAAAAAATTAAACCTTCTGGTTGGATTAGGGGGCTTTTCCTGTGTGTCTAAGAGCGAGAGAACTACTTACACCTGATCAAAGAAGGATTTTTTGATAATCCCGTCTACTTTAAGTGATTGGGAATTAGCGTATTACTATACCCTTACACAAGATGATATTGAGGTAATAAGACGTAGAAGAAGAGATCATAATCGATTGAGATTCGCTATTCAAATTTGTCTTTTTCGTTACCCTGGTTGGTCTCTTTCAGATATCAAGAATGTTCCTGATAAGGTGATAAACTATGTTGCTAATCAGTTACAAGTAGATGCAAGTGAATTTAAGTGATATTCTGAACGAGAGCAAACAAAACATGAACATATTGAGGAAATACGAAAGCATTATGGTTTTTCTAATTTTTCAGCACAGTCATATCGGATTATTTCACAGGCATTACTCCCCCATGCAATTGAAAATTCAAATGCCCTTTTCCTAATAAGGATGACTTTAGAAGAAATGCGAAAGCGAAAAATCATTCTGCCTGCTATGACAATGATTGGAAGATTAGTATTGATTAGTATGGGATACAAGGCGACGGGCAAAGGAGAAAATATATAATTCACTCTTTAAGGGGTAGTGACAGCTTCGCTGGTACTACCCCTTAAGGAAAGTTCCCAATTTTCCCCTTTTTTAATAGTACAGGGATGGACCATTTCCATTTAATAACGCCTAAAAGAAATAATCCAATGAGTATGATTGCCGGACCGATAAAAATTCGAATCCAAGAAAAGAAATTGGTCAAGGTAGCTTCGATTTCTTTACCGAAAACCCATAATATTATCCCCACTATGGAAAAAGCTAAAACTTTCCCCATAGTAAAAAGCCAAACATCCCCCCATGCTATTTTTTTTGTAAAGATTTATTACCATACAACATAAGCGCGCCTAAATTCCCTGTGATTTGACAAGGTACCAGAGAACCTACCACACCTAATATCAATGCAATTAGTATTGGAATCCTTCAAAAGACATCGCCATATTAAAGAAAGGCTGCAGAAAAAAATTACTGAATTTATTAAATATCTCATACATATGAATTATCCTCCTACTTCTCTAATCATAGTTGAAATAACTCATAAAACATTGCATATACTTGATAAATTTATGACATATTACTTGGTAAACTTATTGATCAACAGTTAAAATCCAGTGAACCCTCCAAACCAACTAACTAATACAGCAATAATTTTGGTCATTAAATTAAAGTACAATAAGACTCCCATCAAAATCATTATTGAACCTCCCACTTTCATAAATAATGCACTATGCTTTTTAATAAAAGTCATTTTATTAATAAATAAGGTCATTAAAAGAAAAGGAATGGAAAATCCTAATACATAAAAAAACATGTAAATAAATCCTTTCCCTGGATCTGTTACACCTAAGGCGATGACACCAGCAAGGATTGGACCTGAACAAGGCGTCCAACCAGCAGCAAAACCAATGCCAATCAAAACTGTACCTAAATAACCTGTAGGTCTCTTTTGAAATTTAACTTTTTTATCAGAAAGTAGGAAGTTGAAATTTAGAAGCCCTGTAAGGACTAAACCAAAGAACACCATGACCATAGCGCCAAGTTGCCGTAATAAATTTTGATTACCTATAAAAAAAGTACCAATAAATGACGTGGAGAGCCCTAAAGCTAAAAAGATAATTGAAAATCCTACTAAAAATAAAATGGTATGAACAAAAGCTTTCCCACGTAGAATACCTTTTTCATTTTTTAAATCATTTACAGACACTCCAGTAATATAGGAAAGAAAAGCAGGATATAAAGGAAGCGCACATGGTGAAATAAATGATAAGAGACCTGCACCAAATGCTAGAAATAAGTTTAGATGCTCCATTAAAAAGACCTCCTGAAGTTGTTTATAAAGTTCAAGTATCTACTATCATATTTTCTAAGACAATCTAACAGTATTTAGAAGAAAGTAAGGATAACGTATTTTTAGAACTTGTTTAGGCTTGAGATTAATTAAGCTAACTTTTTTAATTTTACAAATAAAAAAGTCGTTCCTAAACTTAAAAGGAAATCGACTTTTGTTTATAAATCGCTTAACATACAAATTTTTATAAAAATAGTAGCGATATCCCGTTCTTATTCCGAAACTATTTCAACCGTGGGATATCTTAATAATGGCGATAAACAAATTTAGTCTCAAACAGTTATTGAACTTCTTAAGGGTTTGGCTTAATCATTTCCATGAATTCTTTCACTCTTGCCTCTGTTAATTCTCCTGAATGCTTTTTTACTACAATGCCATTTTGGTCAAGTAATATTGTGGTAGGTAATGGAAGAACTCCATAAGCCTGTCTTACTTGATCATTTCTATCCATGGGAATAGGAAATGTCATTCCATGGCGATCTCGAAATTTTTCAACTGCCAGATCTGTTTCCTGTATATTTACTGCAAGGATTTCTACACCTTGCTCTTTGTATACTTGATACTGTTTCTCCATGTAAGGCATCTCACGCTCACAAGGCTTACACCAAGTTCCCCAGAAGTTTAAAAACACCCCTTGCCCTTCATAGTCAGAAAGCATTACTTGGTTGCCCTCTAAGTCTGTTAGAACAAAATTCGGTGCTTTATCTCCAACCTCTACTATTTCACCAGATTGAACAAAATTTATGTACATCGTATATCCTACTGCAATCACCATTACGGCTAAGATAACCGAACGCATAATCAGTCTTTGCTTTTTATTCAATTACATCTCTCTCCTATGGTTGATATTTTAGTATTGAGGCAATTATAGCATTCACTGTATGCCAATCTGAGATAAAAGTGTGAAGGTTTTATGAAAGTGAATCTTCCTAGTCGAGGATATTGCCCACCTTTATAAAGGAATGAGCATAAACGGGGAGAAGAATAAATAAATCTTTACTGAAATGATCGATAAATGGCTAATGATTATCTGTGTAAATCAAATTAAAAGTATATAGCTGATTTTTCCATTAAATTAGAAACCCAGCTTTTATTTTTTAGATTAATTATAATAAAGTGTTTATTGAAACTGACTTATACCACCAGTTCAGAATCAATTATTGTAGTTGATTAAATATTTTTATCAGGCTCTGACTTTGTATTTTATACGTTAGTTAATAGGATGCGGTTAAGATTTACACTGACCATTATCTAAAAATCCTCTACATCTATTTTTTTCCAATTTACAATTAGCTCGTATTTCATTCTTTAGATTGATATTCAAGTTGCTTTTCTACTTTATACCACAATCGGGCCATTATATATAGTATCATGGTAAAAAATGAGGTTCGATCGAACCTCATTCTATGTTTACATGTTAATAAAGATATGGTTTATTTTAATTGATTTCCTTATAAATTGCGGCCCAATCGACCTTTAATTGTTCCTTCAATTTCTTATTTTCTTCTTCGAGATGCATCATTTTCTTTCGAAGTGATGCAATTATCACATCTTTAGAATGGTCTGTCATGTTTCGTTTTACTTGATTCGGTGAATCTAATTTTTCTTCTTGTTTTCTTAATGTTTCAATTCTCGACCTGATATCGCTGTGTTTATATAAAAATGGTTTTGATACCCCTGATTTTGCTGATACAGAATTAAAATTTATCTTTTCTTTATGTTTAATCATTTCTTTAATGGTACTTTCAACCTTTTGCTTTGCTTTTTGCTGTTTTTCTTCGATACTTCGAAGAAGTGGTTGAGTATTTGGGTTTATATTTGCCATTGTATTTCATCTCTTTCTATATTCAGTTTCTCAATTCTCTTCTTGTTTTAGGAAGTCCATAAATCCCACCATTTTTTATTATTCCATCTCTAATTTCTTTATACTTTTTCAATTTTGGCTGAATAATTTCAATTGATCTATTTCTACCTGATTTTTGATATATCTCAATATCAGATTCCATTTTAAGAATTTGGTCGTTATAGAAATCTAGAAACGTCAGATCTACATGGAAACTGCGGCAATTGTTTTTTATACATGGTGGTTCTAAAGTTTGTTCCAAAAAGTCACAATTATTTTTGGGGCTTTTAATACACAAACCGTGATCTAATCGAATGGAATCCAAATTGTGGCGGAGCCATTCTAACTCTAATCCATTTTCGTCTGCTTGTTTTTCTATACTAGTAGCGATAATTTTGCCACCTGGATTTAATCTTACAGCCCCATTACTTGTGGCTTTTTCCCATTCTTTTCGAAGGGTTGTATCATGAATCTGGGCGTATACCAGTGTCATTTCAGGGCTCACATGAGCCATCAGCTTTTGTACATGTAAAATGTTCATACCGTTATTAATAAGGTTTACTCCATAACGATGTCTAAATGCATGTGCTTTACATCGATAGATATCTCCGTTTTCATCCATTATATTATTTTCAATAGCTAGTTTATTTAAATTATTTACTACATTGTCACGCGAAATGGGCTGTCCTTTTCTTGTACCATGATAGGTTGGAAATAAATAATTTAATGGATTTGTTTCTGAAGTCGATTTTTCCCTTGTTAATTTTTGTTGGGAAAGCACAACCTTAGCTATTTCTTCCGAAATTGGGACCCGATGATTTTTCCCCTTTACTTTACGCTGATCTCCGGTAATCCACCAACCATCTTCTCTTTGAATCAAGCAATCTACTTTCAAAGAACACACATCTGAAATTCTAAAGCCTGATGTCTCTAACAATATTACAACCGGAATAATCTCCTGCGGCAGTTTTCCCATGTGATCAATGATCTGATTCCAAACAAAATCAGATATGTATTTAATTTCGTTAGATGCCTTTGGAGGTAGTCTAGGTTTATCTTCAGGTACAATTAGGATTCCTACAGGCTTTTTGGGAGCTTCATCCCATTCATATCTTTGAATATATACAATAAACGTTTCTAGTACAGATAATGAGCGATGGATGTGATTCTCAGTAGGGGGTTGACCTTTGTGAACGCTATCTCCACCCATTGGAGAGGTTCGCAAATAATGCATAAATTCCTCGATATCTCTCCTACTTAATGAGGTTAAGTCTTGCCAGTTTGGATACTTTTTATAAATATATTTAAAGAATTCTTGCAGCTTTGCCATGGTTTGTATGCCAGAACCCCAGCTTAAACTTTCTTGTATTAGAACACGTTTTTCGATATATCTTTTTGCCAAGTTTTGAAAAGGTCTTGGTACAGAAGTGAAATTTAAAGTGTACCCGCAATTACTGTTATTATAGTCAATACCTAGTTTTCGAACATCCCAAATATCTTTCTCTGTTTCCTTCCGTTGATCATACCAGTCAAAGAAAAATGAATAAATTCGGTTGTATAACTGGAGGTAGCCTTTTACTGTTAAGTCGCTTTTCCCATGTTCAAAAAGATAGGTTTTATAGTGAATTGAAAATTTCCCGTAAGGGATGTCTAGAATAGAACCAATATCAGAATAGAATCTGAAAATAAAATCTTGCAATTTATTAAATGCAGTAGAATTACTCCATACTGTTGCCATATTTATTTCTAAATTAGTCAACCGACTGAAGAAATAATATTTAAATTCATTTCTAATTCTTGGATTCAATGTTTCCTCAAATTTAATTATTGGGCTTTTTATTATTATTTCTTTTTTGTAAAGGGGACAATCTAATGCATCCCATTCTTCGTTTTCCCAATACCCACTTAACTCTTGTAAAATTTGCTCATATCTTACAGCTCTAGCTTGTTGTTCAGTTGCTTTATTTAATAAAATCATTCTTGTCACCTTTCATCTTGTCATGTGCTTTCTGCCACTCTTTTCGTATAGTGACATCGGTGGGATGAACATAAGTCTTAATTGTTGTTTGAACGTTCGAATGACCCAACAACTTTTGGATTATCGATATTTCTACCCCTTGTTCATGAAGCTCAGTGGCATAAGTATGCCTTAACATATGGGGGGTAATATCAATCTGGGTTTTCTTTCTTATACGTTTAATTACATCGAAAGCTGCTTGATAATTTAATGGTTCTCCCTTATTAGGACCAGTTAGATTTATAAATACATGATTGGTATCCGCGTCATGATAATCAATTAGGTAATCTTGAAAAACATTCATTGTATCGCCAGATACATATACTCTTCTTCCTTTGCCGTTTACAGTTTTAGATTCTCGTACTTGAATGGAGGTAGAGCCAATATCAAAGTCCTCGATCCATAAAGATAATGCCTCTCCAATTCTAAGACCGCCTTCATACAAAATTCGAACCAATAAAGCATCTCGAATATTGCTACACGCATCATGAATAGATTGAACCTGATCTTTTGTAAGTGTTAAAACCTCTCTCCGAGGTTCTTTAATTTTTAAAATGTTTTTATCAAGTGGCTTCCCCTTTGATATATGATGTAGAAAGGGTTTGAACGATCGGTAATTCCCAATCACTTGCTTCTTTGTTTTTTCTGATAGATCTTTTTCATAATCTTCAATTCGCATTAAATAATCGTAGAAACTCTGAACGCAAGTCACCATAGTATTAACTGTTCGCTCAGATCTCCTTGCTTTTGTTTGTTGAAATTGAATTACTTTAGTAGATTGATTAGGACTTCTTAGCCAAGATACATACTCCGCCAGAAGGTTAAGATCCACTTCCTTGTACTCTTTTTCTTTTTCGTTTAAAAATTGAAAGTAAAACTTTAAATAATGACAGTATGACTTTAAGGTATTTTCGGCCTTTCCAATGTTATCTAGATATTTAAGAAACCTTAAAACTGGACCGACAGGTTTGTTATCTCCATCAATAAGCAAATATCTTTTTCTGTCATTAATTAAAACCTCTTGCACTTTCATTAACATCACCTCCAAAAACAATAGTGATGTATTTTTGTTTCTCTTTCTATGAAAACTATGTTTACTATATTTATCTACTATATATATGTTGTAAATAAAGAAACAAAAAGGGCGTAGTAATTAACGTTATTAACGTTAATTACTACGCCCTGGTATACTACATATAATGGCCCGATTGCGGAATAAGCATGACTAGACAATTTGATTATAGAACCAGCGGCCTCAAATAGGATTTAAGACTAAATACTCGCTATAGGATCTTGAGAAACGTTCTATAGCAAATTTCATTGAAAGTCCCACTTTGGTCGTCTTAAATCCTTATACACAGTACATTATGTTTATATCCCCTATAGAAACAACAGCTTCTTTTATTCCTAGTTTTCAATCAGAGTGTGAATCCAAAAAAAAGCCTATTATCTGCACCCTGTAGGTAGTAGGCTTTTTAAATTTAAGAATTATTTTAGTAAGTTAATCGGATTCCCATCATTATTTAAGAACAGTCTATTTACTTCCTCTTTTATCCAAAATAAGCGTTAATCCTCTAAATAAGCGTTAACCTCTTTTGTATTGCTTTTCCTTATGGAAGAACTGTTCCCATTTCATGACGACCACCTTTTGCCTCATGATAAGCATGAGAAGAAGGAGTCCAATCAACACAGCCACCATGGCCGTAGGAGAGAAATCTGTGATGAATTGTCCGAAGACTGTATAAATGATGGCGAGTGGAATGTTACTTAGAAGAGATGCTTTCGCATATTTCGGAAAGCTTTTCGTCGTTTCAATCAAACAGAGGGAGAGCAGGTGAAAGTGAATGAACGGTACGAGGCGCATAATCGTTATTTGGCCAACAGTGAAATTGGCACGGTTGCCGAACAATCTTTCTTTCATGATTAAAATCTTCCCAAAGATACTGGGAAACTGTTGATAAAAGAAATAAAAAAATAGGCTTGATAACGTTAATCCCGCTATCGAATATATGCTACCCACAACTCCGCCGAACAAAGCACCACCTGCAATACAGATGATGACAACCGGGATGAATAGGACTTGTCTTAATATATGGAAAAGAATAAAACCAAGAGAAGCCAGCCACCAATGACTTTCAATGACGACAAAAAGTACGTCTAATTTTTCGTCCATTCTGCTTGCCCCCTTAGTTGTAATAGTAAAGCTTATTCATATTATATGGAATTATGTTAGCCTATCAGACAAGGAGAAAGTACCCCAATAATCCAACATATAAAAAAGTGACAAACGGAAGTCCAAAACGGAAAAGCGGTCGTTTTGTTTTATGCCGGTATGTTCGCATCCCCATCCATGTGCCAAGGGCTCCACCTAGGAGCGCTATTCCCCACAGGTGTAACTCAGGTACCCTCCAACGATGATCAATGGCCCGCTGTTTATCCACTTTCATTATAATGAAGCCTACTATGTTAATAAAAATAAAGTAACCGATGAGTACTTCCATCATATCCTCCAGCATTGGAATGTGTGCATTACTTTTTTGCAGACTAATGACCGATTTTTTTACATGGTCTATATATATTCATTTTACCAAATACAAAAGAGGCTACCAAATCGTTAGCCTCTTTTGTGTAAAGAATTATTTATTTAAGCTGTTTTTCGCAGCAGTTGCCAATTCAGCAAATGCTTTTTCGTCGCTAACTGCTAGCTCAGCTAACATTTTGCGGTTTACTTCGATTCCAGCTACTTTCAAACCGTGCATTAGACGGCTGTAAGAAAGACCGTTCATGCGAGCCGCTGCGTTGATACGAGCGATCCAAAGCTTACGGAAGTCGCGTTTCTTTTGACGACGATCACGATAAGCGTACATTAGGGATTTCATTACTTGTTGGTTAGCTACTTTATATAAAGTGTGTTTAGAACCGTAATAACCTTTGGCTAATTTAATGACTTTTTTACGACGTTGGCGTGTTACTGTACCGCCTTTAACTCTTGGCATTATAAATACCTCCTATAAAAATATTATCTTAAGTTGTCTAACATGTGACGGATGCGTTTGAAATCACCTTTGCTGACCATAGCTGATTTACGCAATTTACGCTTTTGCTTTTGAGACTTGTTAGCGAATAAGTGACTTGTGTATGCGTGAGAACGCTTTAAGCTACCAGATCCAGTTTTCTTGAATCTTTTTGCTGATCCGCGATGAGTTTTCATTTTAGGCATTGGAGTTCCTCCTCATATGAATTACTTTTCGTTTTTAGGTGCCAAAATTAAGAACATGCTACGCCCATCCATCTTTGGATGAGACTCAATTGTTGAAACTTCTGCACATGCTGCAGAGAAACGATCAAGCACACGCTGACCAATTTCTTTATGCGTAATCGCACGTCCTTTGAATCGGATTGATGCTTTTACTTTGTCTCCTTTTTCAAGGAACTTAATTGCATTGCGAAGCTTCGTATTGAAGTCATGCTCATCAATAGTAGGACTTAAACGAACTTCCTTTAAGCTGATTACTTTTTGGTTTTTGCGCGCTTCTTTATCTTTCTTCTGTTGCTCGAAACGGAACTTTCCGTAGTCCATGATTCGGCATACAGGAGGTTTCGCATTAGGCGCAACCATTACTAAGTCAAGATTTGCACGTGCTGCAATTTCCAGCGCTTCTACTTTTGACTTAATTCCTAGCTGGTCTCCATTTTGACCGATTAGACGTACTTCGCGGGCACGAATGCCATCGTTTACCATCATGTCCTTGCTAATAATTAGCCACCTCCAAGGTTTATTCCGAACACCGTTTGACGAACAATTTACTGAACTTTGTACAAACAAAAAAGTGTGGGTGTACACATACACCCACACTTTACGATTACATAAGTAAAAGATAAAATCTTTCTCGTAAAACCTGCCAACTGCATGAAATGCGTCAATCAGGTGAGAAGCGGGTGCTTCTTCTTGTCCTCAAACAAGTATTCAATTTGACCTTGTATAATATATCATTAATGATGATTGATTGTCAAGAATTCGTATCAAATGAAACAACGTTTTAAATGATATCAGATAAATTGCGATTGTGCAATAGTTTTTTTCTTTGGGTGTAAAAGATAGGTGTATGCGTTAACTCCCTGTCTCCTTTCGTTCCGGGTGATCGCTTTCCGCGGGACGGTGCTTGAGCCTCCTCACAACGCTTCAGGGGTCTCAACCAACCGTTATCCCCCGCAGGAGTCGACCACCCTGCTCTCCAGTCGACAGGGGGAGTTGGTAAAAACATTTCAAAGATTTAACTTACTGTCGAAAAACACTCATATACTGTCCGTTTGGAGGGAAATACTGTCCGAAATTTAAAAATACGAGCGAAAGTGAAGCATTTACTGTCCAAACTAACTGGAATACAAGCCAAACGACAAATCACACTAGTTTTCGAAAAACAATTAAATAAAGGGAATGCCGTGGCATCCTTAGCCAAGGCACTCCTTATTCAAAAAGCTTATCTCTTCGCTTCTTTCACCAAGTTATCAACAAATTTCTCTAGTGAGATTGTTTCGGATTTTTGTTCGCCGTATTTTCGGACGTTTACTGCGCGATCTTGTATTTCATTGTCGCCTAGCACTAGCATGTAAGGGATCTTCTGCATTTGTGCTTCACGGATTTTGTAGCCAATTTTTTCGTTTCTTTCGTCCATTTCAACACGGATGCCTTTAGATTTCAGAAGGTCTTGGACTTCTTTGGCATAATCAAAGTGCGCATCTGGCGATACAGGGATCACTTGGACCTGTACAGGTGCCAACCAAGTAGGGAATGCACCTTTGTACTCTTCGATCAAAAATGCCACAAAGCGCTCCATTGTGGAAACTACACCGCGGTGGATAACAACCGGACGGTGTTGCTTACCGTCTTCCCCAACATAAGTGAGGTCGAATTTCTCTGGCAATAAGAAGTCAAGCTGTACAGTGGATAGAGTCTCTTCCTTTCCAAGGGCAGTACGTACTTGAACGTCTAGCTTAGGGCCGTAGAATGCTGCTTCGTCGATTGCTTCAAAATAATCAAGACCAAGCTCATCCATTGCTTCCTTCAGCATGCCTTGTGCTTTCTCCCACATTGCATCGTCATCAAAATACTTCTCTTTATTTTTCGGATCACGGTAGGATAGACGGAAGGAATAGTCATCCAGGCCGAAATCTTTATATACTTCAAGCACAAGGTTCACTACACGCTTTAGCTCATCCTTGATTTGATCAGGTCGAACGAAGATATGTGCATCGTTCAGTGTCATTCCACGTACACGCTGAAGTCCCGCAAGCGCTCCGGACATTTCATAGCGGTGCATAGTGCCCAGCTCGGCAATACGAACAGGCAGTTGACGGTAGCTGTGGATACTGTTTTTATATACCATCATATGGTGTGGACAGTTCATCGGACGTAGCACCAGTTGCTCGTTATCCATTTCCATTGGAGGGAACATGCCTTCCTGATAGTGATCCCAGTGACCGGAAGTTTTGTAAAGTTCCACGCTACCCATTACAGGAGTATAGACGTGGTCATAACCAAGTTCCACTTCTTTGTCGACGATATAACGCTCGATTACGCGGCGGATTGTTGCACCCTTTGGTAACCATAGCGGCAACCCTTGCCCAACTTTTTGAGAGTTGAAGAAAAGGTCAAGCTCTTTTCCAATTTTGCGGTGATCGCGCTCTTTAGCTTCTTCCAACAGGCGAAGGTGCTCATCAAGCTCTGCCTTTTTGAAGAAGGCTGTACCATAGATACGTTGCAACATTTTATTTTTGCTGTCGCCTCTCCAGTAGGCACCGGCGATGCTTAACAACTTGAACTCTTTAATTTTCCCAGTGGATGGTACGTGGATCCCACGGCAAAGGTCAAAGAATTCTCCTTGTTCATAAATGGAGATAGTTTCTCCTTCAGGTAGCTCGCGGATCAATTCAAGCTTCAGCTCATCATTGAGCTCTTCGTAGCGGCGCAATGCTTCTTCTCTGCTTACTTCCACACGAACAACATCTAGATTTTCACTGACGATTTTCTTCATTTCTTTTTCGATTTTCTGAAGATCTTCTGGAGTTAATGATTCCTCCATATCGATATCGTAGTAGAATCCATTCTCAATTACTGGACCGATTCCTAGCTTCACATTGCCGTATAGGCGTTTGATCGCTTGTGCCATCAAGTGGGCAGTGCTGTGACGCATGATTTCAAGCGCTTCATTGGAGTCTTGCATGATGATGCTGATTTCTCCGTCATTTTCTATCGGGGAACGCAGGTCAATGAGTTCTCCGTTATGTTTTCCAGCGATTGCTTTCTTTTTCAGACCCGGACTGATGGATGCAGCGATATCTTCTGTTGTTGTACCACGCTCAAACTCCTTTACTGCTCCGTCCGGAAATGTGATTTTCATTAATTCAGACATCCCTGTCACCTCTTCATTAGAATTTTATTGGTTCATAAAACCCGCAATTACTTTCCGCAACCGGCTTCGCTTTCCGCGGGAGGGCGCTTGAGCCTCCTCACAACGCTTCAGGGGTCTCAACCTACCGTTACTCCCCCGCTGGAGTCTTCGCCTATTGCTCCAAGGAATTGCTAATGGATTTTTTGAACCAAAATAAAAAAACCCGCCCCTTATATAATATAAGGGACGAGTTTAATATCCGTGTTTCCACCCAAGTTCCCATCTTTTAAAAAATCATAAAAGACGGCTTCATTAGTCGATAACGAGGGATTTCCCCGTCAACAGCTACTGCAATGTTCACTGTTGAAGTTCAGAGGTGGTTAGCGCCATAATCGTGATAGGAAGCTTGCAGCCGGTGACTTCCCTCTCTAAAATCCGTTTTTAGAGCACTCATATCCTCATCGATACTTTTGAGCTATAAAGTTAAAAATGATTATGTAGGTAATTATATTCTCCCCTGAAAGGAAAATCAAGTAGTCACTTTAATCAATTTTACTTTTATTATGCCCAAAATAATGAAAAGGTAAAACAACAGCACGTTCGTCAAAGATGTTCCGGATCGTTTCCACCAGTTGATGCTCCGTATTGTCTGTATACAGATAGAGTTTTTTTGGTGCAATGGATACTAGAGGAGCTAGCACAACGGAATCAATATAATAGGAATAATTGTTAAAGTGCGTCCTGTTCATATATTTAATTAGCTGACTCTTTGGAATATGAGAAAATGCCTTATCAAAGAAATCGAATTGGTATTGATAGACGAGATGCAATTCATCCATTTTGGATTCGGTCGTTGCCAACAGATCACGGAGTTGGTGAACGAATGATTGGTACTCTTGTTCCAGCTTGTACTCATCAATTGCCGCCTCCACATAGACCTGAAGACATTCAAAGTACTCTTTTAACCTGAATGTCAGGAATGAATCGAAAGAAAAAGAGACAGGCTCTAGAAAAAAGGATTCCATCACCTCTTCCAATTGGACCCCACGATGGTCAATAGATGGAAGGTTTGGGATGTCGGACCGTTCCCCTTGAAGGATCGACTGCAGGATACAAAGGATTTGCTCTTGCTCCTCCGCCTCTTTATAGTAAAACGTATTTTCCAATACTTGCAAAATCCACTCTTTTTCTTTAGTCCGTTGAATATATTTCTTCAACACCGGGGTAATGGTGTTCTTGTAAAAATGAATATCCTTCGATTCCAAGACGATTTTTTCTTTATGTAAAGAAAGGATAGAATCACTTTCAGGATTTTGTTCCATGATACTCACATAAATGGCACTTGCATCCGATTCATTTCGAAAGGAAATCTCAAACAAGTTTGTCCCCCCTTTGGTACACCTGATTCTATATATATGGGTGCAAGGACGGAAAAATGAATAAATAATGAAAAATAAGCGCCAGCCCACCTAATAATGGGTTGGCGCTTATTTTGCTGTCATTGCAATGGGAAATCCCCTACGATCACTTCTAAATGATCCGGTAGAATGCTAACTGTTGCTGGGGTGTTGGCGGATTTCTCTCCGTCCGTATCAATTTCCTGATTTGGGGTTGCTTCTATATTCAGTTCTTTGGCACGAAAGTAGACGATATCCTCATTCCCTTGTGCCGGTACTTCCTTTTGAAGCCTAGTTTGAAGCCATGTCCAAAGCTGTGCAATGGATGTTTGCTTGATGATCAGTACATCAAGGTGTCCATCCTGAACGCTTGAGAATGGGAAAAAGGAACGGATACCCCCAAGAAAAGAACCGTTACCAATTAGCAGCATGACGGCCTTCCCTTCATAGGTAGTCGTTTCACTTTCGATCTTCAACAGAAATGGTTCCTCCTCCATCACCGTCTGCCCGGCACTAATGTAATAGGATAACTTTCCGAGCAATTGTTTTGTTCCACTGTCAATGTTATCTGAGACTTTGGAAACCAAGCCGATTCCCCAAAAGTTCAAAAAGTACTGATTATCGCTCTTTCCTATATCCACTTTTTGCGTGTGTTGCTCCAAGATTTGTTCCACTGCTTTTACAGGGTGCTGATCAATTCCCAGCGTCCTTGAAAAATCATTGCAGGTCCCCCCGGGTATGATGGCAAAAACAGGTCTTTTCTCGAGCGGGGCAAGCGCATTAATTAGTTCATAGATGGTCCCATCCCCACCTGCACCGATCAATAGATCCACATCACCGGCCATCTGCTCTACCAGCTTTGCACCATCTCCCTCTTTTTCCGTTTCGTGGATGGCCACTTCTTCAAACTGGCTTAAAAGCATTTCCTCTATCTTTTCAATGGAATTTATCAACTTTTTGTTCCCGGCATTTGGATTCACGATCACCGCAACTCTTTTCAAAGGTTATTTCCCCTTTTCTTTAGTCTTATAGTAAACGATACCCTTTTTTAGTAGTATTAACATCTTTTCAGGATATAGTTGAGGAAGAAATTATAGACTTATTTTTCGTATAGGGTGCGATTGTAATTTTAGGATAATCGCACATACAGTGGGAGAAATCTTCGCTCGTTACAAAAATGGGAGCAGTCTGTTATAGATAAAAAAGTTGATTGTAACTTTTCTGGAGGTGATTGGAACTAATTTAGGGATGATTGTAACTTTTCTGGAGGTTATTATTACTTTTTTAGTATTATTGTAACTTTTAACAATTGTATTGTAACTTTTGCCTTTTCCACTAGAGTTAGCCCACCAAAAAGGCCGCATCACCAAACGGTAGATGCAGCCTCTTATATCTATCCTATTTATTGATCCAGCCTTATCTTCTTCTCTTTCATTTTTGCCAGACGTTCCATCAGCTTCTGCTTTTCGTCCTCTTCCACTTCCTTGAATTTGTCTGACTGTCCCGCTACAACTTCCGCATCGCTGCTAGCTACCTCAGAACTGACAAACCGGTTGCGAACCACTTTCCCTGCTTTGGCTTTAGTGGAGCTACTTCCACCTGCACTCTTGGTGGATGGCTTGGTATCTGCCCAATTCTGGTACTGGCGGTGCTCTTCCTTCGCAAGTTCCATGGCTTCCCCTACGGTTTTCACCTGTTTGCGTGCCCAGTGACTGGCAATTTTCTCCACATATTTACGATTTAGTTTCATATCAGTTTTTAACAAAACGTAATAAAGTAGCACATTCACGACACCCGGAGTCAGTTGCTGTTTGAACATGACATCCTCTACAATGCGAAGATCAGAAGCGGATGGTTCTGATCCACCAGAAAGGTCGGTAAGCATTTGTTTCGGTGATACATTTTCCAGCTGCTGTATCAACTGTTCATCCTTTGTCGCAGGCTTTTTATCTGAAAACTGCTTCAAGTTCAACGGTTGTGTCTTTTCTACTAGTCCCGGCAACGTATCTTGGTATTCTAATTGATACCAATCCCTTGCTGTCTTCCTCAGCTTCTCCAAGTTCACCTTCTCATCCACATCAATCACATTCATCATCAGGTCCCGCATTGAAATCGGATCGATTGAATAGATAAAGGAAAGCTTGACAATCGCTTCCTTTACTTTTGACGTAATGGATTTTTTCGGTATGACGACCTCGGATAACCCTGCATAAAAAAGGTCAAAGTCAAACACTTCTTGACCTACCTTTGGCTCGCTCCCTGTCTTTCTGTCCAACCATTCTTCCCCTTCTGGCAACGGTAGCTCTTCCATCATCTCTTCATTCGCAGCGTAGGCCATATTTTCCGATTGGACGGATTGAAAAACATCACTGAAACTACGAGTCACTTCCTGATATTCATCCATCGGGATAACCTTATCGGAAAAGAATTTTTTAACACTCGCATATTTATTTTTTCCTAGACGGTTGTATAAATAGATAGTCAGCATAGGCTCAGAAAAGAAGGCTTCCGGGGAGAGTGGGGGCTGAAGTTCATAAATGAAGGTGCGGATCTGATTATCTTCTTTGACCCACGTCTTTAAAAGACCGATTCCTTCCAACTTGATTCGTTCTTGGTGAATATCTTTTAAATTGCATTGCATGGTTGTCATAATTCCATGATGCGTAGTCTCCTCGCCCCATAGGCGGTCTTGATCCAGCTCACTCCAAAGGGTCATAAAAAGACTGTATCCCCTGAATCCCAGCAATGGCTGATAAAGCATGGTAAGAAGTTTTTGGTCAAACTGCTGAAGCATTCCATTTGACCGTACGATATACCGGTCAACTGGGACCAGCTCTTTCCAATGGCGATCTGACATGAAACATCCAAACCTTTCTTTTAAAGAAATAATCGAAAAAGAGAGGCATATAATTTTCCTCTCTTACTTAGGGTTCCTTATTGCGAATGACTTATTGAATAACTTTCATACACTTTGTTGCTTTTTCGTACTCATAAAACAACCAATATATTCCTAACTGTCGTGCTCTTTTCTTGGCTATACTGAATAGATTGCATGTTTGCTTAAGAGTAGGTAAGCGGTGAAAAGTCCAATTGCCGACTTTTCTTGTAAAAAGTCCAATTACCGACTTTTTACTGGTCAATAGCAACAATCTTTGAGAAAAGAGCCTACTTAATTTCGTTCCTTCTCAATGATTTCTTTCAATTCATCCAAAAATACATTAATATCTTTAAATTGACGGTATACAGAGGCAAATCGAACATATGCCACTTCATCAATTTTTGATAATCTCTCCATCACCATTTCTCCAACCATGTCGCTCTTTACTTCGGAAATGCCGATATTCCTTAATTCTTTTTCGACTTCCATTACAATGTCTTCAAGCTGTTTAAGGGCTACCGGTCTTTTTTCGCATGCACGGATAAGTCCACGCAATACTTTTTCTCTGCTGAATTCTTCTCGTATTCCTTCTTTTTTTACGACGATAAGCGGCATCTCTTCCACTTTTTCAAACGTTGTAAAGCGGTAGGAGCAAGATTCGCATTCTCTTCTTCTTCTGATGGATTTTCCCTCTTCTACAGGGCGTGAATCTAATACCTTCGTCCCATTATGGTGACAGGCAGGACATTTCATGATGGTTTCCACTCCGTTTCCAATCTACTTTTTCCCCGAATTCAGTCCGGATCCAATATAGATCATCGATTTATCAATCCGTTCATACATCTGTTTGATCAGTTGACGACTGTATCCAAAATCGAAAGGTAGCTTGGTTTCTGTTGTAACGGAAAAATCAACTGCTGTTTCAAAAGGTCGGACAGATATAACAGTGACAATGACAAATGCTTTTCTGCCTTTGTTCACTTGCAACGCAATTTCCCCGTGCTCATCAGAAACAGATTTAATCGTTACCCCTTCCATATTCTTAAACAATTCTTGTAACGCCTTCATTGCATTCTTATTGGTAGTTTTATAATAACGACTTCGCAGGGATTCTTCCGTATGATTTTCCCGCGTCTCTGAGTGATTGGTCAAAATACCTTTCAGCTTTTGTATCGCTCCCACTTTAGCCTGACAACCCCTTAATTTGTTGTTTTTTATGTAGGCTCTGTTAAACGTCGCTGTTGATTTCCGCAATAGGCTTCGCTTTCCGCGGGGCGACCTTGAGCCTCCTCGTTTCACTGCGGGGTCTCAAGATTGTCGCTACTCTCCCGCTGGAGTCTACGCCTCTTGCTCCAATCACCAGCTAGAGACAGGTTATTATCAACAACTAGCTTTAACAAAGCCTTTATGTATAATATATTTTGAGTATAATAAAAAGAGGTGCATGCTATACACCTCTTTTTATTTTAATGCATTTAGTTATAATTTTAAAGAGCTTTTGCTTTGTTTACTTGAACAGGACCCATTCCACGTGGAAGTTCGATTGTTTCACGCGTCTGAGCATTTAAAGCAGTTGCAATATAGTCAGCTGAAATATTAGGATCTAATTCTCCGCATGTATAAACATCGATACTTGCATAACCGTGCTCTGGGAAGCTATGAATTGTTAAGTGGGACTCGGAAATAATGACAACTCCGCTTACCCCTTGAGGTGCAAATTTATGAAAAGCTACCTCTCTTACTTCTGCACCTGATTTTAATGCAGCATCGACAAAAGTTTTTTCGATGTAATCCATATCATTCAATTTGTCAAAATCGCAACCCCATAATTCTGAAATAACGTGACGACCTACTGTTTCCATCTCACGTTCCCCCTTTTCATTTTTTAAAATACATGAATTCCTCAAAGGTGAAGAGTGATTGATGTATTACTACCACGGGGGAAAGTTAGTCCAGAGAGGTCCTAACCCTTTAAGTAGTCACATAATCGTTTCAAGAAGTTCACGAAAAATAGTATAATGCTTTTATTTTAGTTTTGCAACAGGCATTTATGACTTTTTTTCTAGTTAACTATGAAATTAGGAAAAAGGTGAAAAATAATGGACTTTGTGACAAAAGCAAAAAAGCGATTAACATAAAATGTTAACCGCTTACATTTATTTCACTATAATATTGCTTCAGGTCTTATTAACCAGCCATTACTTCTTTTGATTCCACCATTTTTTCTGCCACGAATTGGACAAGGTCTACTACTCGGCAGGAATAACCCCACTCGTTATCGTACCAAGCTAATACTTTTACCTTTGTATCGCCCATCACCATGGTGGATAAACCATCAATGACTGCCGAATGTGGATTTGTGTTGAAGTCCACTGATACAAGAGGCTCCATTGTTACCCCTAATATACCATCCATGGAACCGATGGAAGCACTTTGGAACGCATCATTCACTTCGTCTACCGTTACCGGCTTTTTCAAGTCTACCACCAGGTCAACCAGAGATACGTTAGGTGTTGGAACACGGAGCGCCATACCATGTAGTTTACCCTTTAAGTGTGGGAGAACTAAGGATAATGCTTTTGCCGCTCCTGTAGAGGTTGGGATGATGGACTGACCGCAAGCTCTTGCTCTACGTAAATCTTTATGCGGGTTGTCAATATTCTTTTGGTCATTTGTATAAGCATGTACAGTTGTCATAAGTCCATTCTCAATACCAAACTGTTGATCTAACACCTTGACAACCGGTGCTAAGCAGTTTGTCGTACAAGAAGCGTTAGAGATGACAAAGTGCTCATTCATATTCAGTACTTCTTCGTTTACTCCCATTACAATGGTTACATCCTCGTTTTTCCCTGGTGCTGTCAGTACGACACGTTTAGCGCCAGCTTGAAGATGAAGTGCCGCTTTATCCCGAGAGTTAAACTTTCCTGTTGCTTCAATAACAATATCTATGTTCATTTCTTTCCAAGGAAGCTCTTCTGGATTGCGATTGTTAACCAATTGAATACGCTTACCATTTACGATTAAGGCATCGTCCTGTGCATATACATCCGCATCAAAACGTCCATGATTTGTGTCATACTTAATTAGGTGAGCTAGCGTTTCCGCCGGATAGCTCGCATTGATTGCAACAATATTTAATCCTTCCTCTTGGATGGCACGTCTGAATACCATTCTTCCAATTCGTCCAAACCCATTAATTGCAACCTTTGCCTTCATGCAAATTCCCCATTTCTGTATATATGTTATACTTATTAATCTTTTAACCTGCAATTAGTATAACATAATTAAATTCTATATGTCATGTAAAAAATAAAAAAAGGGCATATCCCTATTTTGGGATATGCCCGCAGACTGCTGACAAACTATAAACTAGTTAGGTTATCTGTTGGAAGAGTTGATCAAATACAAACTTTTAAATTTTCCATTCTGATAATACTTGATTTAGTTGTTGTTCTGTTTTGGTTAGGGAGCCGTTGTTGTCTATGACTGCATGGGAGATTTTTACTTTTTCTGAAAGGGGCATCTGGGATTTTATTCTGTCTGTTGCTTCCTTTTCGGATAGATCGTTCCGCTCCATTAAGCGCTTTAGTTGGGTTTTTTCGGTTACAAAGACCAGTAAGGTCTTGTCCACGAGATGGGTAAGATTGCTTTCAAACAGTAAGGGGATATCCATCACTACCACATCATGACCATCTTCTATGTATTTCTGTGTCTTCTCTTTCATACTGGTCCTGATACTTGGATGCATGATTCCATTGAGCTTTTCCCGTTTTTCCTGATCTTGAAAAATAATGCTTCCAAGCTTAGGTCGGTTCAGTGTTTTGTCGTCATTTAGTATTTCTTGGCCAAACTCACTGACCAATTTCTTGTATGTATCTGTGCCGATTTCAACCACTTCCCTTGCTACTACATCAGCATCCACGATCGGAATATTCTTATCCCGCAGCATATTGGCCACCGTGCTTTTTCCACTGGCAATCCCACCGGTCAGGCCTATGATCAATGGCATGTCCACTCCTCCTTTTAAAAGAGAGACTGTCCTCAACAGTCTCTGCTAGTCTTTCTCACATTTTAATAATACCGATAATGATAAGTAATACGCCAGGTAAAAATGAGAATTTATTAATCCATGAAACAGTTGAGAAAATCCTTCCCAATTTTATCCCGGTGATAACAAATAGCGAGCTCATCACTGCCACAGATACCGCCATCAGCCAAGGGGAATAACCTAATAAGGCTGCTCCGATACCCGCTCCAAACGCATCCAAGGACAGGGCGATACCAAGAAAAAAAGCCTCCAGTCCAGTAATGGAACCGGACCGATCAAAGTCGGCTTCTGTGGGTTTCCTGAGGATATTGATGACAACCCCCAAGGATTTGATTTCAAGATTGAAAAGAATTCGTTCATCCACAAATGATGTGGTGTCATCGGCGGTACTGGCACGGAAGAATTGATATAGAACCCAAACTCCCAGGAGTATCAGAATGCTTCCACCAATCGTCTCTGCAAATGCAGGAGAGAGGAAATTCATAAGTATGGTGCCAACAAACATGGCAAGCAAGAGCGAGACGGCCGAACAGCACGCAATAATACTGATAGATCTAAGTGGCATATGCATTTTTCTGAGGCCATATGTCAACCCGACACTGAAGCTATCCAGACTAACAGCAAAAGCTAATAGGATAAGTGAGATGTATGGAATCATATAGAGCTCCTCCCTAACTATCACTACGATAGTATATGGCAGGAGCCCATTCGATGTGTTCTAATAATTTTTCACTCTAACTCCCTTTTGCCTTACGCTCCGGGTGTTCCCTTTCCGGAGGGCGCTGCTTGAGCCTCTTCACAACGTTTCAGGGGTCTCCACCTAACGCTACCTCCCGCCGGAGTCTCACACCCTGCTCTTCAGGCAAAAAGGGGAAATTACAATTGAATCTTAGGGCTTTGGCTGGCAGTTTGGGCAGGTGTGGGTGCCTCGGCCTGCTACGACCGTCTTTTCGATTTCGTATCCGCATTTACGGCATGGCTCCCCTTTGCGTCCATAGACAAATAGCTCTAGCTGGAACATGCCGATTTGTCCCTGGGAGTTGACGTAAGAACGGATGGTGCTCCCTCCTTTGTCCACTGCTTCCTGGAGTGTAAGGACAATTTCACGTTGCAGCTCGATTAGCTCAGTCTCACTCAGACTGCTGGCCGTTCGTTCCGGATGGATCCCGGCACGGAATAACGCCTCATCGACATAGATATTACCTAGCCCGACCACAACTGACTGATCTAAGAGCACAGCTTTGATGTTGCGGTTTGTTTTGGCAAGTCTCTCTTTTAATAGATCTAGGTTAAATTCATCCTCAAAAGGTTCTGGTCCAAGGCTTACGAGAGATTTTGCAGCCAATTCCTCCCCTTTTTTATAAAGATGAAGGGTACCGAACTTTCTTACATCCTGATAACGCAGCTCGGTGCCATCCTCAAAATAGAAGAAAACATGTGTATGCTTATTAGCCGGCTCCTCTTTCTGGAACAAACCATATTTCCCCTCCATCCTAAGGTGGGACACCATGCAATAGTCATTGAGGTAAAATAGAAGAAATTTCCCTCTTCTGCCTATCTCAAGAATTTCCTGACCAATGAGCATCTTTTCAAAAAGAACGGCATCATCGGGTTCTTTAATCATTTTTGGCCATAATACTCTAACTTCACTGATCTTTTTGCCTTTCACAAGCTGCACCAGCGTTTTTCTGACGGTTTCAACCTCAGGTAGTTCAGGCATGGTAAAACACATCCTCTTACTTCTTGTCTGTTGTTGCTCTATTTCGCATCGTACCATGTGGAGCCATAGGAATAATCCACTTTAAGCGGAACCTTCAAATCCACCGCTTGCTCCATCACTTCCGGAACGATTTTCTTCAGTTTTTCTATTTCCTCTTTAGGGGCTTCAAATACAAGTTCATCATGCACTTGCAAAAGAACTTTCGCCTGCATGTCCTCTTCTTCCAATCTTGCAGACATGTCGATCATCGCTTTTTTGATGATGTCCGCGGCACTCCCTTGGATTGGAGTATTCATGGCTGTTCTTTCTGCAAAACTTCGCAGGTTGAAGTTGCTGCTCGTGATTTCAGGCAGATAACGGCGACGATGCAGGAGGGTCGTTACATAGCCTTTGTCCTTCGCATCGAGTACACTGTCTTCCATATATTCTTTCACACCCGGGAAACTTTCTAGGTAACGGTCAATGAACGTTTTGGCATCTTTCCGGGTAATGCCCAGGCTTTGCGAGAGACCGTAGTCACTTATACCATAAACAATCCCGAAGTTTACTGCCTTCGCCTGTCGACGCATGTTGGACGTGACTTCATTCTCAGATACATGGAAAACATCCATTGCAGTTTTTGTATGGATATCTGCATCTTCCTTAAATGCCTCTATCAGCTTCTCGTCGTCTGCAATATGCGCTAGAACCCTCAGTTCAATCTGAGAATAATCGGCAGCAAAAATGACCCAGTCCTCGTGTGATGGGACGAATGCCTCTCTAATCTTTCTTCCCTCCTCTAGACGAACCGGGATATTCTGTAGGTTCGGGTCGATGGAGCTAAGGCGTCCCGTTTGCGTTAGTGCCTGGTTAAAACGAGTGTGGATTTTATGAGAATCTTCATGGATAACCTTCAATAACCCTTCAATATAGGTAGACTTTAATTTTCCAAGTTGACGGTAATGCAAGATTTGTTGGATCACTTCGTGCTTTTCAGCCAACTTTTCCAATACGTCAGCGGAAGTGGAGTAACCGGTTTTTGTTTTCTTTACTGGTGGAAGTCCTAGCTTTTCAAAAAGGATGACACCCAGTTGCTTCGGAGAATTGATATTGAACTTTTCACCAGCAAGCTCAAATATCTTCTCCTCGATTCTTTCCAGTTTTTTACCCAAGTCGGCTCCCATTTCTTCCAAACGGGCTTTATCCACTTTGATACCGAGCGCTTCCATTTCTGCCAGCACCAATGTTAATGGCATTTCAAGCTCTTCAAACAACTCGAGCTGTTCATTGTCTTTAAGTTCATGAATAAACGATTCCTTCATTTCCCGCATGGCAAAAGTTTTTCGCACAAGGTGGTTGGCCACTGTCTGCTGATCCGGAACACTACGCTTTGCGCCTTTTCCATAGACCGCTTCGTCTGTTTCAATCTGATAGTAACCTTTCTTGCGGGCAATACCAGCAAGGTCGGTGGAGGTTTCCGAAGGATTGACGATATAGGATGCAATGATGAAATCAAAGTCGATTCCGTTCAACTCGATTCCTTTCCACTTCAATGCAACTATTGCCCTCTTCGCGTCAAAGACCGTCTTCTTTTTCTTGGAATCTGATGCAAATGCAGCAAACTCCTCCGATTTCAATGCTACTTCTGTTGGAATAAAATAATTCCCTGTTTCATTAACGAGTGCAATCCCTTGGATTTCTGCACGATGGTAATTTTCGTCCAATACTTCAACCATAAAGAAGTTCTCTTCGGCAAAGTGCCCTTCTTTCACTTCTTCAAGTATATCGAATGAAATATCTTCCAAATCCTCCGATACCGTTTCTCCATCTTCTCCGAGCTTGTCCAATAGGGAGTTGAAGCTGAGTTCTTTAAAGATGTCGATCACTTTCTTCTTGTCGAATCCCTCATAAAGAAGTTCCTCCACTGTGACTTCCACTGGTGCCTCGGTCATGATGGTGGCTAACTCTTTACTCATGATTGCCTGTTCTTTATTGTCCTCTAGCTTCTCCTTCAGTTTCTTACCGCTGACTTTATCAATGGATTCAAGTAGAGTTTCAATCGTGCCGAATTCTTTTAACAGCTTGATAGCCGTCTTTTCCCCAACTCCAGGCACACCAGGAATATTATCTGACGAATCTCCCATCAGTCCTTTCATGTCAATGATCTGGTCTACGTTAAGGCCATATTTCTCTTCAATGAAGGCAGGAGTATAGGAATCCACGTCTGTAATCCCTTTTTTCGTAATATCCACTGTAATTTTTTCTGTTGCAAGTTGGGTTAAATCTTTATCACCTGAAATGATTTTCACTTCAAACTCATCTTTGGCAGCCTGCTGTGCTAGGGTACCGATGATATCATCTGCTTCGTATTCCGGCAGCTCGTAACGTTTAATGTTGTATGCGTCTAGAAGCTCTCTTAAGAAAGAAAATTGCTCGGATAGTTCTGGTGGCGTTTTTTGACGACCGCCTTTGTATTCTCCGAACGTCTTATGTCGGAAAGTCGTCTTACCTGCATCAAATGCCACCAGCATATGTGTAGGTTTTTCCTCTTCCAGGATGCGCATCAGCATCATAGTGAACCCATAAATGGCGTTGGTATGTATTCCTTTTTCATTACTTAATAGTGGTAGTGCGAAGAAAGCACGATAAGCAATGGAGTTCCCATCAATCAATACTAATTTGTTTGCCAAGTTGACTCCTCCTTTGTACCTTTTATCTTATGTATAAATCTAAAGTGAAAAAGCCACAATTCTTCTTCTATTCTATCATGGATAGGAATAGAAACAAAAATTGTGGCTTTATTGTTATAACTGGAGTTCCCTCAAAAATTTAGTGGTTACTTTTCACTGCAGGCACTCGCTTTCCACGGGGCGGTGCTTGAGCCTCCTCACAACGCTCGGGGGTCTCAAGTCTACCGCTACCTCCCGTCGGAGTCGAGTGCCTTCCGCTCCAATCCACTTTACATAAATACTTTATTCCATTCCGCCCATTAGCAGTTTGGCATATGGGGAATCTGATGGTAGGACAATGACCGTTTCACCGTCTATGGTCTTTTTATAGGATTCGAGAGTACGGTATAGCTCATAGAATTCTGCATCCTTGGAGAACGTGTCATTATAAATTTTAGCCGCTTCCCCTTCACCTTGCCCACGTATGGTATCAGCATCGGCTTCCGCTTTAGCAAGGATTTCCCTTACTTCACGATCAGTATTGGCCATGATTCTGTTTTTGTCAGCATCCCCACGAGAAAGATATTCTTGGGCAGTCGATTGACGTTCGGAAATCATTCGTGTGAATACAGCATCTTCATTTTCTGGTGGCAGATCGGTTCTTCTCATACGTACATCTGTCACAACGATCCCGTAATTATCTCTTGCTAGCAGTTGATTCACTCTTTCCGTAACTCGATCGTTCAGACTTCCCCTAGAAGATTTTTCATCATTGATGATATCATCATAATTTAATTGACCAAGCTCTGTTCTGACGACAGAGAAAACAAATTCAGACATTTTTGTTTCGGCGTTCACAAGACTTGCAAGATTGCTGATCATCAGTTGTGGATCTTCCACTCGCCAAACCACATAGTTATCGATAAGCATCCGCTTTTTGTCGCGAGTGTTTATTTCTGCACTTGCTTCATCATATAGCATCTGGTACTTAGGGACAGTCGTCACAGATTGGATAAATGGGGTTTTAAAACTCAATCCAGGCTCATCAACAATTTTGACTACTTCTCCAAACTGTCTGACCACCTTATATTCGCCTTCTTTAACAACAAACACATTGGCTAGAATGATTCCAAGGACTACAAGAACTACTACTCCGACTAATCCTCCTCGGATAACTGTCCTCCATTGTACATCAGGCTTTTTCTTTTCGAGGTTGATGATGTTCTGATCACTCATTGTTCCCACTTCCTTCCGGGTTCGCTGGTGGTTTTGGTGCAGAGTTTTCCGTTCGGAGCGGGAAGTATTTCATCGTATTTCCATCATCATTCATAATGTAGATTTCAGCATATGGTAATACTTCTTCCATCGTTTCCAAGATCAAACGCTTTTTTGTCAATTCCGGTGCGTTCACATATTCATTGTATAAGGAATTAAATTTCGCAACATCTCCACGAGCCCTCTCGATTCTGGCTGCTTTTTCCCCTTCTGCCTTGGAAATAATTGCATCTTTTTCCCCTTCTGCTTCATTCATGCGCTGATTGTTGTATCTTTTCGCTTCATTGTTCTTCGTGTTTTCCATTTCACGTGCATCTGTTACATCTGTAAAAGCCTTACGAACTTCCGCGTTAGGCAATTCCACATCTTGAAGATTGACGGATGTGACCGAGATACCTATATCATAGCTTTCCATCAGTGAGGTTAATAGATCAAAAACCTCCACTTCAATTTGGGCTTTCCCCGAAGTCAGTGCTTCATCGATCTTTGTGCTTCCGATAATACTTCTTAAGGAAGCAGAAGTTGCGTTATAAAGAACCGCTTGTGGATCATCACTATTAAATAAGTATTTTCCTGGTTCGCTAATTTTCCACATGACGACCATATCCGCTAACACGATATACTCGTCACCTGTAATCATTTTGGTATCATTCGTGTATTCAACTACTTCTCCGTTTCTCTCTTCATAGCCGAATTGTAAACTGAATGTTTCCTTGGATAATTTTTTTACGTCCTGGATAGGCCATGGCATCTTAAAGTGCAGCCCAGGCTCACTGATTCCTTCTTCTACTTTTCCGAAAGTCAGGATTACTGCTTGTTCGGATTGGTCGACCGTGTACCAGGATGTCAAGGCAACCGACCCAATAACCGCAGCAAGGAACACTAGAAAAACGGTCGTATAAATGCGCTTTAAACTTATCAATGTTGTATTCTCCCCTTTTTTTGTTCTCGTTGATTTATACGTACGATGTAGGGGAAAGTTTCATTATTTCTAAGATTTCTAGCTGTAGCTTGAAGCAAAAGGCCGAGACTCCTTGAAAATGCGAGCATTTTCTGCGTGCGAAGTATCGCTGCCGCTGCCCTCCTTGTCCTGCGGGGGAGGAGCGACAATCTTGAGACCACACAAGCGTTGTGAAGAGGCACAAGGTCGCCCCGCGGAAAGCGAAGCCTTTTTGCGAAAAGCAACAGCGGTGCTTAAAGAAAAAAAGAAGGAGAGAGCAGGGTGGGCTCTCTCCTCTTCCAAAATTGGCTCCTTGGATGAAGGGGTTTTCATAGATTATAGTAACAAAGGTTTGTTAAGGTGGTATGAAAGGTGTGTAAAGCTATTGTAAATCTTTGTTTTCTTTAGACAATTTTACCGTAAAGGTCGTCCCTTTATTTAATCTACTTTTCACAGAAATAGTGCCATGATGAGCTTCCACTATGTGCTTTACGATGGCCAAGCCAAGTCCGGTTCCACCTGAGTTCCGGCTTCGTGCTTTATCTACCCTGTAAAAGCGCTCAAAAATTCGGGGGATTTCTTCTTGTTCCATCCCGACACCTGTATCTGAGACTACTATCACAATCTCTTCCCCAACCTCTTCCACGTCCACCTTCACTTCGCCACCAGCCGGTGTATAGGCGATGGCATTGTTAATAAGATTAATGAAAACCTGTTTCACCCTAGAAGCATCAGCAAATAGAAACAAGTCTTTTTGCGGCCGATTCATGATAAGCTCGATTTCCTTTTCCTTTGCCTTTCCTTTCAAAATCACAAAGATTTCTTCTAGGATGCCACTGATCTCGAAATACTCCGGATTAAGTTTAAAGCCTTGCTTTTCAATTTTAGAAAGATCTAGCAAGTCTTCAATCAAGGATTGCAACCTGTCGCTTTCTTTTAAAATGATGGAAAGGAAATATTCCAATGTGTCTTTGTCATTCATTGCGCCATCCAGCAATGTTTCGGAAAAACCCTTGATCGAGGTGATCGGCGTTTTCAATTCATGTGATACATTCGCTACAAAGTCCTTCCTCATCTGTTCGAGCTTTTTCAATTCTGAAATATCATGGAAAACAAGCACAATTCCTTTCCACTCATCATTGATACCGATAATCGGCGCTCCATACACCTCAAAGTGCCTTCTTTCAATTTTCAGAGGGAGAAGCAACTGTTTGCGGACGTTCACCTCTGTCATAAATATCTCCTCTATCAAGCTGACGACTTCTTTATGTTCAATCGCTTCATAGTATAATCGATAGAGATATTCAGAAGAGTCTGCATCAAATGTTACCTTATAGGCCCGGTTAATTAGATTTACATAACCACGACCGTCAATCAAGATAATTCCGCTCCCCATACTCTCAATAAGGGTGCGAAGTCGATCCTGCTGCATCTCTTGCGCTTTCGTCATATCCTGCAGATTTCTTGCGAGTATATTGATGGATTGACTCAGCATCCCTGTTTCATCCACATGTTCTTCAAAGGTCCTTGCCTTATAGTTTCCTTTGGCAAGTTCCATCGCTACCTTGGTCGCAGATTCTATTGGACGCGTGTATTGGGAGGTGATTTTGACACCTAGAAGTAAAATAACCACAAATGCCGCACCAAGGCTTGCAATAAGCAATCCCCATATTTGCTGGTTCACCCTTTGCAAAGAATCAATCGGAGTGCTTAGCATGACATACCCATCCCGAACACCATCGCGTGTAATGGAGCCTCCATAATAATAAAACTCATTATTCTGCTCATAAAAGATTCTGTCTTTATCTATATTGTTTTGGATTGTGTCCCTAATAATTTCCTGATGCGAATCCGCTCCTGTTGGAGAAGGGCCATTTGTGTCATAGAGAACGATTCCATCTTTATCCGTAATACTGATCCTCGCGGACAATGTACCACTTACGTCATCCAAGTGCTTCTGCAGTTCGTTGGTGATTGTGGTCTCCTCTTCCACTAGCATCGTTACAAGGTTTGTTTCTTTTACCAACCTTTGATTGAACGTGTTCAAATAAAAAGTCTTAAAAAGTTGGCCCAGTAACAATCCAAGGCACACAAGCACCACAATAATCAACGTGATGAGTGCAAATAGGAGTCTAGAGCGGAACCTATTCATGTATTTTCGGTTCCTCCAGCTTGTAACCAAGCCCTCTGATTGTTTTTATATATGTAGGTTTTTTCGTGTCTGTTTCTATTTTTTCACGCAAGTGACTGATATGGACATCCACAATGCGTGTATCCCCGGCAAAATCATAATTCCAAACCGCACTGAGCAACTGATCTCTAGTCAATACTCTTCCTTTATTTTTCGAAAGATAAACAAGTAATTCAAACTCTTTCGGAGTCAGTTCCAGACGCTCTTCACGAAAGTATGCTTCATAATGTTCCGGAAGGATTTTCACGTCACCGATAACAATCTTTTCGGAAGTATCCTCTTCTTCCTTCGGTGTTTCCATTACAGTCGCATGCTGTTGCATCCTACGAAGAATCGCTTTGACCCTAGCAACCACTTCCCTTGGGCTGAATGGTTTGGTCATATAATCATCGGCGCCAAGTTCAAGGCCAAGAACTTTATCAAATTCATCATCTTTAGCGGTGAGCATCAAGATCGGTGTATGAATTTTATGCTGTCTGAGCTCTTTGCAAACTTCAATTCCATCTTTCTTTGGTAGCATAAGATCAAGTACAATCATGTCAAACTTTTCTTTCATCGCCTTGTTCAGACCTTCTTCTCCGTCCATTGCCACAGAAACGTCATAGCCTGCCTGCTGCAAATTGTACTGTAACAACGTCACAATAGATTGTTCGTCGTCTACTATAAGAATTTTCTTATTCATCCTTTTCCTCCACCAACTGTTTTGGAAAACCCTTTTTCCACCCTGATGCCAATTCTATTAATTTAACTATCATTACGTATCCATTTTACACGTAAACATTATTCATCACAATATGGAACGATAAACGAAAAAAAGAGCTTAGGAACTAAGCTCTCAGACTGTTGACAAACTATAAACTAGTTAGGTTATCTGTTGGAAGAGTTGATCTTCGTTGCAGGAGCTTCGCTTTCCGCGGGCAGTCCGGAAGCCTCCTCGGGCTACGCCCTGCGGGGTCTTCCATGTCCTTTCCTCCCGCAGGAGTCTTCGCTCCTTCCACTGCGATCAACTAGAGAATTTCATTATTTTAACCTTTGTCTACACACTGAGAGCTTAGGAACTAAGCTCTTCTAAAAGTTTTCCATTGCACTGCTTTCCATCGGCTCTAGACGATGGGGCGGGCAGACTGTAATGGTGCCTTTGGCGACCGTTTGGTTATCTTCGTTTGTTCCATGGACACTCATTACGATGCTGTGATCTTGATCATTGACCTCCACCACTTCAAAAAGAAACTGAATGGTTCCGTAATGGTAGACAGGCTTCGGAAAAGATATATCCTGACTGATGACATGACTTCCGGGACCGGGCAAATATTTGGAGACAGCTGATGTAATGATCCCAGTAAGCATGATGCTAGGTACAATCGGTTTTTTGAAAGGAGTTTGCGACGCATAATCGTGTTGGATATACAATGGATTTGCGTCATTTGTCAGTCCAAGATAAAGTAGTAGGTCTTTATCTTCTATTTTTTCAGTCAACTCCAGCTTTTCTCCCACTTGGATCTCGACCAGCTTTCTCCCAAGCTTTCTCTTTTTACCAAGTAACATATAGACACCCCCTGTTGATGTGAAAAAATTCCCTTTGTGTAATTTGAAAACGTTTACAATAGTATGGTAAAAATTCGGGGAAAGAATTCCCCGGATCAATTACCTGATTTTTAACATTACGGAGACCATCGCCGTTGATTTCCGCGCCAGCTAGAAATCTGCTGGATATTGGAACCATCCTATTATATAGGTTTAGCTTAAAACATTCATGACATTTTTGACGGATTCGACAGACTTGGAAAGTGCAGCTTTTTCTTCTTCTGTCAATTCTAGTTCGATAATCTTCTCGATTCCACCGGCACCAAGGATGGTTGGAACACCCAGGTAGATTCCCTCATGTCCATATTCTCCTTCCAGGTATGCGATGGAAGGGAGGATACGGCGTTGGTCTTTAAGGATCGCTTCTACCATTTCCACCATGGAGGCTGCAGGAGCATAGTAGGCACTACCGTTGCCTAAAAGGTTCACGATTTCTCCGCCACCTTTTCTGGTTCTTTCCACAATCGCATCCAATCGATCTTTCGGAAGCAGTGTTTCTAGAGGTATACCACCCGCATAGGAGTAACGGACAAGTGGAACCATGTCATCGCCATGGCCACCAAGTACAAATCCAGTAACGTCCTTGACGGAAAGGTTAAGTTCTTGAGAAACGAATGTACGGAAGCGTGCTGTATCCAGTACACCCGACTGGCCGATTACACGGTTTTTAGGAAAGCCGGATTCTTTGAAAACGGTATACGTCATGGCATCTACCGGATTGGTCAGCACAATGATATAGCAATCAGGAGAATGCTTTACTATTTCCTTTGTTACGCTTTTCATGATGTTCTGGTTAGTAGTTACTAGATCGTCACGGCTCATACCTGGCTTGCGGGCAATACCGGCAGTGATGACGACGATATCGGAATTAGCTGTATCTTCATAATTGGATGTACCGGTGATGTTTGCATCAAATCCTTGTACTGGACTCGCTTCTAACATGTCTAAAGCTTTCCCTTTTGTAGGGTTCTCCATTTGCGGGATATCTACAAGTACAACGTCTGCAAGTTCCTTTTGTGCAAGTAAGAATGCGGTTGTTGCCCCTGTGAATCCTCCACCGATTACAGATACTTTTTTACGCCTCATTGTCATGATTATTCCTCCCTAACCGATTAATGGACATCTTTTACACCGCTGTTGATTTACGCACCGGGCTTCGCTTTCCGCAGGGCGCTTGCGGATCCTCCTCACTACGTAGAGGGCCACTGAAAAAGTACATTATTCTAGTAATCTGTTCTATACCGCTGTTGATTTACGCAAACGGCTTCGCTTTCCGCGGGGCGACCTTGAGCCTCCTCGGGCTGCGCCCTGCGGGGTCTCAAGAATGTCGCTATCCCCCCGCAGGAGTCTTCGCCTATTGCTCCAATCAACAGCTAGAATTCATAAAAAAGATAAGTTATTGGGTTTTTCAGTGGCCTACTTCATTGCGGGGTCTCCGCTAACCGCTACCTCCCGTCGGAGTCTTCGCCTATTGCTTTAATCAACAGATAGAGTGCATCGTCTAGCATTAACTTATTTTCAAAAAGCAAAAACCCTTCAAGAGTTTTTGCTTCTTTTAAGATTACATGTTTTTGATTAGTTCGTCGCCAAACTCGGAGCATTTAACTTCCGTTGCGCCGTCCATTAAACGTGCAAAGTCGTAAGTTACTACTTTAGAAGCGATGGATTTTTCCATAGCGTCCACTACAAGTTTAGCAGCTTCTGTCCAACCAAGGTGCTCAAGCATTAACACACCGGAAAGGATGACAGAAGATGGGTTTACTTTATCAAGACCAGCATATTTCGGAGCAGTTCCGTGAGTAGCTTCGAAAATCGCGTGTCCAGTTTCATAGTTGATGTTTGCTCCAGGAGCAATACCGATTCCTCCAACTTGTGCAGCTAGTGCATCAGAGATGTAGTCTCCATTGAGGTTCATTGTTGCAACAACATCGAACTCTTTTGGACGAGTAAGAATTTGTTGTAAGAAGATATCAGCAATGGAATCCTTCACAAGGATCTTGCCTTCTGCTTCTGCAGCTTCTTGAGCTTTATTTGCAGCATCTTTACCTTCCGCTTCCGCGATACGGTCATATTGTGCCCAAGTGAATACTTTATCGCCGAATTCTTTTTCAGCTAACTCGTAACCCCAGTTTTTGAAAGCACCCTCAGTGAACTTCATGATGTTTCCTTTGTGAACTAGTGTTACAGATTTACGGCCATGCTCGATTGCGTAGTTGATTGCACCACGAACTAGACGGGAAGTACCTTCTTCAGAAACAGGCTTGATTCCGATACCAGATGTTTCAGGGAAGCGGATTTTGTTTACACCCATTTCTGTTTGAAGGAAGTTGATTAACTTTTCTACTTCCTCAGAGCCTTTCGCATACTCGATTCCAGCATAGATATCTTCTGTATTTTCACGGAAAATAACCATGTCAGTATCCTCTGGGCGTTTAATAGGAGAAGGAACCCCTTGGAAATAACGAACAGGACGTAAGCATGTGAAAAGGTCCAACTCTTGACGTAAAGCAACGTTAAGAGAACGGATTCCACCACCAACTGGAGTAGTCAGAGGTCCTTTGATTGCAATTATGTACTCGCGGATATCATCAAGTGTTTGACTTGGCAACCATTCACCAGTTTGGTTGAATGCTTTTTCTCCAGCCAATACTTCTTTCCAGACAATTTCCTTTTCACCATTATATGCTTTTTCAACAGCTGCTTCTAAAACACGGGATGCAGATGCCCAAATATCAGGGCCAATTCCGTCTCCCTCGATAAATGGAATGATCGGGTTGTTAGGTACGTTTAATACACCATCTGTAACTGTAATTTTTGTTCCTTGTGTCAAAGTAAAAACCTCCTAAGAAAATATAATTACGTTAGTATTCCAGGGAAGGGATTTTCCTTCCCCATTCATTATAACAAAGATTCAAACATTGTCGCTCGTTGCGACAAAAGGTGATTAACTACGTTTTTCTAATGGTACATAATCCTGTTTTCCAGGACCTGTGTAATCGGCACGAGGGCGAATCAGACGGTTGTTGGAATATTGTTCAAGGATATGCGCCAACCAACCAGATACACGGCTCACAGCGAAAATCGGTGTGAACAGGTCATGGTCGATTCCTAAAGAGTGATACACAGAAGCACTATAGAAGTCAACGTTCGGTGGAAGTGGCTTCTCGGAAGTAACAACCTCTTCTACCTTCACGGACATATCATACCATTTCGGTTGCCCTGTAAGATGAGTGAGCTTCTCAGACATTTCGCGTAAATGCTTCGCACGAGGATCTCCCTGGCGGTATACACGGTGGCCAAAGCCCATGATTTTTTCTTTATTTGCAAGTTTTTCGCGGATATAGCTTTCTGCGTTGTCCACTTCACCGATTTCAGATAGCATCTTCATTACCGCTTCGTTTGCTCCGCCGTGCAATGGACCTTTTAACGCGCCGATTGCTGCAGTAACACCAGAATAGACATCAGACAATGTCGCTACACATACACGTGCAGTGAACGTAGATGCATTCAGCTCATGATCAGCGTGAAGTACTAATGCTTTATTGAATGCCTCGACTGCCACTTCGGATGGCTCTTCCCCAGTCAGCATGTATAGGAAGTTCGCAGCCATACCAAGGTCTGTTCTTGGGGCAATAGGGTCTAAGCCTTTGCGGATTCTTGAGAACGCTGTCACAATTGTTGGCATTTTAGCTTGCAGACGGACAGCCTTATGGTAGTTTACTTCCGGATCCATGTTATCTGCTTCTGCATCATAGAGCCCAAGTAGGGATACAGCAGTACGAAGAGCAGCCATCGGATGGACTTTGTCGATTGGGTACGTTTTGAAATGGTTGATCACTTCTTCAGGAAGCGCAGCATTTTCTGCAATCTCCTTCTTAAGGGAAGCTAACTCTTCCTTGTTTGGCAGCTTTTGATGCCATAAAAGATAGATTACCTCTTCGAAGCTAGCATGATCTGCTAAGTCATCAATGTTGTAGCCAACATACGTTAATGTGTCGTCAATAATGGAACTGATAGCGGAAGTTGTTGCTACAATTCCTTCTAGACCTTTAGTTGTTGTCATTTGAAACCTCTCCTTTATGTGAAAATTTCCCCAAATCCTTTTCTACCATTGCTCACCCGAACGCTTGCTCAACATAATGATAAAAATCATATCTCTGCATAATTATAAAGAGTAATTTATCAATTCAGAATCTAGCAAACTAAGAAAATGCTTACATTTCCATTCATAAAAATAAGCGCCATATCCATTGCATTCATGGGTGCGCGCGCATTTTCGGCGAACAATGTTTCTGTTGCTAAGTAGGAAGGAAGTGTCCTTGTCCCTATTATAAACAATTTTCAGTCTTTTGTGAATGAAAAGAAGAAAAGTCCTTCAAAAAATATTATTACGAAAAAACAATTTGTGAATATTCCCTTAGGTGAAATACTCGACTACCTTCATTGCAAGATAGGCTATTCCCGCCCCAATCAATGGACCGACTGCCACTCCATTGAACAAAGAAACGGCAAGAATGGTACCAAACACAAGTGCTGTGGTGATATGCGGATCGTTGGCAAGCAAGGTCAAACCGCTTTTTGCAATAAGTGCAACCGCTATTCCTGCCCCTAGTGCCACCCAAGCATATGAGGATTTCAGCGCCTCCTGCAGCTGCTTGAACCCTATGTCACCAGTAGCTATTGGTACAAGAACCGCTATGGTAATGATCGTTACTCCCCAATTGATTCCTTTAGATTGAAGATAAGGGAATACTTTATTATCCATACCAATAACTTTAATAACAAGCAAAACAGCAACAGCAAACATCAAGGATGGATTCTTAGCAATAAAACCTATTAAAAGAAGTACTAGTAAAAATAAAGTAGCTTGACTAAACATTTTGTTTCCATCCTTCCAAACACATGACCCTAATTTTCATACTACCATATGGAAAAGAGAAAGAAAAAGGATTGGCATTGTACTGAATTTTCCAAATTGTAAAATATAAAACTATGAAAAGTATGGTGTAGGTTGTAAAATTATTTATAAGGAATTTCTGGCAGTAAGGGGTGTTTTTGTTGAACTGGAACTATGTACATATCTTTTTCAGACTCCTCCTGGTTCTATCCATCATCACGATTGGCCTTATCTCTTTCTATTATTTATTCTCTATCGCTTATCCATTCATCACTGCATTAATTCTTGCATTTCTTATTAATCCTCTTGTCAATCTCCTTGAAACAAAAGGTCGACTTCCCAGGAGCTTGGCGGTCTTCCTATCATTGATGGCTGTATTTGCCACCGTCGCTGGGGTAGTCACTCTATTAATTGTAGAAATTGTATCCGGTACAGAGTACTTGGCAAAAGTGGTACCTGGGCATTTTGAAACCTTGGTTGTGTATGTAGAACAATTTGTCGTCATGGAAATACTCCCCTTTTTCAATCAGATCAGCAACTTGTTCCACAGCTTGGAAGAAGGGCAACAACAGTCCCTATTGACGAATATTGAAAATTTCGGCGCAACGGTGGCGAGTACCGTAGGAGAGTTTATTCAAACCTTCTTGACCAATCTCCCTAAGCTTATTACATGGATACCAAGTGTAGCAACCGTCCTGATTTTTTCCTTGCTGGCCACCTTCTTCATCAGCAAGGATTGGTTCAAGCATAAAGCTAGGTTGAAACGGATCACGCCAATGAAAGCACAGGGTAGCCTAACCAAAGTTTTCTTAAGCCTTAAGAAAGCATTCTTCGGGTTCATGCGTGCCCAGGCAACACTCATTTCCATCACGACCATCATCGTTTTAATAGGATTATTGATATTGCGTGTCGAGTACGCCATTACGGTAGCCTTGATTATCGGATTGGTCGATTTGATCCCATATCTTGGCACAGGGCTGGTGTTTGTGCCTTGGATTATCTTTTTGGCAATCAGCGGGAACCTCCCCCTCGCAATCGGACTTGGAGTTCTATATTTGATTGTAATTGTCCAACGCCAGTTAATGGAACCAAAAATCCTGTCTTCTAGTATCGGACTTGATCCACTGGCCACATTGGTCAGCTTGTTTATTGGATTCAAGTTGATTGGCTTTCTTGGCTTGATCGTCGGTCCGGTTACCGTAGTCATTTTCAACACGCTCTGGAAGGCAGATGTGATAAAGGATATCTATTTGTTTGTTGTGGGGAAAAATAAAATTGTGTAGGGAGATTAGTTTTGTTGGATAGGTAGATGCCTGTTTCTTTAGATGAGGAACGGGCACTTTTTTCTGCGCTTACCACTGGACGGTTCTGAACCTTCCTGAAGACTTCTCCCGCTCGATTCCTGCGACACGGAGGTCTTCATTCCTTCCATGACGACTTCTCCCACTCCTTTCCCGCGTCACTGTGGTCTTCATCCCCTTCATGAAGACCTCTCTCAATTCATCCCTGCGTCACAGAGGGCTTTATCACTACTAAAAAACCGCCTCCTCCCTAAAGAGAAAGCGGTCACATATCCTATTTGAAGAGATTCACAATGGACTGGAATAAGTCACGGAAGAAATCGGCTACACCTTGCCAAAATCCTTCATCTCCCACAACTTCTTCAATTCTATTCTTGATGTCCTTAGAGATATCCTCTAGTTGCTGTTTTACATTATCAAAATTGATATTGAGTGAACGCATCTTTTCAAACAGATCAATCAGTAATTGTCTGTCCGCTTCACTCAACTCAATGTTTAATTTCGCAAGCTGTTCTTCTACAATCCTCTCTACATCTTCACGGGTAGCGGGCTTTTGTTCTGCAATCTGTTTCTTGATCTCTGTCAGTAATTCACTAACCTTTTCACTATCCATGCCTTCTTCTTCTGCAAGTTTGGTAGCAATGTTCAACTCTTCATTTGCCACTTCCATACGGTCTTTATCAAGTTCTTCTCCACTCACCTCATAGGCCTTATAAATACCAACCAATGCTGAGTGTCCACTAACCTTTACCGGAGAGACGACAATTACTTCTGCGTCTTCAATACCTGCAGTCAACAGGGCATTCGCATACATATCATCGGTAACCTGTGTAATATTTTCAGGAGTCGCCCTATCTATGACAAGGCCTTCGCCTTTTTCTTTCCGAGTTATTTTAGCGGAAGAGAACATACGTGCATTACGATCTTCTCCGTCGATGTATTTAACAAGGTCCTCACCTGTGACTGTTATTTCTTCTACCATTTCTGGATTTTTTACTTTCAAGAGGTTTCGAACTTCTTGTTTTTGGTCGTCATTCAACGTCCCGCCATACACTACGATCGGCAAGCCGAACTTTTCATTGATGCTTTCTTCTTCATCTTCTCCACCGGCAGCTTGTACAACGTTCGTTAAACTAAGTCCAGATAAAACCAAGGTTAACACCAGCAATATTTTCAACCAATGTTTCATTCTATTTCCCCCAAACTGATTTTACATTTTTTACAAGGCTCTCTGCCTATTTTTTTATATTATCATGATTTGAAGAAAAGGCAATGGAATTTCCACCACCGCCTTTTTCGTTAATCTATTATCTTCTATTAATCACAATAAATTGCCCGCGATCCATCCTATTACGTATAGCACGCATGATGGATGGCTTGATCATATTTCTTGTTATTGGCAATAGCAAGGCAAAGCCAATCGCATCCGTAATGAATCCAGGAGTTAAAAGTACTACGCCTCCTATTAAAATGCATAGACCATCGATAATGACCTCACCGGGCATCTGTCCGCTATTCATTTTTTGTTGTGCACTTCTTAGCGCCGAAATCCCTTGGTATTTTGCCAACCAAGCTCCCAAGACTCCGGTTAGGATGATTAGTAGGATCGTTGGTATCGCCCCAATCAGCTTTCCTGCGGTGATAAGGACCCAAATCTCCAATGCAGGTACAACGATTATTAATGCCAATAAAATTCTAAACATAAGAGGACAACCCCATTTCTTTAAAACCAAACTTCCAATCAATTATACCAAAAATAAGAGGATTACTCTAATTTCAGTTGTGTACATAAGATAAAAGTCAGCCTATACACGTAAATCAACCGATTTAGGTAAATACAAAAAAGCCCCCTACATCCCAGCATATGCCGGGATATAAGGGGTCATGCCCACTATTAAAGTACGCTTGCGTGGCCAGAGTAGATGGTGCCTCTTGAGGAGTCCACTGTAATCTCCTGTCCGTCTTTCAGAACGGAAGTTGCGAGCTCTACTCCAACAATTACCGGGATGCCAAGGCTCAAGCCAACAACTGCAGCATGGCTAGTCAAACCGCCTTCTTCCGTAATTAAGGCAGATGCTTTTTCCAAGGAAGGCATCATATCCTTGTCAGTGCCGTTTGTTACGAAGATGGCACCTTGTGTCATCTTTTCAGCAGCTTCTTCAGCTGTTTTTGCCACTACTACTTTACCGAAAGCAGATTTTCTGCCGATACCTTGTCCACTTGCCAGCACGTCTCCAACAACATGGATTTTCATCAAGTTCGTTGTGCCTTTTTCCCCAACCGGAACACCAGCTGTAATAACGATTAAGTCACCGTGGGAAACGATACCTGTGTTCAGGGATTCTTCCACTGCAACATCCAACATTTCATCCGTAGAAGTCGCTTGACGGCCAATGCGTGGATACACACCCCAAACTAATGCTAGCTTACGGGAAACCGCTTCACAAGAAGTGACCGCAACGATTGGTGCCTTTGGACGGTATTTGGAAATCATACGTGCTGTATGTCCACTTTCCGTTGGTGTTACGATTGCAGAAACGTCCAAGCTGATCGCTGTATAAGCGACAGATTGACCAATTGAATCAGTTACTGTCAGCGCAGCTTGCTTGCTATGCTTAGAAAGGATTTCACCATAAGCCAATGCTTGTTCTGCACGGGACGCGATGTTATGCATTGTTTGAACCGCTTCAACAGGGTAGGAACCTGCAGCCGTCTCACCAGAAAGCATGATCGCATCTGTGCCATCAAAGATTGCGTTCGCTACGTCACTTGCTTCTGCACGAGTTGGACGTGGGTTGCGTTGCATGGAATCAAGCATTTGAGTTGCCGTGATAACAGGCTTTCCAGCAAGGTTACATTTTTTGATAAGATCTTTCTGTACAAGAGGAACCTCTTCTGCAGGGATTTCCACACCAAGATCTCCACGTGCAACCATCAAGCCGTCAGATACTTCCAAGATTTCGTTGATGTTGTCAACTCCCTCTTGGTTTTCGATTTTAGGGATAATCTGAATGTCCGCAGCATCATGTGCTTCTAATAATTCGCGAATTTCAAGCACATCAGACGCGCGACGCACGAAAGATGCCGCAATGAAATCCACTCCTTGCTCGATTCCGAAACGGATATCATTTGCATCTTTTTCGGTAATTCCAGGAAGATTTACTTTTACACCAGGAACGTTAACACCCTTTTTGTTTTTTAATGTACCGGAGTTCAGGATTTTTGTTCTGATCTCATTGTTTCCGATCTCAAGAACTTCCAAGCCGATAAGTCCATCATCTAAAAGGATGCGGGAACCAGGGTTTACATCTTTCAATAATCCAGGATAGGTAATGGAGAATCTTTCAGTCGTTCCAATTACTTCTTCCATGGAAATGATGATTTCTTTCCCTTGCTCCAATTCAATTGCACCATCTTGCATGGTATGCGTTCTGATTTCAGGACCTTTCGTATCTAGAAGAATCGCGACATTTTTACCTGTGCGCTCAACCGCTTCTCGAATGTTGCGGATACGTGCTCCATGTTCTTCGTAATCTCCGTGTGAAAAATTCAGGCGAGTAACATTCATGCCTGCGTCAATCAGTTGAATTAACGTCTCGACACTTTCACTGGCTGGTCCAATCGTACAAACAATTTTGGTTTTTTTCATGTAAAGTTTCCTCCTAATTATATACCGTTCTTATCATCCTTTTATATTATAAAGCAATAGAGTGTCATTACACCAACATAAGCCTCAAGAACCTGGTAATGAAAACGATTCCAATACGCTTATATTGCTAGATGGAAAGTTCTTTAGAAAGGTCATACATTTTTGTGTCGATGGAGTGGGATTTAGATAAAGCCTCAATGATGTCGTGATCCACAAGCACATTGCTTTGGATTCCTACACATCTTCCACCTTGACCTTCCATTAATAGTTCCACTGCCCGAGCACCTAAGCGACTAGCAAGCACTCTGTCAAACGCTGTTGGTGAGCCCCCACGTTGAATGTGACCCAGTACGCTGACACGTGTTTCAAAATTTGTTTCGTCCTCTATTTTCTTACCGAACTCAACACCGCTGCCAACTCCTTCAGCTACAACGATGATACTATGCTTTTTCCCACGTTCCGTTCCGCGTTTCAGCCTTGCAATGACTTCCTGCATGTCATCTTTCGCCTCAGGGATAAGGATAGTTTCTGCACCACCCGCAAGTCCTGCCCAAAGTGCCAAGTCTCCTGCATGACGTCCCATCACTTCGATCACATACGTACGTTCATGAGAAGTTGCCGTGTCACGGATTTTGTCAATGGAATCGATAACAGTATTCAGCGCCGTATCAAAGCCAATTGTAAAATCGGTACCTGGAATGTCATTATCAATAGTGCCTGGTACACCAATGCAAGGAAAGCCGTGTTCCGTCAATTTCTTGGCACCTTGATAGGAACCGTCTCCACCAATGACAACCAATGCTTCAATATCATGCTTTTTCAGGTTTTCGATTCCTTTAAGCTGACCCTCTATCGTTTTAAATTCTTCACATCTTGCAGAATATAACATGGTGCCACCACGATGAATGATGTCTCCAACGGAACCTATTTCAAGCTTCTTGATGTCCCCATCGATCAATCCCGCATACCCACGGAAAATTCCGAACACTTCCATATCATGAAATATGGCTTTTCTTACTACTGCACGGACCGCAGCATTCATCCCTGGTGCATCTCCACCACTTGTTAGAACGCCTATTCGTTTCATTTATTTCACCTCTTGAGCTAATTTGCCTATAAACGTATACCCAAACATTTATTTTATTTGAAAAATGAGTGGTATGTAAAGTCTCCATAATAAAAATTACCACGAAGATATGTCGAAAACAACTGAAATCTGTCGATTATATTTATGTATGCGCTTTTATTTGAGGTGGTTTTTTTTGCCATTCTTTAGAGGGTCTGTTTCCTACCTATTTAATATGGGTGATGTACTCCTGTGTTTGCCACTGTCCACTGTGCCTACTTCTAAGGATACCCATATTTTTTCTAAATCAATAGAAAGATAAAAGATTTCAGGTGAAAAAAAGAAGGACGGGAGAAAAAACCCGTCCTGCATTTACTGATTTATCTTTTCGGGCTTTAGCTGCTCCTTGAAGGAGAAGGCTCCGATCCGTTTATATTTTGCATAACGATGTTCGATCAATTCATCCGCGCTAAGAGGCATTAAATCCTGAAGAGACTCCTTCAAGACTTCACGGATCCCCTGCGCCTGGAAATCCACATTCTTATGCGCCCCACCCATTGCTTCAGGAATAATTTTATCGATGATTCCAAGGTCAAAAAGGTCAGGTGCAGTGATTCTCATAGATTCTGCTGCCTTTTTTGCAAGGCTTGCATCCTTCCATAGAATGGCTGCCGCACCTTCTGGTGATATGACGGAATAGGTGGAATTCTCTAGCATATGCACATGGTTGCCGACACCTAGCGCAAGCGCTCCGCCACTTCCACCTTCCCCGATGACGATACAGATGACTGGCACCTTTAATCCGGCCATTTCAAACAGGTTTTTAGCGATTGCTTCACTTTGCCCACGCTCTTCTGCAGCCTTCCCTGGATAGGCACCCTTCGTGTCGATGAAGCATACTATCGGCCTGTTGAACTTTTCGGCTTGGTACATCAGCCTCAATGCTTTTCGGTATCCTTCTGGATGAGGCATACCAAAGTTACGGCGGATGTTTTCTTTCGTATCCTTTCCGCGTTGGTGGCCAATGATGGTGATAGGAACGCCTTCAAATTTTCCGATTCCCCCTACGATGGCCTCATCATCTCCGTAATAACGATCTCCATGCAATTCAAGGAAATTAGTAAATACCCGTTCAATATAATCAAGGGTTGTTGGACGTTCAGGATTTCTGGCAATTTGAACACGATCCCACGGTGAAAGATTTCCATAGATATCTGCTTCTAGCTTTTCGAGTCTGACTTCTAGCTTTTCTATTTCAGTAGAAAGGTCCATATCGCTATTTTTTGTGAACTCTTTCAACTCTCCTATTTTCTTTCGAAGTTCCACAACAGGTTTTTCAAACTCCATTTCTCCTACCATCTCGTCTCCCCCTCTCCTTGGTGAATATCTAGTACATTTGTTAAGGTTTCTTTTAAATCAAGACGAGGAATGACCGCATCCAATTGACCACACTTCAATAAAAATTCTGCTGTTTGGAAGTCTTCCGGAAGATCCTCGCGGATGGTCTGTTCAATGATGCGTCGCCCAGCAAAGCCAATCAATGCCTTAGGTTCTGCAAAGTTATAGTCTCCAAGTGAGGCAAAACTTGCAGAAACCCCACCGGTAGTAGGGTGTGTCATCACAGATATGATCAATCCGCCACTTTCGCTATGCAACTTCAAGGCACTACTAGTTTTAGCCATCTGCATTAAACTTAATACCCCTTCTTGCATCCTCGCACCACCAGAAGCGGTGAAAATAAGGAATGGGACCCGCTTCTCTTTTGCTTTTTCAATAGCACGAGTAATCTTCTCCCCGACTACCGATCCCATGCTTCCCATACGGAAAGTAGAGTCCATGACTGCAATTACAAGCGGATAGCTGTTAATGGTCCCCTCTCCTGTTACAACTGCCTCATTGATGCCTGTTTTCTTTTGATCTCCTTCAAGCTTTTCTAGATAGTTAGGAAAATTCAGTGGGTTTTCAGATACCATTTCCACATCATATGCCTTAAAGCTCCCTTTATCTAATAAGCTTTGAATTCTCTCTTTTGCATTCATCGGATGATGGTGGCCACAGTGCAGACACACCTTCAAATTTTTCATCAATTCTTTTGTGTACATGATTTTCTTACAACTTGGACATTTGGTCATGATTCCTTCCGGCACATCTTGGTGTGCTTGTTCGGAGGGAATGGATGCGTATTTTTTCTTTTTTGTAAACAAATCCTTTAACAAAACAACAGAACCTCCCTTTATTTGAGTAAAAAGGATACTTAAGCTGACTAGTATTTTCCCACTCATCTACTATTCAAAGGTTAAACTCTCAGACATTGTTACTTAGCTTTGGTATTTGGTACTAATAACAGGTCAAAAGATAGGCAAGTAAGGCTGTTAACATTATTTCAATAAACAAATTCCTCTACTTACCATTTTTCTCATACTGTTAATGTAACGGAAACCCCTCGAAGGATGTTGTAGATTCTTGTCTACTTTCCATCGACAAATTCCGCAAAATGTTTTTCATATAACTTTATCGCTTGTTGTGCATGATTTTCTCTCATCGCCTCTAGTAAATCTTCATACACACCACTTTCTATCATATTATCCTTTACGATAATACGTGCATAACTATTTACAAGTGTCCAGATCCTTAGCATCAAACTGTTATCCAAAATGGTAACCACTTCTTTGAAAAAATCGGTTCTACTAGGAGCTGAGACTATCATACTGCTCAGCGTTTGATAGTCTTTGGCAACAGCTTTCTGCATGAATAGCTGTAGGCATGACTTTTCTATTTCCAGCTTCGTTTCCAATAGGTCATTCTTGGTTTTATCCTGTTCCAGAATGAATGTCCCCAAAAGTTCTACAAGGTGATGCTCTTTAAAATCTTTGATAAATGTCCCTTCCCCACGCCTTGTTTCAATGAGCCCAAGGAGCTCTAATGCTCGAAGCGCTTCACGGACGGAAGAACGCCCGACATTCAGCCTGTCGGACAGTTCTCGTTCTGAAGGGATCTTGTCTCCTGTTTTTAAGCCGTCCTCCACGATGATGGCGCGAATCTTTTTGACAATCTCCAAATACATTTTTGTAGGTGTTGTCATGGACTATTCACTTTTTCCGATAACGGCAGCGCGTCTTGTTTTTTCGGCTACTTCTTCCGGATCGACCTGTATTCTCGCTACTCCCGTTTCCATTGCCGCCTTAGCCACTGCTGCAGCAACCGCCGGTGCGACACGTGGATCAAACGGTGCAGGGATAACATAATCGGCACTTAACTCATCAGGTGCCACAAGACTTGCAATAGCTTCCACTGCCGCGATTTTCATTTGCTCATTAATATGGGTCGCCCTGACATCCAATGCTCCACGGAAGATGCCCGGGAATGCCAAGACGTTATTTACCTGATTAGGAAAATCGGAACGGCCTGTTCCAATGACACTTGCCCCAGCAAGCTTTGCTTCAGCTGGCATAATCTCAGGGTTTGGGTTGGCCATGGCAAAGATGATAGAGTCCTTGTTCATGCTTTCGACCATCGCCTGCGTCAACGCACCTTCCACGGAAACACCGATAAATACATCCGCACCCTTCATTACATCCGCTAAGCTTCCCTCAACTTTATTACGGTTTGTGTAAGTTGCCACTTCTGCTTTTACGCTATTCATGCCATATGGACGACCTTCATAGATGGCCCCTTTGGAATCACACATGGTAATATCCCTTACACCATAGCGATATAATAATTTAATAATGGCAATACCTGCTGCACCTGCACCATTTGCCACCACTTTTATTTCCCCGATATTCTTTCCTACCAACTTCAGGGCATTGACAAGTCCCGCCACGGTTACAATGGCTGTACCGTGTTGATCATCATGAAAAATCGGGATGTTGGTTTCTTTCTTAAGACGCTCTTCCACCACAAAACAATTCGGAGCGGCAATATCTTCGAGATTCACTCCCCCAAAAGTAGGTTCTAGAAGCTTTACAGTCTCAACAATCTTATCCACATCTGTTGTATTCAAGCAGATTGGGAATGCATCAACCCCTGCGAAGCTCTTGAATAAAACTGCTTTCCCCTCCATAACAGGCAAAGCCGCCTCAGGACCAATGTTTCCAAGTCCAAGTACAGCCGTCCCATCTGAGACTACCGCAACCATATTCCCCTTCATGGTATAGTCATATACTTTATTCTTATCATCGTAAATAGCCTTGCATGGCTCGGCTACGCCTGGTGAATAGGCAAGACTCAAATCTTTCGCATTTCTAACCGGCACTTTTGATTTGGATTCTAATTTCCCTTGATGGACTTTATGCATATGTAATGCTTCTTCTTTTAAAGACACAATTCTTGTCCCCCTTGCTATTTGTGGTTCTGACTGTACTCGGAAACTGCTATATTAACGATTTCATTTATACTTAAAAACCAGGAAAAGGTGGTCTGACCACCTCCCTGTTAACTATATCATAATATTAATCATTGTAAAGATTTTTTGAATACGACATTCCCTTCCCCTAGTAAGGTCCTAAGCTTGAGTAAACACTCTTCCGTTGGGGCCACAAAGAACGACGGCTGCAGCTTTATCGTTTTCTTCGCGCGGATGTAATGAACATATACAGGAGATGGCCCTTGATGTTGCTTTAATACTTTTTGAAGGTGCAAAAATACTTCCTTTTCATGCTTTTCTTCATCTATTTGTAAAAATAGATCTCCGATAAGATGTGCGTGTTCCTCCATTAGCATATCTATTTCCGTTATGCCTTTTAGAATAAGTTGCGTTTTTCCTTCCCTCTCTTCCAGATTGCCCTCTACCAATAATGTCTCTCCCGTTTTCAACAGGTGAGAAAACCGCTTATAAAGTTCTGGAAAAGCGACGGCCTCCATATCACCCGATTGATCGGAAAGTGTGAGAAAGGCCATTAGATCCCCTTTTCTCGTACGTATGACCCGTTCATTGGAGATGAAGCTCCCGATTCGTACTTTCTTCTGATTGCTTGAAGGAAGGTCCAATATTAGCAAAGCACCCGCCAGCTGGAAATAGGAGGAGTATGGTTCTGTCGGATGTTTGGAAAGATAGAATCCTAGCGCCTCTTTTTCTAACTGCAGCTGTTCTGTCAGCTGCAATGGCTCCACTTTCACATATTTAGGCTTAATATCAAACTCCGTTTCCATGAAAAAATCTATTTGATTATCATCGGATGGCATGACAAGTTCGGCATGCTGCAGAGCAACATCCAAGGTTGCCAGAAGCGTCGCCCTGTCTTCCTTGAACTCATCCATGCAACCTGAATAGATAAGCATTTCCATCGTTTTGCGATTGAGCTTGGATGCGGCTCTGTTACAGAAATCGAACAGATCGGCAAAAGGCTTCTTTTTCCGCTCTTCCATCAGTGCTTTTATAGCTTGTACACCGACTCCTTTTACGGTCAACAGACTAAAGCGCACCCCATCCTTTTCCACTTGGAAGCCAATTCCGCTCTTATTGATGGATGGGGGCAGGACCTTGATCCCTTTTCTCTTTGTTTCCGTAATATATTGGGAAAGTTTCTGCTCATTCCCCATCACGCTCGATAACAGGATTGCCATGAATATCTTCGGGTAATTCGCCTTCAGGTAGGCCAATTCATAAGAAATCATACTGTAGGCAACCGCATGACTCCTGTTAAAACCGTAGTCGGCAAAACGAACAATCAGATCGTAGACTGCATTGGCAACTTGGTTGTCATAGCCCTTTTTCAAACAGCCCTCCACAAAATGGGCACGTTCTTGTGCCAACACATCCTTCTTCTTCTTTCCAACCGCTCTTCTCAAAAGGTCGGCCTCTCCTAATGAAAAGCCTGCCATCACAGCAGCAATTTGCATGATCTGCTCCTGATAGACGATGACCCCAAAAGTTTTCTCAAGGATGGGAATCAAGTCGGGGTGCGGGTAATCAACCTGTTTTCTTCCGTGTTTCCGGTCAATGAATAAAGGAATTTGTTCCATCGGACCTGGACGATACAAGGCGTTCACCGCGACGATATCTTCTAAGTTTGTTGGCTTGAGCTTTGTCAGCACTTTCTTCATGCCAGGCGATTCTAGCTGGAAGATCCCCGATGTGTCCCCGTCACTTAAAAGTCGGAAGGTTGCCTGGTCATCCATTGGGATGACATCCACTTCTGTTTTGGTCTCTTTTTTCACCTGATAGCGGATGCTTTGAATCATGGTCAGGTTCCTCAATCCGAGGAAATCCATTTTCAGAAGCCCAAGTTCCTCCAATGTTTCCATCGTAAATTGCGTAAGATAGATATCCCCTTGTCCCTCTTGTATAGGAATCATTTCCGTGAGCGGACTTTCCGTGATGACTACTCCCGCTGCATGGGTAGAGGAATGACGCGGCAACCCTTCTATCTTTTGAGCTGTTTGAAAGGCGCGTTGTCTTTCTTTTGTCTCATTAATCGCTTTTTGCAGCCTGTCATTTTCCTTATATGCTGCCTCAAGCGTTATACCCGGTCTTGAAGGTATCATCTTTGATATCATCTCTAATTCTTTTCCCGAAAGATTCAACACTTTCGCTACATCCCGCCATGCTGCCTTGGCTGCCAGGGTTCCAAATGTGATAATTTGCGCCACATGGAGCTGCCCGTACTTTTCCGCAACATACCGAATCACTTCATCCCGCTTATTATCCTGAAAATCAATGTCAATATCAGGCATCGTAATCCGTTCTGGATTTAAGAAACGTTCAAAAAGCAGGTCATGACGAATCGGATCCACATCTGTAATGAACAAGCTGTATGCAACAAGAGACCCTGCCGCAGACCCCCGTCCGGGACCTGTCAGGATGCCTGCATTCCTTGCAAAGTACATGAAATCCCATACAATCAAGAAGTAGTCACTGAACTTCATCCCTTTGATTACTTCAAGTTCATAGTTCAGGCGTTCTCCATACCGTGGCGGGACTTCGCCAATTCGAGCCTTAAGCCCTTCCCAACACAAATTTTCGAGATAAGAATCCGCTTTCTCACCCTCTGGCACTGGATAGCTTGGAAGTGCCGATTGATTGAACTCGATTTCCACATGACACTGATTGGATATCTTGATGGTGTTTTCCAAAGCATCCGGGATATCTTCAAACATCTGGACCATTTCTCCTGCTGTACGCAAGTAATCCGGCGACTCTTTTGGAATTGATTCTAGTTTCGTTCCCTGCTTGATGCTACGAAGGCATTCATAAACAAACACATCTTCCTTTTGGAGATAGTGCACCTTGCTCAAAGCGACGATCGGCAAGTCTATATGTCTATTACGGGTGTTTTCCGACTGCACACGAGCCGCATCGGAATTTCGGTCGACGCCGAGGTAAACATGGTCTTTCCCGAACATTTCTTTATACACAACTGCCGTCTGTTCCTCCATATGCGCCAATTCCGAATCTGCACCCGACAAGATCGCAATCAGCCCACTTGCGTAATGCTTCAGCCACCTTTTCGGGACCCCTTGAAGGGCTTTCGTCTGAACAATACTGGACAGCTTCATCAGGTTGGTAAACCCCTGTTTATTTATTGCCAAAAGAAGGACAGGGTACGCAGACTCCTCATCCTCCTCCTTCGCGAGGACAGAAAGAGTCAGCCCGATAATAGGCTTTATGTTCGCAGCCTTGCATGCTTTGTAAAAGTCCACCGCACCGTACATAACATCTTCATCTGTCAGGGCAAGAGAGGTTAACCCCAACTCCTTTGCCCGCTCCATCAGCTTAGAAAAACGGACAGAACTATTCAGTAGGCTGTAACTGCTTTTTATATGTAAATGAACAAAACTCATTAATCATCACACCTTACTTAACGCTTCCATTTATTACATTCATTATAGGGGCTTCCCTGTCACAAAAACAATCCTGAAACTTCTCCATTAACATCACATACTTGCCACTTCCTGTCCATATATATGATTAAGGACAGAAAGGATGATGAAAATGGACGTTAAAGATCCATTTATCGCAACCCTGATATTCAGTTTTTTTATCGCAGTCGGGGTTATACTCGGAGGAGCCATCATCGGAGGCATTGCCGCCTTCCTAGTCGGAGACCCTCCTCTTACAAGGATGTGGCGTTTGGCTAACAGCCTGAAAATATGGGCCATTGTGGCAGCCATCGGTGGCACCTTTGACACCTTTTATAATCTGGAAAAGGGATTGTTCAATGGAGAAACAAAATTTCTTGTCAAACAATTGCTTCTAATCATTTCCGCTACCGGCGGAGCTCAAACAGGGGCACTAATCATTAGCTGGCTGACACAGGAGACATTGTAATATGAGGGTGCCTCCGTATAACCGGGATCCAGGATGGCAACGATTCTTTACCGGAGTAGTGATTGGGGCGATTGTTGGATGGCTGATATTCATGCTGATGTACGGAATCACATTAGAGAAGAATCTCAGCGATTTGAAGAAATATAAAGATGAAGTCAAAAGTTACAAAGACAGAATTCATATTCTTACAGAGGACAATGACAAGCTGAAGGAAGAAAAAGATCAGCTGAAAATTGAAGACTTCAAGATATCCATCATCAATCATGAAAAATATATGCTCAACTCTTTCAGCCGTTCCTCCATCGTCGCAAGGATCACAGATGACCTGAACCATTTGATCTCAAAAGATATCGCAAGCATAAAAGACAACAAAGAGTTGCTGATCAAGGTGATTGAAAACAAGAGTTACTCGTTGGATGATAAAAAATACTACTTTGAGGTTGATTTCCTCTACGTCGACACAACGATAGAAATTGATTTACTGATTGTAAAAATGGAATAAAAGAGGAAGCGTCTGTCTATTCATTGACACTTCCTCTTTTTGCCATGTGCTATTCTCCTTGCAGTTGCGCCCTTGATGCTTCTATCAAATCAGCTAGCACAAGGTCGGCATCTTCCCATTTGTAGATGGAAGCACCTGAGGCAAGTGGATGACCTCCGCCGTTATATTTCTTCGCGATTTCATTGACAACCATCCCCTTTGAACGGAGTCTGACACGGATCTGATCAGATTCCTCAATGAAAAATGCCCACGCTCGGATGCCTTCAATATTTCCGAGCATCCCGACCAGTTGAGAAGCCTCAGATGGCAATGCATTGTAGCGTTGCAGAATAGCAGGGGTAAGCTTCATGGAAGCAATGCCATTCTCATGCAGGGAGAAATTCTCCAACACATACCCGCTAAGTTTAGCAATATGCAGCTTTGTGCGATACAGCTCATCATAAAGCTCTGTCATGGAAAATCCGTAGCTCAACAGCTCACTCGCATATTGAAATGTCTTCGTATTCGTGCTCTGGAAAAGAAACCTGCCTGTATCGCCAATGATTCCAGCGAAAATCAGTCTCGCGGCTTCTTTCGTCATCACCCATCCCTGGTTTTTCCCGGCCAGATACAATTCGTAAATCATTTCACTAGTGGAACTCGAATCCGTATCCACCCACATCATATCCCCATATCTGTCCTCATTTGGGTGATGGTCAATCTTGATCCATTTAGCGGCAAGCTTATAGCGCTGGTCACAAATTCTATCCGTATTGGCCGTATCACAAACAATCACCAGCGCTCCATCATAACTTGAGTCTGGTATCTCATCAAGCTTGCTCAAGAAGTTCAATGACTCCTCTCCTTTACCGACTCGATACACCTTCTTATCCGGGTAACTCTCCTTGATCAATTCCGCCAATCCACATTGAGACCCATAGGCATCCGGATCTGGTCTCACATGACGGTGGATGATCACCGTATCATGCGCCTTGATTTCATCTATAATTTGCTGCCTCATCGTATGTATCCCTCTTTCAACTGTATCTTTTCTTTTATTTAATCACAGTTTGCTACGTTCTCAAAGGATTAACCATTTGAATGCAAAAGCTCTTTTCTCAAAGATTATTGCTATTTACAAGTAAAAAGTCGGCAATTGGACTTTTTACAGGAAAAGTCGGCAATTGGACTTTTAACTGCTTACATACTTTAAAGGTTCTAAGTAGATTTTTAAGTACAACTGGGAAAAGAGCACGACAGTAACGAATATAACGGTTGATGTGTGAATACGAATTACGAAAACAGCCAATGCAAAAGTAGAATTTTGTTCACGAACACGTTACAATATAGCTTGTATGCTTATGCTAAAATAATAAGTAAGATAATGAATATAGAAGGAGTGTGTCCTTTTGGCTATTTTTGTTTTTCTCATCATCTTTTCATTGATGTTCTACTTGATGTATAAAGTGAAATAC